>CBFIFY010000024.1:0-54095 GCA_965661985.1 uncultured Myxococcota bacterium | reverse complement strand
TCATCATGCCTGTTGGTCCATAGTAAGCCTGTTGTTTGAGTCCTTCTTTGGTTGCACACATCACCTCTGGATAGGCTCCCCTTTCAGCGGATTGAACCATTGGGGTCAATGTCATCAGATACCAAATGAAACGCGTCATGGTCCCTGCTTTCTCGTCAATCAATCCCGTTTTGGATGATCCTGGATGACAAACAAGAACGCGGACATTCTTATCAGCCGCTTCGATTCTGTATTGCAATTCATAGGCAAACATCATCTGAGCAAGCTTACTCTGACTGTAGGCCTTGTTGGGATTGTATTTCTTGTCAAAGTTCAGATCATCGAACTGAATGATGCGTCCACCCAACTTGTACCCCTCACTGGAAACAACAACGATACGTCCATGAGATTCATTCAGTCGATCAAACAACAGCCCCGACAACAGAAAGTGACCAAAGTGGTTCACGCCAAGTTGACTTTCAAATCCATCAACCGTGAGTGTTTGCGTGGATACCTGAGCGATGGCGGCATTGCAAATTAGCGCATCGATCTTGGGCACTTTTTGAAGGACTTCTTCCGCGGCTTTTCGGACCGAAGACAATTCACTCAAATCCATTTGGATGACCTGTACATCTGCCTCATTTCCGACATCGGATTTGAGTTGGGCAATAACACGCTCCGACTTTTCCAAATTGCGATTCAACATCACAACGGAAGCACCTTTGGACAGAAAAATGCGAGCTGCCTCCATCCCGGTACCGGATGATGCACCCGTAATCACATAGGTTTTTCCTTCTAAGGATTCCAGTTCTGTTGGTGTCCACCCTTTGGGTCCAAAATCTTGTGTAGTCATAAATTCTCCTTTGGAATAAATACAACATACCTCTCAATCGCCATCATTTATAGGCAATATTGACTTAAAAAGTTGCCCATTCGTCTCAAAAACATGACCCATGACCGATTCTGGTTAGAATACACCCATGAGTCAAACCGCAATCAAAGACCTCTTGATACGAGAACTCACAGAGGATGGACTGTTTGATACCTGCATACCAGGTGTTCAGTTGTTTCGATTTACAGAGCCCAAACAATGTGCTCCTGTAGTTTATGTTCCCACAGTCATAGCCATTGTTGGTGGCACAAAGAAAGCCATATTGGATGGACAGTCCACTGTTTACGACAACCAACGATACATGTGTTGTACAATGACGATGCCAGTTGAGGCTGGAATCTCCTCCGCGACACCAGAAAACCCCCTGCTTGGTGTCTCAATCAGCATTGATATCCGAATGATGACTGAAATGGCATTGGAACTCAATCACAATGCCACCTTGGTGAAAAGCATCCACACACCCTCAAAAGGTCTGACTCTGTCGAGTTGGGATACTCTGTTTGCAGATTCTCTATGGAGACTGGTAGAGATTGCAAACCATCCAGAAGCGGCTTCATTACTCGGCATGAGTCGCCTACGAGAAGTCTACTATTCTGTATTGAAAGGAGATGCGGGGACTGCAGTGCGACAAGTGTTTGGGATGGACAACGGCATTCATCGCGCCATTCGCTATTTATCCGCACACTATCATGAACCCATTTCAATTGATGACATCACATCGAAAATTGGAATGAGTCGAGCAGTATTTCATCGTAAGTTTAAAGAAGCAACGAAGCTGTCGCCCATCCAATTTGTAAAAGCAATGCGTCTCAACAATGCTGCCATGCTGATAGCCAAAGGACATACTATAAATGAAGCTGCAACAACTGTCGGCTATACAAGTTCTTCCCAATTCAGTCGAGATTTCAAACGCTCATTTGGTGCTTCTCCCAAGCAATGGTCCTTGCACCGATGACGAGAAATGAGAGATGAGAGATGAAACTCATCAAATCATCTTATTGATTAAGACATGCCTCAAGCCAAGTTGAATTGCCAAGATACACCGAACTGATCGATCACCAATCCAAAGCATGAACTGAAGCCATAGTTGCTGAGTGGCATCGTAATTTTACCGTTTTCGGTTCGCGAGTTTTCAAACAGTTCCACATAAAAATTCATTGCCACTTCAGCATTGCCAGCTTGAAACGTGCGCGAGCGGATCATCTGTTTGTTTGTTCATGGCATACCCTCACAAAACGTTCTTCACACCGTCAGAACTGCACAAATTGCTGGGACTCTTTAAACCATCAACAGTCAACAAACTGCATTACCACCAATTGAACAAATCATCGCCAATAAAGTCCACAGCACTGGCAACCATGCCACCGAAACCACCTTGATCCTTCTTGGCTTCCATGTATTCATCAATCTTGACTTGAACTTCATCAATCGCCTCTTCGGTCCAAGTGGCGACTGCATCCAAGTGATCAGAGATGTAATTGATGCTTCGAATGGACCAAATCCCACCCAATCGTGCACCGTCTACAGCATGTACTCCAAAGTCGGTTTTTACACCACCACCGAGTCCCACAGTTCCACTCATGTCACCTGAGAAGTGCACCATGCCGTCTTTGAATCCACCACTGAAACTCGCAGATGCACCAAGCCCAGCTCTTCCTTCTACACCCGCTTTGGCATAGAGCACACGAGATGGTCCACGACCCATCAAGACATTCGACAATTGTGGCCAGAACTCTTCTGGAAGTTGATCGACGATCCAATCATCGGCTTTCCCAGGTAAAGACCGGGCAAAACGCTTGAAGTCTTCTGAATACGCATCGCCAGACCTGCGTAACCACTTGAACTCAGCACCAATCTCGGCGCCTCCTTTGGCACCCACAAATGCCTCTGCACCACCCGAGAAACCAGCATTGAACTTATCGGCACCCTTCTCCAAATCGACGTCAATTTTCCCATCGACTTCTGCCAACACAGACGCGTTGACCCCCATTGTGACGGCCGCCTGTAAACGCTCCCCTCCCAATGTAAAGCTGTGCACTGGCAGATTGATTTTGGCATTCCCACCAATCATGGTGATCTTGGCACCCGCTGCCCCTTTGACTTTGATTTGATCTTTGCTAAACACCGCATCTGCTTTTGCATTTCCTTCGGCTTTTCCTGCTTCATAACTGGCTTCGGCAGTCATTCCGTTGCCCAACAGTCCCACGCGTGGCATCGCCCAACCCAAGTCATCGGTGATGGTTCCTTTGTCGTCCACACCGAAACCTTTTTTCTGGGCAAAATCTCGAACCGCGTTCAATGTCGCTTGATCATACTCGCCATTTTCCACCAACCGATAGCCCAACTTATTGAGCGACTTTTGTAAGGTTCTCACCTTTGCTGAGTCGTCGGTGTCTTTGTCCCCAAGTTTCAACCCCTTAATTTTGTCATAGGTTGCAGGTTCGTTGAACTTGATTTTCTGAGACAAGGCAGTGTAGGATGCTTTGGCGTTGGCGCCGTAGGACACTTCTCCACTGTCCGCATCAACCGATCTAGTAACCCCTGTACCCAAAGTGGTCTTGTGCTTGTCTGTCGTCAGACTCATTTTGTCAGACAACTTTTCCTTTTTGCGATATCGCAGTGTTTCACTGTCACGGGTCAAAGAGCGGTTGCCCTTGGTGTCAAAATTGAGCCCAGTTTTGTCCTTTTCATGACGTTCAATGCCCTCTTCATTCTTGCGAACCAAAGTGTTGGCGCGAGAAAGTCCCACAGTTCCAGTACGGTCCTTGGTTAAGAAACCAAGATCCAATCCGTCTTTTTGGGTGCGTTTTTCAGAAAAGGTTCCAGCGTCTGACTTTCGAGTGACTTCATTTTTGGTTTCCTTGCTGAACCCAGTGCTGAGTTTGTACGAGGAACTCTTGGTGCCGTCTTCTGCAGTCGCCACGTCTCTTTGCGCACCCGCTTTAACCCCCAACTTTTCTTCGTCAACAGTCTTGGACCCTGCATCCATCTTCACATCTTGGGAACGACCCAACGTGTACCCCACACTTCCGCTCTGAGAATCCTTGGCCAACTTTCCATCGACTTTAACTTCATGACTGCGCCCAGTGGTTTCCGTTCGGTCATCGAAAGACTCCGTTCGTTTTCGATCTTTTTTGAAGGTGTATCCAGCGGCTGTCTTCTTGTGAATCAAATCCCAGTCGGATTCTACACCATCGGCATGTTGCAATTCCAACTCGTTGTTCAACGTTGCCGTATGCCCTGTAGTGTTGCTTTCTTTAACAGAATCGCTCAGTTGCTGATCGCGGGTTGTACTGTGTCCAACTTTGCTATCGACATCAAAACTGGTTGTGCCAGAGCCAAGTACATGCTTGACGCGGGTGCCCGTTTTGCCTTCAAGCGTTGTCGTTTCTTTGCCATCGTCGTGGTTGGTCACCCGTTTTGATTCTGCAGAAACTCCTGCCTTACCGGTGAGTGTGTGGGTTTGACTTTTGTCAGCAGCGATGGCAAGTTCATCACCCAACCCCAATTCGCCTTTGATTTGACGGGTTCGTGAACCATCCGCCAATGTTTGTTCTCGCTTCACACTGCCTGTTGTCCCCACTTCTGCCTTGAGTTTGTGAGTACTGGTTCCGTCTGGATTCAATACGGATGTATTGGCTCCCGATGCCGTTCCCGTCAGATTGGTGGTGCGCTTACCGTCAGCCAACTCTGTGGTCCTGGTTCGCCCCGCTTCTCCACTCAGCTTGGCGTCAATTGTGTGTGTTTTGGCGCCATCGGCGGCAATGGCAATCTTGTCTCCACCTTCCAATCGACCTTTGAGGTTGGTATCTACTTTGCCATCCTGAACAGTTCGCATTCTATCGCGTTTGAGATCGATTGCCCCATTGATGTCCACCAAATGGGTGCGGTTTCCATCCTTGTCGCGCTTGATGGTGTCTCCAGCATTGAGTTCACCAGAGATGCCTTCTTTGAGGGTCCCATCTTCCAATGTGCGATCGCGTGTGTGATCGGCTTGAACACCCAAACCAACACCCAACTCATGCCCCTTGTTGCCATCCTTATCAATGCGCAACACCTTTGATAGACCGACATCGCCTTTGACGTCTGTGTTGTCCACACCATTTTCCACATCTTTTCGACGGCTCAACGAGGCATCCAAACCCACCTTTCCACGCAACTCATGTCCTTTGTTGCCATCCTTGTCAATGCGAATCAAATCAGATGCACCCACATTTCCACCAACGCCAACGGTTCGCTTTCCGTCGTCTAGGTTGGTGCTCCGTTTCGTCCCTACCTCAGCATCGGCACCGACTTTCACTTCTTGGGTTTTGGTGCCGCTTTGATTGAGTTTCAACAAGTGTGAACTTTCTACACTGCCCTTTGCCGTGTTGGTGCGTTTGCCATCGTCTAGGTTAATTACGCGTTTGGTTCCCGCTCCAGCATGGGCTTCCGTTTTGATGCGGTGACTGCGTTTGCCGTCCTTGTTGATGCGCATTCTCTCGGAAACGCTCCCACCAACATTGTAATCATTGGTGCGTTTTCCGTCGTCCAATTCCGTAACCCGTCGAACGTCTCTATCAACAGCCGCATTGGCTTTGACGATGTTGACATTCCCAGCGTCTTTCAGTTGTACTTCATGAGACACACCGGCTTTTCCAGACCATGTTCGCGCGTGGCTACCGTCATCCAATTGGGTTGTCGTTTTGGTCTTGCCCTTGCTCTCCAAACCTGTTGTTATGCTGTGTGCATTTTTGCCGTTGGCACCCAGTTTACTCTCCCCTGCCACAGCCAAATTTGTATCCAAAGAACGATTGAACTCTTGATCACCACTTTTGGTGTTGGTTTCGTGCTTGTACCCAAGGTTTCCACCTAGATTATATTGCTGATCAACCGCACCTTTTTTGTCGCGAGCCACCTGTACACGACCATCCACACCACCGTATACAGTGTTTGTTTTTGCTCCATTTTGAATGTCGGACGTGACCGACTTCGACATGCCAACTTCAGCCTCTGCATCGGTGTCGTTTGCCCACTGAACGCCATTTGTTTTGGTTCTGGACAAATCAAGAGCCTGTTCAATGCTTCCAGACCCTGACACCGTATTCTTTTCAATTCCGTTGATGGTTTCTGCCGTCTGACTCTGAGAGAAGTCTCCCTCTGCACTGCCGTCAAACTCCACTTTGAAATTGCCGTTCTTGTGACGGGCAAAACGACCCTTGGCATCGTAGTCACCAGAGATTAGCTCTTCGTGCAAAATGCCATTGTCATCGGTCTGCTTACGATCCATACTCTTGGAACCACCGAACTGATGCTGTAGATCAACCGAATACCCTGTCTTGCCTTTTTCGGCGCCCACTTTGGAACGTGTTGAGCCGGCTGTCTTACGGATTGTACGTCCGTTGTTTCCATCTTCGTGCTTTTCTGTCACCTTTTGACGATCGTCTTGGAAGTGGCTGTACCGACCACCCGTTACGGCTCGTCCGCGCTTGTCGCGCCAATCGGCGTCCAATGTGTGTCCATTTCTTCTAGACTGCTCAATGTCAAAATTGCCCTGCTTGAGTTTTCCATCTTCGGCATGCTTGGTTGCCATCGAGATGTCCACTCGTCCATCGGCCAACGCATCGCCCGCCCCGTGTTCCAGACCACCCCCCAAGTCCACACGTCGAGTGTTGGAACTGTCATACTCCATTCCATCAAAGTTTCCAGAGCGCGTCCTCTCCGCCTCAACACCAACGTCCAAATCAATGTCGCTGTCTTTGTAGGTGTTGACGTTGCGCGTATTGGTCCAGTTTACGTCTCCAAAATGCTCATTGCCATCGGCCACTTTTGTTGTGGAGGTTGTCGTTTTCTTTTTTGAACGGATGCCACCTTCAACTTCCGATGACATTTTGAGACCGTTGTCCCATGCCAATCCATCAATTTGAGGTGCATACCCACCACCAAACAAGTTGAAAGCCCATGGGTCCGCGTCTCCAGCACCTCCGGGCATAGTGCCTTGTGTGCCCGATGGATTCTGTGGAGGGGGTGTAGACTGCATTTTTTGTACAGCCGCATTGTTTCCCATCACTTCTTGTTCTTCATCCACCTCAATCTCAGCACCCTGTTCGGGCTGATTTGGATTGTTGGGGTTGTTTGGGGCAGAACGGCGTTTTGGAACGGATCGGCGAATCATAAAAACCTCTTGATACGATAGGACATTTTATCCGATCGAAAAGGGTTTTGAAAGGAAAGTTCTACACCTTATTTAACCCAGCCACAACGGGTATCGTTGGAAGACTTGCGCATCTTGCTCATCGACACTTGGTCACGAGTCGCGACGCGATGAGCGCTTGAACCTCTGAGCAATGCTCCGATGTCAACAGTTTCGCATTGTCGACATACTTACAGCGCTTGGTGTTGTCGCGGCGCATCGTTTCTTTGTCACGAGAGTAGTACACTGAAATGTTGCCTTTTGGGTCTCTCGAAAAGGACTCATCACCTGGAAATTGAGAGGCTTTGACACGTTTGAAAGCCCAATTTTCATGGTGTTCAACCGCAAAGGTTTTCTTGTCCGATTTTGCTTCCCACATACTTTGCGCGACTTTGACTGGACCATTCTCTGAATAGGTCGTCGTTTGATGGGTCACAGTAAAGATTTGTTCTTTGTACTCACCTTCCAACACCGAAAACTGATTTTTGTTGACGCGTACAACTTGTTGGTTGTTGTCTGGCTTGTCTTCAAAATAGGTCCACACTTCACATCGAGGACTTTTGAATGCATTTTCGATAATTTGTTCGTATCGACCTTGGAACATAATGGGTGAACTCGCTGTACAAGCTTCTTCACTGCCCATCTTACACCCTGCTTCATATGAACGCAATGCATCGGAGAAATTGGGTTCTCCAGCCGCACCGTCGACGATCAAGTTTCCAGCTTTCAAACACGCTTCAGCATTGAACAACTCACAAGACTGCTTGTAAAGACGCAAAGCCTGTCTGCTGTCTTGCTTCACCAACTTTCCTTCGTAATAGAAATCTGCCATCTCTCGACAAGAGCGTTGGTCTCCATGTTCACAGCCCAGTTCAAAGTAGCGTACCGCTTCGTTGGAAGACTTCATCACACCGCCAAAGCCCTTGAGGTAGCGATGTCCAATGATCCCGCAACTGGGACCAGACAACAGATCACAGCCTTCTTCATACAACTTCAAAGCCTTGAGTGGGTCTTGATCGACTCCTTCTCCTCGGTCAAACATCAGACCAAGTTGATAGCAACCCAGTCCCATTTTTTTGCCACAGGTATCCTCGAAGATCGCTTTGGCTTTTTCAAGGTTCTTTTCGCCAGCGCTGCCTTCCAAGTACAATGCACCCAACTGAACACAACCGTTGGGATCGCCCATATCACACCCTTTCTTTACAAAACCAAGACCGGCAACGGGATCTGCCAAATCGGGAATCGTAATCAACATGGTACCCATTTGAGAACAGGCTGGTGCATATTCTTCATTGCAAGCTTGCTGGTACAAAGTTTGCGCAGTATCCAAGTCACGCTCAACCCCACGACCCAACTCGTACAAGGACGCCACACCGTAGCATCCGCGCTGGTCTCCCGCTGAGCACAATGTGTTGTACATTGCAAATGCCAGTGGTGCAGAGTTGTCCACGCCCAATCCACCAGCGTACATCCGCGCCAAGTTGAAGCATCCATCCCCGTCCTTTTGCGTGCACGCTTTCCCATAGTAGTCAATTGCCTTGCCATAATCTCGAGCAACACCATGACCCCGTTCGTGCATTCTGGCCAATCGGACACAAGCTTGAGTGTAGCCTTGTGAACAACCTTTGGAAAAACGCTTGTTGGCCTCCAAATAGTTCTGCTCAACACCCCAGCCGTTGTAATACAAGTCTCCCTCAACAAAGCACCCATAGGGGTCTTTGGCCTTGCAGGCTTCTTTAAAGAGAGACTGCGCTTTTTTGTAATCGGTCTTGGTACCCACACCAGTCATGTGTAATTCTCCCAAATGGGCACAGGCTGGTGCATAGGCCTTTTTCTTACAACCCCATTCGAGGTCTTTAACTGCTTGTCTGGCATTCGGTGCTTTGTTGGATGGATGACCGTTGACGTAGCCCTTTGCCCAACCAGAGACCACACATGCCAAGGCGTCCGCTTTACAGCGCTTGCCCAAAAAGTCTCCAGCCAACTGTAAATCGCTCAAGCCTTGATCGTTGGTCCACTTTTCATAATGACAAGCCTGATAATACTTGAGCTCACAAGCTTTTTCATAGGAAGTACTGCGCTCCTCACCCGTCAAGATATTGCCAGGTGTATTGAAATCTCTTCGAAAGAGTCCTACAGCATAGATGCGCCCCTCAGAGGAGTCTGGCCATGCGGCAAAGGCCTGTTGTCCAAGAAATAAAAATGTCCAGATCAGTGTCAACATTGCGTTATCCGTGTGAATGCGAAAGTTCTAAATTTAGCCATAGACCATACATGCCTATCGGTGCTATTGTGTACATACCGTAGCAAAAAAGTCTTTGGATTGTTTATAGTCTAATTCCTTGAACAATTCAAAGACACCTTTTATTCAACTTTTGTCTTCGATGTGTAACGTCCCCTTACACCTCTATTCCCCTCCTAAATTGCCCATACTGGATATTATGAAAACCTTCTTCTTTGCCACACAAATGGCCCTTCTGTCTTGTGAGCGCTCCCCTGAAGCCACCCCCATCCCCCCTCAATCCGCATCCACGACTGTTGAGCCATCCACAACCGACCATGACTCAATGACTTGGGACCCTGATTCATTTGCCCCGCCAACATTCATGACAGAAACCTTACAAACGGCATTGACGGATCAAGATTGGGGCAAGGCATTGACTCTGATCTCACCAACCACAGATGCGGCAAAAGTATTGAGTACTTGGGTCGCGATCCAAGCAGGTCAAGCCAATACAGCAAACCACAATTACGAGACGCTAGCAAAGTTTGAGGCAATCCCTTCGGATCTACAAAACTATATGCTGGGGACACTTTTGCTCGAAACAAAGCCAACAAAAGCACAACGACATTTTGCACTGATCCCCAAAGAAAGCCCTTTTCATGTACAGGCACAGTGGATGCTTGTTCAACAAGGCTTGTCCAAGGAATCTCCGTCTTCGGAGACCTTGACACAACTCAAGACCCTCGTGGATTTGGAACACCCATTTAACAATGGCGATGCGGTTTTGACAGCGTGGCTTGAACACCAACCCGACGACGCTTCTGGATACAAAGCTCTTCGAACGTTGTGGTCTGCCTATCCGTACTCCAAACGTACAAAGACCATTCTACCGAAACTCCAAATGCTTGAAAGCAAAGGCTCTCAATACAAAGCCAACAATGCTGATTGGAACGTGCGTAGTACACAACAAATGCTAGCCTGGCAATGGAAGTCATTGATTGCCGAACTCAAACCCATCATATCGACGTTGAAACTCACAGACTCCGATGCCTGTGCCGTGCGCTATGCCTACGGTCGCGCACACTTTAAGATCAATGCGGTCACCAAAGCCAGTCAACTTTTGCCCAAAGTCGGTACGGAGTGTGTAGGAAAGAACAACGATGTGGGCGCCAAAGCTTGGTACTTGATCGGAAAATCCTACGAGCGCAAGAAAATGTGGAGTGAAGCGGCAGAGGCCTATCAAAAGATTCCCGAACTGTATCCGGAACACACAATGGCAGACGACGGATATGCCTTGGCGGGCATCGGATTGCAAGAATCGGGGGACCTAAAGAATGCACTTGCCATGTGGGAAAAGCAGGTCAAGGCATTTCCAACTGGGGACTTGGTTGGAGAAGGCTATTGGAGACTCGCTTGGACCTCATTTCTGGAAGGCAACACGTCCAAAGCGATCGCGTGGACACAGGAAGCGCAACAGGTCGTTCCAGCAAGTGGACATCCATACCAATACTTTGCCTTTCCTTATTGGGAGGCTAGATGGAAAATCTATCCATCCAAATCAGACCACGGAGTCCAAAACAGTGATCCCGAACAGGTTGCTGAGGGGATTGATTTGTTGAAACGACTGGTCTCTGAACACCCTTCAGAATTCTACAGTTTACTGGCGGCTGGACACCTTTGGGAATTGGCACCACAGTGGATGAAGAGTCAGCAATGGGAGAAACCAAGTGACAATACTTGGACCATTCCAACAACGTTGGGTACGTCTGCGACTCTTGTAGAAACCACACAATTGATGCAACTCGGACTCTTTAAAGAAGCCCAACGCCGTTTTAAAACGGTCAAAAATGACTCAGTGACAACATTTGCGATGTATGCACACCTTGTGGGTCAAGAGAACTGGAGTACAGGACACGACTTACTTCACAAATACATCCAAAAACATCCCTCTCATACGTGGACCGAAAACCAAGATGCGCTGTGGCTCCAAGCACACCCAAATCAGTACTGGGACATACTGAGTGCACACGCCAAAAATCATCCAGACGATTACCCCTACGACATTCGAATATTTCATGCATTGGTTCGTGAAGAATCCAGTTTCAACAAAGACATCGTTTCATGGGCTGGTGCAAAAGGACTGTCTCAGTTGATGCCAGCGACAGCGGATAGGGTTGCAAAATGGGTTGGCTTGAGCGTCAACAGCACCACAATCTTTGAACCCAGTACAAATCTACGAATTGGCTCAAAGTATTTGGGGTATTTACACGGCTACTTCAATGGAAACCCCTATTTGGCTGTTGCAGCATACAATGCTGGAGAAGGAAACGTGGGAAAGTGGTTGAAGTCCAAAGGAAATCTACCCACAGATATGTTTGTTGAATCCATTCCATTCCGCGAGACTCGACATTATGTCAAACGGGTCTTGGGCACCTATCAAACCTACCACTTGCTCTATGACCACAACACAGAGAGCGCACTGTTTACAGACCTACACCAGTTCAATCATGTTGCAAAGCCATGAACTTCATACTCTTTCTGGCCAACAGTGTCGCTTCTCCTCATCTCCCTGCAGAATTGGCTGAATGGAACGATTGGGTCTTGGCGCAGAACCCTACGGTGGCGTGTATCAATCGCCTGCCCAGCAACTGCAGTTGGTCTGGTCGGCTCAGTTTAACTGTTCAGTCGGATGAAGGACGCTTTACGCTCACAGGCGTCAACGATGCTGAAGCCTGGGTAGACTTACCGGGAGCGTCAGGACTGTGGCCGGTCAACGTTCAACTCAATGGAAAGCATGTTCCCGTGATGTCCAACACGGACACACCTCGAATCAACGTCCCTCTTGGGAAATTTGAGATCAAAGGAACCATCGTTTGGAACAGCGTCCCCAAAGAATTGCCCCTTCCAAAATCCGTTGGAATCATTGAACTCAAACAAAATGAACAACCGATACCTGTACAACTCGATGGTCAAGGTCACCTGTTGCTCAATCAACAAGACACTGTCAACAAATCCAACCCCATCATTACCGCTAGCCGACTTTGGAAAGATGGGCCAACACCAACGCTCACCACCCATATTTCTGTTCAAAACAGCGGAGTTGGACAAATCGTTCCGTTGGGCTCCATCCAACTTCAAGACAGTTTGCTGATTGATTTACACTCTTCGGTCAACAACTGGGTTGACAGCAACGGTGCTCTACTGGCCTATATTCCATCGGGTACACACATACTGTCCTATACACACGCCCTACCAGCCAATGTAGAACAAATTTCTACTCCAACCCCACCGACAAACTGGCCAACAACTGAAGAATGGGCGATTCATACGGACAACACCATCCGCCAACTCTCATTTGAAGGCTTGCAACCCATCGATCAAAGCACCAGCGCAGTGCCCATCGAATGGAAACACCACCCCACCTACAGCAAAGACAGTGACCGTACGGTCAAATTTCAGACCGTGCTTCGTGGAAATCCAACGCCACCTCCAAACAACCTTTCTCTATCCAGGACGCTGTGGCCAAAGTTGACGGGAGATGGATTTTGGATTCAAGATGAAATTGTTGGCTCAATGACGCAAACGTGGATTCTTCAACCACCAACGCATCTCTCGATACAATCAATTGAACAGAATGGTTTTGCACAGAGCATCGTTGAGTCATCCGATGGCACAACAACAATACCCATTCGAAATCAAGAAGTCTCAACAACGATAATTGCAGAGATATCGGAATCCAATCCTACATTTCACCCTTGGAATTTAGACTTTTCATCCGTCACCATCGCGATGGTTGTTCCGCCAAGCAGTCTGTTGCTCTACTGGAATGGACTGGTATGGAGCAATATTTGGGGTGCGATACTCACCCTTATTCTCAGTCTTGGATGGTGGAGACGTTCCAACTCTGATGCATTGACAGGCATATTGCTGGTGGGTGGCTCTGTGCTGGGTGGACTGATTGCCCCTCTTAGTACATTGTGTCTCCTAATGATCTATTGGCTTGGTCAGTGGTGGAACCTGCGCTCTTCGATGTTTATTCTCAGCATTTGCTGGGGAGGGGTTGGGCTATACGAGTCCCAGAATGATCGCGTCTCAGAGCCGACAACTTCTCTTATGTATGCAGAAGATTATCAACTGACACGATCAAAGTCCGTTGATGCAAAAACCCAACGACACTTTTATACCCAAAACAATGTACAAACCATTCAACTGGGTATGGGGCTGCCAACATGGGACGGAGAAAGACACACACAGTATTGGACAGATGGTCAACCACAGACCTCTACAATACCGTTGTGGATGCTCAACCAAGACCACAAAAGATGGATTGCCATTTTTGGAGGCTTACTCTTGACCCTCCTTGGATGGCGAGAAACAAACGCCCATCCAGTACCCAATGAGCCTAAAACAACAGTCACCCCACTTGGAACACTGTTGATAGTCAGCGCCTTTATGGGCTCTCAAACAGCGATGGCAGATGAACCAACCCCAACCGTTCAAACTGCACAAATTGAATCAATAGAGTCAAAGATTCCACCAACCAATCTCGAAAACTTAATTTTAGACCACCACTTTCCCACAAAGTGCGACACTGAGTGCGCGAATATTGCGCTTGCCAAATTGACGGTGGACGACACCGACACCCTGAATATTTGGATGGAGGTACACGCCAGTGCGCCCACGCTTGTGACACTTCCAGGCCCTTTGTCACAATGGAAAATTAGTGACGTTCAAAAAGAAGGATCAAAGGTTGACGGACTGCGTCGCTCTGACAACGGTTTTCTAGAGATAAAACTGTCCGAAGGCGTTTGGTCCATTGTCGCCTCCGGTCCTTTGACTACCGGGACTCAACTCGATTGGCCACAGCAACCACATAGAATTGACGTTCAAGCAGAGAACTGGTTGGTGCAAGGAATCCTCGAGGATGGCCAAATCACGGGTCAAACCTTGTTCACCCCCCTATCCAAAAGTCAAGATGCCCCAAACAGTACACACCCCATGGGCTTGATTGAGTGGGAACAGCATCTTCATATAGATCGAACGGTCACCATCACCAACACCATTCGTCGCAAACCAGAGCAAGCAAACCACGCGCTGTACATTCCCTTGTCTCTTCAAGACGGAGAACGGGTACTGTCTCCCCACATTGAACAAGTGGATGGCACTTGGACTGCACATCTTGACAGGGGTGTATCCACATTGAAATGGCAAACACGGTTGCCGGTTGCAAGCGAATTTCAGTTGGAATATTTGCCACCCAAAGACGTCGCCGTTGCCCAAGTCTGGACCGTTGAGTGTTCGATGCTCCAACAGTGCACTTTTGAGGGACCACCCATCACCCGTCATGCCCAAGAAGGACAGTGGTTACCGACGTGGCACCCATATCCAGAAGAAACACTCTTCATCAAAACCGAATCTTTGACGTCCATGACCGGAGACACTGCACAAATCAAAGATGTCAATATTCAGCACAAACTGGGTAGCAATTGGGTCCACAGCACCGCTGACATCCATACGGCCAGTAGTGTTCGTGGTATTTTTTCGATTCAACTGCCAGAAGGTTCAACTGTGCGCTCTCTAATTGTCAATGAAGAACGATATCCTTTCGAACCATCTACAGAATTGACAGTGCTCAACGAGATTGGTGACAACAACATCCGTCTGTCTTGGAAATCACCACGAAACAAGGATCCTTTAACCATTCAAAATCCTGTGTTTGAGTTGCCCTCTTCAAATGCAAAGGTCTCCATCGAAACAGAATCCAGCGAGACTGTCCTTTGGGCTTCCATGCCGTGGTCAACGACACACACACCATGGTGGATCAAATCGGTCTTGATGTTGTTGATGGGACTGGGGCTTGCCCGACACCCCAAGTCCAGTCTGCCCTTTGTGGCTTGGGTGTGCACATTGTTTGGAATCACTCTGAGTGGTCCCGCTGGAATCGCCTTGTTTGTGCCCTTGGTTGTGTGTTGGCACTTGACAAACTCTCGATGGAATTGGTTGATTGGATTGATCATTGCAGGCACGATTGCGGTGTTCAGTATGGCTCTGTTGATTGTACCCACATTGCCCATATGGTTGTGGAACAGTGAACACCTAACTTGGTACACGGACGCCACGTCCCAAATACCTTCACCGACAGTACTGACAGTCTCGTCTCAGTGGGTGTGGTTCGTGTGGTTCTCTTGGGGAACGTGGATGATTTACCAAATTTGGCCGACTTTCGTCGAAAGTGTGCGCTCATTTCGTCGCCCGACAGACCACAAACCGAACACAGACCAATCGACCTAGACCAATCGACCGAGCCTTGCCCCAGTCTTTGTGTCTAGTCTTTCTTATTGTGGGGCGCTGTAATGTTGAGTCTCTTGTCTCTCGCCTCTTCTGCCCTACGACGGGTGTGAGAGCGAGTAGGGTCTAAGGCCATCGACATGGCAAAAGCTTCATAGGCCAAGTCCCATTCTTGAGTCTGCATCCGTTTTTGCCCTTGAAGATCAAGTTCCTCGGCAATCGGTTCGGTCAATTCGATCAGTCCGTCTACAGTGTGGTCCCACTTTCTTGCCAATACCAATAAATCCTGTTTGTGAAGCGGATCGGTTTCCTGTTTGGCTCGCTCTAGAAAACACGTTGCCACAGCCGTTTGATGCTCATCTTCAAACTTCTCTTTCCATCGACGATTTCGATAAATGTGACGGGTGGCTTCTTTCCAACGTTGCCACGAGGCCAGACAGTCACCCTCTTGGGCAACCTGCAGCGATTCTTGTCTTGCCGCACGAGCAGAGTCAATCGCACGGTCATCCACTTGGACGTCAATGTTCAAGTCCACCCATTGCAGACCACCTTGAGACAGGACGCCTTTCGCCGACGTGTCGTCTTGATTTTGTGGATTTTCTGAGTCTGTAGAATCAGGGTCACCGTTCTTGAGTTGAAGATTTTCTCCACTCGCCTGATCGAGTACGGTCAACCACAACTGATAGGTCCCAGCCTCCATAGATTTGGAAACTGGAAACGGAAACTTGCCCACCACAACCTCATCGGTGTCCCAATCCGGCATGTCATACCACCGATAGCCCGGCTGAAAAGCGCCCGTGGACATGACCTTGCCGTCTTGCACCAACGCAAAGACTGCCAAAACATCATCCAATCGACGATCGGCAATTCCCCAACGTTGCTCCACATATACCGTACCACCAGGAGCCACATGCGGTGCAGAAACCTCGACACTGGACACGTGAACATTTCCTTCAAAGTTCCAGCCGTTGACTGTGTCAGTCTGTTTTTTTGGGTGAATGAACAAATCACGACGAACGTGATTGCCAATGTGCAACTTGCGTTTGGACACTGGATACCCAGAAATCTCAAGGTAATCCCTTGCCCATTCGGAGTTCTTTTGAATTTTTGAGGTCCGCGCCCACCCACCGTGGGAGTGTGCAAATTCTGGCTTGCGCTCTTTGAGTACATATTCTCGAATGAATTTTCGGTTGTAATCAGAATGTCGAGCGATGGGCACATCCACCAATCCTGCAGTGTCCACGATGTTCCAGCCACTGTACATCATGTGCGCCCCCATGTCGACATCAAACAATGTCACATGATCGACGTCCAATCGGCGTTGCACCCATTGCATGTATCGAACCCTTCGATGAACGTCAGCCACCGTCGTTTCTGGGGAAGCCACAAATTTTACCGATTCCTTGATTTCCGAGATCGAAAACAGCACCAGCAACACAACGCCTACAGATTGTGTCAATCGAACCGAACGTTTTCCAACATTCCACTCTCGTTGAGGAAGCTGTGACACCAGTTCCACCGCCCCCATCAACAACACGGGCAACATAAACAGTTCGACAGTATTGAACCATCTGTGTGCCTTCATCCAGTCTCCTCCTGAATACAGCACAAAGAAAACACTCGAACACCCGCTCAGCCACAACACACTTCTGGCGCGCCACCCCTCTCGCGTCAAGGATGTCAACCCCACCGTCAATGCAACCAACAAGATCGAGAGTACCCGCAACTCAACCCATTTTTTGGATACATCTTTCCAAAAATCTGGACCACTCTGCCATTGACCGTCCCACAAAACCAACAGGGTCAACAATAGACTTGCGCCTAAAACCAGCCAGCGTCGCCACCCTTGCTTCAAGCCATTCATTCCGATCAATAGCAGTGGTAGAAACCATCCCAAATGGAGTCCCCATTCCTTTCGTCCAAGCACAGGTTCTTTGAACGCTCCGTTGAATACGTTGTGGTCGGTTAAGTACTTTAGGATGTACTTCCATCCACGGATGTTCCACCCAAATGGACGAAAGCGATTGCCCTTGCCCAATTTGGCATAATAAGTGTTTGGATACGGCCATCCGAAATACTCGAAGCGCCACCATTGATAGAGACCAAAGGGAACGGCAAAGACCGCAAGCCAAACTGGAATTCGAAGCCAGCGACGATCTACAATTGAAAATACCGCCATGGCAATCGCAGCGAGCAAAGCGTACATCACCCCTTCCGGACGGGTCATACACACCAAACAAAAGATAAATGCCGACCATGGGTGCGCCTCTTCATTCTCTCCTTCGTACAAGAGTCGCCACAACCCAGACGCCAACAGAAAACCATACAGGGAGTTTTCCAGTCCTGCACCACACCAAATGACATAATTTGGAGAAAGAACCAACAGCAAGGGCGCCAACATCGCCAGTTTATACGAAACATTGGCACGTCGAGTGATGCCGTAAACGAAAGGCAAAGTCAGAATGCCCAAAATGGCACCCCACACTTTGGCAGACACCCACACCGAAAGCCCCACAAAGTGACAGGCTGCCATCAAAAATGTCCACAACGGATTGGAAAACCCCTCAACCCGCTCACCTCCTGGATAGGTCACAAACCCTTCACCTTCCGCAAAGTGCTTGGCGTAGGCAAAGGATATACCGGAATCCTCAATAAAAAATGGTACAGGTATACAAAAAAACAAGTAATGAACCACAAACCCAACAGCCAACCAAAAAAGCGCTGACACCTGCCAACGCTCTTCTGCTTTCAATGTTGAAAATCTAGATACAGCAGACTGAACCAGTCTATCCATGGTGCTCTCCGAGTCCAATCACTAATTCTTTTACATCAGGAACAATTCGGACAGCCATAACAGAATCGTCCAACTCTTCTTCTAGCCATTCAAAGCTAAATTTGCGGAAGGGTTAGACGCTGTCCTTACAAGCATCAAATGGTTTTGCCACCTTTACCACTGGATGGACTGGGGGGTACATCTGGTGAAGAACTGTTTGAAGCCCCAGCGGCTTGTGTCTCCGCTTGAGCTGTTCCACTTTGAGATTGACCTGCCATCCGTGCCCGTTTCATTTCTTCGAGTCGTGCTTGCGCTCGAGATTTGGCTCCCTCTTCACGCAACTTGTCGAGTTTGTTGTCCAAACTGTTCTCTGCCAACTCTGCTCCGACACGCGCCTCGGCAGCCTTTTTGTCAATGGCCTCGCGCACATTGGTCAACGCTTGAATATCGGCATCCACAGACAGTCCGTTGAGGGCTTCTTGAATCTTGAGTTGTGCTGTGGCACTGGCTTCTTTGGCGATCATTTCGTCTTTTTCGCGTTTCAGTTTCTTGATTGCCACTTCGAAATCCTGCAACTTATTCATGGATTCTTCTGCTTGTTGAGAGACCCCTTCAAGTTCAACCCTCTTTCCTTCGATGCTGGCTTGCAGTTGGTCTTGCTTTTCAATCAACATCATTGCCAAATCGTCTTGGTTGGTCGCCAGGGCACCCTCCAATTCCAACTTCACGTTGTCCAGTTCCTTTTCCAAAGCATCCAGTTCATTTTGGGTCTTGTTTCGCAAAAATACGATGTTGGAAATCGCCTTTTTCAGATCTTTGTGCGTCTTTATGCGCTCTTGAATGGCAGCTTCATAAACGGCCTGAGGATTGCTTTCTTCAATCTTTCCAATAAACAAAGACAAGAATCCGTTGATCATATTTCCGAGACGAGAGAAAAACCCCATGAGATACTCCACAATGACTGTGATTTTGCGAAACCATAGTTTGCAATGATTGAAAGTTTGCAATGATTGAAAGTGTTTTCAAATTTTGGCAAGTATTGTAAACTATACCAACTGCCTTGATCAAGACAACTTATTTTACAACAAAGAATAGTAAATACATAGACAAATTGCAAGTGCAATTCTATTGTGTTCAATCAAGAGTCCACAACACAAACTCAAAAAGGAATCGTCATGTTTGCCTTCCTCGCATTGTTGCACAGACCTGTATTTGCCGAATCCCCACACCACACTCAACTTTCAGTTGTTGAATCTACACAGGCACACCGGATAAACTACGACCTAAACCAAACTGTGTATGGCTACCTGCCCTATTGGAGTACAGCCCCTGAAAACCTAGACTTTTACGGTCTAAGTCACGTCGCCTATTTTGGTGTAGAACTCAACAGCGATGGTTCCCTTTCCTATGAAAGTAGATGGAATGACGCAGCACCGTCTCTTGTAGATCGAGCACACGATGCCAATGTCAAAATCCATCTCTGCTTGATCTCTTTCTCCGACAACGTCAACAATACCGTCCTTTCCAGTCCCAGTCTTCGAGAAAAAACAATTCAAAATCTACAACGACTGATCGATGACCATGGGGCTGATGGCGTCAACATCGACATTGAAGGGATGGATGCTTCTCAGAGAGACAACTTCAACGCTTTCATTGCAGAGCTCTCAGAAACCATACCAGAAATCGTCATTGCCACCCCAGCGATCGACTGGAGTGACGCCTATGATTACCAGAAACTGTCACAATATGCTGACCTGTTCATCATGGGCTACGACTACCACTGGTCAGGTGGGGACCCAGGACCTGTGGATCCGTTGTTTGGTGGAGAACCGTGGGGACCGTACGCTTTGGACTGGACTGTCGACGATTATTTGAGTGCCGGTGTTCCACGCAGTCGAATCATTTTGGGGTTGCCCCTCTATGGGCGTTCATGGGAAACGGTGGATGACAGTGTACCAGGCACGTCTACAGGAACGTCCGATTCAATCACAATGGCTGAAGCCAACCTAATTGCGCAAACCGATGGAATGCTGTTCGATGTGGTGACGGAATCTCCATACATTTTGTATGCCAATGAACAAATTTGGTATCCGAACATCGACTCGGTAGAAAGCAGATTGCTGTGGGCGCAAGATGAAGGGTTGCAAGGTGTAGGCTTTTGGGCGCTGGGCTATGAAACAGGACTGGATGGTTTTTGGGACATGATGCTTTGGCACACTGAAGCAGAACTGAACGCTTGGGACCCCGAAGAAGACTATCGCCCGACAGCAAATGCTGGACCTGACCAAACCGTTGTTCTAGGGTCCACAGTACAATTGGATGGTCAACAATCTACCACAGGGGGACCTGGCACACTCACCTACGCATGGTCCATTGACGGAGACCAAGAAATTTTCGATGCAACGTCCTCCACTGCTTCCTTTGAAGCGACAGAGATTGGTACTTGGACGGTGACACTTACTGTACGACATGGAACGGTGAGTTCGATGGATTCGGTGGACATCACCGTCGTCGAGGAGACAAAGTGGATATCTGGGTGTTCAAGTCTACCAAATCATACCCCCTTTTGGATGCTTGCGTTATATTCCATCATTCCCATTCTTCGTCGACGACAATCCACCATTGAGTTCTGATGCCAGCTACGTCCTGCCACAAATGCAAGAAACTGATCTCCACCAAAGATGCCGCATGTCCATATTGCAAAGCCCCCCAAACCGTGGAACGCCAAAGCAAGTCCATCACCAAGAACTTGTTTGAGCAACCAGCCGAGGTCATCAACTGGATTGTGGGCGTCAACATTCTCCTCTATATTGGGTCAATTGTTTTGGATCCCAGTGAGGCTATGTCCTTGGACAATGGTCTCTTGGGTGTCGGATCACCCACCAGTCGCTCTCTTTGGATGCTTGGGATGACCGGTGGTGTCGGCTGGACCTGTGGGCACTGGTGGACCTTATTGACCGCATCTTTTCTGCACGGTTCCATTCTGCACATTTATTTCAACCTGTCTTGGTTGCGACAATTGGGAGCACTCACCGTTGGTTTGTTGGGTCCTGCACGGTTCATTTTCACCTATGTGATCACAGGTGTGGGTGGATTCGTGGCGTCCAACCTATGGCACAATGCACCAACGGTGGGGGCGAGTTGCTCTATCTTTGGTCTAATGGGTGTACTCATTGTGTTTGCACAACGTCGTGGGGGCTTACTTGGACAACGACTCGAAAAGCAACTCTGGATTTGGACAGGCATCGGACTGTTGTTTGGGCTGATGATTCCAATGGTGAACAACGCTGGTCACATTGGTGGTCTGCTCTCTGGGATGGTATTGGGGCTCGTGTTTCCCAAACATGAAAATCGACAAGAATCGGGGGTATTGCAGTTGGTGGCGCTGGCTCTGTTGGGGAGCAGCATCTTGTTTGTTGGATACAATGGACTCATCATGAGTCAAGTTTTGGAACAGTACGACCTTCTGGGTCAGTTGTTTTGTCAGTGAGGAATGCATGTGGATATTGTGGACCCTTCTAGCCTGTGAAAATGGTTGCCATACAGCCGCCAAAGTCGTGCCAGCGTTGGAAATGATCGATCCCAGTTGGGGAGCCGAACCTGTAGACTGTGATATTGAACACCCAGACCCAGATGCAACCAGTGGCTGTATCTCCAAAGAATTGCGGTGCAACACCGTCTTTGAAGCCACGACACGCGGTGGAAAAAACCATTTTGGAGACGACTTCTATCAAAAAGGTTTTTGCACTCCCCAGCGCAACAATTATGAAAACTCCCCTGAGGCAATTTACCAACTGAGAGTACAGCCCAACACACAAGTGGATATGCGACTGGACAGCAATTGTGCCGATCTGGACTTGGTCGCCATGTCGTGGGAAGGCAACAAATGCCCCACCGACAAGCACGCAACCACAATTCAAAAAGAATGTGAGATGAACACCAAGGACGATGGTGGCACATTGCGGTTGACGACAGTCAACAATCCCCAAACCTACCTAATTGCAGTGGATGGAAAACAGGGTGCGTATGGAAACTTCCGCCTCACCGTAAACTGCAAAACCTATCGGTAATCCATTTTGTTCAAACAGTTGCAGCAACATTGGAAAGGGCTTCTCAGTATTGCTCTCAGTGTACTTATACTGTTCGTCTTTATACAGGATGCCAATAAAAAACAACTGTGGACACTTCTGGGGTCGATACAGTGGTCTTGGCTCATCGCGGCACTTGTACTCAAAAGTGTGTCCCTCACCATCCACGAATACAGACTCTGGTTGGGGTTTGCCCACCCGCGTCCTCCCCTTCAACAAACGATGCAAATCGGCTTTGCGTCAGCCCTTCTCAACATTGCGTTCCCCGGGCGTGCAGGAGATATCGCCGCAATTGCCATGCTACACAAACGTTGTGGCGTTCCAGTGGGCATTGCAACATTCGCCGTCGGCATGGTCGGCTTCTTTGAAGGCGCCATCTTTGGACTGATGATGCTCAGTGTATTGCTATTCAATGCGTCGATGTGGGTCCAATACCTTGGTCAAGATCTCCACATCCAAAGTGTTCAGACCATTTCGGGATTGACGCTACTGGGCATTGGAATCGTTGTGTTCGCTGCCCTAATCGGGCGACGTATGGTGTCGGAACCTCCAACGCATCCAACGCAAACAGATGATTTCTCTCCAGTAGAGTGGCTCAAAGATGCATTCAACCAAACGGGCAGTACGCTTGTCAATCTCCGCTACATTGCTTTGAACGCCCTAGCCTCTTTCGCTGAGGTGTGGCTGATGATCACCGCTTTTGCCATGGGCTTTGGAATGCTCGGTCTCTCCTCAAACACCGTCGCTCTTACACCGTTGATGATGTGGTCACTGAGTGGACTGGTACTTGGCATTTCAGCGATTGCGTCGATTGTACTGCCTCCAACGTATGGGGCGAGCAGCGCCGCAGCCTCAATATTCATATTGGGACTCTTTGGCTTTGATCAAACTCAGTCCCTTGGGTTTGCAACCACCTGGTGGTTGATCTCTCAAGTTCCCACCGTTGTGTTGGGACTTCCCTGTCTATGGACAATCAATCTAGGGGGGAACAATTTGAGGCAGAACAATCTGGGGAAGAACAATCTAGAAAATAACAATGTGCTAGAAGATCCATCTGAGGACCGTCTATACAGCCAAGATGAATCTGGCAAAAGATGACCGGTGACCCAGATCACAGTCATCAAAAGTGACGTCAACTGTGAAGGGCTTTATTGGACAATTCCAAAGGCCACATCGTCTACGTAGACAACCCCGTGATCGGTACTCTCCGCACCCATATTGGGTTGTACAAACCGTATGACAGCCTCCAAAGAAGAACTCGCCATTGGACAAGACACCTCTGCCCACACCCGAACCCAAGTGTCAAAGGTGCTTTCCGTCGTAATGGCATCGCTGAATTGTTCTTTGATGACGCTTTTGGATCCATAGAACTCTTCAACACAGCGAATCCCCAAAGAAAAAGAAGCATCCCCTTGTAAAGGCGCTGTACTGTGCACCATCACCCAACCATCGATCCAGAAGGTTGTGTCAGACCACGTCCATGTTCCGTTGGGCAAAAACTCCTGATACACAACAGATTCTCCATTTCCGAAAGGAGATGTGCCGTAATCCCCCCACAGTTTCAATGCGCCAACACCACTGTGGGATTCAAATGTTTGACCGGTCATGCCTGCGGTGGTCACAATCTCGTCTCCATCCGCTTGCCAAGCAAATCCATCGCCAAAGGTTTTCCAGTCTGTGGGTGCACCGTTGGTCTCCAAATCAAAACTGGGGTTGGACAATGCTCTACCTGCGTCCTTGAGAAAGGGTTCTTCCCCATCGCAATCTTGGTCTACACCATCACCAGGAAATTCCATGGCACCTGGGTATGTGTAAGGGTCACTGTCATCACAATCTTCAGCGCCAATGAAACCATCCCCATCTGCATCTTCGTTGGGATCAGCATCGGGGTCGCCACCTTCCGTTCCTGTCTCTGTGGTATCGTCCCCATTCTCACCAGAACCATTGGAGCCATTGGACCCGTTTTCCGTAGATTCATTGTCATCCACTGCACTGCCCGTGTCTGTACCGGTTTTGTCTCCACAAGCCAAGATTGTCAGAATTGCCAACAGATTGAACATCGTATCTCCCAAATAGCCAAATATAATTTTGTATGGACCATTGTACTCTGGAGAGTTGCATCGTGAGCAAAGCTCCTTACCATTTTGCCATGTTGTTGCAAAAGTGTTTCTCAGAACACAATATGAACGTCTCTATTGCGATCAAAGATGACTTATGGTTGTCTTCCAAGTCGAACGCCGATGTTGGCAGCCGCAAAGTTTGGACTCAGATCAGTGCGCAACGCAGAGCGAACAAAAGCCGGGTTGCTGCCCCAGTATCCACCTCGATAAATCTTAAAGACTTCTGAACTGGACCCCGTCGGATTGACCATGGAGTTTGTTGGATAGACGTCGTACCAATCCTGTACCCACTCTCCAATATTTCCAGACATGTCGTAGAGACCAAAGTCGTTTGGTTCACGTGTTGCGGATTCTTTGCTTCCATACCCAAAGCCATTGGCGTTGTTGTTTCCACAATACCAGCCCAGTTCCGACAGTGCAGTGCCGTCTGTGAGGTTCCAACCACTACCACAGTCCGACCCAAAACCAGATGGAATATCCCCACCTCCAGTTGGCGTCCAAACTGCATCCGTACTGTTGGCTCGAGCGGCATATTCCCACTCTGCTTCAGTCAACATTCGGTATCCTGTACACTGGTGAGGATTCATCGCCACTGTACAGGAGACACTGCTCCCACTGCCACTACAGCTGTAGCACTCTTGTAAATTGTCGCCATAGACCGTATTGTGTCGTTGGGTGACGTGGTTGGCAAAGTCCGCTGCCATATACCAAGTGACATAGTAGGCGGGATGATCGTTTCCGATCCCGTAAGAACCATTGGAGTTGGAAACGGTCTGTCCATCGTGCGCATTGTAGCCCATCACTTGTGCAAACATTCCCTGCGTCACCTCCGTGGTCATGACATAATAATCATTGGTCAAGGTCACATCGTACTGGGTTTCATCCGTCGCGCGCCCTTCTTCACCATTGGGTGACCCCATCGTAAAGGTACCATTGGGCACAAGTACCAAATCCATACTCTGCCCTCCACCCAAATCTAGATTGGCATCACAGGCGGTCAGGGCGCAAGACGCCGTGGTCGAGGTTACGGTTGCTGTAGTACCGAGACTCACCACACCACCAAAATTGTCTGTAGAGGTTGCCGTGCAGGTCAGCACATCCCCCTCTGATACAATACTCGGATTCAATGAGAGGCTGGCAGCAGTTCCCAGTGTGGTTTGACCAACGGTCCACGCATAGGACAGCAACGGTATCTCTCCATCAAGATCGCTCGATGTCGCAGAACACACAATCGTATCTGAAACCGCTGGCTGGATGTTTGAAATGCTCAAAGAGTCAATGACAGGATCTCGATTGTCCACAACCGCACTGGCACTACTGCCATCGGTAGCCCCTTGATTGTCGGTGGCGCTGACGATGCACTCAATCGTGTGGTTTGGCAGAACATTGAAATTGCTGAGATCAACTGTGGCACCAACTGCAAAGAGACTGCCGTTGCGATTCCACTGGATGGACGGCACAATCGTTTCGTCGGGGTCCTCCACAGTCGCCGTACAAGTCAAGGTCTCATCGTTGACTGGACTGGATGGAAGAATGGCCACATTGCTAACGTTTGGTGCCGTGTTGACGATGGTGACCGTACTGGTGTTGCTCCCAGTATTGCCTTCAGAGTCGGTGGCTGTAGCGGTACAGGTAAGCAAATCGCCCACATCGGTTTCAGATGCATCGATTGTGTACGAGGACGTTTCGGCAACCACCACACCGCCAACGCTCCATTCATAAGTTGGCGCAACTGCACCATCTTCAATGTCGGTCGCCGTTCCCGCGCACGTAACCACATCACCAGTGGCTGCGAGGTTGGATGGCATAACGACAACGGTATCCACAACTGGGGGTGCATTCACGATGGTTGCTGTTGTGCTTTGCTGGGTGGTTGCTCCCCCACTGTCGGTCACCGTGATGTGACAAGCCAGCACTTCTTCGCTGTTGAAGGACACGTCTCGCAAGTTCAAGGTCGCTTCACTGTCTGTGGTTGCGTTGGGATACAAGGTCGTTCCAGTTGTCGCATTTTCAAATAGAAAGGACACATTTGGTGGTGTCGCACCGTCGGGGTCAACAACGTCGGCGGAACAGGTCACCGTATCCAAAGTACTCGGTGCGCTTGGATCAATCATCAAGCCGTTCACCACAGGTGGTTCATTGTACACTGTGAAGGAACCCGTAGCAGTTTGGGTTTCACCATAATTGTCCGTCACAGTCGCAATACAAGTCACCGTATCACTGGGGTTCACCAAGTTTGGCACCAAAGTAAATGTTTCTCCCGCGCCTGAACCATACCCATTGACACTCCACGTATAGGTTGCTGTCAACATCTCTCCGTCTGGATCGTCTACGATGCTCTCACAGGTAAGCACTTCGCCAATCATGCCAAGATTTTCTGGTGCGATGGTCACTGTTCCTAGACTGGGTGGACGATTTTGTAGAGTCACGCTGGTGGTCATCATGTCTGACGCACCCCAATCATCGGTGGCAATGGCGTTGCAGGCCACCACAAAATTCGGCATTGAAGGAGTGGTCGCCAAATCCAAGGTTGCCCCTTGATAGACCTGTCCATTGATGGTCCATTGAAAATCTGGTGTGATGGTCTGATCAATGTCGGTCGCCGTTCCTGTACATGTCAAAATCGAGTCATTGTATATCGTCGTGTTTGGAGAAATTCCAACGCTTCCGACCACCGGCTCTGTGTTGGATACGGTTATCGACGCCTCACTTGCCACACCTTGGTGTAGACCATCATCGGGCGTAATTCGCACAGTCCAAACATCGTTGACCTGAAGTTCTTCGGCATTGATAAAGGAGCCTGTGAACGTCGTCAACTGACCATTTTCAAACCATTCCACCGTATTGCTCACGGTTTGTCCATCGGCATCGGAAGAAGAATAGACCATCGATAGGTTGGTGTTTGAATAGACTGGATTTGGAGAGAGCACAATGCTGTCCACAGCCGGAAGTGTGTTCACGTGGACTGACAGTAGGGCATCTGCCAAGAATCCAGCACTGTCTGTCACCGACAGAGACACCGCGTGGACACCAGCACTCAAATCACCGGTCGACAGTTGCGACACTCCTTGGGTATTTGGCACTCCAGTAGAGAGCACACCATCAAGATCGCTGGACCACTCCACCATCAAAGCGTTCAACGGATCTTCATTGTCGCTGACCGTACCCCGAAACGACACCAATTCACCCAGTTGTACCAACAGTCCATCGCTGGGTTGATCAATCTGCACGGTCGGTGGAGTCCCAACGGATAGCGTCATGCCAGCAGTACACGATGCACCCATTTCGTCTTGCACTGACAATGTGACCGTATGCACTCCTGCACTCAAAGAACCAACCGCCAGTGAAAATGTCCCGTCAGAAAAAGGAGACACCGTTTGAATGAGCCCATCCACACTCGATGCAATCTCTACACTGAGATCGTTGTTTGGAATATCCACATCGGTTGCGGTACCCTCAAAAATAATCTCCTGTCCAATCACGAACACATCACCGCTTGTCGGGGCTGTCCAACCACAAGAGGGTGAATTGTTCTCGCCATCCACCTGAATCACCACTTCTTCGATGTTGACCTTTCCCGATGTGTCTTCAACGCGCAGTTCAATCGCGTGGGTACCTTCTGTCAAATAGGCATATTCTGAGAGCGACCCGTTTGAATCCACGCCATTGCCCAGTGGCAATACGCCATCTTGACTGGACGTCCAAGTAATCAACAACTCTTCAGGGGCATCTTCAGCGTCACGGACGATGGCTTCAAAGTGCACCAAATCTGAGGTGTAATGATTTTCGGTGTCAATGGGACTCAACAGTTCCACAAAGGGTGCGTCTGTGGGCAACACGTTCATAGACACTTCAGCAACCACTGCCGCATCATCTGGGTCTCTCACTTCTGCACTTACAATTCCGTTTCCCTCAGTCAGAGAAATCTCACAGGCAGACTCTCCCACCAAATCCGGCGCCGACCAATCACACACTTTTTGACCGTCGAGGTACCAAGCCACGTTGAGTTCTTCAAGGGCATGATCAGCATCAGAAACCACAGCCAGAAAATATTCGGGGTACCCCTCACGGGCTGTATCACCATTGGAGTGACTGCTGATTTGAATGGCGGGTGCTTCATTTTCTGGCACCTCATTCGTTTTGTCTTTTTTGCAACCCACAAGCGCGGTGATCAACCCCATTGAAAACAAAGTCAACATCATCTCTCCAACAATTCAAAAAGCGTTGAGCCATTGTATCCAATTCTGTTGAAGATGGCTTTGCAAGATCGATGGCATACGCAAATGCCAAAAGGTTAAAGATTGAAATTATTATAACAATCTGTTAGCATTCGACTGAATTTATCGACTTTGGTGCATCCAGAGTCCATTCGAACACAAAAGGAGATATTATGACATTATCCATTCTTGCCCTGCTCGGTATGGGCTGTGGAGACAAAAGCAACGACACTTCCGCCAGCGGACCAAACGGAGAATCTTGGGTTGAGTACGCCCACCCTTGCGTTGGAAATCGCACAGACGCAATGTGGTTTGACGACGCCAATACTGGCTTTGTAGGCTGTGGTTCTACAACCGCTGGATATGGACTGTATACAACCAGCGATGGTGGCAACACTTGGGACACCGTACCCTCGGTCAACAACATTTTAGACAGCATGCGTGTCGGTTCGATTCAACGAGCAGACAACGGAAACCTTTACATTGGTGGCACCGGAGACAACAACATCCGCATCGTGTATTTGGACGGTTCAGGGAACCTCAACGAGTATTATTCAAAACCAGAAAGTGGTGCACAATCTTGGCAAACCTATCAAGTTGGCACCTTCCGATTGGATTCAAACAACCGTGGTGTCAGCGAATCTTTGACTGGTTCAGACGTGATGTACTGGCCCAATGCCGGTTCAGAAGCCGTCAGTGGATACGGCTGGTGGAATGCTACGGAGATTGAAGGTTCTGGCGCTCAAATTCTCGACATGGAAATCCACGACGACAAGTTCTACGCCGTTGGTTCAACCATCAATCAACCACCCTATTTCTTTTATGAAAACAACATGACCACCGAGTTTTCCATGCAGGCCATCAAGATGTCCGGAGAAGGCATCGCCGATTTCGAAGGAGAAATCTGGGACATCGCGATTGACAACTCGGGAAGTATGATTCTTGCTGGAATCAATCAAGGCACAGATGTGGGGACGCTTTGGTACAGCACAGGCGACGTAACCAGTAAAGACAACTGGACAATGTACGACATCTCTGCCATCACACCCGACATTCCAAACAACGCTACGCGTTTTTACGGCGCCTGTCGCTACGGAAATGTGATGGTTGCCGTTGGAGATTTTTCGCAAAAATCTGAGGGAATCTTGGTCTATTCCACCGATTCTGGAAGCAACTGGACATTTATGGAATCTGGCACGGGTCCCTTGTCTCGTTGTCAAATCGTTGACGGTGAAGTCTTTATTACCGGTGCAGATGGTCTGTTTGCAGTATTCAATCCATAACAATCTGTAGTAAGACGTACACAATTGTGACCATAGACAGATAACCCCTGTTGGTAGATCAAACAGCGAGCCCGTCTCCCAATTCTTCGGAGATGGGCTTTGTTCTTGTGGCAAACGATTGAACAAATTTCCTACTTGAACAGTCTCGGGCAAATTTTGGTATGTCATTTGCATGATTGACGATATACTGTATCCAAACTTGGAGGTCCCATGTATCGTTTGTTTGCACTTTCTAGCCTATTGCTCACCACCGCCTGCTTTGAAGAAAAAGACTATTGCACTGAATATGTTGAATATATGTGTGACTGTCATGCCGACGATCCAGACTATGATTGCGCAACCCAACAAGCCATCTACGATGAAGCGTCCTTTGAACAACAGGCAGCGTGTGCGATCTCTTTGGATGAGCAATTAATTGAAGACGACGAAAACGGACTGGATTGCGAATTGGGTGAAGATACCGGTACAAGCGATACAGGCGTCTAATATCCAAACCTTCAACGTGACTGTATATTGATGGAACAAGATGGGTGACGATATACAATTGTCAACAGTCACCCTTCGCATCTGAGGACAACAATGAACGGTCGACCGGCTTGGCAAGTCAAAATATACGGAACAACAGTTGGAATGTTCTGTGTTTGGTCGATGTTGGGGTGCGAAAGTTCTAATTCTGTGTGGCAGGAACCTACCCTTCGGACATCTCCTGCAAAACTTCATGAGTATCCTCACAATGACCAACTCCAAACGCTCATTTTAGAGGGATTGGGCTCTCTGGATGGACAATCACTGGGCGCACGTTTTCCGAACCTACAAGCCTTGCATTTACAGTTCACACCTGAAATTACGGCATTGCCAACAGACATCCAACTGTGGAGACAAATAACCAGTGTACAGCTGCTGGCGACTGGACTGTCAAAACTTCCAGACGCTGTAGGGAAACTGCCATTGACCCACTTGCGCGTTGAACACAACCCCTATTTGGAAACTGTATCCGACCTCTATGGACCATTGGAAACACTGAATATCTCCAACAACCCATCTTTGAAAGAACTGCCTTACACACTGGGTCAAGCAAAGACACTGCAGTATCTCACACTTGAGCACAACGCCCTGACGGAAATTCCATCCAGCATCGGTCGGTTTGGAGAACTGCGTACATTGGACGTCAGTGGAAATTCCTTGACCACATTGCCAAACAGTTTGAAATGGTTGACATTGCTAAATACGCTGGACCTATCTGAAAACAATTTCCAAGAGTTTCCAGCTCCTGTTTTGCAATTGCGCAACATCAGTTCTCTAACGCTGCACCATTTACCCCATTTGGCGTCCGTTCCACCGCTCGCACAGTTGAAGGTATTGTCAAACCTATCCATCTTGGATTGCCCATCACTCACCCAATTGCCAGGTGATATCGGTGAACTAAATCACCTCGTGTCTTTGCGAATACAAGCGACTGGAATCGTAGAAGCCCCCACGGAATTGTTGGGTGCACCTAGATTGGAACTCGCAAAATTGAGAATGAACCCAAACTTGACGCACCTGCCCCAAGATATTGGCGCGTCCAACAAACTCCGTTTTCTCAGCCTCGATCAGAACGCCTTCACCACACTCCCAGACATATGGTCTGGCTTTGAGTCCATCGAATCACTCAGTCTAGACGAAAACCAACTCACTGAACTTCCGAAGTCGATCTGTCAATTGTACACTTTGGAAGAACTGTACATTTCCCACAATCAAATCACTGAACTCTGTGACGATATTGGCGACCTCAAAGGGCTTCGCCTACTGAACATCAACAGCAACCCAATTACCAAATTGCCACCATCCGTCAGTGAACTCGAACGTCTAGAGTTTTTGAATATGTGGGATGTTGACTTGCTCAAAGAACCCACTGCCCTCTATGACTTGGAAAACCTCCAAACACTTGGGCTCAGTGTCGAAGATGCCTCTGAAAACGCTGAGATTCTTCGATCAGTTCGACAAAATCTATCGCAACACGTCAACATCATTGTCTCAGATGAATAACGCTCTCCCACTCTTCGTTGTTTTATTGACTGGGTGTCGCTCCTCTGTGTCACCAACAGTCGACCAAGCATCGGTGGAATTTGTACAGATACCAGCCGGGCAATATGTCATTGGACCACCCAATGGGAATTCTCTTCCCCATGCCATATCTAGAACGGTGACACTGACCTATGACTTCGCCATATCAACCACCGAACTGACCTACACACAGTGGCTAGCTGTCACGACAGATCTGCCCAATCAATACTGTGCCGATTCGGTCGCGTTAAGTACACTGGGGCCGACACACCCTGTTCGATGCATCTCTTGGTGCGACGCTGTCATGTTCGCAAACCAACGTAGCCAACAAGAGGGTCTACAGCCTGCCTACGATATTCCCCACGAGGTCATCGACAACCCCACCGTCATTAACTGCAACGAACAGGCACAATTCATTCGACTAGATCCTTCCGCCAGTGGATATCGTCTTCCAACCGAAGCTGAATGGGAGATTGCCGCGCTCAACAATACAACTCTCAACGACGCAACTCAAGAGCACAGTGCTTGGTTTGCAGACAATGCCAACGACACCACGCACCCAACAGGAATGTTGCCAGCCAACAAATGGGGACTCTTCGACATGCAGGGAAATGTGTACGAGTGGACTTGGGAGCGTTTTGGCGACCATCAACAGCAGGCTGTCGTGGACCCCTTTGAATATGAAACACCCATTTCTGAAGTGTACACCCGCCCAATCAAAGGAGGTGGTTTCCAATCAAAGTCAACTGGATTGCATCCGTACAACCGTGCCAATGCTTCTCCTTCACTGCGACACCCAAGCATTGGAGTACGATTGGTACGCACACTGACACCACCATCCTCTTCACATCGATGAGACGATGGAGACGATGGAGACGATGGCGACGATGGAAACGATGGAAACGATGCAACAACGATACTGTGACACAATAAAACCCTAAAACAGTCCGTCACTTGGGTGGCTGTAACCGCTGGAATGTCACCTCAGGATGGGACTCTTCCCAAACAACAGTCCAATTATTCAGTTCGGCGATGGGCAAAAATCTGTCGCACCCATACACTCCCGGAATGCGAGAGAGAACAAACTCGTCGATGATCGAAAGGGTAGACTCTATCAACGTTGCGCCACCAATTATCCAAACTGTTTGCTCCGGATGCTTACCTTGCAAGTCAAGAATGCTCTCTACGATATCGCCTTGAATAACCCCATTTGCCCCCTGACAAAGATTTGGATTGCGTGTTACTACGTACGATAGCCTATCGGGTACCGGATGTCCCAACTGTGAATCCTGCCACGTTGTGCGACCCATCACCATCACGTGTCCGTGGGTTTGATCCATGAACCATTGAAAATCTCGTGAAATGTGGGGCCACGGCATCTTTCCGTCGAGTCCCACACCCCCCTCTTCATCACAGGCTAAGATTGCTTTGATCATAAATATGCCTCTTTCTTTTGACTTCGTGTAACCCAATGTCACTTTATCACAAAAGGCTCACCATAAATGCTATAGTGAATCTAGAATTGATGCTTGCTAGAAAATTAGACGGTCGCGTGCGATCCAAGTCAATATTGGCACAACCATCTGTTGCTCTTTTTATTTCAGCCTTTCATCAACTCTATTATCATCAACATCGGCCAAACCATGATTCCCAACGCCCTAATCGACTTTCTCCAACAACTCTCTGTTGGTCAACTTGAAGTCATTTATGAAAACCTTACCTGCAACAAAGAATGTGTCGCAGTCCCATCTCCGCCAGCGCTGATGACATCTGACTACCTCATCCTAATGCTCTGCACCTTCCCTTATTTGGATCTCCTCGATGAGTTACTCAAGTATGAAACAGCAGATGGTATCACACTCAATTCTGAACTGGGAACGCTCTATGAACGGTGTATCTGCTTGGAAAGTGAAGAACAGGTCCTTCGAGAGATGCTTCGAAAGCACCATTGTTTTGCACACCGCATGCACCTATTTGAACAATATGCCAAAACAATTGACTGGATGGAAGAGCCTTTTGAACGTTTGGTCGGGGTCCTCTCAAAAACGAATGTGGGTTTTGTGATCAAACTTGAGCAACCAGCCGCTACAGAAGCACCCACCATTGTCGTTCGGGCATCAAACCAACTGGCAACGCAATGGATTTACCTATTTGCCAACATTGCCTACGCCAAATATCCGTTGCACTTCAAACAAGAATACTGTCAATACAGTTATCAAACTGGTCATTACGAGCATCCACTCGAAGTAATTCTCAGTCCACATACGCCAAAATCGTTAACGTTGCTGTCCCTATGGAACGAAGCGATAGACAACATTTGCTCTATGAATCCAGACGACCGTCTCAGAGGACAATCCCAATTTTGTGAACTGTTGAAACGCAGTGAGACAATGCGAGCGTCCATGCGCAAGTGGATACCCACCCACAACAATGCGATGACGGAATATCCCCTTGAATTGGAATTGTGCAGCGCAAACTCACTCTCTTCGATGCTGTGGTTGTATGCGTATGGAAACCTACAGCCTCCAACTGTAGATTCTCATCCCCAACACACCGTTTCACAATCCGAGTACACGAGGGTCGTCAAACCCATCCGTGACTTATTTGCCCCTTTATGGACAGTGATTCGCTCTTTTGAAGACAAGTCACAATTTGAAAATTCAGAACTGCTTTCTGAAGAGTAAAGTCATCTTCAAGCATGCTTGTTGATGATGCACCAATAAGACAGGTCTTCTCCTGTGACTTCGTGGACAGCACTGACGACCAAGGCTTCTTTATTGGATGCCTTATCCGCGTTGAGTACATCAAAATGCCACGTTTTAAAGAATTGCTTTAAGACCTTCACGCTTGAAAAGACCAATGGTTCTTCAGCATAGAGTCCCGCCAACTTACTCACCAAGGCATCCGACGCTTTGAGTAGTTCAAGCAGTTCCCAATCCCCTTGGGGATAGCCAAAGAAGTCATGGAGTGCATAGAACTGGGGTCCACCGACCAACAAGCCTTGGGCCTTGGATTCAACATATCCATGACTACTCGTAGAGATGGTGGGCTCTCCATACTGTTCTCTTAAACGGTTGCGCCTATCAAACTTGAGTTCCATAGATTCAAGGTTCATAAACCCCGTCGAACTCAACAAGGCTTCTTCGTCCAACCGCGTGAAGTCTGGGGGAACTTTGGATTCTGTATAGCCTTCGTGGTACATATCAAAAAACAAGTGTCCGACGACATCACCTTTTAAGTTTTTGATTTCATAATTGTCCAATATCTTTCCAGCCACTGGAAAACTTCCGATTCGTCGATACTGAATGTGTTCTGTGAAATCCAGTTTGGCTTTGGACGCTGTGATTTGATCCAAATATTGTCTTTCTCCACTGGGACCTTCACAGCGAATGGGGTTCTCTTTTGTACCGAGAGCAAAATTCATGGTTCATCCTTTTTTGTATGCTGACTCTACTGTCTAATTTGTAGACACTATACGAAATCATCAACGACAATCGGATGTGCAGTTGGAAAAAAGATACGGTCTCTTTATCAATTTTGTTTAAGAAGACTTGTGCGCCAGCGTTCGACGGAGTTTTTCCAAGTCATCGGCCAACGGAATTCGAAACAGTTTCTGTTCCTTGGTCCTCGGATGCTCAAAAGACAATGAATAGGCATGCAAGGCCAATCGTGGTGCTCGTTCTCTCATTCGTTCAGACCCATACAGCGTATCTCCGAGCACTGGGTGTTTTGCCTCACTCAAGTGAATGCGAATTTGGTGCGTTCTTCCGGTTTCCAACACACACTGCACCATTGTCGCTCCACTCAACTTTTCCAAGGGCTGTATGTGGGTGATCGCCCGTTGACCTTTGTCGGCGGCTCGCTCTCGGGTCCCTCGAAGTCCATCTCCACGGTTGCGGTGCAAAACGTTGTCGATTGTCTTCTTTTTGGTCCAGTGACCGCTGATCAAAGCCCAATACCGTCGAGATACCGTTCTCTCTTCCAATTGCTTCTTGAGCCTAGTTTGACCATAGTCCGTCAACGCTACCAACATCAAGCCTGACGTGTCCTCATCCAATCGGTGTACAGGCAATGCATTGCCACACAGTTTGAATACGAAGCCCATCATGTTTGGATCTTGATGTCGATTGGCGGCACGGACAGATAGGTAGCCTGCAGGTTTGTAGACCACGACAAAGTCGTCATCGCGATGCAACAAAACAGGGTCTCGACCGGGTCGCAGTCGAGGTGCATTCTCCACGACCTTTACATCCGAAGCCTTGGCCTCCCGTCGACCGTCTGCCGTTGGCATACCCTGTAAAAACACCTTGCCCGTTTGCAAGAGCGATTTGATTTTTTTGGAAGAATGGCCTTGAGTCTGTAAAATGTCTTTGATCGTTTGCATGCGTCACCTTTTGATTAAGGTGTCCAACCTAACGGACTGATTGGAAAATTGCACGGACTCAATCCTTTTCCAAGGTGACACGTTGACGGGTTTTGATGCGTCGATATTCTGAGACCGTTCCATCCGCCCAACGCACTTCTATGTTGACGCGTAGAGTGCGCACAGGACCAAATCCAAAGTGGGCGACTTGGGGTAGAAACGTCGCTATTGAAGAACCACCAGCACGTACCCATCGAACCTGTTGTTGTTCTCCATCATCGACAACAATCGTAGCCCCCACTCCTGCATTTCCATCTTGCAATTCTATATCCAACCACGCATTTTGCTCAGGACACAGGCCTTGAAAAATCTGTGCTTTGTCGTCTCTTGGAACGCGAATCAATTCTCCGCATCCATCATTGTTGAGATCAACAATCCCCCCGCCTCTCGTATTGGACAGAGAAGACACGCCCCATTCAAAGGCCATGTCTACATAGCCATTTTCAGTCCACACAAAGAGTGCATCTGGTTGCGTGCTGGATGTGTCAAATTCAGAATTTGGCTCGGCATTGACCAACGGTCCACAGCCCACCCACAAATCTTCGTGCCCGTCATTGTTGACATCATACCAGTCCACCCCCCAGCAGATCGGCTGTTCTTCAGACAACACAAGATTGTTGACCAACGCACTTTGGACCCAGCCCCCCGAAGAGGATGACTCCAGCAACATCGATTCTCGAATATTGGTGATGAACAAATCAGGTATCAGGTCTCCATTCATATCTGTCGCATCGACACCCATTCCGAACATCTCAACATCCAGTCCATGCCCTGCTGGAACAGCCTGAAACTGCCCATCATCCAAGGTGTACAACTGATGTCCCCCATTGATGTGCCCAAAGTCGTTGATCATCAACAGTTCCCATTGCTCATTGCCCAAAAATGGCAACCAGATCGGTTGAAATGCAAAACCAGAGCGCTCCAGTCCATCAAAATTTTCCAATCCTTGAAATTTTTCAGTTGGTTGGTCAGTTGGGTTCTGCATGTACAGCCAATTGTGTTCTCCGGGGTACGGTTGTCCACCATCCACAGCGGTGAAAAAATCTTCACTTTCATCATCGCCGTATCCAGCCGTCACAAGGTCCAACAACCCATCTTGGTTCACATCATACCAAGCAGACCCACCCGTGTACGTAGATGAAGGCATCTCTACACTGCTCCAATCTCCTTCATCGGCTGTCCAAACCACGTCGGAACCCATCACAGTGTTGAACCAAATGTCCACATCCCCATCTTGGTCCCAATCGAATACCGCCCCACTGCTCGCCAAAAAGTCCACATCTGTGTAGGAAAGTTTCTGCCAGCCGTCTGTCTGTTGAAGGTAAAAGTGCACGCCATTTCGACGCAAGAGAACCAAATCCAACTGACCATCCAAATTGAGATCGTTCACCAAGACGCCTGCACCACCGATCACATTGGACCGTTCATCTTCTTCACGCCACCACTCAGCCGAATCTTGAGACAGTTCTATCTGGTCAGAAAAACTGTATACAGCATGACTCAATGGATCAAATGTTTCTGATTGACAAGCCCACAGCAACAAAAGCAACATGTTTTCTCCGATTCTCCGTATGCTGTTTTGCTAACCGATTTAGATGCCCTCGTTGAGCATCCGATCGTCACTCGGGTTGCTTCAGAGTCAAGCGTTCGTTTGCAGGAATGTCTGTGTAGGTGGTTACAGCACCGTCCGGCCACCACACTTCAATCTTCGACGCACGACTCTCATTCCCCAACCCCACGTGGATAGAAGATGGCGATTGCCCCATCGTCAACAGACCATGTACCTCTTGGATGTCTACCTTGTCACCATATTCTACAAAAACCTTGGCGCCGTAAGCTTCAAGATTGTTGCCCTTTCCCAGCAAATCAATCTCAAGCCAATTGTAATTACCACAGTCGTTGGTCCAAATCTGAGGACGTCCTTGCGCAGGCGCTTTCACCAACTCTCGATAGCCGTCATGATCCAAGTCCACGCTCACCATCCCGTACATGTTCTGTGGATCGAACCAAGGATGATCCAGTGACGCTTCTTCAAAACCATCTTCGCTTCCAATCCAAAGCCAGTCCGGTTGCCACTCCACAACTTCGCTGTACAACACATTTCCAAAATCAGGAGGTTGTCCCCCCGTTGCAGCCAAGTCCAAATGACCATTGTTGTCAATGTCTTGGAGCACAACACTCCAAGCAGACCATTTTACAAAAATATTTTCATCTGGATTGGTCCATGCCTCTGGAACATCAGAAAGTTTGGTTGGATCCACAACCAGGTTCATGCTGACCCCAGCCTCATAGAATCCACCACTGCCATCACTCAGTAAACATGTCAAACTCTCAGAAATATCAGAAATACAATAATCCAAGAAGCCGTCGCCATTGAGGTCATTGCTACCCAGTCCCATACCACTGATCGGCAAATCAATACTCAGATCCGGCGCCGCATCTTCCAACTGAATCTGTCCTTCTACAACCCCTTTGTTTTCCCACAGCGCCATCGGAGGATAATAGACACCGTTTGAGCGATCGGAGGAACTCAAGACATCCACATCAAAATCATTGTCAAAATCGGTGAAAGCCTGAAGGATAGACGCTCCCGTAACATCCTCCCAAGATTCTAAGACTTGAGCTTCTTGCCAACCGACACTGGTGTTTTCCAGCAATAATGTCTTGGCCCCATTGATGTATGGGTACTCAATTCCTGGCCAGACACCTTCTTCAATCGCTTCATCGGTTCCGGCCAACACGATATCCAAATCCCCATCTTTATCGATGTCACCTATGGCAAACGTGCCATAGCAAGAATAAGGAAACCCAGCCTGATTCAATACAAGTTCCCAAGGGGCGAACTCAAAACCTCCCAGGTTTGTAGAAATCGCCAAAAACCCCATGCCCGTCTGAATTAGGTCTGGTAAATTGTCACCATTCAAATCCATTGCCCCCACAGACAATACGGGACGGTCCATTCCAAACAACGGCACGTTCAGTTCAACTTCTCTGAGCAATCCACCTTGGTAATTTTGATAAATCCACGGTGCACCCTCATGGTTGAGAAAGACCAAATCGTCCCACCCATCACCATTCAAGTCCTGCGCCACGACGCCGCCAGGAATGATGGCACATTCCATATACCCTTCTTTCAACTCAAACTCTAAATCCAAACCACGTGCTTGAGCATTCTCATATAGTTCAGACCACGTATCCTGAACGGGGTTCACACACTGATCTTGCTGTTCTGGTTGAGTCGTCGCAAAACCAAAACCTTCCTTTTCTTGCTCACACCCCAACGAAATACATGCGATCAGTATATGTACAACTCTTATTTTCATAGCACTTGTTCAACATCACTTGGTTGCATTATACACAATTGAAAGAGGCTCATAGGGTTTCAAACCAGTGTTGATTGGTGTTCTTGAGTGGAAAAGTGACCAATTCCCCGAGTTTTGGAATGGACAGGGGTAAAGTCAACACCTTGGATTTGGCAACGATTCGACGCACGGGATCATCCCACGCATGGGTAGACAACGTGAAGGTTCCCCAATGAATGGGGTGAACCGCTTTTGCTCTCAGGTCTCGTCCTCCTTGAGCACTTTCTTCTGGAAACATATGGGACATGTACCACATTGGATTGTACTGCCCCGTTTCCATAAAGGCGATATCAAAGGGACCATATTGCTCACCAATCTGCGCAAAGTGGGTATCGTATCCAGAGTCTCCACTAAAGTAGAGGGCAAAATCCTCTGTTTTGACCACCCACGAAGACCAAAGCGTTCTCAAACCGCGTGGACCCGTTCGACCAGAAAAGTGCTGTGATGGTGTGCACACAAACTGGATGCCGGCGACCTCTTTGCTCTGCCACCAATCCAGTTCCGTTATCCGCTCTGACTCAATGCCCCACCCTTTCAAATAGGACGACACACCCAAAGAAACGAAAAATTGTGTGTGTGTTTGCTCTTTAAAGAACAATATGGCGTCATGGCTGAGATGATCATAATGATCGTGCGAAATCACAACCCAATCTATTTCTGGCAACTCTTGCAAGGACACAACCGGTTCCTGCCATCTTGGTACAGCGAACGATACAGGCGAGGCACTGCCAAATACAGGGTCGAACAAGATGTTTTTTCCGGCTACCCGAAACAAAATGGTCGAATGTCCCAGCCAAATGTAGGCATATTCTTCCGCGCTCCACGCCTCCCAATCTGGACGAACGGTGGGAAAGAGCTTGGGTGGTGTGCGTTGTTCTTTGCCAAAGACCTGTTCTTTTGTCAATTGAACCAAATCGAAACTGTTCATCATTTTTTCGTATTCATCGTGCCGTCGATTGACGAAGGTGCCGCGTTCGGGATCAAAGTTCTCCGAATCCGCATAGGCTTTCAAGTCTTCGTTGCTCGGCGCTTGTCCCACACTGGGCCACACATAAGCCAACAATCCAAGCATCCCCACGACAGCAACCCCAACGATCAGCAACCACATTCTTTTCAAGCGAAACATACACCTATCCAATAGCCCAAATATGCTCGTAAGCCATGATGAAAATGATCGAATGGTGATTGATGGACATCACTGCATTCCAAAACAGAAAAGATTAGGTTTCCCCGTCGACTTCATCCAAATCATCAAAGTCGTCTAGGTCATCTTCCAAATCTCCAACAAAGGGTTCTTCGTGAGCCACCCCTTTGCGGAATTGAATCGCAGCAATCAATACGGCAACCGACAAACTAAATACAGAAATGCTTTGAGAAGTCGACAATCCTGACATCACATCTTCCCCACGAATGGCATCTCCACGAAAATTTTCAATGGTGGTTCTCAAACCTGCATACAGCACCATCATTGTCGCCAAGATTTGGCCGTCAAACTTACGCAACCGCTTCCACATAAAGGACAGTGCGAAGAACAACATCAACGCTCCCGAGAACTCCCATAGTTGAGTTGGATAGGTCGGTGTATTGAAAATCGCACCCACACCCACGCCTGGATTGAAAGAAAGTGCCAAAAATGGCGCATGATCCAACCACAGAACGTCGCCTCCCTTAAAGGACAATAGAATAGAGTGTGCATGGCCTTCCATTTCAATCGCAGCCCCATGACAACACCCCGCAAAGAAACAACCCAATCGACCAATGCTCAACCCCAGCATGATCGCGGGCGCCCCAATATCTGCCATTTTCCATACTGGTATTTTGCGCAAATAACAGTACAAAACGCCACTGATGACTCCACCGATTGCGCCACCATAGAACACCAGCCCCCCTTCATTCCCATCAAAGAAGATAAAGGGATTGGCAAAGAAGTTCGCCGTGTCTGAAAAGAGAAAATAAAAGAGTCGAGCTCCCAAAATTCCACACATCGCCACCAACAAATACATTAGGGGCAAATCATCGGGATCAATCCCAACCGTTTTAGCTCTGCGAGAAGATACGGTAAAGGCAAACAACAGCGCCGTCAAAATGAGCAATCCGTAACTGTGGATACCGACTCGTTCACTAAATTCGATTAAGGTTGGATGCATGACGCGCCCCTTAGATTGGGTTAAACTCGTGGAACAGATTAATCCAATACACCAAGACCGGCAAACTGGTCTGCACACCAATGACACCAACGGTGCCTTATGAAAGACGGACTCATCATCTCCTTACTCAGCATCTTGCCCAAAAACAAAGTTGCACGCTTCATGGGTTGGAATGCCCGGTTGCAATTGCCGAAGCCGTTACACCGCTTACTCATTCGATACTTTGTATGGAAATACAACATTAATTTGGAAGAATGCAACGGTGAAATCGATGACTTTTCATCCCTATCAGAGTTCTTCATTCGCACCCTCAAACCGGGTCGTCGACAAATCGAAGAATCACAGTCGAAATTGGTGTCTCCCGTCGATGGTCGCGTTCACACTTTTGGACGCATCAACAATGGCGATTTTGAACAATACGACGGACAAGTGGGCTCTGTCGGAGAAATGCTGAACCGTCCCAGCGATCACCCAACCTGTCAGAGATACCACAATGGACACTTTATCATTGTGTACCTATCCCCACAGGACTATCATCGTGTACACTGCCACGATGGTGGTACTCTGGAAGAAATTCAATACCAACCTGGCAAACTCTGGCCCGTGTTTCCAGTTGCGACTCAACGCATTCCACACCTGTTTGATCGCAATGAGCGACTGGTTTTTCACATTGAACACCCATCGAGAAACAGCCACAGCGTACTTTCTATGATTGGGGCCTTTGGCGTTGGACGAATGACCACCGACTGGAATCCAATTATCACCAACACCAACCAAGTCCAAACTGACATAGACATTCACAAAAATATTGCTCGAGGTGCCGAGGTTGGTCGGTTTGAACTCGGCAGTACAATCATACTCTTCTTTGAACCCAATCAAATCAAAGAGTGGCACGTTGTCAGTGGACAAAAAGTATCTTTGGGAGAGTCCATTGCAACATTCCTTTGAACCATTTTTGAGCCATCTTTGATTTCCTTTGATCTTCGGTTCAAATTCGACCTTGCAATCAAAAGAGAGTATGTAAGTTTATAAGCACATGAGAGTTGACATGAAACAAGCACCCACTTCCAATTCAGAAAAGAATCATCAAGTTCGTGGATTGTTGAAACGATCCACGTTTGAAGCACCTGCTCTACACGTCATTGTCGATGAAGTATTCTTTACAACCTTGGGTGGTGCGTTCAATGTTCGCGCTCTAGCAGAGCGTCTACAACAAGATGAGTTGTTGGCCGCTGCAATCTTGGAAATCTGTCGTCAACCGTACTACTCTGGCAAAACACCCATTCGCAATATGAATCAAGTCATTCATCGACTGGGACCAGCTGGATTGAGGGCAGTCAGTTTACAAGCCTATTTGGATTTGGAAATTTACACGGCTGACGTTTGGACGGTGCAGTTACAACAACTTCGAACCTACTCTGTTATCGTTGGGCAAATTTGCAAGGTAATTGCTCGATATTGTCCCTTGGACAGCGATACTGTTTTCATGGCTGGTTTATTACACAGAATCGGATTTGCTGTTGGCCTAAGAAAATTGACGCCCAAAGGAGACGACAACTCTTCATTTTGGGAAGCGTTGGAACTGAGCCATACTGTGTTTGGCAAGATGGTTTTGCAAGAATGGGGTATGCCAGAAGACATTCAGAAGATCGTGGCACACTATGGTCAAACCATTGTAGACAACGAGATCAACTTGTACTGCTCAGCCATTCTAGTTGCCGAAGAGTTGGCCAAACGTTTTCGATTTGAATTCCGCGGTCCAAGCAAGAGCAAAGAGTCTGTTTCTGAGCATATGAGAGACAGTACACAAAAGGCCATTCAACTCTTAGAGATTGATGAAACGCTGATGCGCAAGATTTATGTCGATACGCAATTTGTATTGGGACATGGTTTACAGCTGAACCTATAAGGTTGCACACCGCATCTGTTCAGTGTTCTCGGGCTTATCGTCATTGCTTATCACTCTGTGTAGTGTAGTGCAGTCGATCATAATCGTCGATTTTTGTATACAAAACTTGCCAGTTGTTGAACTTAGCCAGCGGAGAACAGTATGACTTCTTCAAAAGAGATATTGAACCGATTGTTGACACTCTCAAAAAACCTTTGGTGGACGGGAGACCCTTGGGCAAATGATCTGTTCCATGATCTCAACCCTGTTCGATGGGGAGACTTAAACCACAATCCGATTGCGCTATTGGAAGAAGAATTGGTGGAAGAAGAATTGGACAATCCTTCACGCTCACCGTCTTCAGAATGGTTGGAACGAGCAGAGGCTTTGCTCAGTCGATATCAAGACTTTATCGCACAACCAGACGCCAAAGATTGTCCTCGCATCGCCTATTTTTGCATGGAATTTGGCTTGCATGAATTTTTCCAAATCTATTCGGGTGGTCTTGGAATATTGGCTGGAGACCACATTCGATCTGCCGGCGATCTCAAACTGCCTTTCGTCGGAATCGGATTGCTCTATAAGTTTGGATATTTCAATCAACTAATTGTGGGTGGTCAGCAAGGTGCTGGATACATCAATTACAAGAACACCACCCTTCCACTCAATACGGTTGCGACGGTCTCTGTACCCTTTCGAGATCAACAAATGCAGGTCATGGTTCATGAGGTGTCTATTGGATCAGCCCGCCTTCTACTGTTGGATACAGACGTCGATGGAAACTCAGAAGAAATGATCCACCTCACCAAGAATCTGTACGGTGGTGGCAAAACCACTCGAATTGGACAAGAAATCTTGTTGGGAATTGCTGGGGTTCGAGCCTTGAGAGCGCTCAACATTGAACGCGACGTCTATCATTTAAATGAAGGGCATGCAGCATTTTTATTGTTGGAGTTGTGGATTGAAAAACACCAATCTGGACTGTCTTGGGAAGAAGCATGGCAGGCTGTGCAAGATGTCTCAGTCTTTACTACGCACACACCAGTACCCGCAGGACACGATACATTTCCATGGGAACTGGTCAACGAATATCTTGGAGGCTATCGACACCGTGCAGGACTGCCCGAAGGGGCCTTCATGGACAAGGGACGAGAAAACCCAACAGAATGGAGCCTGCCACTGAGCATGACCGTCTTGGGATTGAATGGAACGCGTCGTGCAAATGGTGTCAGTGCCTTACACGGTACGGTGTCACGAGAAATGTTCAAAGGATTGCCCTCGGCAAACATTGGGCACATCACCAACGGTGTACACCCTACAGCATGGATGGCTCCTGAATTGATGACGTTGTTGAATACACACCAGTCAAACTGGACATCACGATTGACGTCTGGAGAAATTTGGGACAGTTGCGACATTCCCCATACGGACTTGTGGGCAATGCGCCATACACTGCGCGGAAAGTTGATTGCGGAAAGCCGTAGAATACTGGGAAGAAAAGTCTTAGACCCTGACCATTTGACCATCGGGTTCGCCAGAAGATTCGCAACGTACAAACGTGGAGATTTGATATTTGACGATCCAGAACGTTTGGAAGCCATTTTGGATAAAGGCGTCCAACTCGTATTCGCTGGAAAGGCCCACCCTGCTGATATCCCTGGACAAAAAGTATTGGCCAACGTCCTTCGCTTTGCCCGAGACCCTCGATTTGCTGACCGCGTGATTTTTCTGCCCGACTACAATGCCCACATTGGACGGTTGATGACCCAAGGGTGTGACGTATGGCTCAACAACCCACGTCGTCCGAGAGAAGCGAGTGGTACCAGTGGGCAAAAAGCCGCCCTAAATGGCAACCTCAACTTCTCCATCTTGGATGGCTGGTGGCCAGAAGCGTACAATGGACGGAACGGCTGGGCAATTGGCGATGACCAAGAATGGGCAGATTTGGTGGCGCAAGATGCCTTTGATGCCAGTTCCATTTACACACTGTTGGAAACAGAAATCGTACCCACATTTCAGACTCCTACAAAATGGACCACCTGCATGAAAGAGGCCATTCGAACCTGCTTACCGGTCTACAATACCCACCGCATGGTGATGGATTATGTCAACACCATGTATAAACCGACAAAGTAAACCCAACGAACACCGTTCGCTCAGGTCATCCTCGATTTACTCGGTTCAGACTCGATTCACATTCAAAACATTAAAGCATTGTCAGACGAAATTCTGCGCGTTTGAAAGGACCCTATGAAGGTCCAACGGTTGTGATCCATCGATCCTAAGCCATCAACCACTCTAGAACCAACGCATAGACGGAAACTTGCCTTTTATCCAGCGATTGTAGAATCGACCCACAGATTCCGCGCCAATGAATCGGTCGACGGTATGCTTTGGTACACCAGAGTAGCGATATACGTGGCCAGAGTGAAAGCAAACTTCCAAAATTAAACTGCCAGGATGGTATACAGCCTCAGAAATTGTTGAAGATTGGAGTGAAAATCTCATAGTGTTCTCCATGTTTGAAAGACATACCTTATTATAGGCTCATATTTCACAAGGTACAACAACATACGGACATTATTTGTCCAAAAATAAAATCAATATACAATTATAACTGAACATAATACAATTTTTCATCGAATCGATCCAAAAAATAGGATACAGCAATAAAGGGACTCCGATTTCACTTTGGCGAATCGTTCAGGTCATACCACATTTCCAATTTTCCCATATGGTGAACATGTCAAAATTCCGTTTCACACCACCTGCTGCCAAAAAAATGCGGGACGCCATACGAGAAGCTGGAGGCGTAGAGGTCTTTGCCATTGGAGACGTTAATGAAGCCGGCATGGTCTATGATCTCGAAATCCACTGTCGAGGCAACAAAGGTTCTACACCCGCTCTGCTGTCGCGCTACAATCCAGGTCAAGTTGTCATACACAACCACCCCAGTGGGATCCTCCAAGCTTCTGAAGCCGATATGTACCTCGCGAATCGTTATGGAGACGATGGTGTCGGTGTCATCATTGTCAACAACAACGTAGATGCTGACTTTTGGGTCGTGGAGCCACACAGCGTTCAACCAGAATTGTTGGACCCAACCGAAGTTCAAGCCTTTTTTGAAAGCACCTTACCACGAATCATGCCCAATTTTGAAGCCCGTACGGGACAGATTGATATGGCTTTGGCAATCACTCACGCCTTCAACAACAACGAAATCGCCCTGCTCGAGGCAGGAACGGGAACCGGAAAGTCCTTGGCCTACCTGGTTCCGTCAACGATGTGGTCGGTCAAGAACAACAGCAAAGTAAGCATCGCCACCTTCACCATCACCCTGCAGTCTCAGTTGGTCAACGACGACATCCCCATTTTGAAACGGGCGGGGCTCGATTTTCAATACGCCCTCATGAAAGGACGCTCCAATTACATTTGCAAACGGCGGTTTGGAGACGCGCTCAATCGCAGTCCAAAGGATGAAGCGCTCCAAGCAATTTCAGATTACATGGAGAACACCAAGGATGGAACCCGTTCGGATATTCCCTTTCCAATTGATAAAGAAGTGTGGGAGGATATTCGTTCTGATTCAGAACAGACCCTGCGTGCAAAGTGTCCCCATTTCAACAACTGCTTTTATTATGAACATCGACGCACTGCGGCTCGAGCCAACCTCCTAATCATCAACCACCACCTACTGTTGGCAGATTTGCTGGTCAAAGCGGAAACGGGAGGCGACGGAATCTTACCCAAGTTTGATCGTCTGGTTCTCGATGAGGGACACCATCTTGAAGACTCTGCCACGTCACTTCTGCGCTCACAACTTTCATCGCGATCCATTCGAAATGGTATCGCCCCTCTACTAAACACCAAGCGTCGACCAGGTGCTCTCGAAGGAATTGCCCACTATTATTTGGGTTCAAATTCATTGTTGGCTCCCAAACTCAAGCAAAAAGGTTTTGATCTGATTGATGAAATCTCCATTTTTGCCAAAGACATTCAAATACACGCCAACGACTGGTTCAAAGAGGTTCATGACCACAGCCTGCCGGACTTACAAAGCACCAAACGGATCAAGCACCAGGAAACCACCACCCCCTTGTGGCAGGACTGGGTACGTCCACAATTGGACGTTGCCGAGCAACAATTGACAAAACTGTGCAACAGGATGCAACGACTGTCCGATATCCTCAGCGAAGTACCTGAAACTCTACTTTCCCAGCATCCACAGCCCAACATGGACTTACAGCGTACCTATCGTAGAGTGTTGGGACACTCCGGATTTTTGAAGCAATTTGCAGAATGTGAACAGCAAGAACACGACACCGAACAGGAAACACTGGTTCGCTGGATCGAACGCACAACCCTTCGAGGCAAGAAGGGAGAGCGACACAAAACAGCAAAACTTTGTTTGGCGCCAATCGATGTCGCACCTCTCATTCGCGAACACTTGTTGATGAAAATGCCTTCCTTGGTTTCTTGTTCTGCCACGATGACCGTCAATCAAGAATTCGAACATTACAAACGCCAGATTGGGCTGGACGTTGAAAATGAAGCTCTCACCATCAACAGCACCATTTTACCGACCCCTTTTGATTACCAGAAGCAAGCACTGTTGGCGTTGCCCATTGACTTACCCAATCCCAACAGCAAAGAATACTGGACCAACATCGTGCCATTTTTGGAACAGTGTATCCACATTGCGCGGGGTGGTGTTTTTGTTCTGTGTACCAGTTACAAAGCCGTACAAACGCTCTATGACCAATGTTCTGCCCTCTTGGGACACCGATATGCCTTTTTCAAACAAGGCGAAATGGGGCGCACACAACTGTTGCAGGCCTTCATCAAAACACCACGCTCTGTCCTGTTTGGAGCGGATTCTTTTTGGGAAGGTGTCAGTGTTCCTGGAGACGATCTCAAAATGGTCATCATTCCCAGACTTCCTTTTCGAGTACCAAGCGAACCAGTTCAGCAAGCCCGACATGAACGAATTGTCGCTCAAGGTGGCAACCCCTTTCAAGAATACTCTCTTCCACAGGCGGCTCTGCGATTGAGACAAGGATTTGGTCGACTCATTCGTACGCAACGTGACAAAGGGTCTGTTGTCATCTTAGACAACCGCGTCACAAGAGCATGGTATGGCTCCTACTTTTTGCATTCTCTCCCAGACATGAGACGCGTCCAGTTACCAGCGTCGGATACCCTGTATGCGCTCAATGACTTTCACAACCCAAAGCCTGTTGAAGTCCCAGTGGACATCGGTTAAATGACTGGGAACCATTGAACAGGAGTTCCCTATGTCGACCATCATTTCAAGAGACATCGTTCACAAACATTCTGAAGCTTGCGCCGACATGGGCGATCAATTTCAATCTGTCGCGATGCGCCTCAGCAAGCACCAGCGTCGTTTGATGAAGTACCTAGAAGAGCAATTTGCCAGCATTGATCCACTCGCCGGTCAAGTTGCCATGTACATGGCCAGCGTATGCATGCGCGTGTTCGAACAAAGTGGTGCCGATCTCCGCAAAGTCACAACACAAGACATCCGTACAGCCGAAGCCAAAGTTAAGCCATTTTTGTCCCAAGTTCTTCCAGCCAATGATGGATTCTCTGAACGTGCCAAAGGCGTGGAACGCGCACAGCCACACTTGATGGACGAAGTCTTGTGGGCTTTGTTTGACCGTGCAGAAGAAGAGGAGACAGAAGACGAAATGCCTTTGGATCCAAAACAGTCTGCCAAAATCTATTTGATGCTTTGGGTTGCTGTCGAGGCATTGAACAGCAAGTGGCGCTAACAAAATATCGATTGCTTCTTCGTATTTGAAGCGTTGCATTTGAATCGTATTTGTTGTACTCAGTTTGAACTGTGAATGGGTCACTGATAAACCATCGGTGACCACTCATGGTCGATGCGCTATTGGGCACAATTTACCAATTCAACGGTGTATTCAATCGTGCCGCCAGTCGCTTCCACCTGTACGTCGTAGGAACGCCCCGCTTCTGAAGTCCATCCGTTCGGAACCATACTGATCGCCCATTTACTGCCGTAATATTCACCAAGTTGGGCAACAGTTACTGGAAGCGCAGTCCCATCATCGAGTGTGATGCTGACCGTAGCGTTGCTGAGATCAATTGAATCACTTTGAAGGCTCCAACCAGTCTCTTCCAGTGTTGCCCAAGCCAAATTCATCAGTTCATGGGGTACTACGCCTGCAGGTGGCCAAGCAGTCCAAGCGACAGAGTCATTGCCAGAGCCACCGATCACGTACATGCAAGAATACTCAGAGGTGCTTCCCAGTCCAATGGGTCCCAGTCCATTCGATAAAATCCAGCGCCGATGCCCCAACGTCGTCTGGTTGCCAGGATCAGACATGTACAAATCCACAGAGTACACCCCAGGATAGGGAGACAAATTGCTCTTTCCAGCAGCTTCGGAACCCGCTTCAGAGTAACAGCCAAAGAAATCTGGTGTTGGGTTGTGACTGAGTCCACCGTATTCATGCATCATCAAGGCACACTCTTGTGCTTTGCCATTCAGTTCGGAACTGACCAGTACTTCTGGCAACCCCGACAGCCATCGGTACAAATTGACGAGACGCAACGCGTTGTCGATTCCATCTTGAGACAGTGTCCCAGCATCACAGGTTGCCGTACTTCCATTCCAACTACCTTCAGACAAGTTGGCACGATCCGTGTTCCAACGAGCACACACGGCTTCTATTTCTGACGGATTCGTTGTGTCAGAATCATCTGTATCTACTTCGGTTTCACCACTGTCATCGGTATCGGTTGAACCTTCTGATTCTCCTGTATCATCGACATTGTCACCGACATCCACAGCATACTCTTTGTCTTCTGATACATCTGAACATCCAAACAACAACATTGATATTATCGAAATCATCTTTACCCCTTGATCTAAGATACACACCATGTACATTCAAATTCAAACAAACGCAACCTGATTCCATCGTGAGAGCACCGTCAACTTAATCATTCCCTCTATCCACCAGCCTCTCTCATTGTTTTGACTTTCGATTCATTCAATGTCTACAATTCGAAGGTAGAGACCACCATGATCTGCATAATAATCGACTGACGAGACACTTTTCACCACGCCATCGACACCACTCGCACAAGTATCTTCAATCGCTTCATGACTGTGTTCTGGCCCATACTCAGTCCAAGTAAATATCCCATCAGTATAAGACATATCATCCGCAGCATTGAAATGATCGTGGACACCTTCCTGCGCGTCCAAATTGCCATTCTCATCGTGCCCTTGGGAGGTGCGCGTCCATACATAACACGCAGAATCCACCTCAAAAAATAATGTTCGTCCAGTATCTATATAGCAATCTTCATCGGATTGAGTATACACACCGACGGTGACAAAATCCGCTGTGTTCGGGAATGTAGTTTCCACCTCAGAAGGGGTATAACAGGTTTCATCCGTTGATGATGTCCCACAAGCAAGCGAACACAACAAGGGTATACAGAACGACAATGGTTGGTTGGGCATAAGAACTTCCTAAACTAAGTGTTCTATTCAGTGTACCCCATCCACCAAGATATAGAAGCATTGGTCTTCCAAGAACAGGTCTACCGAGAACGCACCCACCAAAGTTCACGTTCCACATCTCCCACCACACGAGGAGAAATGGTCATGTTGCCATCTTCCAAATGAGAAAGGGAATGAAAGTCAAAACGCAGATTGTTCAAACGGTGACAAGATGCACAACTGGTGTTGGGCACGAAAAATTGATCTGGATCAGCCATGGCATCTCCAAGTTCTTCGACGTCTTCTGGATCAATGATGACCACATCTTCTAGTTCTGTATTTCCAGCGTCAATTGCAGATTGTACTACGGGATCTTCTACCGCCATCGATACGGTCTGACTGGGTCCTATGTTGATCAGTTCACGCCCATCATCCGGACTGAGTACAGTCAGGTCTCGCTGATGAATCTCACCCTCTTTGCCTTCAAACTGTAAAAACACCCAAATGTCCGAGTGTGCAGGAGATCGACCTGCTGGGAGACTGAATGCGGTCAGTTCCTTCAAATCATTCGGCAATGCAAACTCACCCATAAAGTCCCGAATGCGCACGCGAAACGCCGTCTGCTCAAAGTCATCCATGAAGATTTCTGGACGAGTTCCGTGCTCTTTCCAACTTCCTGTCGGCAATACATCACTTCTCAATGCTTCTGTTTGGCTGAGAAAATACGTGGTGGTTGAGTCTCTGAGTTCCGAAAATTCTTGGAGTAAACGATCAGACATATCGGATACTGTGGCTCCTTGCTGAACCTTATTGCCCATTAGTTCTGGAATATTGGAGTCAATGATCTGTCCAGTGCTCGTGTGAGGCTTCAATGGATAAATCGCGTGGATGGCTCTATCATCGGCATAGTAATCGACCGTACCCCAACTCACCTGCGCATTTTCAACAACGGGCTGCCACACCAATCGAAGGGTTGGCCAGCAAAGAACATCAGGGTCTTGTGACTGCTTTATGCCCATCGGTTGACATGGCACAACACGCATCGAGACCACTCGCCATTCTTCATAGAGATTTTCCTCTTCGAGCGCATCCCCAACATCGGTTTGTTTAAAGGCCTCAGACACCTTGTGCAACCAGCGATAAGGAAGAAACGTCCGTCCAACTGGTGTCACATCTCCGGCAGACACAACGGGGGCATCAAAGAGCTCAAAGAGAATCGCCAAATCTTTTTCTGCGGGGAAATCTGAAGGCAAACCGGCTTCCACCACACCAGTACCACTCGCAGCTTCTCGAGAAGGACGAGACTCTACATCAGATAGAGTTTGTGAAGGGGTCACCTCTGAACAAGCAAACAGAAAGAACGAAAACAATGAACCAAACATATCAGCCCCACCAATTGTGTCTTAAGGTTTAAGGAACAACGACGCGAATGCGATTGTTGACAGAGTCTGCTACAAAAATATTGCCCGACTCATCAACCGTCACAGAACGAGGAATCTCAAACAAAGCTTCTTCCAAACCACCATCTTGGTAGCCCGGTTCAGAGCCAACCAGTGTACGAACAGTCGACAAATCTGATGACAAGACTCGCAAAGAATCATTGAAGGTATCGGCAATCAGCAACTCTCCTTCAGGAGTAAAGGCGATATCAAGGGGAGTATCAAAACGAGCGTCCATACTGGGACCATCCTCCACACCAGTGTTACCCCAGTTTCGACACAATCCCGCTACGTCTTCTACATTGCCATCACGAACACGTCTGATGCAGTGATCAAAACCCGCGATGAACAAGTCCCCTTCTGGAGAATAGGCAAGACCAAATGGGATGTAGAGATTGGCTTCTAGCACCGGACCTTCTGTCGAAGGAGCGAACTTTTCAGCAGTTCCAACCACAGTGCTGACTTCACCAGCTGGTGTGATAGAGCGAATGGCATTGTTTCCAGCATCGGCAACGAGAAGATTTCCTTCCGGATCCATCAACAACGAACGAGGGTTTTCAAAGAGTGCCGCGCTACCATTTTGATAGCCAATCTCATCACAAGTGCCAGCAAAAACAGAAGATACAAGTCCTTCCACTTTATAAATACAATGCTGATCATAGTCTGAGATGTACATCACATTGCCATCAAATGCCAGTCCACTCGGCGCTACAGGAAGCACACCAGAAATCGCCATGGTCGTCACAGTTCCATCGGTGGTGACTTCTCGGATGTAGCCAGTTTTGGTATCCCCCACAACGAGTACACCATCATCTCTCATCCGGATCACTTTGGGCTCACCGAAAGAAGCCAGTTCTCCGACTCCATCGATCGAATCATAGTCTCCTGAACCCGCTAGCGTAGACACGCCATCTGTGAAGTCAGTCGCTGAATCTTCTGATGTTTCCTCCGCAGAGCCTTCAGAGTCTTCACTATCCACTAGTTCCGTTTCGGTTGCGGTGTCGCTTATCTTGTCCCCACAGGCAAACAGTACCGTGAGTGTAAATAGAATGGGTACCTGATCCAACATGAAGCCTCCTTAAATATAACAAATGATAGATTTTATTATTTATACCCAATGTTATAATAAAGTACAAGCCTGTAACCAAAAAGACACAGTGTAACGTTTCAACAATGGAAATGGCACTGTTTAACCAGCTGATTCGAGCCTTGAATATTCAACATGACTCAGTAGATATCGGCTTTGTAACGCTCGT
>CBFIFY010000023.1:0-54551 GCA_965661985.1 uncultured Myxococcota bacterium | reverse complement strand
GCTTGGGCATGCCCAGCATTTGCAGTCGTTGGTTGGCGACAAATTGCAAGTACTCTCGCATGTCTTCCAAGGACAGACCAATTACACCGTGGCTCAAAACGTCCTTGGCAAATTGGTATTCACATTCGATGGCCTCATCGATCATTTCTACAATTTTTGCTTTCAACGCGTCATCGAACAAGTCAGGCTCTTCTTTTTGGATGGTTTCAACAGCCTCAAAAGCGAACGCCATGTGTCCACTTTCATCGCGGAATACCCAGTTGGTACCGGTTGCCAAGCCAGGAAGCAACCCACGTGAACGCAAGTAATATACGTATGCAAAAGCACCGAAAAAGAACAGACCTTCAATGCAAGAAGCAAAGCAGATCATGTTCAATAGAAACTCTTGACGGTCTTCACGGGTACGGCACTCGTCCAAGTCGCGAATGGAGTTCATCCATTTGAACATGAAGTCGCCCTTCATTTTGATGGACGGAATCTTCTCAATCGCTGCAAAAGCTTCTTCACGCTCTTTGATGTCTGGAATGTAGGTGTCGAGCAACGTGAGGTAAAATTGTACGTGCAAAGCTTCTTCAAACAACTGACGAGACAAGTACATACGCGCTTCGGGGGCGTTTAAGTGCTTGTACAAGTTCAATACCAAGTTGTTGGCAACGATGGAATCACCAGTGGCGAAAAATGCGACCAAACGATGGATCAAGTGGCGATCGGATTCGTTCATTTTGCGGTTGAGATCGTTTACATCAATTGAGAAGTCAACTTCTTCAACGGTCCATGTGTTTTTGATTGCGTCGCGGTAGCGTTCGTAGAAGGAAGGGTAGCGCATTGGGCGCAAAGTAAGGTCCATACCTGGATCGAGTAGCATGAAAGCTCCTTGGGGCAGATTCGTGAATGATGGGAGATAATTTAAGATAGCATAGGACTGGACAAGTCAAGACTCATCCAGTGATTTTTTGCATGCAGTTTACTGACATGCCTCGCAAGACTCTGGGTTTTCCAAAGAACATGCCAATTCAGCGGCAGAGCGACGTCCAGTTTGTTCACTGGTTGTTGTAGCAGCCACTTTTGCAATCTCAGTCGCTGGACGAGAACGCAAATAATAAGTGGTCTTCAGACCTTGTTTCCAAGCGTAGAAGTACATTGAAGACAGTTTGCCGATGTCTGGGCTTTCCATGAACAAGTTCAAGGACTGACTTTGATCAATGAACGCAGCGCGCGTGGCAGCCATGTCGATCAATGAACGCATTGGAATTTCCCAAGCGGTACGGTAGATCTTCTTCAGTTCCATTGGAATCTCAGCCACATTTTGGATCGAGCCGTTCGCCAACTTGATTTTGGTACGAATATCTTCTGTCCACAATCCGCGGGCTTTCAAGTCGTGCACCAAGTAGTTGTTGATTTGCAAAAAGTCACCAGACAAGGTTTCACGCTTGAAGAGGTTGGACACTTGAGGCTCAATGCACTCGTAGCAACCTGTGATGCTGGCAATTGTTGCAGTGGGTGCAATCGCGATGATCAAAGAGTTCCGCAAGCCGTCTTGTTTGATGTTTTCACGCAATGTTTCCCAGCGCTCTGGATCGCTCAACTGCGTATCCCAGTGATCCACGTGCAAGACACCTTTGGCGGCCTTTGTTTCGTGGAAGTTTGGATGCTGACCCAACGTGCGAGCCAACTCATTTGACGTGCTGTATGCTGAGAAGAAGATCTCTTCAGCAATGCGCTTTGAGATGGCTTGGGCTTCTTCTGAGTCAAATGGCAACTTCAGTTTGAAGAATACGTCTTGCAGACCCATATACCCAAGGCCTACAGGGCGCCATTTGGTGTTGGAACGTTGTGTCATCGGCAGAGGATAGAAATTGCGATCGATGACGCGGTCCAATTGTTTGACGGCAATCGAGACATTTTTGCGCAAACGAGCAAAGTCAAATTCTCCATCGACCACACATCGACCCAAGTTGAGGCTTCCAAGGTTGCAGACTGCCCCTTCTTGTTGATTGGTGACCTCAAGAATCTCTGTACAGAGGTTGCTCAAGTGGATCACGTTGTTTGGCGCACCGGTTTGGTTGCTGGTGATGTTTGAACGATCTTTGAAGGTCATCCAGCCATTTCCAGTCTGAGCCAGTGTGCGCAACATTCTTTTGTACAAATCGCGGGCGTTGATTTGTGTGTGGTAGAGTTCCTTCTCTTCAGCCTCAACGTAGGCTTTGTCAAACTCCTCGCCATAGATGTCTGGGAAGTTGGGAACAGCTTTTGGATCGAACAGAGACCACATTTTGTCTTCTTGGACACGCTTCATAAAGAGGTCAGGCACCCAGTTTGCCAAGTTCAGATTGTATGTGCGTCGGGCTTCATCACCGGTGTTGTCACGCAGTTCCAAGAACTCAAGAATATCAGCGTGCCAAGTTTCGAGATAGACACAGCAAGCCCCTTTGCGACGTCCACCTTGGTTTACTGCTGCAACAGAAGCATCCAACGTGTTCAACCAAGGGATGATGCCGTTTGACAAACCGTTGGTCGAGCGAATGTGTGACCCACGTGAGCGAATGCGGCTGTAGGCCAGTCCAATTCCACCACTAAATTTAGACAACTGTGCGATGTCTGCATAGCGAGAGTAGATGGTCGCCAAGTTGTCTTCTGGAGAGTCCAACAGGAAGCAAGAAGACAATTGTTGGTGGTTGGTACCCGCATTGAACAGCGTTGGAGACGATGTCAAATACTCCAAACGAGAGAAGAGATCATACAATTCCAAAGCGTCACGAATGTCATCGGAGACCGCACAAGCAACCCGCATCAAAAAGTATTGTGGCGTTTCCAGTACTTGACGGGTGGTTGGGTGCTTCAACAAATACCGATCGTATACGGTACGCAAACCGAAATAATGAAACAATTTGTTTCGGTCTGTATTGATGGCGTGGTTCAGTTTCCGAGAATGGGTATTCACAAAGTTCAACAGTTTCTCGTTGATGATGCCTTCTTCGTGTCCTTTCTCAACGGCTTGCGAGAAAGACCAGATGTTTTGGTTGTTGACTTCTTTTTCGATGTAATTGCCCAACAATCGAGCAGCCAAGAAAGAGTATTCAGGCTCTTCTGCCATGAATGATGCGGCTGTTTGAATAGACAGGTTGTCTAATTCCTGTGTGGTTGCACCGTCGTACAAACCAGAAATGGTCTTTGTCGCAACACGAAGGGTGTCTACGTTGTTGAGTCCCTCACAGCAACGACCGATGGCGTCAACAATTTTGTTGAGATCAACGCTTTCATAATCTCCATTTCGCTTGAGAACGCGCATTTGTGTGTGCGTGTTGCTGCGTCTAGTTTTGGGTGGTGTAGTGGTTTGGGGCTTTAGTGTGTTGTTTTCCATGTTGATCGGGTCCAGGTCAGATGTGGGAGTTGGAAGAAAAAGACAAAAAGGGCTAGAACTGAACACGTTGGGCTTCGAAACAAATCATGTTTCACCTGAGTGATCAGTGTATGCAGAAGAGGTCAAAAAGCACAACTCACAGACAATGTGAGATGGGATGGCTTTGAAAGACCATTTTGGAAGTGGATAGGGAAGGATCAAGAGAGCACAGATCATTCTCTAGGGACCTTTCAACAATATGAGATTTTGGTCTGAGGGTCAAATGAAATATAATGGTATTCGACACCAGATTGGACAAGTCTAACAGGGGTATCGGCATATATTTTTTTGTAAAAAAATTTTGACTCTAAGCATTTAAATTGATGCGGTGTGGTTCAACCGATTGCTAACCAAAAAGTGTCCGAAATATAGGTTATATTGTCTATTTTTTCCAAAACCGAAAACGATTTGGCGATGTGTTCGTAAAGTTGGTCGCAGCATCATCGAGCGCCCGCAAAAATTGATCGGCGGATACTTGATATCCTTTGGCTGTAAAATGAATCAGGTCGTTGCTGGCCAGTCTGGGTTCTGTATATTTCCAAGCGACCATAGAACCCACACCACCAGTGGCTTGTTGCCAGTCCCAAAAGACACACCCAAATTCAGGAGCCACGGCTCGTTGTACGGAGGCAACCATTTGTGTTCTCTCCCAAACTTGGTATTGTTCTTTTCGACTTTCAGAGCCTCTGTCACTTGGTCCAACCAATACACATGCGCTGTTTGGTTGAGCCCGTTGCAACTTCTGAAGAACTGCTCGCAGATCGGACTCATATTGATCCATTGAATAATCTGAGTCATTGGCTTCGTTCGTTCCATAGGCTAGCACAATCATGTCTGGATTTAGCGTGGATAGCATGTCTCGAAACAGGGCTTCATCCCATTTTAACCAGGTTTTTGCCTGTCGACCACGAATGCCAATGGCATCAACGAGCGCACCAGGTCCATCACTCTCGAGTGACATGCCAAAGAGTCTGGCTTCACCATCTCCAGAAGGTGACAGCGTGATACGGTGCCCATTGTCGGGTAGTTCAAGGGTGGTGTGTATGAGTTCAGTGCTCTCTCTGTTCGTTGGCAGTAGAAATGGGTCTGTGCGATCGACCTGAGCCAACAGTGAACCCCCTCCAAATCGTCCCAATGTAAAGATGTGTGCTTTAGAAAACTGGCGACCGTGTGGGTTTTGATGCGTGCTTTCCGCCCATGCAAAATCTGCAGGGTTTGAACTAGCAACACTCATGCCCAAGCCGTAATATTCATCCCCATGTCCTTCTTCCTTACCCACGTAGTCTCGTTTCCAGTCACCGTCTGAGCACAGGTTGATGTCGTGACCTCTACTGCCTTTCGCCATGGCAACCGGCATGACAAATCCATGACCAGCATCCCCATATCGAGCCTGTAAAACACGACGAATTTGTCCTGTCCAGAAATCACCAGCCGTGTGAGAAGCACCAAAGAACGTCAGTCGAATTCGCTCTCCTCGATCGGCGTTTCGAATGACTTCACCAACTCTCGCAATGTCTTCTGGGTAGCCCTCAAAAGGTTGAAAGATCAAGTCTTGGGGCAAGAAATTTCGTACTGAGACTCTCTTGCCACGAAGCGTGATTTTTGGGAGTTGTGTTGGGGCTTCGATGAACAAGGGTTTTGGCAATGGCAAGGGTTCAGATGGTCGAGACGGTGTAGGGATGGAATCCGTATAGACCAGTCCACGTTCCTTTGCGTCCTTGCAAGTTTGTGCGGGAAGTTCACTCGGCAAATCAAAGAGTCTTCCAACTTGACTTTGAAACCCCACCAGCAAAAAAATTGAGGCTCCCAAGAGTGTTTTCAAACAGAGATGGATCGTTCTAAACTTCACAGTGCGCACACGTCCTCGTTGTTCAGCGCGTTGAGCATCAGTTCATATGCAGAAGGCTCTGGGTTGTCACACTCAAAGTGCCATAGGTCTCCAGTGGGATCAGCGACGGACTCTTCCGGTGTCCAAAATACTTCTGGATTGTCTATTCTCCACAAATCATACTCCCGCAGTAATACATCTGCCAACGTGTCACCGATGCGTTTTCTTCCACGGCCCGTGAGGTGTGCCAAATCAGGCGAGGCCAAAGCAGGGGTATGCGACAACCATTCTTTGAAAGCGTTGTTTCCACCCATGGCAGCACGGGCATCCCAGTACGCACAGCCTTCTTCTTCAGCGACTTCTCTCTGAAATCGAATCAGTTTGTCGAGGGTTGGTTTGGAAACGATTTGACCATTTTCACGAGTGGCTTGATCCAGTGGACCAATCAAGAGGCAAGAGGCTTGAGGGGCGCCATCTTTTAGGTTGCGAACAACCTTTCTGTAATACTTCTTGTAACTTTTCCCCGTCGAAGATTTGAGTGATGGATATCCCAACTCGTTTCCACCGGTCCAGTAGACCAACAGTGAGGGGTCACGTGCGGCGATTTGGTTGCTCAAGTGGGCGTCGTGTTGCTTTTGCATGGATGAGATACTGGAACCTGCGACGCCAAAGGTTTCCCATGTGACCCCAGGGGCGTCAACCTCCAATGCAACACCGTAAATCACGACATCTTTGTTTTGGGCTTCTAGGTACACATAAGGGTCACCATCTGGAACGATCAGTTCATAGTAGCCGTCAGAGACGTTGTCTGATTTGGTTGAAATGCTTCGAGACTTGCTTTGAGTGGACAGGGTTAAGTCTCCACCTTCGGGGGCTCTTTGATAGAATACTTGAAAACGGTGCAGATCTTGACGTTCGTCGTTGATTTCTACACCCCCAAGGATGGAGCGGGCTCCGGGGTGAGCAATGGAGACGGTCCCTGCCAAACCATACCGAGAGTCGTTGGCACCACCGTGAACAATGTTTTTGGCAGACCATGAACCCTCTGTGTTTCGAACAATGTCCCGTCGGAAAGCCCATCGTCTATCCACTTTTGCAGCCAAAAATCCTGGACCAGAATCTCCAAAACGGTCCTGCATGCGACTGCGAACGTCTTTGATGATGCCATCGCTGGCAATGGTGGAGTCTCCCCAAACCAAGGCTCGAGCAACTTGATCGGTTCCATCTTCGATGAGGCTGAGTTTTGAAAAATATTTGTCGAGTGAGCCTTTGGGTACATGGAGGCGCTCTGGTTGTGCGGGACTTCTAGGCTCTAAGGGTTCTAGGTGATCTTCTTTGGGAACCACAATGGCAATCTCATTGATCGCGCTGAGGGCTTCTTCTTCCTGTACAGCCTCTTCCAATAGGTCAGCCTCTGTGGGCGTTGGGTTCTCTACCAAATCTTCGAATGTTGAGGCGTTCTCCAATCCACTTTTGAGACTGGTTCCTGCACTGAGCGTGGAATCATCCAATGCCGACACATCCACGGCAACCAAAGCACCACTGGCATCTTCGGTCATTTTTTGTTGCTGTGTCCACAACCCAATCAATGGAGGTGCTTCGTTTGATGTCCAAGGTCTATAATCAGCCAATGCTGGAGAGGTATATGGAACGAGAGCCATCGTGAAGATCGACAAACAGAACACCGCCATTTGTCGCAATTCTGATTGGTGGGTTCTGAATCTAGCATCGTTGGCGGAGACGCTTTGTGTGTGTTCAAGAGCCGCTGTTGTTTCTATTTCGACCAGGGAACTCGGTAAAACAATGGTTTGTTCAGCGGCTGTTTCTTCATCTTGTTGGGTTTCTTGAGGAGGCAGGTCCACTATGACTGTCGGTTCACTGTCAAACGAGGTCGACTGTTCTTGAATCTGCGTCGAAACAGAATTTGTTTCCTGTGTTTTGTTGTGCGCAGACTGATTTTGAACCACCTCAGTGACATCTGCCATGACGATCTCAGTTTCTTCGACGATCTCTTGTTCGTAGAGATTGATTTCTTGAATGGATAGAGCCAATTTCGTGGCTTCAGGGATGTGCACAACGGGTTCTGTATTTTTCCCAGGATTGTCAGCATTGTCAGCAACCTCAGAAAAGTCTGTTTCAGGGTTGGCAATCCACTCACCTTTGGGCTTTGGTAGAGATATTTTTGAAGGAGAATTTTTGGAAGGGGAGGGGTTGTTCCAAATGATTTTCATGACGGAATCCGGTCTTAAAATTCATAGTATGCAAAGGCGATGGGGGAATTTTTGGTCAGTTGCCAACAGAGAAGTGTACTGACGGCGACAACCAAGGCTTTTGCAGGTGTGGGGAGGGAGATAAAGAAAGATTTTATGCGCTCATCGGTCCATTCACGAGGGGTGAAGTGCCACGCATACCCAAGTGCCAGAACGGCAAATGGCAAAGGGGAATAGAAACGGGGTAGAACCCATTCAAGGTCACCAAGACCCAAAAAGTAGTCCCAAGCATCCACAATGCTTTTGGTGCCAAACAAAATGCGGGCCACCACCACAAAGTGAAAAGTCAGCAAGAAGCGCCAAAACCAGGACAGTTTGTTGTCAAAAGCCTGTCCGGGCATGCGACCCGTGTGTTTTCGTTGCCATCGATTGAAGGCAACAGCGGAACCATGAAGGGTTCCATAGATGACGAAATTCCATGAGGCACCGTGCCAAATACCGATCACAACCATTGTAATTATGATGTTTCGATAGGCTTTCCAAGCTTTGTCGGTTCGAGTTCCACCCAAAGGAAAATAGATGTAATCGCGAACCCAGTTGCTCAGCGTGATGTGCCATTTTCGCCAAAATTCGGCAACAGACGAGGCTTGATAGGGACGGTTGAAGTTTTCAGGCAGTGTGATGCCAAACAGTTTCGCAGAACCAATTGCGATGTCTGTATAGGCTGAGAAATCGTAATAAATCCAAATTGTATAGGCGTAGAGTGCCACCCAGAGTTCTACACCACGATAGGTCATCGGGTCAGCAAAGGTTTGTTCAATGATGCTGTGGTACAGCAAATCAGCGAACACCAGTTTTTTGACCAATCCTTTGGTGATGCGAAACAGTGCTTCACCCAAATCGTTCGTTTCCAACAAAAGTGGTTTCTTGAGTTGTGGCAAGAGTTCATGTTGTCGAACAATTGGACCAGCGATTAACTGAGGGAAGAAAGCCAAAAAGGAGATGAAGCGCCAAGGATTGTCCTCTTCTTCTCCATTTTTGCGAACGTCAACAAGGTAAGAAGCCGCTTGAAATGTGAAGAAGGAGATGCCCACAGGCAGGATAATGTTGTAGTCTGCACGTCTTGGCAGGGTCAATTCTACACCTGTCCATGCTGCGACTGTGATGATGGTCTCTACAACCCAGTCCCAATACTTGAAAATGGCCAGTGGAACAAACAGGGTTGCCAATGCAATTCCGAATTGCCAACGTGGGGCGTTTGGTCGTCGAGCGTGGCTGAACAATCGACCCAAACCCCATGCAAGAAGTGCCACTCCCACCAACAAAGGAACGTAATTGACATTCCAAGAGCCGTAAAAAATAATCGACGCCACGCCCAAAATATGGAGGCGATAGCGGTATGGTGAAGACCAGTACATCCCAACAATCAGGATGAGAAATATGGCATAATGAAGAGTTTGGAAAAGCATGCAATGGTTCCTGTATTAATTATACCATTGACATGTCAATACTTCAAATTTCTTTTCTTTCTATCCACCATTGATCTAGCCACAAACCATCCAATCCAGAAGCCTCAAATGCCTGAATTGCGTCTGCTGCAGTACAGACAATCGGCTCTTCGTGTCGATTGAACGATGTGTTGATGAGCGCGGGTTCTCCTGTTTCATCTTCAAAAGCCTTGAGTAATTGCCACAGCGTTGGTTGTCTTTCCCGGTGAACCAGTTGTGGGCGTAGACTGTTGTCTACATGGATGACGGCTGGGCATTTTTCTGAAAATTCTGGTTTGGCTTGAACGGTGATGGTCATCCAGTCCATGCCTGTCCAAGAAGCGGGTGGTACATCGAGCCACTGTGTTGCAGTTTCAAATCGCATGATTGGTGCAAAGGGCATGATTTCACTGCGGTTGAGCAACGAATTGAGTTTTTGGTGGATTTTTGGGTCTTGGGCAGAACAGAGAATGGATCGATTTCCCAAAGCCCTTGGTCCATATTCCATTCCACCAACGGCACGGGCAATAATTTTGCCGGCTTTCAGTGCATTGACTGCTTTGTTGATCAGTTCTGTTTCGGTGTTGCGAGACACTTCATATTTGGAAAGGTCGTGTTGCGTAAGACAAAAGTTAATTTTGGGACCCCAGTACACACTTGATATTTTTGATGTTGATGGATTCCAACCGAAATGTGACTGTCCACAAAGGTATGCAGCGCCCACTGCCAAGCCCGCATCGCCCATGTTTGGAAAAATGAAGAGGTCTGGTGGATTCAGTTGTGTCGATATTTGGGCATTCAATGCCACATTGGCCATCAATCCCCCCGCCATCACCAACGGACGATTGCCAAACTGAACTTGAGCCCATCGCAGAATTCCCAGGATCTCTTCTTCAATGCCTCGCTGTAGCCAGGCCGCAATGTCTTCTGGGGTATGGTGATCTAAATGTTGAAGCCAATCGTACAAAGGAAAGTCTGCGGTGAGTCTTCGGTGTGGAAATGAACCGCTGAATGGAAACGAAACATTAATGTGATCAGCGTTTCCACGTGCCGACAACCCAGTGATTTTTCCTTCGTGTCGAAAGGGTTTGTAGCCAAGATAGCCCGTTATGGATGCGTAGAACAATCCAAGAGAGTGTGGAAAGGGGATGTTGAGACAATTGCTGAACGATGGATGCTCCGATTGTGTGTATGTTTCGGTTTTCCACAGACTCAGCGCCAATCCATCTCCAACCCCATCGGCAACCAGTATCAACGCGTTGCTGTGTCCAGAAGCAAACAGTGCACTTGCAGCATGGCTTTTGTGGTGCTCATAAATTTCGAGGGGGGGCAGTGCTTCTTGAAATCGATCAGAGAGTTGTTGGTGTAATTTCCTGTTTAGCCAACGTTCATAAAGTGACCATGAACGGGTCGACTTGGGTATCAGTTTCGGAAAAGGGCTTTGAAATTGAATCCAGTTGCTCCACCATTTGTTTGGGGCGTAAAATTGGTTGTTGTCGAGTTTCCATTTGGATTGCTGTGTACGAAAAATTCTCAGTGCTGGGTTGGGGTTGATCCATCCAGCCATGGCGATTCTATCAATCTCAGACCAAGAAAGGTTGCACTCTTTCAAACACCAGTTCACTGAATGTGTGGGAAACCCTCCTTGACCCTTTCGTCTGGTCCAGCGCTCTTCGTCACAGGCGGCAATGACCTGACCATCTTGTACAATGCAGGCACCTGCATCGTGCGTACCATCAAAAATTCCGAAGATGATGCTCATGATTTGGGCACTGTGCACAGGGCATATCGATAGGGAACTCTCAGCCAATGTTGTTCGATGCGCATTGTTGGTCGTTCTGGAAACAAGGCGGACAGTTCTTGTGGTGATCGAATGTGGTCACCCCTGTCAATCCAATAAAAAAAACGTTCAATCAGACCAGCGTCTTGTTCAATACACCCATCTAACGTAATGAGTGTTCCATTCTTGTGTAGGGTCGATAGACTTTGTTGAACAATGGATTTGGCCTCAGGCGTAGGAAGGTGGTGAAGCAATCCCAATAGGCTGACGACTTGCACTGACTGTTCTGTCTCTATCCCAATCCCAGACCAATCGACAGCGTTCCAGTCCTTGCAGTGAAAGTGTGTATTTGGACGATGTTGATACCGTTCACGAGCAAACTGTATATAGCGGTTGTTTGCATCAATGCCCAAATACGCAATGTGTGCGGGCAAGTATTGTAAGACTTCGGCAGTACCACACCCTATGTCCAACCACAAATGCGATGGGTTCCAATTCTCCATAAAAGGTCGACAATGGGCAATGAAACCATTCCACACTCGTTGAGAACCAACACTTGATTGGATTTTGTTGTAGATGCTTGCGCGTTTGACAAGTCGCTGTAAGGGTCTATGCCACATGGTTCAGGGTTCAGTCTAGGGTTCGGTGTCTAGTGTGAAAGAATGTAATTGGATAGTCCATTTATCACGTGCACTCAAGTGCTGTGTTTTGAGAGTGTAGTGGGGTGAGATCGCACTGCAAAGTAGAATGTCGAAACTTTGTAAAGGATCTGTGTCAATTCAGGTCTGGATTCAAATCCTTAAAATGGATGGGGTATACTAAGAAAGTATTGACTTTACATTTCTTGGGAGAAGACATGAGATTTACACCATTGCTCGTTTTACTTGTTGGATGTACCGTTGGCCTTGTAGATGAGACCAAACCGATTGAAGCGTACGATACTGCTGTAGCGGATACCGCAGAAGAAGTAGACACAGAAGATACGGAAGATTCAGGTCCGGACATTGATGAAAATGCCGAAAACCCTTGGAATGGTGAATGTGGAGACAACCTTGACAACGATGGCGATGGCAAAGTTGATTGTAACGACCCTGACTGCGTGGCGGCTCCAGAGTGCAATCAATCTGCAGATGGCGATACCGACGGCGATGGGTTTAAAGATGATGTTGATTGTGATCCGTACAATCCCTACGTAAATCCAGGCGCTCAAGAAGTCGACAACAATGGAATCGACGATGACTGTGATGGTGTGGTCGACAGTGGTACATCGACAGGTGGCGGCGGTACTGGTGGCGGTGGCAACCCACAAGCAGGAACCGTGTGCTCTGATACTTGTACTGATGGGTTCGGCAATATTCTCTACGGTGCCAACGATGGAACCTGTCAAGATGGTGGGTTCGGAGACTTCATTTCACTTGGTCTTGGAATGAGTGCCTGTACCTTTGGTACGGACTGTTCAGACTGTGGTGTGCGTGTAGATGCCGATGGTGATTTCCACGAAGATGATCCTCTCGGATTGGGCTTGGCACTGTACAGTGACTGTGACGACTCTGATCCAAGCATCAACTCTAGTGCGACCGACATTCCGGGCGACGGTATTGACCAAGATTGTGACGGTTCTGATGCCAGTACTGGCGGTGGTGGTTCCAGTACACCGACGAATGAAACAGACTGTTCCGACGGTGTGGATGAAGATCAAGACGGTGTGACAGACTGTGATGACTTAGACTGCTATTCTGACCCTGCTTGTCAATCCTCAGGTGGTTCTGGTGGCTCCACGACAGGGTGCTCGAGTACAGAAGTAGAAGACTGCAACGGAAACTGCGCGCCTGCATACTGGGTGGGTGACGGCTCTTGTGACGATGGTGCTTACAACTACTCGGGAAACCAAATTGATTTGGATTGTGCACTTCATAACTATGACGATGGCGACTGTGCCTCATCAAGTGGTGGTTCTGAAACAGACTGTTCAGACGGTGTGGACGACGATCAGGACGGTTTCATAGACTGTAATGATTCGGATTGCTCTTCTGATCCTGCTTGTCAAACCTCTAGTTCAAATTGCGGTGCCAATGAAGTCGAAGATTGCAACGGCATTTGTCTCCCTGCTGGATGGCTTGGGGACGGTGTTTGTGACTACAATCCAAACCCAAGCACGACCAGTGTCTATGGTAATTATTCCTTGATGTGCGCGGCGGTCAACTGGGACAATGGAGACTGTCCAAGCAACAACACTTGTGCTGCTGGTGAAATCATTGACTGCGATGGAAACTGTACCAGTGAAAGCACACTGGGTACCGGTACATGTGACACAGAATTTGATTGTCTGACGTGGTATTGGGACAACGACGATTGCTAATAGACCAAGCATTGTTCGTGTTGACGGTTATCGTTACGGAGGGTAGATGACCACCTCTCAGACTACTCAAAGTGTACTCTTTGTCTGTCTTGGAAACATTTGTCGCTCTCCAACGGCAGAAGGGGTGATGTTGCACTTGTTGAAAGAGCGTGCCATCACCTTTGTGCGTGTTGACTCAGCGGGCACCAGTGCATACCACGTGGGAGAAGGCGCAGATGCACGCTCTCAACGAGAAGCCAACCGCCGAGGCGTCCAACTCCCTAGTAGAGCAAGACAGTTTGTTCAAGCAGATTTTGATAGATTTGAGTGGATTGTTGCAATGGACAAGCAAAACCAACGCGACATCTTGTCATTGGCCGAGAACGACAGTCAACGACGCAAGGTGTATTTGTTTCGAGATTTTGATGAAACAGATGAGATTGGCTTGGATGTACCAGACCCCTATTATGAAAACAACTTTGCAGCCGTGTTCGATATTTGTGAACGTGGCTGCAAAGGGTTGCTCAAACACTTGATGTAGTATCTTGGTCCAATGTCCAAGGAATCGTTTTCGCACTGTAAAAGTACAAGTAAAAGTGGAACTTACTTCTTGTCTTTGGCACGCTGTTTGTGTTGATAGCGGGCATTGGCATTGGAGCAGGTGCGCGAGCAATACTTAGACCGCTTTCTTGCCGGTGCATGGGCTCCTTCAGGACCTTGTGAGCATTTGAACCAAGCGCACAAATCTTCTTGTGTTGTGGGCTCCGCAACTTCTACCTTTGGGGTGGCTGGCTTTTTGCGTACTTTGGGCTCAGCGGTTGATGAAGTCTTTGTCGGGGTCTTCTTAGAAGACGTTGTATCGGAAGTTTTGTTAGTGGATGTTTGTGCTTGGTGTTGGGCTTTGGCAAAAGAGAAGGTTTCCAATGGTGGTCTCTTTGACTGGCAAGTAGAGAAGATGCAAAGACCTTCGGACTTCTTCATGACAACACTGGGAAGGTGCCGTTCGCAAATCCAAGTTTCCCCGTCGGGGTTCCATCGTGTAAAACTGGTCATTGTGGGTCCTGTATTGAGGGTGAACAATTAGGGACGGCTAACACAGAGTGGGCATAGAGTCAATCGCCACTCAAGCAGAAAAGCAGATACCTATATCCTTGGAAAGTAATTGAATTACTGGCCAATCAATGTTGCCGTTGCGCTGTCAGAAGACTGTAGGTTGCCATCATCAACTGTGACTGTACAAGTGACAGAATCTCCTTCTGTCAGGGTACTGGTGTCGAGAGTTTCAGCATTGCCGAGAACCGTTGCACTGCCATCTGTCCACTCAAAAGAGACCATGAGGTCTGTACTGGCGGTTTCGGCATCAGAGTACGTTGTAGAGCAAGTTAAGGTTTCACCGGCAACAGCAGGGTCTGTAATCGATACTTCGGAGATGGTCGGTGCAGTGTTGGTCGTCAACGTGATTGCGTCAGACATGGCCACTTCTGAAGTGTCTCTGCTGTCTGAGGCGGTTGCCATACAGGTGATGGTGTCGCCTTCTGCTAGGGTTGTGGTGTCCAAGGGATTGTCGGTAGACTCTGATGTGATGGCATTGCCTTCTTCGTCCACTTCGTCACTGGTGATGGTCCAAGTGTACTCAAAAGTGAACTCGCTGTCGTCGTCATCAGTCGCTGTGGCCATGCACTCAACTGAATCTCCAAAATAGGGCATGTCCGGCATGAGAGACACGGTGTCAATCATGGGAACGGCATTGTAGAAAGAGAAACTGATTTCTGCGGGGTCAGAATCGACCAGTCCATCGGTGGCGATAACGCTGACGACCCACTCTTGTCCGCGATCCATTGCGGTGGCTTCCAGTGTATCTTCTTCGATGCCTGCATCTTCTCCATCGACAGACCACATATAGGTGAAAGTCAGTTCATCTGTTGCATCAATGTCAGAACCTTCGGCAACCACTTGGAGGTGATAGCCCATGTAATCAGCGAGTGCAGCGTCCATCCCTGGGGCTTCCAAATCTTCTACAACAAGTCCATCTGCATCCACCCATTGAAGGGAGGCGGTCACGGCAGGTGGAGAGTTGCGAATTGTGACAGAGCGTGTACTCGCAGCACTTTGAAGTGTGCCATCATTGGCGATGACTTCAACGGTCCACGTTTCACCAACGGCAGTAAGGTCTGCGCTTACGACAGCATCGGTGATGTCCGATTGGAGTTCATCGTTTTTGTACCAGTAATATTCAATGGTAACGGCATCGTTGTTTGGGTCGGTGGACTCTGCAACAATCAACGCTTCGAGGTCATCGTTTGTGTAAGGTGTGCTTGGCTCCAGGTCGATCACCGCGCTGTACGGGGGCAGGTTGTCGAACTGCTTCTCTTCAATGCGCTCAAGGGGCTCTTCGCCACATCCAATCAATAGTGCACTCAATACAAACATTTGGGACTCCATAATTAGGGCTTCTGTTCTCTAATTTGTTCTTTATCGTTTCAGTTTAACAAATTTGTGTCTTCTTTTCCACTGAATCCTATTTGTCTCTATGGAGATTGAGTGAACCGAAATGTGAAAAGGGTTCATTGCAAGGAAATTAGGAGTCCTGTGCCCACGCCGACCAGCAGACAGACTATCCCGATGACAATCATGCCAAGACCTACGGTTGGCTCTTCAGTTTCAGTTGGCTTCTCAGCGATCTTTTTGGGGTCTGACATGGTGCGCTTCCATTGTAGGTAGTCGGTTTTGATGCATAATATCGCCATTTTTTGTTTTTGTATCAGTTTTTTCTGTGAACAGTCTTCTATTTTTGCTATAGATAATTGTACAACTCTGAATGACTGTTCATTCAGAAAAGAGTGAACACTGATCAACCCCAAAAACAAAGGATTGTAGAATGCCTATTGAGAATAAAAATAGAAGTGCCGCTGAAGATGCCAGTCTCGCAGTCGCAGAAGAGAGTCGTCAAGCAGAATGGACGTCCAAGTCACTCATGCGTGAGATGTTCTTGGGCAACTTCGATGTGTCTCTGTGTTATCCATACCCTGAACAAGATCCCCAAGATGCCAAGATTGGAGACGAGTACTGCAAGATTGTAGAAGAGTGGTGTCAAAATGAGATCGACGGCGAAGAGATCGACCGCACAGAAACAATTCCAGCGCACGTTTGGCGTGGCATGAAGCGACTGAATTTATTGGCAATTAAAATCCCAAAAGAGTACAATGGCTTGGGTATGTCACAGCAAAATTACATGCGTATTTTGAGTGTTATAGCAAGATACTGTGGTTCTGTTGCCGCTACATTGTCTGCCCACCAATCAATTGGTGTTCCACAGCCCATTAAACTTGCAGGGACGAAAGAGCAGAAAGAGAAGTGGTTGCCAAAATTTGCCGACGGCTGGGTATCTGCATTTGGGTTGACAGAAGAGTCAGCGGGATCAGACCCTGCGACCATGAAAACAACGGCTACAGAGCAGGAAGATGGCTCTTGGTTGCTCAATGGTGAGAAATTGTGGTGTACCAACTCAATCGTGGCAGATGTAATTGTTGTGATGGCAGTTTCAGGCAAAAAGACTTCGAAAAGCGGTCGTGAGTTTAACGAGATTTCAGCGTTCATTCTTGAAATGGACACCCCGGGCGTCGAACTTCTTCATCGCTGTGAATTCATGGGTATTAAAGCCATCGAAAACGGTCTCATTCGGTTTACGGACGTTCGTGTACCCGCTGAAAACTTGATTGGTGGTCGAGGAAACGGTTTGAAACTGGCTCTGTCCACTTTGAATGACGGACGCTTATCCATACCTGCGATCAGCGCCGATGGAGCCAAAGAAGTCTTGGAGTTCTCGAAAAGATGGGCGAAGACCAGATCTCAGTGGGGCAGAACCATCGGAAAACACGAGCCTGGCGCCGATAAACTTTCTAAGATTGCCAGTAGCAGTTACGCAATGGCTGCCCTCTCGGATTATTGCGCGGCATTGTCCGGTCAAGGCAAGGATATTCGCCTCGAGGCAGCCTCTGCCAAGATGTGGAACACCGAACAATTGTGGGACGTGATGGATACCGCTTTGCAACTTCGGGGTGGCCGCGGATACGAGAAGAGTAGCAGTTTGGAAGCCCGTGGTGAGAACCCATTTCCATATGAGCGTGCTCTTCGAGACAGCAGAATTAATCGGATTGTTGAAGGAACTACCGATGTAATGAATCTATTTGTTGCCCGTGAATGCCTTGACTATCACCTCTCGAATGCGGCGCCTCTGTTCTCATCTAAGACTCCTGTGGGGGAGAAGATTTCAACGGTATTGAAATGCGCAGGTATTTACGCTCCTTGGACCATCGGTCTCTTTGCACCATCCTTCACCAAGTCCTTTTCTCAGTTCCACCCAAAGTTGAGAAAATTCTTGCGTAAGATTGATGCCTACAGCAAGAAATTGGCCTTCCAAACTTTCAAGAACATGGTGCTTTTGGGTCCAAAATTGGAAACTCGTCAACTCTTCATGTCTCGCGTGGTTGGGATCACTGTAGACTTATCCACAATGGCGTTGAGCGCATCCAGAGTCCAAACGGAGATCGACCGTACTGGCAGTACTGAAAATCTTGAGACCGTGTTGTACTTCCTTCGAGCAACCAGTTTGAAAGTAGAAGCGACGTTCCGATCGTTGAAAGACTCTCAAAACTGTGATGCACAAGCCCGTAAGTTGGCAGAAAAGTTGCTTGACGGCGCTGAATTGCTTCCAGACAGCGACACATCCGGTTTGACAGGCTACAAGGTTGAAGACCGTGAATTTGGGAAAGAGCTCACGAATGGCGACATCAAGCGTCGAAAGCGAGAAATCGAGAGAGAGTTCAAACTTCCATCTGGAATGTCTGATGATGCTGTAGAAGCCACTGAAGAGGGCGCAGCTAAGTAATAGCGACATATTACAAAGTTCTATCAAAGTTCAATTGTGTTCTTTGTCAATTTTGTTCTTTGAAAGACACACACGAGGCGGTCCTTAGAAGGGGTCGCCTTTGTTGTATTTGCATGTGTTCTCAGCGTAGACTTACAACAAATCAATCAACACGGTCATCCGAAAAGGTTTGGCCAAGTACACATCCGGTTGCTGAGATTTGTCGTGGCTATAGATCTCGTCTACATCTCCTGAGGAGAGGATGGTTCTGACGTTTGGGTGGGCATCCTTGATCTTGGCTAGAACGTCCAGTCCAGAGGGTCCAGCGCCCATGTTGACATCCAAAATGGCAATGTCGATCTGTGTGCTTTCCAAAACGTCCAACGCCTGCGTACCGTTTTCTACACTGATGACGGTGTATCCATGTTTCTGTAAGATGCGTGTTTGTAAGTTTCTCAATACGGTTTCATCTTCGGCCAGAAGAACAATTTTGCTCATGGTGCGGTCATCCTACGCTTTGTTTCTACGATAATCTCTGCAACATTGGTGGGCAGTGTTTGTGAAGTGGCAATGCTTTGAAGGGAGAGGGGGATGTTGCCTGAAGGGTGTGAGCACAATCGATCTTCAACATGGGTCTGTCCGTCGTGAACATACAAAATCCACGAACCCAAGTTGATTTCGGTTTGCAAGGCGGAAGGGTGTGCGGTGACGACTTGTTTGTACTTGGCGTTGTAGGGACCACCGTCTTTCAGGGCTTCCCATCGAAAGTAGTGCACATTCCCTTCGCGTTCGAAGTGCCCTCTCAAAAACCAAAAACGATCGGCCATGGGATAAAACAAATCGAGATACTGGTAATAATCTACATAATCACTGGTTCTTCCAAGCGTTTCTGCTTCGCTGACCCCAGCACTGCTCCACTCCATGGCGGATTCGGCGTCGCTGGCGATTTCGATCATCAGTGGAACATCCAGTACTTGTGGATATTCTGTGACACCTCGAAAGCAGGGGAAATTGTCGACCATTTTTTTGGAGACCACAACTTTACCCACCGATGTTTGAACTGTGTCTTGAACAACCCAACCGTCTTCGGATTTTAATTCCGACCAAGTGGGGTTGTAGGGACTTGCCTGCACCAGGCTCAACAATGTGAAGAGAAACATCATACACGTTAGTATACTCAATCAAACCCTCTGTCATGTTCCATTGAAGAAGATCCTCGTGAAAACACCCCTTTCCACCCAATCAATTTTGCGACGTTCCCTGTGGAGTTTATTGGCTCTCACAGTAGCCATTGCCATAGGTGTTGCATTCTTTTGGGGAGAGTCTGTCAATGAGTTGCTTGCCCAAATGGAACCGAGTCGCTTCGCTTGGGCACTAATATTTTTATCACTTGGCTTGCCTACGGTTGCAATGCGGTGGCGAGCACTGTTGGCTGTAGACGAACAAAGACGCGCACGCCCTCTGTTTATGACGGCCCTGTTGATGGTGGGGCATTTGTTGAACGTCGCTGCACCGGGTCCCATCGGTGAAGTGGTTGCCAGTTGGGTCGTGCACAAGCGCTACGACGTTGATTTTGGAAATGCTTTGTCGGCATTGTTGGTTTCAAGGGTGCTGGGACTGGTGAGTGCTTTTGTGATCGCTTGCGGGGCGTTCTTGGTTGCCCCATTTGAAGTGGCACCGGAATACATCGACAAAATGTGGGCTGTTGGGAGTTTGTTGCTCGTTCTTGGCTTGAGTGTGAGCATGGTCGTGCTGTTTCCCAATTATCCAAAGCGCATGTTGGCATCGTTGCGTACGATCACCGTGTTTCAGAGAAGTTTTATACAGAGATTGTTTGATGGTGTAGACAAATTGTTGGACAGTTTTTTGGCGACTGCAAAGCGGGGACTGTCGGCCTACGCAACTGCATTTGCTTGGTGTTTGGCCGGTCATGGATTGGTGGCCTACGGCATCTATGAAACGGTGATTGCCTTGGGCTATACCGTTGGGGTTTCCTCAGTATTTGCGACCTACTCAGGCTCAATCATTTTCAGTCTCGTGATGTTTTTGTTTCCTGGATCAACATTTGGCTTTGATGTGTTGTTCAGTGGGATTTTACACGCCACCAGTGGATTGCCTTTGAAGGTTGCTGCCTTGGTTGCCGCGGTGATTCGATTTCACCAATCGTTGATCGCTGTGTTGGGTGGTGCGTTGATGTTCTTTTCTTCTCAGAGTTTGATCGAAGAGGCCTTGGCTTTTGGGCGCACATATCTCCTTTCTGAAGGTCATCCAGAAGGCGAATCAGAAATTGCGAGCGACGATAAGAGTCCCTAATGGTATACAAAAGCCTTGTATGCTACGTGAATCCTCTGATGAGTAGGCTATACTAGAACTGATGCCCAATGAATCCCATTTGCCATTGCTGGTCCTTGTATACCCAAGGTTTCGATACCCTTCTGGAGACTATCCAATTGGCGTTGCGTTGTTGGCCGCCGTTGTAGAGCAAGCGTTGCCCATGCGGGTTCAGATTTTGGACACGACCTTCAATCCGGATTTGGAATCGGTGAAACACGCACTTCACGACGCCCAGCCAGACTATGTGGGTGTGGGCATGAGTACGTTGATGTTGGGTGAGGGATTGCAAATCTGTGCATGGGCCCATGAGTTCGGGGCAAAGGTAGTTGTGGGCTCGGCACACCCATCCGTATTTCCTGAGCAGATGATGGAACACGAGTGCGTAGACGCTGTGGTCATCGGGGAAGGGGAACGACCCTTGGTCAATCTGTTGACCATGTGGCAATCGGGTTTGAGTCATACAATTCAGGGTGCTCATGTACGCAACCGAGAGACTGGTGAAGTCTATGTGTCCAATGAGCGAGACCCCGTGTCAAACTTGGACAATTTGCCCTTTCCGGCTTGGCATTTGATTGACATGGACGCCTATTTTGATGCTTGGGGGCAATTGGACTCCGTACAACCTGGCTTGAGAGGGGCAAATATTAGTGGTTCACGCGGGTGTCCTTGGCAGTGTGCCTTCTGTGCCAGCACCCTGCACAAAATGTTCGGTCGAAAGTTGAGACAGCGATCCCCCGACTCGATTGTCGCTGAACTGACAGCCTTGAAGACTCAGTATGGCATTGAGGCCTTTTGGTTGACGGACGACACATTTACGACAAACCGTCGCTATGTGGAAGCGTTTTGTGATGTACTTGAACGCAGCAATCTCAACCTCGTGTGGGGGTGTACCACGCGCGCCAATCTCATTCCGGAATATTTGATCGAGCGGATGCAACAGGTGGGCTTGCGCAAAGTGGGCATTGGCTTGGAATCTGCCACCGACAAAATACGAGAGGGCATCTACCACAAAGAAGTGTCTGATACCGAAGTTTCCGAGACAGTACACGCCTTACACAAGTTTGGTGTCCAGACACTTTTGTTTTTGATGTTGGGTGCTCCATCAGAGACGCGACTGGATATGATCAAGACGATTCGCTTGGCCAGTTCACTCCCCGCTACAGAGGCATCCTTTTCCTTGTTTGTGCCATTGCCCGGTACTGCCGTATACGACAAAATGAAAGCGGACGGGTATGTGTTGAGTGAGAGTTGGGAAGACTATGATTATTACAGTCGTCAACCTTTTGCACACAAGATTCCACGTTGGGAACTGCGCATGTGGCAGCGAGTGGGCTATGCGCGATTTTTTGCTTCTCGCAAGCGGTTGCCGAGTTTGATACAAATCTTACAAGATCGCAAAGGACGGGCTTCTTTGCAACGAAAACTGAAACGCATTGTTCCAGCATTCTAAGTTCCGTCTAATCTCCATGTAGCCTCTATTTAATCTCCGTTTAGCCTCTATTTAGTTTCCAACCTTCATTGTGTATTTGGGTTTTGATATGAAAAGTTCTGCCAACATTTTGCTTTGCAACCCTCCAGAAAAATTACGGGTGTGGGCTGGTATTTCCTCTGACCAGAGCGCCGGTGTTTACTGCTTTCCTCCACTCGGTTTGATGTATGTTCAAGCATACATAGAGAAAATGTCCGAGTATGTTGTGGACATCTTTGATGGTGTAATCGGTGCAATGGATTACCCTGAGTATGAAGAGGGACTCAAAAAATACAGTTTGGATCTGGTCGGTGTGTCTTGTTTGACCCATTCCATTGCCGACACCCAAATGACGGTCAACATTGTACGCAAACTGAATCCCAAAGCCATCATTGTGCTCGGTGGACCACACTGTGAGATGTTCCCTGAGTATGCAGCCAACATGAACAATGTGGACGCAATTGTAGTCGGGGATGGCGAACACGCCTTTCTTGAACTGGCGCGACGTGTGGATCAAGGCAGTCGTTCTTTTGAAAACATTGCTGGAGTTTGGTGGAGAGGTTCAAGTGGTGAGTTGGTCAAAAATAAAGGGCAAAAGCGCGCCAACGATTTGAACTGGCAGATCTGGCCCGATCGTCGACGCAGTGATTACAAGTCCTATTACACCCCTGGCACCCGTCAGCCAATGGTCACCACTGCCATCACGTCGAGAGGGTGCCCACACTCCTGTCCTTTCTGCCTGACCTACAAAAAACAATATCAAATCCGCAGTATAGACAACATTCTCGACGAGTTGGAAGACTGCATCTCCATCGGCATCCGAGAGGTGCACTTTGTGGACGATTTGTTTTCGCCAAACAGCCAATGGATTTTGCGGTTCTGCGACGCCGTGGAACGAAGAGGGCTCAAATTCAACTGGGGATACAAAACCACAATTGCTGGGACGACACGTGAACAATTGCGCCGTTGTGCTGAGACTGGATGTACCAAAGTGCATTTTGGTGTAGAATCTGCCAACAATGAAGGGTTGGATGCACTGGGTAAACATTGTGATACCGACGACGTGCACAGAGTTTTTCGATGGTGTAGAGAGGAAGGTGTCCGGTCTGTTGCCTACATTATGCTGGCAGCCCCCCATGAGCGCTCGATGGAAGATGCCCTGCAAAACATTGACGAGATGCTTAAACTGGACGCTGATTACGCGGCTTTTGCAGTGTACTCACCTTACCCCAATACCGAGTCCTTCGAAGCAGGGGCCAAGCTGGGACTCTTTCCGGCAGACTGTTGGGATCGCCTCATGGAAGAACCACTGTGTGGTGTAGATGTCCCCGTGTGTTGGACGGAGCATTTGACTCAAGACCAGATTCTAGACCTGCTGAAGATTGCCCATCGTAAATTCTATTTCCGACCCAGATTCATCGCTCGGCAGGTTCTCAATCTCAAAACCACCACAGAGTTCAAACGCTTGGCGAGTGGCGCATTGTCACTGGTGAAAATGGAACTGTTGTCCACAAAGTCACACGAAGCACCGGTGTAGCATGACCGTTCAATCTGCGCTCACCGAATTGGATCGCTATGCCAAGATGAATGTTCAGCATTCTCACAGTCAGTATGCCAAACATGGAACGTTACACTCGGTTGCGCAACGGGCGTTTGGCGGGGAAGTCAACATTTGGGACCGACCGTGGGTGCCTTGGGACTTTGACATTGGGAACTCCTATGCTCATCCGGTCTATCAGTCTTTCACCGAGACACAAAAATTGGCTTGGAACCATTTGGAATGGGCTTACAACTATGAAGTGGTGGCAGCTGGTGAACGACAAATTATTGTGCTGAACAACCACGCTGTCCGTCAGTACAAAGACATTTTGCCTGCGGTTGTGGAACTTGAACAGCGAGAATCTTTTGAAGAGATCGATCATGTGGACGCTTTCCGTACCGGTATCCAAGCCGTGTACGAGCGCTATTTGCCGGGCTTGGAAAACAACATCACCTCCTTGTCGCCCAGTGGGTTTCGACACCAGCAGTTCAACAAATTGACCCGTCACTTGACTGGTTTGATGGCAAACAAACTGCTTGGACACAATTTTCCAACGCTGTTCTTTTTGATTCGCACCATCAAAACCGTTTCCTTTAAGGGCATGGAGAACTCCATTGCGCAGTTTGATGAAGCCCCAAGATTGTTGCAGCACCTGTCTCACCTGCATCGATTGGACGAATCTAGACACCAAGCGACAGCCTTGAAACTTTCAAAGCTGTCATCAGAGGTGTTGGAGAAAAGTGGCTGGGAATCAAAAAGATTGTTCAAACTCGCCATTCGAAGTGCTTGGCCCAGTGATCGACTGTTGGAAAGCCGTGTGTCCTTCTGGAAGCAGGTGCTCTTTGAAGGTCCTATTTTTGCCAACATTTCGATTGAGGACAAACAGTCTTTCTTCAGTCACATTTGTATTGCTGCTCGGCAAAGCTTGCTCAACCTTCATCCCAGACAAGTGAAAATTACTGAGCAAGTCACCAAAAGGGCGGTCACTGAGGCTGGATTGTCGCCCGAGTTCAAAGCGCTCTTTGTCGATGTGCTCCGAAAAGATCCCATTCACCGGAACTTGGTGGCTGCCCTGTGATGGGTGGCTGGTGCTGTGGTCGTCTGAAGGGCGATTGTTTGATGCGTCTTTGACTGTATCTTTGTAGGTATCTATGAGACTAAGGTTCGCGGTCTGCTTGAGAGGCAGCGCACTGGGTTGAGGGCCGTCGAGTTCAGTTGGAAAGTTGGCAAACATCCACAGTTCCACGGTTTGCCATCCATATTCGAGTACCAAATGAATGCGGTCACTCCAATAATTTGCCGTCAAGCACATCAGAGAACCATCGGTCATTTCCAATTGCAGGTCGAGTTTGGATTCTGTACGCGTTTGAATGTGAACTCTGTGCAATACCAAGGTGGGCACAAAACTTTGTACAAAGTGAATGGTGCTGTCTAAAAACTGAGGATCGGTGGGTAAAATAAGCATGAAAGACTCCATAAAATTGATTGTTGACCAAAGGTCGGTCTACAGAGAGCAAGATTCATGCCAAAGAAGTATACTCGAAAGAACCGGTAGAGTAGATTCTTTTAGGTTCCAGTTGGTCAATTGAATTGACCAATTTCGTCAATTTTCGTCAATTCAAACCAATGATTCAGTTTGTATAAGATAAAAGTTAGTTAAATCAAGTGCTTAGGAATTACCAGATCGGAAACCGAACCACAAACGTGGATCCTTCACTGGCGGCCGATAGAACCTCTATTTCAGAATCGTGGCCGGTGACGATGCGTTCTACCATGGCAAGTCCGATGCCGTCTCCTTCCTTTTTTGTGCTGTAAAAGGGAATGAAAATATTCTGCTTTACGCTGCTGATCATCCCGTGACCGGTGTCCGAAATGTGTACTTCAACAGCGGGTTGTCCTTGTAAATGACCTGTGCGACATTTTCCCAATTTGGTGAGAATGGTAATTTCTCCTTCATCATCATCTTCTTCTTCGATGGCATCAATGGCATTTTGAAGCAGGGTTTGCCACACATATTGTAGAAGTGCTGGGTCACCTTCGATGTCAGGTAAGGTGTCCAAGAGTGTCCACTTCCATTGAATATTTTGATTTTGTCCGGGCAAGACCTCTTGAGCCTGTCGAAGCAGCACATTCATATTGACCACCTCCAAAACAGGGGTCAGTGGATTGGCATAGAGGGTAAACTCCTGTAACCACCGTTGAAGTTTGGTGACCTCAACCGTCATCGCTTCCGTATACAAGGGCAATTCATCACTGAGAACGCCTTGCTGTATCGCCTCGATGGATGTTTGCAGTGTTTCCAGTGGGCGGGTCAATTCTTGTGCGAGCCCTCCCGCCATCGTACCGAGTGACTGAAGACGGTGTGTTTCTTTGATCGTGTGAATGGCATCAATGGTCCCCATCAACAAGGATACCCGCTGTGTGAGTTGTTGTAGAGTTTCGAGTTCAGGGTGAGAAAACCCACCGCTGTGTTGATCCAACTTTAGATTGAGCCATCCAACCACTCGACCCGATGACCAAAACGGAAAACAAATGTCACTGTTCATTTCGGTTAGGATCGTTGCGACTTCTTCAGAGAGGCGAACAAAGCGTTTTGGGCTTGAGTTTCTGGAGCGATGCAATTGGGTGCCATAGGAGAATGAAGTGATTAGTTCCTCACTTTGCACAGACAAAATGGGATTGCCTTGTCCCAAACACCCCGTTTGCTCAAAGAGGTTCTTGTCTGGGTTCCAACGATATGTCGACACCAGTTGCGTTCGTCCTGCGTCGTGGATCTGGTGCAACAGTGTCCGTTCCAAAGACTCTATGTCCAGATTGTGGTGCAAAGACGCTTCCAATACACGAAGGCTTTCTTTGAGTTCAGAACCTTGCCGATTCAACAGTTGTCCACTGAATCTGTTGATGTGTTGCTGGATGTCTGTATAAAAAGTGACAAAGAGCAATGCCACCAACCAAATTTGAAATCCAGTGTGGGCGGACTTGTCCCCGTCGAGTACCAGTGCAACACCGATCAACACCGAAAGGATAAGTGCCATCAACCCTTGGGTGAACAGGCGCGCAAAGAGTTCTTGCAGCGATATCAGACGGGTCAACTTGACGTTGAGGTGTAGAACGTAGAGAGATAGCATCGACAAAGGGGCACCAATTGGTGGAATGGGTCCCTGAAGAAAGGCAATCTGCTCTCGTTGAGTAATGTCCGACAAGTCCAAGTCTGGCAACAGCAATCGCATCCACCCTTCGATCAGCAGTGCGACAATTGGGGTGAAGAGCAATCCCAGCAACTGTTGTAGGCGTGCCTTTCGGTGAAACTCCCAATCTTGGGCGACCAGTTTCCACAGCCAGTAGAGCCCAAAGGTACAACTTCCAAAGAACCAGACGGAGATGAGATATTCTGGCGCTCCAATAATTGGGGCTCGATACGCTGTTTGACTCTTTAAAATGAGGTACACCATCCCAACTGTCAATCCCAGTCCCCACAGTACGTGGTCGGCTTTGTGCTCTTTGATTTCCAGCCATCGAACCAAAAAACCCAACAAAGCGGCAGGCAATAACGCGGCAGTGATGGGATAGATTGAACCAACAATACCGACTTGCAAAAGGTGCAGTCCAAACGATCCAAAGCCCAAGGCTGACAATGCACAGAGCAAAACGAAAGAGCCAGTTGCAGTGTAGAGGCGAAACGCGCGTCCATTTCGAATGGCAAGGATCAGCGATCCCAGTGCCACCAATAAATAGATGATGGAGTTCATGGTGGATGTCTCAAAGGTTCTGTGTTGCCTATAACCGATTGTCTTGGAACATCTGTAGCAGAAAAATCAGAAAGAATCCCATCAACAAGTATCGAACGCGCGTCGAAATTTCTTTGGCACAAAGTTTGCATTGACACTTGTATCCATTTCTATATTCCTTTTGATTCGGATAAAAATTCGAAAACTGTACAAAAGGGATATACTCAACCCCAAAGACGTTGGCATTGCCAAGGAGTATTGTATGAAACTGACCCCCTCACTCATTCCAATCGGACTCAGTGTTCTGTTGATGGCCTGTTCAGATTACGGCTATGAGAGCAAGATGTCTGCCGATGAATCTTCAGACGGCGCCTATGGCTACGGAGACACAGGTTACAACAGTGCTCCGGAAGACAGCATGGAAGAATCTGACAGTGATTATGACGATGGCCTCGGTTCAGAGGCTGAAAGTGACTTCATGAGTCTGCGACCCGCCACAACCGATTCCTATGTATTTGTCGCCAATCCAGACCGAAACACCGTGACTCGAATCTCGGTTCCCAGTTTGGCGGTGTTGACGGCTGACGTGGGTGTTGAGCCCAGTTTGGTTGAAACCAGTGCCGACTATTCTCGAGCGATTACCTTCAACAAAGGGTCCAACAGCGTGAGCATCATCGATGCGGCTTCTCTGGAAGTGGCAGAAGTCGAAGTGCGACGCAACCTCAACCAAATGAAGATGTCCGCACAAGGTGAATGGGCCGTTTGTTACCACGATGTGGGCGCAGAAGGTGGCGGTGCTTCCAGTGGTGGTGCCATTTCTTTCAACGCCATTTCTATTGTTGACTTGGAAAACGAAGAGCACTTCGAGGCCATGGCGGGTGCTTATCCACACGATGTACAGTTCACCGAAGACGGTTTGATGGCTGTCGTGATCAGCGATGACTATTTGTCGGCGATTGACTTCTCCAGTGGCGAACCGGTCTTGCGTCGCATTGCCATCGCAGATGACTTGGTCAATCCACCGAGAGCCGAAGAGGTTCTTTTGGATCCACAAGGTCGCTATGCCATCGTTCGTCAGTATGGTGTGAATGAACTTGTGCTTGTGGATTTTGAAACAGAAAGCGATGCTGTGAGCATGATTGCGGTCGGTGAAAACCCAACCGACATGGATGTGTCTCCAGACGGAACAGAGGCCATTGTGGTTGCCCGTGGTTCAAAGGAACTTTGGGTCTATGATTTGGAAGACCCATCGTTGCCACCAACGGTCTTGGCATTGCCAGAAGAAGAAGTTTTTGGCTCGTTGATCTTAAGCCCAGACTCCAGTCAAGGTTTGCTGTACTCAACAGCTTCACAAGAGTCGACGATGGGTGTATGGACCCGCGATGCTGATGAGATTGTCGTACGTGGATTGGTCAAGCCAGTCTCCAACATTGGTGTTTCTCCAACGGGTGAAACCGCTGTGGTGTTCCACCCGCGTGAAAATGGGGATGTGGATTCCAGTTCGCAGTTCTACAACCACTTTGCCTTGTCTTTGGTGGATTTGTCCGACTACTTTACGTCGGCCTATCAGTTGGCTGCTGAGCCTGAGTCCTTTGCATCGACACCCGATGGCAACATTGGCTTTTACACCATGAAAGACCAACCCTACTTGGAACTTCTCGACTATCGCACATTTGTACCGAGTGAGATTCAGTTGCCAAGCAACCCAGTACACTTGGGCACACTTCCAGAAACCAACACGGCCTTTGTCTCTCAAGAGCACGGATTGGGACGCATTTCCTTCTTTGATACTGACGAAGGGGTCTTGCAAACCATCACCGGCTTTGAACTGAACGCCGCCATCGAACAATAATTGAATTACGGAGAATGAACATGAAAAAGACTGTTTCAATTTTGACAGCGCTGACACTGCTTTCAGCCTGTGAAACCTATCAACCAGATGATCGATCCGGTCAGTTGTGGGACACCAACGTGGCCAGTGCCAATGACGGCATTTATATAAACCTTCCATTTGCAGGTGACCTGATTCGCGTGAATGCCGGTGGGATTTCCGTTGTTGATTTGGACGGCGCAGTGCCCAATCGATTGGTGGAATCACCAGACGGTTCGCAAGTGTTGGTCTTTGCCACTTGGCAAGAGTGCAAAGAAGAAGGCGACGACATTGTGTTCCCAGAAGACTGTGGAGAGTTGGTCGACAATTCGGTCCTCTCAATTGTGTCTGACGCAACCGTGACGTCCGAGGTAGAGATTCCCAGTCACCTCAACACCATTTCCTTTTCCAACGACGGTGCCATTGCGGTTGCTTACTTGGATTACGATGCCGGTGGAGACATACAGGTGGACGGTTTTGCCGATTTGGGTGAAGTCGCGTTCATTCGAGTCGCAGATGGCTCGATGGGATCAGCATCGGTTGGGTTCTCTCCCAAGCAAGTTCTGTTCAGTCCAGACAACCAAGCGGTGGTCATGAGTCGCTCTCAGGTTGTGGCAGTAGACCTTGAAACCTTTGAAAAGACCTTGGAAGCCCCGTTGACACTCGACGCAGATCAGGCGATTGACCCATCGGGTGCCGAATTGGCCTATGATCCAGTGTCTGGCGTGACCAATCTCTTGCTCACCGTTCAAGGCAGCAGCGACATTTACATGTTGGACCTCCAAAGCAAATATTGGAACATTGGAGATTTGGGGGCGATTCCCACCGACATTGGTGTGGATGAAGTGACTTCCCAATCGGTCTTTGTCTTTTCAAGTTCTTCAAAAGCTGTTGTGCTTGATCACAGCCAATTGGCGACGTTGAACGCTTCCTCTCTTGAAGATGTGGATTTGGAAGAGCCGAGCAACAAGGCTTTGATGGGCGATGGGTTTGCGATGCTGTACAACGACGCTTCTGGTGCGGTACACGACGTGTACAAGTTGGATTTGGAAACCCGTGAACTGACAGAGTATGTTGTGTCGAATCCAGTCTCTGAACTGATGGTCACCGACTCTGGAAACTTCGCAGTGGCAATCGTTCGTCCAGAAACCTATGGGGGCAGTGATTACCAAGACTCTCGATATGGACTCTCGATTCTAGATTTGTCTTCTGATGAGAGCATCTCGTTGGTTGCCCAAAGTGAACCCATTGGTGTTGCCTTGGTTGAAGATGAGTCCAACTCCTACGCACTGGCGCTGTTGGCGGGTTCCGACACCTTGCTTCAAGTGAACCTGGCCAGTCCAAATTCACCCGCTGAAGTGGATTTGCCAGCGTCACCGGTTTCGATTGCGGCGATGCCCGATGGAAACTTCGTCATCACCCACAATCAGTCTCTGGGTATGGTGTCCATCTTGAACCCCGCAACCCTTGAACTCCAAACGATGAGCAACTTTGCCGTCACCAACATGTTTGAACAAAAAGAATTGCCACGCACAGAAGGCAGCGATGCTGAGGAGGCAGAATGAACACACTATTGGCAACACTCCTGTCCGGATCGGGAACCCAATTTGATTACACCTATTCATTGGCAGTGGAAACTGGCATGGTTGAGCAAGCCGACGTCGACTGGGATTACGCGACAAGTTGGCAACGCAGCACCGGTGGACTTCGACTGGGGTATCAACTGACGAACACTGTCGACATCTTGGGTTCTGTACATTGGGGTCAACAAAGCAGTGGGTACAATGATTACTATTACGACTATGATTACGAGGAAGGCTACAGCACTGGGTTGAGTGGCTATGACACCCAAGTTTCTGAAACTTTGATTCACGTCGGTCCCAAGTTTAGTTGGAACCTCAAGCCTTGGTTTGCTCCCTACGCAACCGTGCAAGGATTGTTGGTGCACAATCGCCTTCAGATGAGCGACAATGGCGCGTTTGACGAGGACGCCACGACCTTGGTGGACGCTTCTGCGATGGGATTTGGTGCGACAGGTGCGTTGGGTCTGGAACTTCGAACTCGACCACTTGCGAAAAAATCGCAACTCTTTGTCTATGGTGAGGCTGGCAATACAGCCGCGACAGCGCTCAATTTTTCCGTGAAAGGTGCAGGTGTCGGTGAAGAGGACATCAACATTGGAGACTTGGGGTATGGCGGTGCGTATTTCCGACTGGGTGCTGGAATGAAATTCTAAGCTTGGACGTTGATTGTTCACTCATTTTGGAGTGATATTTTGAAGGCCGACTCATGCAGTCGGTCTTTTTAATTGAAGTGCTTCAATGGTGTTATCACGTCTCAACACCCAAGATAGAACCCAAGAATATCCAGAGATTGTGGCGCATAGTGTATAGATGTTGAATCCTGTGTTAGACTACACTCAATCGAGCACGGAGAATTGGTATTGACCTATATTGTCACTGAAACGGGTGGGTATTGCCGAAATATCAACAGCTATAGTCTGCGTTACACGGTTTCTGGATACCATGCCCAAATGTAAGTTGCCATCGTTGCTTGTCTTGCTTTCTGTCGCTTGTACTGGAGAGTCTAAGGAGGCTGGTTTTGGTGTACCCACTGGAGAGCCATCCACTGAGGGCTTGCCGAATGACTCAGAGGTTGACGATACAGCTGTAGCAAATGACGGCAGTTATCAAGTGGGCGATGCCATTCTGACCACGTCCACCTATCCAGACCCACCGTTGAACAATGGCCAAATCATCGACGAATGGGTTGATGTGGCGATCTATGACGACAGTTATGCTGTGCAAGTGGGCGTCAGTGGGATTGGCTTGGTGTCCACAGAGACTGGCGAAGTACTGGACCGTCAAAATACTGGAAGGGGATACTCAGTGGATTCCGACGGTGATTTGATCGTGGTGGGCTCTAGAACCCATCGAATCAGCCTATGGCGTTTTCAAGAAGGGGAAACCTTGAGTCCAGCGGGGTTCATCGAAGGGCAAGGCGTTCATGAAAAAGTGGCGGTGGACGGCGATTTGATTGCCGTAGCTTGGAGAGATCGAGGCGTTCGGTTGTATCAAAGCAGTACAGATGTCCAGATGATCACAACCATTGATGCGGACAATGCCTATGCAGTCGACATTGTAGGGGATAGATTGGTCTATGCCGATGGTCAGCAACTCTATTGGATGGATGTCTCCGATCCAAACGCCCCTCTAGAATTGGATCGCCTGACATTGGACAGCGAAGTGCGAGACATTGAGACAGATGGTGAGCACATTGTACTGGGGCTTGGTGGAAATGGTGTACAACTGTTGTCGGTGGAGAACGATGGACTGATCGCGTTGGATGAAGATGCGCCACAGGGAACCGTCTTTTCAGTTTCGTTGGATGATTCACAGGTTTGGGTGGCTTCTTGGGATGCGACAACGCTCTACGATATTCAAGGGGGAACATTGCTTCCATTGGCGCAAGAAACACCGTTGTCTGCGGCGATGGGGGTTGCTGCATCCAATGGTCGAGCCATCGTCGCAGATTGGTATCAATCGACTGTCTTACAGCGTGTTGCCGATCGATGGGGACCAGAAATACACTTGCCCGGTCAGGTTCGATTTCGCATTGGTGAAGCGTCGTCTCAAATTCTTTGGGTTCAAAATCACGGTGCGCAACCGCTGGAGGTTGCATTTGACAACATTCCCACGGGCTTTTCCGTCGAGCACGTTCAAACCGATGGACAGAGCACACGGGTGTCTGTTGGTGGTCAAGAGGCTTTTCGCATCAGTGCGCCTGCGGGCAATTGGAACCCACAAGGCTTGTCTTGGACCAGCAATGATCCAGATGAACCCACTGGAAACATTGAGATTCGTCCATCAAATGCTGCGGAGGGGTCGTTGCATCCAGATTTTGCCCTGCCAGTGGTGGATGCCAACGGGCTTCAAAGTACCGCACGGCTGTCAGACTTTCAGGGAAAGGTTCTTTTTCTGGCGTGGTGGTCCGATTACTGACCGGTTTGTTCTCTGGAGGTTCCAGATATAGCCCAAGGGGTGGCATCAACCTATGCAGACAATGATGACGTGGTGGTGTTGATGGCCAATGCAGGCAACACCGCCGGTACGATTCAGCAATTTTTGACCGAGAGTGGTACGAATATCCCTTCTTTGATGGATCAGAGCGAGTCCTTGTATCGTGCATATGATGTGCCAGAGCATTTTGCACCTTTTCCACGTCATGTTGTGGTGGATCAGTCAGGGGTTATACAATATTTTTCTGGCAGTTATGACGGTCCGCTGCTTCGTCAAAAGATCGATGCGTTGTTGGAATGACACCATCGAAACTGAATCAGGATGTACTTCGATGATTCTGTGTCTAGACAGTATCTAAAAGTTCGAGCAACAATCTCGATAAACATATGTATTTCCAATGAATTTGCGATACACTATGCCAAACGAACTTATGCTTTGCGATTCTGTTGATAGATGAATACAGCAAGCAGTATTGAATGTGGGCTTGAATGTGGGCTTGAATGCGGTTGAGGGTATACCATGAGCAGCAAACAACAAGAGATGATAGAACAGTTGACTTCTAGAAGTGTGGCACGCCAGTTGGAGGCGATTGAGGCACTTCGAGGTGTTCAAAGCACCGAGGTGTTGACTGGGTTGATTCGCGTGATGATGGACACAGAAGAACTCGTGTGGGTTGATCTGGAAAAGGGACCCCACCCGAAAGTGGAAGCGTACAAAGGCGCACTTGAGATCGCGACCGAAGAATCATTGACGCTTTGCTTGGTCGACCGAAAATATCCAGAGGTGAGAGCTGGTGCTGCCTATCTGTTGGGAGAAGTTGTCACGTCGGAATCCACAGGTGCAGTACAGTCTATTCGCAACGCCTTGCAAGACCCAGATCCAAGAGTGCCATACCAGGCAATGCGGTCATTGGGACGACTGGGAGCATTGGATATTCAAGAAGTGTTGCCGTTCTTTGAAATTGAGTCTTCGAGCGTTCAATTTTATGCATTGCAGGCATTGGGAACCATTGCAGGTGAACAGGCCGATCAAGTATTGATGTATTTGGCGAACAATCCTAATCAGTCGACGGCGATGCGGGTCTTGGCGGTTAAACTGTTGGGAGAGCGTTCAGCGACCAGTGCCGCGGGCAGTTTGATGGAGTTGCTTCGAGAAGAACAGCCCAGTTTGAGACAGCATGCTGCTTTGGCTCTCGGTCGAATGGGTGCGTTCAGCGCAGTAAAGGACCTGTACCAGAGTTTGATTGATGACGATGAAGACGTTCGCTATGCTGTTGGGGTTGCCTTGGGTCTTCTCGGAGACGTGCGCACGGTGCCATTTTTGTTGAAAGCTCGATATCATGCCGATGAGTACACCAAGCAAATGGTCGATGCAGCCATTGAACGATTGGGTCCAGAAGCGTTGGCAGAGTTGATCTCGGCGATGCGCAAGATGCCAATGCCTTATCGAGTAGACGCCATCAAACAGATGGAAAGTTTGAAAGATGAACGGGCGATGTTGCCACTCATTCAGTATTTACTTGACGAACAGGTGTACACCCACGTTCGCAAAGCCCTGTTGGCTCTGGAAGAGAAGATTGAAGCACCCTTGATGTATGTTTTGGGTAGAGAAGACGCCTCGGTTGAACTCAAGGAAAAATCGATTCGGTTGCTGTTGGACAGAAAATGTGTGGACGCAGTGAGGCCTTTGATTGCGTTGTTGGAAGATTCAGACGCTTCTTTGCGTGAATTGGCGGCTCGTTCCTTGGGCAAACTTGGATCCAAGGACGCTGAACAACCCTTGCTCAAGGTGATTGCCAAAAAAGATCGAGAGTCCGATGACGTTGTTGCTGAAGCCCTGTTGAGTTTGGGTAAGTTGGGGACCGTATCTGACAAAGCCAAAAAGGTGTTGCACGAGCATCTCGATCATCTCAACAGCAAAGTCCGTGGCTATTCCATCTCTGCGATTGGAGAGATTGGCGATGCTTCCATCGTTGACTCGTTGATCGAGCGTTTGATGGACAGCACCCAAGACAACCGTCCAATGCTGATTCAAGCTCTTGCAAAATTGGGAGATCCAAAAGCGATTGAACCCTTGTTGGAGATCGTCAAGGAAGCCCAACGCAACTCGGTAACGGGACTGAAAGGTGCGTATTTGGGTTCCTATGCCGTACAGGCACTCGCCAAACTCGGAGAGCCAAAAGTGGTGGACCTGTTGTTGACGGATTGGGAAGAAGAGCTCGAGCAGGGCATTTCTCAAATGGGTGACACGGCCCTTCCATACTTGGAGCGGGCGTTGCTTCAAAGTCGAGAAAGCCGCGTGCGCACACATGCTGCTGAAGGCATCGGTATCATTGGCAATCCATCGTCTATGGGTACGTTGATCAATGCTCTACAAGATTCAGAGCCAATGGTGGTTCAAGCCGCAGCCAAAGCCCTACAGAAGGTGCATTCTGGTCCAGACTTAACGAATGCCTAAAGTCATTGTCATTGTGCACACTTTGTTTGCCGAACGACGCCGCAGTATATGACAGTTTCCAGTTCAAAAATATCGGTGTTCATTGTGGGTGCCCAAAAAGCGGGCACAACAGCGCTGTATACCTTTCTACAGGAACATCCGTCGTTGCAGTTTGGGTACAAGAAAGAGTTGCACATCTTCAATCAAGCTGGGATTGAACACCGTGATGTACATCAGGAAGTGCAAAAGTGCTTTCCACAGGATGATGGTGGAGAGTCCGTTACGTTGAAGGTGGATGCCACACCGATGTATTTGTATCATCCATTGGTGATGGAGAGGCTTCATCGATACAATCCAGACGCGAAAATCATTGTGTTGCTTCGGGACCCATCCGAACGTGCATACTCGCATTGGAAGATGACGACAAAGATGGGGCGAGAGTCTCTTGATTTTGGAAAAGTGATTCGTTTTGGACGTTCGCGCTTTGATGATTTTCACCCTGTGTTTTCCTATGTTGAACGGGGTTTGTATGCAGAGCAACTCGATCGAGTCACCACATATTTTCCAAGAGAGCAAATATGTGTGTTGGAACAATCAGATTTGCTGAATCGGCACGATGAAACCTTACAAGTGGTGACCGAATTTTTGAACATACCACCCTTTGACCAGTTGCCACCATCCAAAATTGTGATCAGCAATCAGACTTCTTCGAAATTGTCAGAATCGGACAGATTGTACTTGGATTTGCTCTATCAAGTGTCCAATGAACAACTGGCGATTGAGTGGGGGGTAGATTTTACAAAGAACATCCATGAGCATTCCAAGGTTGTATTGAAGCCTTTGATGGACATGGATGAATCCTTGACTGCGTACCCTGGTGTGAAACAGTTGGACGTTGGATTTGACATTGATGATTCTATCCACGACAGCACTGATGCTTACATTGTGCCTTGGGTATTCTCTGATGCCTTTATGAAACCACATACTCCAAAGATTCTACGTGTACTGCGCAAAAAGAAGATGCCGGCGACAGATCTGATGTTGTATGGACGGTTGCCAGACTTTGCGTACAAAACGGTGTACAAGCATTGCAATTCGATTTCCAAGGGTTCTTTTCCGTCCAATACGCCCTGTGTGCTTTTCATAGAATCGAAACTGTCGAAGCCGTTTATTGTAGCAGATCACATTGTGTGTTTGAGAAATCAGGTGTTGAGATACAAGCGTCGACCTCAAGACTTTCCTTCTCCTCCACCGAGATGGACTGTTGGACCAGAGATTGCGGTGACGAACAACAGTGCAATCGGCTATTGTGCGCAGAATATTCAGCTTGAAGAGTTGCACTTGCTCAAAGAGGCAGAGCGTCAAGGCTTGTGTATTCTTGAGGCTTTGTCATGCGATGAACAAGGTCGCATTGCGGACTGGTCTACTGCTTTTGTTTTTTGCTCTCGGTCTGGTGATGATCCCTTGGGCTTGGTCTATCAATCTCTTCGCGCAGGTCGGATCCCTGTATTTGTGGATGTCGGTTTGGCATTGCCATTGGAATCACAGATCGCCTATGATCAATATTTGATACAGTCTGGGGGTTGGGAATCGTTGTTCGACACGGTGGCTCGATGGTCTTTAGAAGGAGACCTACAGCAACGCCAACGTGCAGCCCGTACACTCTGGGTTGAGCAATTGGTCTTCCCAAAATTTTGGCAACGCATTTTGCCCAACGTGAAAAGGGTGTTGGGTTCCTATCTTTCTTGAATGCGTTTGGGGGTTCTATGTGCTGCCAACACTCGATTCAGTCCTTTGGCCATCAATGGATTGAGAATGTAGGAATGGTTTAGGTGCAGCGGGAGAGGGGGTGTCCAGAACCCACCTTCTTGCACAACATTTTTGATGGACTTGATGGACCCTTGTTGTTGCAATTGAACAAATTCGGACTTGGAAGGGAACAAACTGTCGTAGACCTCTTGGGTTTGTCCAGAAGTGTAGGCGTAGGATTGGATTCTCCACGAATAAAAGGAGACTTTGTCTGTGGGATCGAGGCGTGAGACAAATTCGGTAATGCTTTGCAGGCGCCGTTCAAATCGAGAAAAGGTTGTGATGGTCAAATGGGCGATGCACAGATTCTTTGGGACCATGATTTTTTTGAGAGAGGGAGAGAACACTTTGTGACCGGCCACTTCTACGTTGTAGGCTTCTTTGTTGTGCATGGACTTGTGGGTTGGCACCGTGCGAATCCAGCGTTGGTAGTCTTCTTTTGAGGAAGGACTGGGGTAGCAAAGTTCCTTTTGGGATATTTCAGTGAAGAAGTAGAGCCGAAGCAACTTTTGCAGGACGGCTTGGGTCAGCGGTCGTTGAAAGAGTTTAATGGGAACCACGTTGTATTTCGGAAGGTAATAACAGGCTGCGGGAGATTCGGAGAATACATCTTCGAGCGTGGTACCCTCACCCAGAACAAGAAATTCATCTGGGTCGAGGTGGACAATGTAATCGACATCGTCGTGCTCATAAATTCGCAACACGTTGAGTTGAATCAGGGAGATTGCAGCTTCATCACTGTCAAAATAGAGTACGTCTACTTGTGGATGGTTCTCATACTGTTGCAACACCTCGACCGAATTGTCCTTGGAGCCCAGTTCTACAATGAAGATTTTGTAGATGCCCAACGCCAAGTGGTATTCAATATTTTGTTGTATGACTTCGGCTTCTTCTTTTAAACCCATTGCGATGGCAATATTTGGCATGTGCACCCTCGATATATGATCGGTGAAATAGGTATTTCTCATTGGAATTTTCGTCAACAACAAACTTAGGAATTAAATTTTTCTTTTTGTTGAACCGATCTTTACAGAGTAGAGGTGATACCAGTCTGTTGGTATTGCTTCGAAAAATAAGCAGTGAACAGATTCAACAGTGCAAGGGTAGAGTATGAAAGCATTGATATTAGCGGGTGGTAAAGGTACACGATTGAGACCGTTGACCTATACAGCGGCCAAGCAACTGATTCCCATCGCCAACAAGCCCACAATTGAATATGGCATCGAGTCCATTGTAGAGGCTGGCATTACCGACATCGGGATCATTGTTGGAGACACGGCCGCGGAAATTAAGTCGGCACTGGGAGACGGTAGTCGATTTGGGGCTCGGTTTACCTACATTCAACAAGAAGCGCCTTTGGGATTGGCACATGCGGTCTTGATCGCCGAAGAGTTTATGGCTGGAGAATCATTTTTGATGTATCTGGGCGACAATTTGATTCAAAACGGGGTTCAAACCTTTGTGGAAGATTTTGAAAGGTCGAAGCCCAACTCGATGGTGCTGTTGAACCCTGTGTCCAACCCCAGTGCCTTTGGTGTGGTGGTACTTGAAGATGGAAGAATCAAGCGACTGATCGAAAAACCCAAAGACCCACCCAGTGATTTGGTGTTGGTTGGGGTGTATTTTTTTGACCACAATATTTTTACGGCCGTCAAAGAGATTGAACCCTCACAGCGCAACGAGTTGGAGATCACAGACGCGATTCAGTGGTTGGTTGATCACGGTCATGTCGTGGCACCACACATCATCCACAAATGGTGGAAAGATACTGGAAAACCAGAAGATATGTTGGAAGCCAACCGCATGATTTTGTCGAGTGATGTACAGCAAAGTCGATGTCATGGTGATGTCGATGAACTGTCTGCCCTGTCCAACATGGTGCAGATTGATGAAGGGGCCAGGGTGGAGAATTCAATCATTCGCGGTCCTGCAACAATTGGACCCAATGCGGTGATTCGAAATGCTTACATCGGTCCGTTTACATCGATCGGTGCTGGAGCAACAATTTCCAATTCTCAAATTGAAAACTCAATTGTGTGTGACGATGCCCTCATTCAAAATGTGGACGGGCGATTGGACAGTTGTTTGTTGGGCAAAGGGGTTCGCATCGAGTCTGTATCGCGTAAACCGACCAGCACCTCTTTTGTGTTGGGAGACAACAGCAGCATTTTGTTGCCTAGAAGTTAAGTTGGGCAGGGAGGGTACATGGCATCCATATTGATCACGGGAGGCGCGGGCTTTATTGGTTCGAACTTTGTTCGCATGATGGTGAAACAGACCCAATATGACATTGTGGTGGTTGACAAATTGACCTACGCCGGGAATCTACAGAGCATTGAAGACGTATTTTGTGAACGGTGTCGATTTGTGCAGTCTGACATTGCCGATGCGGTTGCGATGGAGGCATTGTTTGAACGAGAACGGTTTGACAAAGTCATCAATTTTGCGGCGGAATCTCATGTAGATCGTTCAATTGAAGACCCACAGGTATTCATTCGCACCAATATTTTGGGTGTGCAGGTGCTGTTGGAAGCCAGTCGCAAACACGGTGTGAAAAAGTTTGTCCAAGTATCGACAGATGAGGTCTATGGGTCCCTCGGAGAAACGGGACTCTTTACCGAAGACTCTCCTTTAGAACCGTCTTCTCCATATTCCGCATCGAAGACCAGTGCCGATTTGCTGGTGCTTGCGTGGCACAAAACCTATGGCTTGCCGGTCAACATCACTCGGTGTTCAAACAATTACGGTCCCTACCAATTTCCAGAAAAATTGATTCCCTTGATGCTGTTGAAGGCGAGCAAAGATCTACCTTTGCCAGTGTATGGAGACGGTTCAAATGTTCGAGATTGGATTCACGTAGACGATCACTGCCGGGCGTTGAAAGCTGTATTGGAAAGAGGACTGTCTGGAAGAGTGTACAACATTGGTGGAAACAGTGAATGTGACAACCTCAGCGTTGTCCACAGCATTTTGGATGTCTTAGAGAAACCGCGTTCCTTGGTTCAGTTTGTGGAAGACCGAAAAGGGCACGATTGGCGGTATGCCATCGACAACACTCGAATCGTCGAGGAATTGGGTTGGACACCAACACATTCTTTTGCAGAGGGCTTGAAGTCAACCATCGACTGGTATTTGAGCAATGAATCTTGGTGGAAACCGTTGCTCTAGGTTGTTGATGGGGCAATTGATGGGACAATCGATGGGTGTGGCATGAGAAAATATTGTATTGTTGGATGTGGTGGTTGTGGACGCGAAGTGTTGGATTATCTTGAAGACATTTTGGGTGCTGATTGTAGAGAGAGAGCTGTATTTATGGTCACCAGTGCGGTGGAGGCGCCGACAGTCCTTGGAATTCCCGTGATTTCGCTCGCGGAGTTTGATCCAACACAGTATTGGACGGTCGTGGCGATAGGCAATCCGTACAGTCGTCGTGCCGTCATCAACCAGTTGCCATCCAATACAAGGTTTGGAACTTTGATTCATCCCAGTGCCATCGTTTCCAAACGTGCTGAGATTGGAGAAGGCAGCATTGTGGCACCTGGGTGTGTCATCACTTCCAATGCCAAAATTGGTCGCCATTCACACATCAATTACCACAGTACCATCAGTCACGATTCGATTGCTGGAGACTTTTTTACAACGGCGCCAGGTGTGCACCTCAATGGCCATTGTACGGTTGGAAATGCCGTATATTTGGGAAGCAACGCCGCCGTGAAGGACCACACGCAAATCTGTGATGAGGTCGTGATCGGAATGGGTTGCATTGTGGTCAAGGACATTACCGAGACTGGAACCTATGTCGGCGTTCCCGCCCGCAAAATTTCTGATAGACCAGCGCTCTGAATAGTCTGAGATTCATCGAACGATCACTAAACGGTCAGTTAATTAGGGCACAAAGAGATACTTGTGTCGTCGGAACGTATCTTCAATCTGCTCATCGCTTTTGTGGGCATGCATCTCATCAGTGAACTCTAGATTCAATCCCAGTTGTTCATTCATGGCAACAAACTTGTTTGAATCGTAGAGAGACCCTTCAAAGAATCGATCTGCTGGCAAATCTTTGAATTTGTAACGGATATCTTCGATGTGCAACTGGTACATGCGACAATAGTGGTCTTTCATACCAATCATGTTCAACTTTTTGAGGTTGTCGATGCCGTATCGTTTGAGAAACTCCAATTCACCAAGACGATTGTATCGGTAGCAGTGCTCTTCAAGTTCGCCAAGCGTGAGTCCTTTGCTGTGTACCAGCATGCTTTTAAACCAGTCATCAGCCGGGCGGGTCATGAACACCACTTTGGAGTTGGGAATGTAATTGACCAAGAATCGCGCGAACTCTGGGAGATAAAAGGGATAATCGTCAAAGACATCAAATTGATTGAAAATTCCACTGTTCAGAACTTCTACCCACTTGCCCTGTTGGACCATCTCTTGGAGATTTGTTTGGGCTGTGTGTGCCCAGGTAAAAGAACGATAGCCATTGCGGGCGAAGAAGCGACTGAAGGTTTTGGTTCCACAGCGCTGCAATCCAACGTACAATATTTTTGGTTTCATGGTGTATTCCGATCAAGTTTGTAGTGCTTTGATAACCAGTTGGGCAATTTTCTCAACTGCATCGAGACCCAGTGTCGGATAAAGGGGCAAGCACAAAATTCGATTGGCCAATGATTCGGCAATCGGACAGGGTTGGCGATCGAACAAGTGTTCTAGGCTACTCAAAGAGGGGTGGAAATATCGTCTTGGAAATACATTGTTGGCTTTTAGGTGCTCGACCACGTTAAGCAGTTGGGCTTCACTGTTCAGAACGATTGGCATGTAGGCAAAATTGTAGGCGGCTGGATTGTAGTGTTGAAATTGTACATGACCATTCAGAATCTGCTGATAGGCTTCGGTGATCCTCTTTCGTTTGGCAATCGCATTGTTGACCATGGGTAGATTGGCCAGTCCCATCGCGGCGTGCAACTCACTCATTTTGGCGTTGGTGCCGACGTGTACAATCTCGCGCTGTCGGTCAAATCCGAAGTCTCGAATCGCTCTTACTCGTTCGAACAGTTCTGTCGAGGTTGTAAAGACACCACCTCCTTCGGTTGTGTTGAATACCTTGGTGGCGTGAAAGGACGCGGTAGAGATGTCTCCCCACTCAAAAATACTCTTGCCTGCGACCTTCACTCCAAAGGCGTGGGCAGCATCATAGATCACGGGTAGATTGTGTTGATTGGCTATTGCGTCAATGCCCTGGACATCGCAAGGGTTGGAGAAGACATGGACAGCCATGATGGCGACGGTGTCTTCAGTGATGGCGGCTTCTAGTTTCTTGGGATCAATGTTGAATGTGTGTGGGTCCACATCGACAAAGATGGGTTCGTGTCCTTCCCAGACGAGACTCGAGGCCGTTGCAATCCATGTAAAAGGGGTGGTGAGAATTTTGCCTTTGGGAAGGTTGAGTGCTTTGAGAGCGACGTGGAGTGCAATGGTGCCATTGTTGACCAATAAGGTGTTGGTGACACTGAGGTGGGTACACAGTTCGCTTTCCAATCGACGAAGCAGGGGACCATTGTTGGTATACCATTGGGATGCCCATACGTCCTCCAACAGTTTGGTGTATTCCGCCAACGGTGCGACATGGGGACGGGTGATGTAAATGGGGTCTGAAAATGTCATGGGATTATACAGGGCTGTTGGGTGACAGGGGTTTGGCAAGTGTGGTGCCATATTGAGTCAGTATCGGTTGAATTCTCTTGAATTCAAAGTCTAGAATCACAATCCAATGGGATAAATATCGCACATTGGTGAATTGTGGTGTTACAGGAAAGCAAGTTTGACAACAAGGACACAGGATCAACAATGTCAGAGAAGCAGGTTGTATTGATAACTGGCATCACGGGGTTTGTCGGCTCTCACATGGCCGACTGGATTCTCACACACCATCCAGAAGTGCACGTGCACGGAACAAAGCGCTATCACCTGTCGAAAATGAACAATGTACGCCACATTGAAGATCGTGTTCAGTGGCACGATTGCAACGTGACCGATCCGTTGGCAACCCTCAAACTCATTGATACCGTTCAGCCCGATATCTTGTTTCATTTCGCTTCGGAAAGTTTCATTTCTCCCTCGTGGGATCATCCGCATCATTACATGAATGTCAATTACAACGGCACATTGAATCTATTGGAGGCCATACGTTCTGTTGGCTGTCCCACCAAGATTCTCATACCGGGTTCGGCAGAGGAGTATGGAGCGGTGTCAGAAGTAGACTTGCCGATTCACGCTGGCTCTCCCATGGATGCGGTCAATCCCTATGCGGTAACCAAGGTTGCTCAAGACTTGATTGGTCGTGTGTACCATCAGTCTTACGGAATACAGGTCATTCGCACCCGTGCATTCAATCACGAAGGACCTCGTCGAGAGAATGTCTTTGGGATTCCGTGGTACGCGTATCAGATTGCCCGTATTGAAGCAGGTAAGCAAGACACGCACATGGAAGTGGGGTATTTGGACGATCGACGAAACTTTACCCACGTGTTGGACATCGTTGATGCCTATTGGCGGGCGGTCGAGCGGTGTGAGCCTGGACGTCCATATTTGATTGGCTCAGAAGGAGCAGATTCAGAATGCACCTTTCGAGAAGCGTTGGAATTTTTGATTTCCCACTCGACGGTAGAAGGAATCACATATGAGACTGTTCCGAAGTATACGCGTCCAACCAACGTGCCATTTTTAATTGCCGACACCTCTGAATTTAGAAAATTGACCGGTTGGAAGCCGACCCGTACCGTTAAGGAAATTTTATTGGAAACCTTGGAGCACTGGCGCACACAGGTTGCACTGGGACGCTGAATCCAGAAAGTAAAACTTGGAAAGTAGAACTTAGAACGTCGAGGGTACGGTGGAATGGCAAGGGAGAAAGTAAGGAGAACAGCATGCGCTACATCCCAATGAAACTCGAAGGAGCTTTTGAAATTGAGGTGGAACCCATCCACGATGAACGGGGTTTTTTTACTCGGGTATTCAACCATACAGAGGCGGTGACGCATGGATTTTCTCCCCATTTGATGCAGGTCAACAACTCTTTCAATCGGCATCGTGGCACGTTGAGAGGGATGCATTACCAAGTGCCTCCTTTCCAAGAAGCGAAGATTGTGCGGGTGTTGCAAGGTGTGTTGTGGGACGTCATTTTGGATCTCCGCAAAGACTCTCCCACCTTTGGACAGTGGAGTGCTTGTACGCTGTCGGCTGAAAAAAGAAACATGGTGTTGGTGCCGGCAGGTTGTGCCCATGGCATTTTGACCCTCGAAGACAATACCGAGATGATGTACTTTGTGTCTCAAGACTATGCCCCAAGTGCAGAGCGGTGCTTGCGTTGGGACGACCCCACTTTCAACATTGAATGGCCAATACGCCCAACTGTTCTGTCCGACAAAGACCGATCCAGTCCATCCTTTGACCCTTCGATTCACCTGTGGTAGAGCCAAACTCAGAGCACAAACAAATGGGGAATGAAGAATGAAAATGGTGGAGAGTACATGCGCATTTTGATGACTGGACCTTCGTCGTTTACCGGAATGTACTTTGTGGAGGCGTTGGCACGCGCCGGTCATGAAGTGGTGGTCACCTGTACGCGTCCAATTGAACACTATGATGGCGTGAGAAAAGTGCGAATGGAACGGGTGAAACGGGTTGCACAAGTGCATCCAGCAGTGCACTTTGGCGATGCCAAATTCTTGGAACTGCTCGCAGGTGAATCCTTTGATGCCTATTGTCACCACGGGGCTTGGACGGAGCAGTATCGAACCTTTGACTATGACATACACAAGGCCTTTTCCATCAACACCCGTTCAATTCGCGAAGTGTGTCGGCTGCTCTCACGCAACGGGTGTCGAAAAATATTTGTGTCGGGAAGCATCTTTGCTGAGGCTGAGCCTGTATTTAGTCCCTATGGTTTGGCGAAGCGAATGACCACTCAAGCCGTGGCACTCTATGGTGTGCATGCAGGTCTACAGGTGTCCAACGTCGTGATACCCAATCCATTTGGTCCTTTGGACAACCCCAAACTGTTGCGGTATTTGGTGGAGCAGTGGTCTCAAGACAACGTTCCTGTCATCCACACACCCGACTATGTCCGAGACAACATTCCAGTGACGCTGTTGGCGCATGGAGTGGTCGACTGGATCGAGCGATGTCCCGTTGAGGCTGGCAGGTCGACATTTGCACCATCGGGCTATGTCTCTACAATGAGAGACTTTGTCGAGCGGGTTGCCACGGCATTTCGAACGCGCTTGGGGTGGGACTGTTCAGTGGAATACGCTCAGCAACAAGATTTTTCTCAGCCAATGACCCTGATCAACAGCACGTCGATGGTTGATCAGTTTCCAGAGTGGAACGAAACCGACTTTTGGGATTCTGTGGTCGACGAGGCTATCAAAAGCCACCTATCCAGAGGGTGATCTTTCAAAAGAGACTCTGTAAGCCCATTTCCTACCCATTTTCCATCCATTTGCGATCAAGGGTGAGTGGAAGTCTGTGAGACCCACTTTGATCCGTTAGAATGGGGTACATCTTTTGTGATTTTTTGATTTGAAACCATTGGAACTGCATGAAACAACAGCGCATTGCCCCCATCCACGATTTGCCCAGTCAGCGAGACCTTTCTCAGAGCAACAATGTCCAGAGTAGCTTCCAGAGCAATCAGGCACGACAAGAGCAGTTGCAGTCTACCTATACGGTTCAGTCTGGAGACAGTTTGTGGAAAATTGCGGCGACCACTTTGGGAGATGGAAGTCGCTACATGGAACTGGCGACCTTGAACGGGTTGGCCAATCCCAACGTGCTGTCGGTGGGGCAAGTGTTGCAATTGCCGTCTATGTCCACATCGTCTGGGAGTGCCCATGGCTCAAACGATGCTTCAAGTGCATCGACAGAAATGGGACAGGACAGCAAAGCCGACGAACAGGTGCGCAATCTCGGAGCCGTCGATCGAGAAAAGACCCTAGAATTTTTGGACCCTTTGCTGGCTTCCATGCTTCGACAAGATCGAAAACGAGCACAAGACATTTTCTCTCAGAGCATTCAGTCAACGGTTCCTGCCTCAAAGGAGCAAGAACCCCAACGCAATCTGCTGCTTGAGGCGGTTGAACAGTATGCGACCGATCACCCCAAGCGGGATGGTGAATCTTGGAACGGTTGGTGCGCTTCGTTGATGTTTCGTTTTGGCAAGTCCACCAGCGGTTTTCGCGATGGGGTGAACGATGCTCCGAGTGCGATTAAGGCAGCCCATAAATCCAACATTGAGTCGACCGATCCATCCCAAGCCCCCAAAGGTGCATTTCATTGGTGGGACATTGGTAGACATGGACACGTCGGTTTGGATGTGAGTGGTGGTGGCACCCAAGTATTTATGGCGACTCGAAAGTTGGAAGAGTTTTTTGGTGACCGAGCCAACGCGATTGGACTCACCAGCATTGCGGCGTACAACCAAGCGATCTCTGGTGGAGAATATCTCGGTTGGTCAATGGATTATGTTGGTGGGCAAGTCCAAGAGGAATTGCTCAACGAAGCACCATAGAAGAATAGACAATGGGGGCGATGATGTCCCACAACACAAAGGCAAATTCCAACAGCCCAGTTCTGTTCATGGTGGGATGATCATCGGTCTGGTTAAATAATTGTTATACTAGACGTCAATGGTCCAAATGCGTTGGGGCAATCTATTGGGGTGTGCATGTTGAATCGTGTGTTGTTTGCTTTGCTGTTGAGTCTGTCGATGGTGTCAGATGCTTTGGCTGAAATCAAGCGGGTAGCCGTGCTGGAGTTTCGCGGGGTGGATGTACAGGATGCGATGTTACTCAAACTGTCAGATCAATCTCGTTTTGCGGCTCTTGAAGTGCTTGATCATCAGAAATATTCTGTGATTACCCGAGAGAACATGATGCAGATTCTTGAAGACAATGGGTTGACAGCCTCGTGTTTGGAAGGGACGTGTGAAGTTGATATTGGCCGAAATATCGGCGCAGACATCATCGTAACGGGAGATGTGTTCAAAACAGAAGGGGTGTACTATCTGACCTTGAAATTGTTTGATACCCATCGAGGCCGTCTCCTGGCAGGACAGGATATCGAATCAGAATCTTTTGGAGATTTGAAGAAGCAGACCAAAGTTGGCTCGGTGGTGCTCTTTCAACAGGGCTTGAAACTCTCTCCATCCAAGAAGTCATCGCTTTCTACCAGTGCGATTCAAAGTACAGACTCTGCCACGGTTAGCGGTGGGGACTTTTCTTTGGACGTCGTGGGTCAAGCCAATCAACTCGCTCAGCAAATTGCCCAGTTGGAAAAGGTCATCAAAGACGATTTGGATCAAAAAGAGGCAGAAATCAAAGCCAAAGCCAGCCGTCAGTGGAACAGTTCTGATTTTGTACAGTTGCGACGAACATCCCCATCCTTGGCAGTGGATTCAGTGGAACGATTTTTGGATGCCTACCGCAATGTGACCGTTGAATACCCTCAACAGGTAGCCATTCCAATATCGATATCCCTCACCAGAAAGGTGTACATTCCAGAAACAGCGAAAGCCCAAGAGTGGTTGAACGATGAATTGGTGCCCCAATTGGATGAATGCAATCACAATCCATCAAAGTGTGTCAGTTTGGGCTATGCTTACGACACGGGAACCGATGGAAAACAACAAAATAAAAAGATTGCCGTTCGACTGTATCAGTTTGGGTGTGATGGTGGAAATACCACTGGTTGTACCAACCTTGGCGTGATGTATGAAAGAGGCCAAGGTGTAAGCCAAAATTACGATAGGGCTCTCGAATTATATAGACAGGGTTGTGACGGTGGACATGCTGGTGGTTGTACCAATATTGGCTATATGTACGAAAAAGGTAAAGGTGTGAGTCAAGACTACGGTATGGCAGCGGAACTGTACAAACAGGCCTGTGATGGTGGTTATCCCAACGGTTGTACCAATCTTGGCTATATGTACAGAGACGGCCAAGGTGTAAGCCAAAATTACGGTAGAGCGATGGAACTATACAAACAGGGTTGTGCAGGTGGACATGCCAATGGTTGTTTTGGTATTGGCTATATGTACGATGCAGGTAAAGGTGTGAGTCAAGACTACGGTAGGGCAGTGAAACTGTACAAACAGGCCTGTGATGGTGGCTATCCCAACGGTTGTAGCAATCTTGGCTATATGTATCAATATGGTAAAGGAGTCTCTCAGAATATGTCACTGGCACGCAAGTATCTTCGTCAGGGATGTAACGGTGGTGATCAGTGGGGCTGTGATAGGCTCAAAGAGATGGATTGATGAGTCTATTGTTCTATGGTTCTGTGTCCGAAGGCTGTGTTGAAGCATCGAATCGGCACTGAGTTTTTACGAATTCGCCTTGCGGTAACGAAATTGGGCAAAGTGGTGAAAGATGGTTTTGCCAAGTGGTACAGCACTGCCATGGAAGGAGTCACAAACCAACAGCAGGTGACAGTCATCCGCCTCCATCCATCGAATCTGGGATGGGTCGATGCTCTGTAGAATTTCTTGCACTGTTGTGTCTCGAAAGAGTCTGTCTCCCCATTTGGCTTTTTCACAGAGGGCGGCGTGGGTGCTGGACAGGTTTGAGGACATCGACACAGGACTGAGTTTGGACCCTCGCATCGTGATAAACATTGCCGACTCTCGATGGGAAAACTGCAATTTGGGAAGGCTGATGGTGGTGTTCTCAAAGATGTAGCAAATGTAAGAAGCAGGGGTGCCTTCGTGCTCTAAGGTGCAGTGGGCGACAATGCTTGCTGCGTCGGGGGTCCGGTGCCGCATGAGAGAGTTTGTTTGATGGTCTGTGCCCTGTTGAAAGAAGAGCAGATGGTCATACTCTTGATGCAGAGCACTTTTAGCGGGGGACTCGTATTTGAAATCGTTCTGATTGGCCCACGCGGACAAATCGTCTATAGACACACTGTCTTTGTTTTGAGACCCTGAAAACAGGTTTGAAAAGAATTGAGTGATTGAATTCCACATTGTAGACACCTCGACGAAACTGAGAGACTGTCTAATTAGGATAGCAAAATATGCATGGAAGGTTACTTTTGATCGAAATTGTCAAGGTTCAACCGTTGTCGCATCCTCAGAACGGCTTGCGCCATTTGCCATCCGTCTTTCCAAATGCGGATTTTTGACTGGGGTTGATAGACCCAGGGAACTGGAAATTCACGCACCGAGAGCCCTTTCAAATTGGCAATCAACAGCAACTCAACATCAAATGCCCAACCATTTTCCTGCATCGGCGGCGTGATCTGTTCGATTGCCCGACGGTGAAGCAGTTTGCATCCACACTGGGTATCCATGTAGCCTGCCAACAGCATCCACTGCACCCATCGATTGAAGACAGTGCCCAAAATGTGTCGCCAAGGAGGTTCGGCAATGCGGGTCGACCCTTCAATCTCTCTAGACGCGATGACGATGTCTGAGGTGGATTGGAGACCACTGACCACCAGTTGGTAGACGGTTTCCACAGGCACAGACCAGTCGATGTCGGTGAACAGAACCCAGTCCGTGTCGGTGTGTTCCAAACCTGCTCGAACGGTTGCACCCTTTCCTTGGTGAGGTCGCTTCAAGACGTGGATGTTCTTTGGCAAGTCGGTGGTGGAAGCGTCGGTTGAACCATCGTCTACAACCAGTATGTCGACATTGCAATGGGGTTTCAGTTTGCTTTGCAATCGAAGCGCACTGTCCAATCCACGCTGTATGCGACGCGCTTCATTGTATACTGGCAAGAGGATCGTGAGTGTTGGGTGCATGGTCGCTCAAAATCGAATAGAACAGATAGCATTGTTGCCCACTTGTGTATATCCGATTCCAAAGGAGGTCGCCTTGTCCACCGAATATCGCAGCGCACCTGAAGCCATTACCACTGCTCCCAAAGGCATTCCCTACATCGTGACCAATGAGGCTGCCGAGCGTTTCTCCTTCTATGGGATGAAGGGTATTTTGGTGGTCTTTATGACCCAGTATCTCTTGTCTTCGGATGGTTCTGCGGACTTTATGGATCAGGAAACCGCGATGGTCTGGTACCACAACTTCACCAGTGCGGTGTATTTCTTCCCGTTGATTGGAGCGTTGATTTCAGATTGGTTCTTTGGAAAGTACAGAACCATTTTGTGGTTGTCGATCGTCTATTGCTTGGGACACCTCTCGCTGGCATTTATGGATTTGCACATGCCGTTTCTTGAGCCACGCAACTATTTGATGATTGGCCTGGCACTGATCGCTGTGGGGTCGGGAGGGATCAAGCCCTGTGTGTCTGCCCACGTTGGAGACCAATTTGGGAAGAGCAACGCCCACTTGATGGAGCGCATCTTTGGGTGGTTCTATCTGTCCATCAACTTGGGTGCCTTCATTTCTACGCTTTTGACGCCGTGGTTGTTGAGCAATCCAAAGTATGGACCCGCGTGGGCCTTTGGTATTCCCGGTGTATTGATGGCAGCGGCAACCGTATTCTTCTGGATGGGGCGCAAGGTGTTCATCCACATTCCTGCGGGTGGGTCTGAGTTTATCAAAGAGACCTTCAGCCCCAAAGGGTTGGGTTCCATGGGGAAACTCTTTGGCATCTACCTCTTTGTTGCAATGTTTTGGGCTCTCTTTGACCAAACGGGTTCGGCGTGGGTGTTGCAAGCGGAAAAAATGAACCGAAACTTTATGGGCTTTGAGTGGTTGTCCTCTCAGATCCAGGCCATCAATCCGATCATGATCATTTTGCTGGTGCCGTTGTTCAACAGCGTGGTCTATCCGGCAATCAACAAGGTTTTTCCACTCACTCCATTGCGCAAGATTGGCATTGGGTTCTTTGTGACCGTCCCAGCATTTTTGTTGCCTGCGTGGATTGAAAGCCAGATTGCTGCTGGAGAAGCTGTCAACATTGGTTGGCAACTGTTTGCCTATGCCTTGATCACCGCCGCTGAAATCTTTGTATCGATTACTTGCTTGGAGTTTTCTTACACGCAGTCTCCCAAAAAGATGAAGTCTTTCATCATGGCGATTTATTTGTTTTCGGTCTCTCTTGGAAATCAATTTGTCAGTGTTTTCAACCACTTCATTCAAAACCCGAAACCACAAATTGAACTGATGCAAGAAGGCGAGTATGTCTTTTCGTTGACCACCAGCGACGGAACGGAAACCGTTGTCAAAGAAATGACGGTCTCCGTTGTCAATAGCAAACCCCAAGGAAAGCGTCTGACGGAAGCCCCAGAGACTGAAGATCAAGTGACGCCCCCATCGGTATCCTTTGCTGAACCGTTGTTGTTGGTTGCCCCCAACGCCGCTCTGAACATCTTTGCTTCAACCGACTTTGGTACAGGAGAAGGCGATGTCGCGTACACTTGGACGGTGGAAGGCCCGGGCGCTGGCAAGATCGATGACAGCAACAAGCGTTTCACCACGTTCTCTGCCGATCGAGAAGGTGAGTACACCGTATCTCTTTCATTGGCTGTGGGTACGCTGGAGGGGACTGAGTCGATCAAGGTTTTGGTGAGCAAAGAGAATGTCGCACCGATCGTCAATCTGCCTGAGAACAAGGATTTTGTGCTGTACGCGCGCTGTCAGGGGCTCGGTGGGCTCTTTGATTCAGACTGTAAGGAAAAGCAGGTTCTCTCTTTGAACGCTGCTGGAACCTATGACCCAAATGGAGATGCGCTCACCCACCAATGGAACTTGCTGTCTCAACCCGATGGGTCGACTTTGACCAACGAGGACATTCAAGGGCGTCAGTATGCGTTCTCCACAAGCAAGGTCGAAGGTGCAAATTACTATTTGTTCTTTGCGGGCTGTATGTTCCTGACCGCACTTGGGTTCATTCCCTATGCGATGCGCTACAAAGAAGAAACCTATATCCAAGATGAGTCTGATCGCGAGTAGGTGCCCCATTTCGACAGTTCAATCCACCACTGTTCTCGGAGATCACATGCAACCGATATCTCGTCGTGCTTTTGCCGTTACGATTGGCATCGTTGTGGGTATGGTGGCAAACATGGCCATCGTACAGTTGGGAATGTCCATCTACCCACCCCCTCCAGGCTTTGACCCCAACGATGCAGCGACGATGGCTTCTTGGGTCTCTACGATGTCCACGTCCCAACTGTTGTTTCCTTTTGTTGCTCACATTGCACAGGGGGTGATGGGTTCGTTGGCCGGTGGCTACACGAATCGCGACACGGCACTGCGAACTGGCACATTGGTGGGTGGAATTACGGCTTTGTTCTGTATGCTCAACTTGATGTTGGTGCCCCATCCGATGTGGTTTTGGTTGGAACTGCCCATTGTTCTTGGCTTTGGGTGGGGGATTGGAACTCTATTACAGGACTAGGCTGTCTGCGTTTCACTTTGTATTGACAAAACAGGCGCGTTCAATACAGTGTGTTAGAAAAGATATACACCCGTATCCCTGTGGAGTCCTATGAATCCCTTTCAGGCCTTTTCATTTTTGCGAGAGCAAAATAGTTATTTCACCTATCATTTGATGCAAAATGACTTGGTGTCAGCCAAGAAAGTAGTGCGTACGGTGATGCGCAAACATCCCAAGTCGGCAGAACTCGCGTCTCTTCGAGGTCGATTGTTGAGAACGCTCGGTCGAATTGAAGAAGGGGATGCGTTGATTCAACAGGCTGTGGATCAACGAGCGGCAGAGATTGCTCAGTGGCACCCGACAGAACCATTGCTCACCCGCATGCAATTGTTCTCTACGGTGGTCTTTTTGGGTGGTCAACCCAATGTGTTTGAAACCGTGGGGCAGAACCAGTTTCAAACCTTGGTTAAGTATGGGTTGCAACCCCACCACAAAGTGTTGGACGTTGGCTGTGGGTGTTTGCGGGCTGGTCACTTGCTCATTCCCTATTTGAATCCAGGAAATTATTGTGGCATTGAGCCGTACAAGTTGCGGGTACAGTTTGGGTTGGACCACGTCTTGACAGAGGAAAGCCGTGCTCGAAACCCTCAGATTGCCTTTCATACAGACTTTTCGTTTTCTGTGTTCAATAGACAGTTTGATTTTGTGTTGGCCAGATCCGTTTGGACCCATACGTCTCGTCAACAAATTATCACCATGCTCGACGAGTTCTTGACCAACACAGGACCGGATGCCCAGTTTTTGACTTCCTATGTGCCGGCGCCAGATGAAGCGTCTGCTTATTTGGATGACGAGTGGTTGGGGCGCAGTGACGTCTCGGAGCAAGGGGGCTATGCGCGCCATTCACTGTCGTGGATTCAAGAACAAGCCGCTTCTCGTGGGTTGACAGCGGTTGAACTGGACGATGAGCGCTATCAAGGGCAGGTGTGGTTGCGCATTGCCCGCGTTTGAATCGTGCCGTGGATACAGACAGTAGAAGTAAACAGTGGAAAATCTGTTGTGCAGTCTTGATGGCTTGTGGTGACAAGGCAAAGGGTAGCGACTTTGCCCGATCACAAAGTGAGTCAGGACCGGTTGGAGTTGCTGTGTGCAGATTCAGACACAACGCATCATTTTTCTTCCGAGTTCTCAGAGCGTTATCGGCGGTCGGGTTGTCGAACAATGCAGATGGTTGAGATCTGTAATGTCACCAGTTTGGTGTGTTCTTTCGGCAATCTGCTACACGGATGTGGTCTTCGCATTACATTAATAAACACACTTTTGTCGGAGGTTTTATGAATCCATTCTTGTCTGCTTATACCACCATTCATGGTGTACCTCCTTTTGAACAGATTGAGTTTGAGCATTTTGCACCGGCATTTGAGCAAGGGTTCGCTGAGCAGGCTGCAGAATATGAAGCGATTGAGCAGAATCCAGAGGTTCCAACCTTCGAGAATACCATTGCAGCACTCGAGCGCAGCGGGGCAACGTTATCAAGGGTTGCTCGGGTGTTTTACAGTTTGTTGGGGACCGATTCGACTCCAGAACTGAGTGCACTTGCCAAAGACATCGGGGCGCAAATGGCCTCGCATCGCAATCGGCTGTACTTGAGCCAAGCGATGTTTGAACGGATCAACACGCTCCACCACAATCCATCGAGTGACTGGACAGAAGAACAACGACGATTGGTGGAAGACCGCTATAAGAAGTTTGCCAAATCTGGGGTGCAGCTTCCGGACGAGCAGCGAAACAGGCTACGTGCACTCGATGCGGAAATCGCGACCTTGACCTCTGAGTTTCGAGACAACCTCTTGCAAGAAAGCAACGATGCCACAGTCTTGATCACCGATGAGGCAGACTTACTTGGTGTGCCGACGCATTTAATTGATGGGGCCGCTAAATCAGCCAGTGAAAAAGGGGTAGAAGGGTGGCTCTTTACCGCAAACCGCATCACCTTGTATCCATTCCTCACCACTGCTGAGAGCCGAGAGCACAGGCGTCAATTGTATCACGCGTACACACATCGAGGGTGCAACGGAAATGAGCAGGACAATCGAAAGTTG
>CBFIFY010000022.1:46367-57548 GCA_965661985.1 uncultured Myxococcota bacterium | reverse complement strand
TGAATGGAATGCTCCTCATCGTGACACCCCACACAACTCTCTTTGGCGTCGACTGCTGTACCGTCGTGCCCTCCTCCAGCCGAGTGACAGGACTCACACCCTACACCAGCCAATGGGGAGGCATGATCTCCAAGTTCAAAGCCACCTTCTTCCCCAAGACCAACAACGTGACACCCCACACATTTGGGATCGTCCACCTTGTCGATTTTGTACAAGGTGTAATAGGCTTGCGCGTGGTGGGTCATCATGTAGGATTTCCCTTCTTCAACGTGACAGGAGGTGCAAACACGGTTGCCTTGATAGCCATCAAAGTGCTCAAAGGGGTTACTGGGGTCTCCATTGCGCAATTTGAATAGACTGGCCATCCCTCGACTGTAGGGCAAGTACATATCGGTGAGCAACACGGTGGTTTGACCGTTCACAGCAGTATCTGAATCCTGAGCCTTTACACTCTCTGCCACTTCGCCATTTGTCACAACAGGTCTGGTCACATAGACGTTGGGCGTCGCACGTGCCCCAACAGCCTGAGAAAAAAGTCCGTCCACGTCGTGTACAATCGGAAACTCAACACCATAGGCCTGCTTGAATGCCGTCACCATCTCTGGAGACGAGTGGGCAGACGCAACCCCCACCCACTGAACATCGGTGAATTCAGCAGACAAGGCCTTGATCTCTGGAATTACAGCCTGACAGTGTGGACATGTCGGTGAGAAATAATACAACGCAGTTGGTTTGGTGATCCACTCTCCCACCAGTGTTGGCAATTCAACTTCCAACGGATCTGCTGGATTCAAAATGGCTCCTGCACCAGCGGCAACAGGTCCTGTACTCCATCCATCTGGGTTGGCAAATGTGGGCGCAATTCCAAACGTCCAAACCAACCACCAAACAAGTGCCATCATGTTTTGATTCTCCTCAAAAGTCCGTTCGCCATAGAGAACTCTAAAGCCAAATGGGATATAAGCATCTTATCATGTTTCCAATTCCTTCTGTAACACAACGCACACAAGAACGGGTTCAGAGACCTTTCATTCAAGGCTTCACCCATCAGGCTTTACAGATTGCCACTGAATCCCCTGCCTATGCGGGGCCACGGTTGAGTAAGTGGTTTCGGGAACAACGCAAGCTGGGTTCTCGAGATCGCAAAATCGTTTCTGAAATCGTCTACACCCTCATTCGGTATGAGCGATGGTTCGTTGCAATGAATCTACTGGATGCCCCGTTGCACACAGACAGCGACTTGAGCAAGATCTTTCAATGGCTGAGCCAACCGAGCGACTCTGCGAACTTAGCAGACAGCCAGTTTGACATCTGCACGCACCTTTCCCTTCCGAACTGGATGGACGAACACCTACGAGACATCTCCGACCCATTCACATTTGCTTCTCACCACCAACAGCGTGCCCCTCTCGACATTCGATGCAACCCAAGCGTCTTCTCTCGAAAGAAACTGCACCAAAAATTGCGTCATCGAGAAATCGACAGTATCCCGATTGCTGACACCACATACGGCTTAAGGATCGAAGGGTCGGCAAACGTCGTTGGAGAACCCTTGTTTGTCCAAGGTGCTTTTGAAGTCCAAGATGCCGCCAGTCAATACTTCATCGAAACCCTACGCACCATGCTCAAGAAAAATACCACCGTGCTTGACTATTGTGCGGGTGCAGGTGGAAAATCCTTGGCCGTCGCTGCTCTTGGCGCCACTGTCTACGCCAATGAACCTCGTTCAAACGCCTTAAAGCAGTTGCACAAACGGGCTACGCGCGCCGGACACCGCATCCAGACCCGTCTACCGAAAGAACCCGTCGACATCGTCATCGTCGATGCCCCTTGTTCAGGAACTGGCAGACTGCGACGCGAACCCACCGTTCGTTGGAAATGGCAAGCCCAACCACCCCTAGATTGGGTACCCATTCAACAACAGATTCTGACCGAAGCCACACAGTATGTCAAAGAAGATGGCATCATCGCCTATGCCACCTGCTCGATTCTCCCTCAAGAAAACAACCACACTCTAGAGGGTTGGACGGCAGAGCGACACACCATCTACGGACATGAGCGCAATTGCGACGGCTTCTCTTGGAGCATTTTCAAACGGAGTCCCCAATGAGTGAAGAATACACAGAGTTCGGAACCCAACTTCCAAATCTGATCACCACCATCCCCGGTCCCCAGTCGCAAGCGTGGATCGACCGACTGGCGATGAGAGAATGTCCTGCCATCACTGCACGCCGAGCCCGAAGGGCACAAAGTTTGGGGACTGCCAAAGACGACCCCATCGTTTGGCATGAGGCGAAAGGTGCCAACGTTCGAGACGTCGATGGCAATGTATTCGTCGATCTCACGGCAGGGTTTGGTGTCGCCGCCGTCGGTCATCGAAACCCAGCAGTTGTCGCTGCCGCACAAGCACAATCCGAAGTATTGCTCCACGCCATGGGGGATGCCTTTGCCGATCCCAAACGCATTGAACTGATGGAGAAACTGGCAGAGATCAGTGGACTGGACCGTGCCATTTTGGGATGCTCTGGTTCCGACTCGGTCGAAGCCGCCATCAAAACAGCACGAATGGCAACCGGACGCGACAACATCCTCGCCTTTGACAACAGTTACCACGGACTGGCATTTGGTCCACTCAGCGCCTCCGATTACAAATCCGACATGTTCCGCGGTCCATTCAAGGGTCAACTCGGTCAGCACGTTGAACACGCCACGTTCAACGGTGAGTATCCAACAGACCTCACAGGTTTCGCTGCCATTCTGATTGAACCGATTCAAGGACGCGGTGGTGTTAGACCCGCCAACAAATCGTGGCTCCGTGAACTGATCCACACTGCCCACCGAGACGGATGCGTGGTGATCTTCGACGAAATCTACACTGGATGCGGACGAACGGGACGCTGGTTCGCCTTCCAACATCCAGAACTCGCCGATGCCCAGCCCGATCTCGTATGCATCGGAAAAGCGATGGCTGGTGGTTTCCCCATCTCAGCCTGTCTCGGAACGGCAAAAGTCATGGACGCGTGGGGTGCCTCCAAAGGCGAATCCATCCACACCCAGACCTTCCTCGGCAATCCAATGGGCTGTGCGATGGGCCTCGCAGCACTCTCAGAAATCGAACGCATCCAACCGGAACTGGACGAGAAAATGGTTTGGCTACAGGCTGAATTCGACAGACGTGGCTACACCGTACGTGGTGAAGGCTTCCTCTGGGGTATTCAATTGCCCGACACCCTCACCCTCTCACGCAAACTGATGGAACTTGGGTACATCATTCTGCCTGCGGGTCCCAACTGCGAGGTGCTTGCGCTGACGGCTCCGTATACGATTACGAAGGAGCAGTTGGTTGGATTTTTGGATGCTTTGGATAGGCTAGTTCAATAGCCACAAAGGGCAGGAATCTGTCGCTGTCTTCTTCGATTGACTTTGAGGGTGCTCGCTCACGTACAAAGAGTACGCTTCGTTCGCACACCCTTCGTCACTCTGTGAATCCAATCGACATCTTCTACCCGACAGGTTTGGATCCTATGCAAGATACTCTTTAAAACCACCAACACCTTTCAAAGGGCACATTGGGAGCCAGAGCCCCCATCCTGTAAATCCATCATCAAAACACAAACAGCTAAATCAACCCAATCTACAATTCACAGACAAATTTCCAAATCGTCTTCAAACGCCCAACCATCTTCCATTTTCAAAGTTGAGGATGGATAATGGATTCACAGGATGCCCAAATATATAAACATGAGGTGTACAAAAAGCAAACTGCTAAACCTACTAAAATACGACACACTAGCAAACACCCAAGTCACCAACAGTCTCCCAAAAGCTACAAATTCCCAACACACAAACCAACTCATTTTCAAGGATGTGAATGGCGATAGATTCAAAGCATAAGGGAAAATGGGCACGTTGGGGATACCAGCGTATCCAACACAGTTTTGTGATTTGGTCTTGAATCCAATTGTCATCGACAACAGTACCACACCAAAAGATAGTTGAAGTGGCGATAGATTCAAAGCATAAAGGAAAATGGGCACGTTGGGCATACTCTCGCATCCAAACCAACCATTGATTTTAAACGAAGCACTTCTCCTAGCACAACAGTAATACTCTCGCATCCAAGACAATCTTTTCAATTTGGTCTTGAATGCAGATATCATCGGCAAAAGTAACACTCTAAAAGGTGGTTGAAGTGGCGATAGATTCAAAGCATAAAGGAAAATGGGCACGTTGGGCATACTCGTGTATCCCAACGTGCCCATTTTATTTTAGGCAAAGAATCTATCGTCAATCCAACTACCTTTTTCCGTTTTCGTCCTTCAAATTCGACCCATCTCGCAGACGCTGGAGAGCTTCACGCTCAATCTGGCGAACACGTTCTCGCGACAAGCCCATTTCTGTACCCACTTGAGACAATGTACGGAACTCTCCATCCTCGTCCAACCCATAACGACGCTCGAGAACAAACTGTTGACGTTCGGTCAAGTGATCATCGAAGGCCATTTTCATGCGATCAAGTTCTTGTGAGTTGATGGCAGCATCATCGGGTGACTTGCTCTCTGTATCGCTCATGAAACGCTCCAACGGACGAGGACGAGGTCCATCATCAACCGGTTGCTCCAAAGAGATGGTGTTCCCTTGACTCAACAGTAATTCAGCGCGTTCCTTGTCGATGTTCACCTCAGAAGCCAAGTCAGCAATGGTGTATTCAACACCCAACGCCTCAAAGTGCTTCATGGCTTTGCGCAGGTTTCGAGTTTGTTCAACAGCACATCCCGGCAAACGAACTGGGCGACCAGTGTGGTCAATCGCGCGGGTCATCTGTGCACGAACCCACCAACGAGCGTAGGTAGAAAAGCGAATCCCTTTGTCTGGGTCGAATCGTTTGGCAGCACGGAGGAGCCCAATGTAGCCTTCTTGAACCAAATCCTCTTCATCCATAAACGGTCCAGCCAACTTACGCGCTTCACCATGGGCAATGCGTTTACCGGACATCGCCAACATCCAGCGAAGTTCTTCTGCTTCACGCCACAGTTTGTTCACTTTTCGAGAAGTGCGCCGTAGATCCGACTGAGAACGGGCTTGCTTTTGAATCGCTTTGATCGCGGAGTGCAAACGGTCTACCCGCCCTGCACGAGTACGTTCTTCGCGTTCGGGTCTCTTTTCCAGTATTTCACGCAGATCATCATACTTTTCCAATACTCCATATGCCTTGTTTTCAAGGTCTCGAATAATGGTAGCCATTTCTTTTTCTTCTTCTGCATTCAAACGTCGCACATAGGTGATCTCAGAAAAACCACTCACGTTGCTACGAGAATTGAGTTCTTTCATAAATTTGTCTTTGTTGTATTCTTGAGACTTAGCGGAAGAGTCGGTCATATTGGCCGTTGTGTCTTCTGCTCCCATGGTGTTGTGTACAGTCATAATACCTACAGGTTTGAGTGATGCCGTATGGCGATTTATAAATATTTGAAATTGCGAACTTGCAAATACGTCAAACATAAACTTTAGTGACGATACCAAGTATACAAAAATTTATGCCGATTCCAAATGTCATTCGTGTGAAACAAACGCGAAAAAGAAAAATCTTCGGTCCAATTTCAATAAATTTTCGAAGTCAAATAGAGTCTTCCATCAAAAAACAGTTGATTGATAGCCCATTTTCAATCACAGGAACAATATTTCCACAGAAATGTGCAGTGCCAAATATTTTTTGAACCAGAAAGTCTGAAGATGCCAAGGAAACCGATCGCAGTTCGGTAAATATCTTGCTTTTTAATTATTAAAACTATTCACAGAAGACTGATCACAGACCACAATTCTGCCGTACCCTCTCTAGAGTTGCTTTGGCTACAGAACGTGCCTGTGCTGCCCCAGCGTTTAGAATGTCTTGAACATCGTCCGGACGTTTTTTCCAAGATTCATAGTTCTCACGAGGTTCTTCCAATAAAGCGTTGATCTTTTCAAAGACAGCCTGCTTGGCGTGTCCATAACCAAAATTGCCACCTCGATATTTGGCCGCCAAGTCTGCTTGCTCTTCTTTGTTGGCAAAGAGTTTGTAATAATCAAACACCAAACACGTATCTGGGTCTTTGGGTTCTTCCATCGTTTTAGAATCGGTTTGAATGGCCATGATTCGCTTTCGCAACTTCTTTTTGGGTAGAAAAATCTCAATGGTGTTTCCATAGGACTTCGACATTTTGTTTCCATCCAATCCAGGAACAGCAGCAACAGCCTCTTGAACAATAGACTCAGGCAGAACCAATGTTTCACCAAATGTATGGTTGAAAGTCTTCGCCATGTCACGCGCCATTTCAACGTGTTGCACTTGATCTTTCCCAACAGGAACAACCGTTGTATCGAAAGCCAAAATATCTGCGGCCATCAATATCGGATAGGTGTACAACCCCGCCGAGATGGCTTTTTTGCCTTTGGCAACGGCATCTTTAAAGGCATGTGCCTTATCCAACATCGACTTGGTACTCATACAAGATAGAATCCAAGACAGTTCCGTCACCTCTGGGACGGCTTGCTGTGCCCACAACGTCGTTTTGGAAGGGTCCAACCCCAACGCCAACCACGTCATGGCAATATCAAGTGTGTTGTTGCGCAAGGTTTGTGCATCTTTGGTGGTGGTCAATGCGTGATAAGTCGCAATAAAATAAAACGTATCCATCTTGTCTTGGTATTGAAGAGCCGGCTGGATTGCACCCAACCAGTTTCCAATGTGGGCATTTCCACTGGGTTGAATTCCGGTCAATGCTCTTGGGCGTGTCGCATTTGTCATGGGTGAGCCTCCAAAATGAGATATATCTAGTGACATGGTGAATTAATTGATTTGCCATCATCTTTCATGTGAACAGCAAAAATTTGCGTACAGTCTGCATCATTCTGTAGCAGGCTAAACGTACACACTGTTGCTGGTTCTCAACAAAAATTTAGGATTAGGAGTCACAATGTTGATATGGATTGCCTTAGTTGGATGCAGAGACGTATCCCCAGAAAATGAAGATACCCCAAGTACGAACACCACAACAGAAACTGCGATTTGTGAGTTCGACACAGATTGCTCAGATGGTTCCATCTGCGAAGACATCGATGGTGAAATGGACTGTATTGACGGTGACCGCAACAATACACCTGAAGAAGCCACCTCGATGCTGTGGGAAGACTCAGTCACGGAGTTTATCAACCCTGCTGGGGATGTAGACTATTTCACCTTTACGGCACGAGGTGGAGAACACGTGCGCATCGTAACCACGTCAGACTTCGAAGACGCCGATACTGTTGTCACCTTACGCGATGAAACCGGACAAGTACTCACTTGGAGCGATGACTTTCCAACAGGCTCCAGTGTCACATCCTTGGATTCAGTCATTTATGCCCACCTCCCTTACGCAGGAGAGTATTTGATATCCGTTGAAGATTATTATGCATACATGAACTCTGACAACGCCTATGGAAACCCAAACTATGAATACACACTGAACCTCAGTATGTGGACGCAGGCGACCCAAGAACCAAATTCTTTTGAAGAACCTTTGGGCTTGACGCTCGAGGATACCAATTTGTGGAATTCGGTTGGGTTTGTCATGGACTCTGAAGGGGATTCAGATTGGTTGGAAATTGAGTACAGTGCCAAAGACAGCGATGGAAACGACGCCAAGTTTTTGAGCATTGCGGGAATGATTCACTTGGACGGCTCTGATTTGTCTCCCCTTGTACGCCTCTACAATGCTGAGCAAGAATTGCTGGCAGAAATTGAAGGTGTGGGTCCAGACGGAACATTGCTCTATCCCAATATGTCTGAAGGTACGTACTATGTGGAACTGGTCGATCAAAATGGGGGTGGCGGTGCCGAACACTGGACATATCTATTCTTAATCGCTCGAGGTTCAACGCCCTACCCTCTGGACAACGGCATGAACACATCCCTTGAAAATGCACAAGCCATTGAAATGACCCCGCTCCAAACAGATGGTGGTAGTGAGTATGCAGTTGGACGACAAATGGGTACGCTCAATGCAACGGGCGCACCTCAATGGTATTCCATGGATCACAGCCACGAAGGTGGTCAAGTCATCGTTTGCCTCAACAGCACCCTCCACGGTTCAACGGCAATGCCGATTGTAGAATTGCAAGACAGTACTGGAACGAGCTTGAGCGATGGAACCTGTAACCCAGATGCTGATCCCAACCTCGCGCTGGTCGTTGAGGATGTGCCACCTGAACAACTCTTTATTTCTGTATCTTCAGACAGTACCGAAAATGCAATCAGCGATTGGTATCAAATGTTGGTCTATTCCACGTCCTTTGAAGCCAGTTCCTATGCCTGTCCATAAATAAAAGATCATCCTACCATCAAAGACCATCCTAAAAGAGAGAAAGGACGATTGCTCGTCCTTTCTGTTGTACTGTGTTCACCACAAACCACGAAATACAACTGCTTTTATACTAGCAAAATGTGTGCCAAACTCAACAACACTGATCTTTTCGAACGATTGAGACCATTGCCCTTCAAAATGACAATATTTGCCTGACACTTTTCGACACCATTGACAAAGATTGACGTTAATTGCACACTCGGGAGCAACGAAACAACACTGAAAACGTCCGTGCGCAATAGGTACTCAAACACACTTGTAAATCGGTTCCTCATGCAATAGAATTATGGTGTATACACAACTTGGATACCATTATGACTGCCACGCCCACTGTTGAATTGCTCTGCCTAACACAACGCGCACCGTTGCTTGTACAAGGTGAACTGACCCATCCCGACTCGAACATGTGGATTTTCACTGCAAACGAAGCCATCTCGATGGACGTCTTGGACTGCAATGCCATCGTCAATCCAAATGACGGCAGTCCAATGATGACCTTGCACATCGTCAAACAATCGGATGAAACATTGGAGTTGCATACAATCTCGACCCACCCTAGAGAAAAGCGCAGTTATCCACGCCTGTTCAGTATGATCCATTTACACGTTCAACCAGTCGAGAATGAACAGAGCATGACAGAATGGATGGAGAACAGTTCCAATCAAACTTTTGAAGGCTGGATACACCCAGAGCCATTCATGAACTTTAGCGTCAACGGCGTTGCCTTTTCTTGGACATCGGAAGTACCGACAAACACTCGACTACTGGTTGCGATAAATGTGGACAACAGTGACACTTATCATCGTGGCATCGCGCGGGTGGTTCGCTGTTCCAAACAAGAATCCGACCATTGGCAAATCGCGTTGTACTTTGAGCAACTCTCTGACAGCGCCATCCAGCACTTGGTAGCATTGACGATGCGGTTGCAAGACTCTATGCTCTAAGCATGTCAATCCTCCGAGCCACTTGCCACCTTGTCGTGCTTGTCCTGTTGTGTTGGTCCACAACCCAGTACATGAGCAGTCACTTAGACCTATCTCCCTTATATGGTCCTGGTGGCGTAAAGTCGATTGCAGCATTGGTTGCCGAGTATCCACAACGAGACTGGGGTACGTGGATGATGAATCTCTGCATGGATTGGGCAGACGATGAAGAAGGCGCCGCCCGTCTGTGCATTTGGCTTGGGTATGTTGGTACCGTCATCGGCATCTCTCTGTGTGGCTTCCGCCTGACAGGTTGGAGTGGCGCTCGCGTGGGTGCTCTACTGACCCTTTGCTTTGCCCCACTCATGTGGAACACCTTGCTTGTAGGACCTGACGGAATTGCAACGGGCGTCGCTTGGCTGGGCATTGGACTGGCTTGGAGTTCAACCAAAGGTCGATGGTGGTGGAGCATTCCTCTTTGTTGCATCGGTGCTTTCTGCTGTATCTTTGCTGCAAAAATCAAGATTACAGCGTTGCCCTGCGCTGCCTATTTGGGTGTGGTTCCCTTGCTGGCAATGAAGCCCAAGTGGTGGGGTAAAATCGAAGGGTTGGTCGTTGGAATGGTCTGTGCGTCGACCCTTTTGTATCTAAAACAAAATTGGATGCCCTCTGCCAACAACCATATCGCCGGTGGACAAGCCGCATCCCTCTCATTGGACACGTTGGAACTTGGGTGGAAGCAATTACAAAAGGTCTTTGATGAAGAAGACGTCATTGTCCAATTGACAGGCGTCGCCTTAATTGGCGCTATTTTGCCCGGTCGAAACTGGTTTGCGCGCTCTACGCTCAGTCTGTTGTGTGCGGGTGTCTTGTGTATTACAGCCAGTACGCTGGGAATGAAAATACGACCCCGATACTTTGTTGCCGCGGAATTGCCCATCCTAATCTTGACCGCCAGCAGTTTGACGCAGTATCGATGGTTCAAATGGATTGGTCAGGTTGGCTCTCTCGGAATCGCCGCGATGTTGTGGTTCGACACACTGGCCTATCACGCGGCATGGTCCGACATGATGACCGAACTCAGTGGTTCAACAAAGCACAGTCTCATGGATGTACCCGACGGCTGGAAGAATCGCTACACAAAATTTCCAAGACTTGACCACGACGACCACTCCACCATTGATGCCAAAACCCTGCACACATTGGCAAAAGATGCCCCCACACAATTTGTATTTGGCGTCCCCTTGCGCGATGGTCGAGAACACCATCTCGAGGCGTCTGGTGGACTGGGCAAGCACAAAACGGGTATTGTGACTCCAAAGTTCTGCTGTGAATACACCAAAGATCTCACAAAATGCGCTGAACAAACGGTCGATGCTCTACTGCGTTCAAATTCACGACTCATTTTACCAATCGTCACCAAACACCACAATCGGATTCCCAACGATACTCGACGGTGGTACCAACTGATGCTCTATTATGCCAGCCAAGCCCCAGGATGGACTCCAGAAGGAAAATGGGGATACCTTGATGGTTCAGGGGCACAAAAGCCACCCTGTGACCGCCCCCCAAGACGGAAAAAAGGCTTTTGGGAAATTGATGGGGAAAAGCACCACACTCCGCACAGCAATTCCCATCAGCGGGGTCTTCCAGAAGGCAAGAAGCAAGCCCCTCAACAGAAACGGTGATGCATACTTAGCCATAAATCGAATACAAGACTGCGGGCAATTCCACCCAATAAGACACCGACGCACAAACGCTCAGAATCAACTACGACACCCTCACAAACTCATCCACACCACTTCATTTCACAAATCACCCATATCAAAAATCTAGCCTTTTCTCGATCCCTACAAAACACACCACAATCACAC
>CBFIFY010000022.1:0-46357 GCA_965661985.1 uncultured Myxococcota bacterium | reverse complement strand
CCAAAAAACATCTACCTCGCAAACAACGCTACAACGTCTACATCAACTCACCAAACAAACCTCTCAATCGCAAACCAACTCATTTTCACCGATTGAAATGGGCGAGATTTCAAAATATGACACAGGGGCTGAGAGCGAGGTATACCTCTGTATCCGAGCGAACAGAACCGTAGTCAGATGAAGAAATCTCGCCCAATTCAATCGGTTACACGCCAGAGAAGTACCCCTTTCTCAATCTGCTCAGGCGTCCCAAGCACATCGATCAATGCCTCTCTCACCCAAGGCTCACAGGCTTTGATTGAACGGGTCCCTTCCTCACAACGCTTCGGATCAAAGAGCACCCAATTCAGTCCAGAGCGTCGAATTTGCTCGGCATTTGGAGTTTGATCTGTTTGTTCTCCTCGCGCCACTGCATAGAGCCAAAGATAGAACGTACTGTTCTTGCGTGGGGGATCGAATGGGCGAATGGGATTGACGCGAAAAACTTCGGGTGCTTCTAAGGCAGACAAAAATTGATAGGACCGATCAAAAGGCAGTTCAGCAACCGTTTGTCCGGGCTTGTCTTTGAGAAACTCGGCTATGGTGTTGTAAGGATTCACATACCATTTCTGTGGACTGAGAATCTCCTGCATCAACGGTGTATAGGACAGCAACATCGAATACCCCACCAAGCCAATCCCAACGCTGGACACCATCCCTTTCAACCACCATGCCTTCCCCTGTACAAGACGCACCATCCCATCCAACGTCATACCAGCGGTCAAGCACAACACCACCCCCACAATCAGTCCAAATCGTCCAAAGTCGTGCATGTGCATCGATGCACACCATATCGGACTGAAAGCCCATTCCATCCAGGCGACCCACTCTGAACGCCAAAGCACATCGGGTTCCGAAGCTGGGCAAGGCCCCAAAGAGAGCAATGCGCCCGTAACTGCAAGTACCGCCATCGCCAGCCCTTCCCAGCGCCATCGACGATTGAGCAGCACCAGTGGAAGCAGCAACCAGCCCCCTCCTTGAATACCCGAGAGCGACAGACCCAAATGTGGAATCTCCTCCCACAACGCCAATGTGGAGAGCGTCAGAGAATTGTATTTGTCCGGACAGGTCAGGTTGCTACAATCCAACACTCGATAATTGTCGAAATAAATCCCCCACAGTCGATCAAATATTGTGGCATACGCAGCACCAGCAGCCAACGCCCCCCAAAGCAAACTAAAAAAGCCACCGTTCCACCAAAAGCGCAGTACCAACACCACCCCAACGGGAATCAAAATCAACAAAAACGGTGGATACACCAACGCCGCGGTAATCCCCATGGAATAGGCGAGTCCAAACCCCAACAGTCGCACCCAAATCGAACGTGCATCTCCATCAGCGGTCTTGGGAAAGCACAGCAACACACCAACCATCGCCAAAATTGCGAAACAAGGTGTGACGACATTCATGCGTCCTTTGAGAATATCCGCCCACAAAGGTCGAAGCAGTACGGCACCTACACCCGTAGCAATCGTCGCCAGTCGACCCAGACCAATGACCCGTCCCAACAAGGTGACAGCAAAAGTGTTCAGTACAATGACCACGACAATGGTCCAAGCCCACTGCTCCGGCCAGTCCAACAACCAAGCAACCGGAGCAAATATTTGCGCATCGGTCGCTGAAGGAAATTCAATGCTGTAATGATGGGGGTTTGGATAATCGAATTCTTTGAGCAAAGAGAGTTCTTCACCCGCCCACATCCGACGCGCCACAAAATCATAAAACCACGGAGTGACCACATTGTCCGTGGTTGGACGCCCCATGAACAACAAGTGGTCATGAGACCACACAGGATATGTACACCACATCGCAAATATCAAAGGCAACAAGAATGTCAAAGACTCCAGTAAAAATGGGTGTGTCATCCACTTCAAAAATCGGCTAAAGAAGGACCATGCCCTTGATTGTTCGCCATCCACATCCAGTTTCGACACGGAATCTTCTACAACACCCCCTTTGGCGAATGCTGTTGCATCCGTCTCGGATACTGGTTGTTGGTCTGTCGTTGGGGTTGGCTTGTCAGTCATCGGAACCTGTCTCCACAGTAAATTCTCTATCGCATCGAGTGACGATCGACACCCAACATATTTGGAATATGGAACCTTGGACAATGGACCCCGCCCCATCGTTGCCAACCATTCAAATGCAAGGAAGCATTGAAATTTCTGAAGAATGGTCCATCGATGGTGCATCCATTCACCTAAGTGGGCTGTGGTGGCAAGGTCAATTAACGCTCAATGGGACCCCATTGCCAATGTTTTACGGTGGCAATCAAACGGTGGAAATTCCATTGACTGGTTTGCAACACGGAAAAAATACGCTCTCATTACAGTTGCAAGCGCCACGAGATGTTTCCAGACGCGTGACGGGAGGAACATTGTCCTCATTGGATCGCAAAGGCAGCACTGCGATGTTGTCTGCACCACCAATAATTGAATTGAAATCGGCAAACCACGTTTCTGGAATTTCGGTACAAAGTGTCTCCCAAAGTACCGTTCAACCCACAGCATGGATTCAAGGAACGGCATCCAGCGTTGAGTTTACAGTCTCCAAAGACGGCAAAGAACTGTTGAACTTGGGAACCTGCCCCATCGTCAACGGACAAAGTCAATGCACAGAAATGCCGTGGACACTCGACCGATGGTCGATCGGCAATCCAAACTTGTACATTGTACAAGCCAAATTGTTGGACACGCAAGGCAATACACTCGACGTCTACGCTACTCGACTGGGGATTCGCTCCGTAACGTGGGATCGTTCTGCTTTAAAAGTCAATGACAGCCCCACACGTTTGATGGCGACCAGAATGGTCTATCGACACCAAGGGCAGTCTTTTTTGGAACGCATCCCAAAGTATACAGCGGCTGGTGTCAACGCCGTGGAAACCCATGGAGAATGGATTCGACAAGACTGGTTGGGACTCGCTGATGAAATGGGACTGGGAACAGTCATCGTGCCTCGTTGTGTTGGGCGCACAAACGATCGACAAGGTGGCAGCGAAAACCATCTCTCGGAGCACATGGTGCTACAAGATCAACGACTGATGTGGGACATCAAAAATCACCCAACGGTTCTGGCTTTTGCACTGGAAGGCGACACCAGCAAACATTGGTCCAATCGTTCACTTTGGACCGATATACTGGTCGACAACCCTCAAGGACTGCCCGTGTTTGGAAAACACCTGCCTGTTCGACTGTTCCAAGTTGAATACAAACCAGACAATTCCTACAGTGGCTCTTGTAGACCAAACGGATGTCAAGCCAGTTGGCTGGTAGAAACCGTCACTCAACCCAAGTTTGTCGATTGGGTCTCCATTGCCGATGCCTACACACAGGCACATCAAGGCAACTCAAAAGCTCTGGGTGGCGTCATTCCATCCCCCCGCCAATCTGGAGGAAAGAGTCGACCAGACAACCCAGAAGAACTTCAAGCTTGGACTGCTGCGTGGCAACAGACCGCGGCATCTATAGAGCCCACTGCACTGAATACCATTCTACGCGCATCATCGAAAATAGATGTCCAAAGTACGCCGAACAGTTGGGTTGAACTTTCGGTGCCCGGTCAAATCCCCATGCGAAAACGAGCGGACAGCAACGGGAAGGTGTTCTTTTGGATCTATCATGCTGGATCAGCAACCCTGCAATGTAGCAATGGCTCAAAGAGCATTTCCATCAAAGCCGATGCTTGGGTCGACTTTATACACCAATCCAACAACGCACCGTTCACTTGTCCGTGATTTGAATACGAGCCAGTGGCTCTATGAGAATTCCCAACGTGACGCCCACTACCAAACCACCAATGTGGGCTGCGTTGTCAATGAAAGGAATCCACCAGCCGATCAGTAAAGACAAAACTGTCCAGATCGCCAACGAGCTTCGAAACAATCGTCCCCCTTCACCCACCAACGTCCTTCGATGTTTCCAACCGAGCACCCACAGCATCCCCATCCATCCAAAGATGGCTCCACTGGCACCAACGGTTCTATAAGTGCCGAGAGCCCAAGTCAACAACGAACCCGACACACCGCAGATCAAGAAACTCCCCCACATCCACAACGATCCATACAACCGATTCACCAGTGCCCCTAAGGCATATAGGTTGAGAGCATTGACAATTAGGTGTACCCAACCGGCGTGCAGAAAAATCGATGCCCACAAACGCCACAACTGTCCTTGATCCACCAACCTCGTATTCAACGCACCCACAGCATCTAAGCGCTCAGCCGTGATCATCCCCAAAAATGTAAAATGCCCCCAGCCAACACATACGAACAGCACAACATGCAAACCCGCCAGCAGCAGCACCGAGGGAAAACGACGCCACTCATGCAAATGAAAGAGAACCTCTTCTATTGTCGCTTCCACAATTCCACTCGCTCAATCGGACTTGGCTGTACAGAAATGAATACAGGGTATTGACCCAAAGTGTCGGCATACCAACCAATCGACGACGATGGATTGGACAGATGCACCCAAGAGCCTTCGCTCTCCCAAATATGGATTCTCTCCCAATCGTCGTCCACGTGAGGCATCCAACCTGCCGAGTTTAAAGCGGTAACAACCCACTGTTGCGAACCATCGTAGGGTTCGTATCCGTTCTTCAACATATGGGCCCTAAATGTCCACTCTCCCGAAAAAGCAACGGATTGAGTCTCGGTATACCCCCCTATCTCAGCAACTATAGTCTCAGCGAGTTCAGCCTGTTGATTGGCATGGAGCCTTTCTGTATACAAGAGCAGTGCCGTCCATAGACCACAGACAACCACCAGTAAAAGTTTCCATTTGATTGACCAACCTTCCAACTGCTGAACGCCCAAAATAACGAGGGGTACACAGGCAACCAACCAGTAGCGTGGGGCTGTGTAATTGTGCCCAACGACCACGCCAAGCCATACCAACAGTACCCACACCACCAACCAAGAATCTCTTTTCCACAACAACGAAGCCACCGACACACCAAGCATCAAGAACCCTGCCATAGGCGCACCCAACAACCAGACTGACACAGCAAATGCACCAACGACCACCAAAGGTTTTCGAACCCAGCCAATGATCGCCAAGGGCAGCATCGACACCCCCAGTCGAACGGGCAATCCCACCAATCGATCAAGCAACGAGCCTCGCCCAACCACCTGTGCTTCTTGCAACACCGTCCACAGATGCCACTGACCATATTGGTGATACAACCACCCTTCTCCCAAGACAAAGACAAGCATTGCCATACCAACGAACGGTCCCCATCGTTGAACACGTCGCTCGAGCAGCAACGGAACAAACAGCAACATCATCGCTGGATATTTGGTCCAGCACGCAAGCCCCATCACCATCCCACTGAGCCACATCAAAGAAGGCCTGGTCAAATATACGGTCATGGCTGTGAGGCACAGCGCAGACACCATCAGGTCAGGCATCATCCCACGCGTCAAGGGCATCATCACACCACCACTCAAAGCCAACAACCCCAAAACCCACGTGGGTTGAACCTTATAGTGCACCGATAGTTTCCACGCGCTCCCCCACCATAGAAACAGCCAAGGGGCAGCCCCCCATACACTCTGTCCAACCAATTTCAGCCACCACAGAAACAGCGGTGGATGGGCGAAAACAAAGCCCGTGTCGTGAAAGGGCTCAAAAGGCATGGGCCAATCATAGGGTCTAGACCAACTGGACTGTTGAGCAATCCACAAATGGGTTTCCTCATCCAGCAGTAGGGGTTCGGGCGACAAGAGAATTGACAACACCGTCAATCCAATCACCCAAATCCATGCAATGTAATCGTTAAACCACTTCACACAACACGTACGCGATGAAGTATTGACTGCACAAACACAGTACGCTTAGACAGAAATGGCAAATTCACGCAACACAGCGTTCAATGACGTTTTGCGATCTGTACTCTCTTTGCGTTGTCCAATGATCAAAGCACAGGAGACACCATACTCTCCAGCGGCAAATTTCTTGGGACGTGTACCCGGAACCACAACCGAACGTGGTGGAACGTACCCTTTGTACACCTTTTCTTCGGGGCCAGTCACATCAATGATTTGGGTTGAGGCCGTCAACACCACATTTGCACCCAATACAGCCTCGGCTCCAACGCGAACCCCTTCGACAACAATACAGCGTGAACCAATAAATGCACCATCTTCAATGATGACTGGACTGGCGGCTGGTGGCTCAAGTACACCTCCAATCCCTACACCCCCTGAAAGATGCACCCCTTGACCAATCTGCGCACACGACCCCACTGTCGCCCAAGTATCGACCATTGTTCCAGAACCAACGTGCGCACCGATGTTGACATAGCCCGGCATAACGACACACCCGCGTTCCAAGAATGCACCATATCGAACGTGCCCCGGTGGAACCAAACGCACCCCTTGCTCCGCCAAGTTTTGCTTGAGTGGAATCTTGTCGTAAAACTCGTATGGACCCATGCGATGAGTCTCCATGCCCGCAACTTTAAAATACATCAAAATTGCTTTTTTGACCCAGTCGTGAACCACCCATTCGGAATTTACCTTTTCAGCCACACGAATGCTGCCAGCATCCAACAAGGCAATCGCAGCCTCAACTGCTTCAGCATCGGGCTCTTTGCCCCAGCAATTCTCAATTCTCGTTTGTATATCGGTCAATGAAAGTCCCATGTTCTTCTCCTGAAAAGTTGTAATCTGTTTATTCCACGTATTTGATGTTGTTCATGCTGTAATGGTTCAAATGAATTCAACAATCCAAGTGACCAAGTAATTTTGAGATACCATCTCAGAGTGCTTCTTGCATAGGTTTCGGATTGTCAAACCACGCTCTAAAACAGTCTGTACAAATTGCGGCAGCAGTTTTGCAATCTTCAATATCGGGCACCATCGCCAAACGAATATAGTTTTGCCCAGCCTCGGTCAAGGCAAAGAACCGTCCTGGACTCACGACCACCCCTCGTTGAAGCAGTGCACTGGCTACTTTGTCGGCACTCCAGCCTTCTGGGAGACGAATCCACAGATAGATTGAAGCATCTTGACCGAGCATCTCCAAGCCAAGAGCCTCAAACGTACGCTGTAAAATCAATTTCTTCTGACGAAATATCTCTCGTCGCTCAGCCGTGTGGGCGTCGTCGCTCCAAGCAACCGTTGCAGCAGCGTTCACAAAGTCCTGCGGTACCAACCCTGGATTGGCACGATAGGCTTTGAATCGAGCAATAATGTTTGGATCACCAGCCACAAATCCAGAACGGTACCCAGTCATCCCAGAACGCTTTGACAAAGAGTGCAACGCCAGGACGTTTTCCAAACCGCATTCCAAAATTGAGTGGGGTGGCTCCGTCGTGTACAAATCGGCATAGCATTCATCCGACACCAAAATGATGTCATACTTGCGACACACCTCCGCCGTACGCTGCAGATCATCCAAAGACATCACAGCCCCCGATGGATTGTGCGGAGAGTTTATCCACATCAATCGACAGGACTTCAGCAACCCTTCATCCAATGTCCAAGGGCGAAAGATGTAATCCCCTTCCAGCGGTACGGCGACTGGGTGTCCACCAGCAAACAAGGCTCCTCTGTAACACACGGGGTATCCTGGATCGGGAAAGATCACTGTCCGGTCGTCGGCATCTGGATCGATGATCAATTGTGGCAAATGAAATACAGCTTCTTTGGTGCCTGAAACTGGCAAAATGTGCTTGGCTGCATCCAACTGGACACCAAATCGACGATCCACATATTGCACAACGGCATCTCTCAATGCTTGGGGCCCCATCACGGAAGGATAGGACGAGTGTGGCTTCACTGCAGATTTGAGTGCATCCAAGATAAAGGTTGGGACTGGCTCATTTGGGTCACCCACACCAAAATCATACATCGGAATTCCCGCCGCACGAACTTTGGCTTTCTGTTGATTGAGGGCTTGCTGTGGATAAGTGGCCAATTGGTCCAAAATCGGGTTGAATCGAGGCATGAAAATGGTGGGAGCGCGTGGTTTCAATAAATATAGAATGGCTTGGACTAGATATAACGCGTTCTACATAGAATGGAATGACTTCTCTACTGCATGAGGATCACCAATCGGTTAATGGATCACCATTGAAACGGTATGGGTACATTGTCTTGGAGAAAACCATGTTGCGATCAATTTTGTTGAGTACACTGCTCTACGTTGCCAGCGCCTGTTCAGCAGTCGAAGGTCACCTCAAACAAGCTGCAGACCCATCGGACACAGCAGAAATCATCGTCGAAATCCCCAAAGGCACAACCGCTGGAGGCTTGGGCAGCATTCTCGCCAAAGCAAAGGTGATCGATTCTGCGGACAACTTCAAAAATTACATTCGCCTCAGCAAAAAAGGTGGATGTCTCAAAGCCGGTAAATTCAGTGTTTCTCGCGCAATGGATGCCGATGAAATATTGAAAACCGTGTGTGGTGTTCCCCTCGCCAACGACAAGCCCTTTACCATCGTCGAGGGATGGCGCATACGAGAGATTGACGCTGCCCTCACCAAGAAGGGCTGGATAACCAAAGGAGAATACAGTTTCTTGGCGAATAAACCAGGTGTATTCAACGCTCCATTTCCACTGCCTGAAGACAATCTGGAAGGATATTTGTATCCAGAAACATTCATGGTGGATGCTGAAAAATTTGAACCCAAAAAATTCATTCAACGACAGTTGGATATGCTGGCATCAGAATTCTACACACCCAATGAAGCCGCCATCAAAGCCTCTGGGCGCAGCTTTGACGACATCATGATCGTGGCGTCATTGCTTGAACGGGAAGAACCAAAACCAAGCAATCGAGACGTGGTTGCCGGCATCATTTGGAAACGCCTCGACAACAACTGGGCTTTGGGCATCGATGCCACATCACATTACAATCTCGAAGACTGGAATGATCGTGCAGGTCTGTTGCGCAATTTGAAAGACAAAAGCGATCCCTACAACACCCGAATCAAAAAAGGACTCCCACCCACACCGATTGGCTCTCCATCGCTCCCTTCTTTGAAAGCGGCATTGAATCCAGAATCTTCACAATGGTGGTATTATTTGCACGACAAAAACCAAAATTTCCACGGTGCAAAAAATGCGGCTGGACATGAAGCCAATCGTCGAAAATACAATGTTTACTAACATCTATTGAATACACTGTTCTTTATAAAGAGGGATTGCCATTATGAGCAGCAAAGTACACATCCTAGGAATTGGAGAGTGTGGTGCCAAAGCCATCGCACATTTTCAAACCCAAAACTTTTCAGACGTTCATTTTGCGACTGCCAGTGCAGAAGAAAGACTTGAAGAATATGGCGTTCCCCATATCCAAATCACACTTGGTCATGATCAGCCAACGACTACAAAAGCAATCCTCCAACATCCCGTTGGCAAATCCATAGGCAACAGTCATCGGTGCATTCTCATCGGCGACGTCAACGAAGCAAACACTGTGGCTGTGGCTTCTGCGCTTGGACAAATCTGTCGGGCACAGGACACATTGAGCATTGCTTTTCTAATTGGAAAGGGTTCTCTGGATACTCAACTGAACACGTTGAGCAACCATGTTGACACTGTATTTTCCATCGATGTTTCCAACACGGACAGTGCACGTATCAATTCTCAGATTGAAAACGCCATCCGTTCATTGCTCTTCGCTGATGCTGTTCAGACACCAATATCAGTAGAACCTGATGATTTGTCTACACTCTTCACACGGGCAGGTTTGGGGCGATGGAGTTTTGTAGAAGGCTCTGAAAATGAGGAACTGTCCGCCATCGCCGAAAAAGCGCTCGCCAACATACCCTCTGCTGACTTGGCGAACAGTCGAGCAATTTTTTTGGACATGTGTACGTCACCGCTCGCCGGTATTTTGGAAGCATCGAATATTGCTGATCTGCTTACAGAACACGCTCACCGCGATAGCTTACTCATCTTCTCTTGGAGAGTGACACACAGTACGGATACAGTCAGTATTTACGCAATGCGCCTCAAAAGTTGATACAGTCCACTGTTGTGAAGGCTTACTCTCGAATGATTTGTACAATCTGATTGATGGCAATATCCGTCATGACACTTTTTGTTTGATCTGGCCAAATGATTTCGACCTTTTGAATGGATTCTGCTGTGCCCAAACCGAAATGGGCCTCCAATGGCGCACTCGAAGACAAACTGGTTCCGGCCAATACCCATCGAATGTACTCACCAGACTCAGTGGTTACGCGAATTCGTGCACCAACCGCTCGAGTATTCATCGTATTGGGTTGTCGCAACTGGATCCGAACCCAAGACGAATCGTCACAATTTGCCAAAAATGCTCGTACAGGACCATCCACAGCACTCACAACCAAGTCTAAGAACCCATCATTGTTGAGATCTGCCCACACTCCACCACGCGTAATCGTATCAGCGTTCACGCCCCACACATCAGACACATCAATCAGTCGACCCTCTTCTTGTAAATATAAGGCGTCCGATTGATGACGTGGATTGAACAATCCCATATCGTCAAAAGCATCTTGTGCCTCTGGTGGAATGTCCAACTGTCCATACCCAACCCATATGTCTAGATCACCATCGTTATCAACATCGGGAAACTCTACCCCCCATGCCACATGCTGGTCAGGTTGCTGAGCCACAAACCCCATTTGATGAGTCGCGTCGTACCAACCGCCATGCCCATCAGACAACAACAACCAATTTCGCCCCCAGTCACTCACTGCAAAGTCTGGATAAGCATCGTCGTTGAAAGCCCCAACAGCCAACCCCATACCGTACATACCCAAATCGATTCCAGACCCCTCATGCGGAGTTATTGCTCCGACTCCATCATTGTAAAAAAGTTGATTGGGTTCAACGTACATCCCAAAGTCATTGACAATGTACAAATCCTCCTGAAAATCCATATTGACATCAACAAAAGCCGCACAACAAGAATAGGGTTCTGGATCGTGGTTGGGCAAAGACTGCAGCTCAAACTCATCACCACCATCATTCATATAAAGACGATTTGGTCCGGCCGGTTCAAACGCACTTGCATTGCTCCATGGTGGAGGTCCCATGGGGCCTTTTCCAGTCGTCAGCACCAACAAGTCTAAGTCTCCATCCTGATCCGGATCTCCCCACGTAGAGCCAGGATAATAATGACTATCTTGTACAATCCCAACAGTCTCTGACACATCAACGAAACCATTTTGACCGGTGTTCTCAAACAGTTGATTTGATTCAATCAAATTTAGGACAAAGATATCCAATAGACCATCCCCATTGAAATCAACCACACTCGAACCCGACGTCAGCGTAACATTCTCATTCAACGAATGGGTCTCAGATACTTCTTCAAACATCCCACTTGCCTGTTGAAGATAGAGAAGATTTCGGTCCAATGTTGGTACAAAAATGTCTAAAAGGTCGTCGTTGTTAAAGTCCTCTACGGAAACTCCCTCTCCCCCAAACCAAAAACCCATTGGAGGAGAATGTCCTTCACTGGGTTGGTTGTCCCAATCCGTTCCAAGACTGGTCAAAAACATGGGCTCAACACCACGAAGTTCAGGGTTTTCACAAGTCACAGTTCCAAATTCAAGAACTTCTGCACTGACTTGAGGAAAAGTAGCGCTTGGGTCTTCTTGTTCATCGGAAAATCGAGCATCATCATTTTGCCAATCTGCTCCCCATTCCATACAGGCATAGAACAATAAATAAATCATGAATATATATTATCAAAAAACTGAGTATTCATAACAGATAAAAAAATTTATTAGCCTATAAGGCTATGAATCGAAATATTTATCTCAGTACAAGCATTAAAATATGAACTATATTACAAATCTTCAATCCAAAGGTGTGAATTGATATTTTGCTGTATTCTCTTTGAATACTAGAATTATATAATCCAATATTCAACATCCGTACATTTTGTAAAACCACTTTACATATATGCAATTTGAAAAGAACACCTCCAAAATATTACGATACCATTACAAACATGCCCGTAAATTACTGTCTTGGTCTTGATCCAACACCACCCATCATTCGAAGTTAGTATCAATCATATAGAGACTCATAAACAGTCCCAAACTCTTCAAAAGGCATCTTGTGAAGCAAAATAGCAAACGACTCTCGTACATAAAGAAGAGAATTTCAGATATTGGAATTCCAACAGGCTGATAATTTCTCCCCCAATCAAAAATTTGTACAGCCTATCAAAATGATGCAAACAATGTGGGGCGCGGTTCAAATCAGACGAGAACCAAAGTTTCCAAAGATCATTTCAAGGAAGAAGAAAGATTTTGGACTAGAGGACGTTTCAAAAAATGAAAGAGTTCGGATACAAATTTGTATCCGAACTCTTGTATGGTAGACACGAACTGTCTTGCAATCCAAAAACGAGAATCAGCCTTTGGACTCGGCACGTCGTTTAAATGCCTCTAAGGTCGCCGGCAAAGACTTCTCTGCCAGTGCAGTGGAAATCTGCTTTTTCATGAAAGAAAGGGTTCGTGGTACCTTGGGTACAATTTCTACAGCGTACAGCGCTTTGGTTCGACCATCACCCAAGTCTGTCAACGTCCAAGAACCATTGTTGACTTCCATAAAGTCTCCACGAATCAGAGTCCAAGACAATTTGGTGTTGGCTTGCTCGGTCAATCGAATTGTATAACCAATCTCTTTGACTTTGATGTCCACCTTAAATGTACTGACCACAGTGTTGCCCTGTCGTGAATCTACCACGCACGAAGACACTTCTTTAAGAAAGGTTGGGTAATTGGCATAGTCGGTAATGACCGAAAAAACAGTTTCAGGAGAAGCGTTGATGATGATCTCTTTTTGAGCGCCTGGCATGAGTACTCCGAAAATAGAAGATGAAAGGGCAAGGTCTAGAAAACGTGGAAAGACCCTGTACTACAGAATTGTGTAAACACCCTGTATCGTAGTCCATATTCAATCAATTGTCGACTGAATAGCCCCACATGTCCATTAAATCTGCAGTGTGCAGTTCATTTTGGTGAAGTAGCATCTGTAAATCCCGTACATGTTGCTGAGCCTCAGCCCTCAATTCCTGTTTGAGTTGTGCATCAAGCGGTGAACGTGGTGAATGATCTGTATTGATTTTTTTGAGCAATCGCTTTCCCCGTTTCCAAATGGGCTTGGGCAACAATTTTTTGGACAATGCCGTCACTGGATGTGAAGGGTCTTGAATAATACGGGCAAGTCGCTTGGAACGCATCGATGTATTGGCATTGTGGTTGACCAAACTGGGCATGTGATCGGTGTCCAAATCCAAAAAGTTCATCACGTCTCGTACAACCTCTTCAGTATTGGACTTGAATTCATCAAAGAGAACAACCTTAATTTGGGAGACTGGAAACACATCCAAAAAACGCTGGATTTGCTCCGCCAATTTCCAATGCTCACGGTAATACAATCTCGATGGAAAGTGTACAGTAGAGGGTAAAGACCGTCCCGCTCGTCGTTCAGACTCTAAGGACAGGGCTTTGGCAAAATCTGTTTCAATTTCATTTCCAGAGTACAGCCCTTGAGAATGTAAAGAATACAAAAAGGCCACTGGTTCACGCAGGGAGATGATAATTTTGGCGTTGGGGTTGTATTTGTAGATCTCCTCTGCTGCCCGCTTAGAATACAGATAAAAAACAGAGGACTCTCCGATGACCTTCGCCGTTCCAGCATCCACAAACTGCGAATGATAAGCCTCCGAGGTTGGATACCGCGTATACTTTGGAAACCCGTGTAAAGCCTCCCCTTCAGCAAGCAAATCTACCGAAAAGTAGTGTGGTTCTTTGTCGACAGCCATATGGGTATTTGGATGTTCAGACAGATAACGATGCAATGAAGTGGTTCCCGCCTTTGGCATACCAACGATAAATGTATTCACTAAACTCATAAAAACTCCATTTCGAGGCGTCATTCTTCTGGAATTGTTTCCGTACTGGGGGCGGTGGCGTGCAGATTGAGAAATCGACGCGCCTGACGATAGAAGCGTCGGGCGTGACCAACCTGTGGAACGTGATCTGCAAAAGGGATGACAACCACATTTCCCCGTAGTGCATCGGCCAAGATTTCCACATCTTCAACAGAAAAGATGGGATCTCGACGACCAACAATCAGCAACGACGGTGGTGGTTTTTGCCATACGCTGTCCCACTGTGCCATGTTGGTAGACTCTCGTTGCAAATCGGCGATCAATTCCCGTTGCTCGACTGGATACTTTCCAAAAACGGTACCGTACAGTTGCTCCTCAAAGTCAGCCGGCATCAACCACGTTGGGGCATGAAAACAGACGTCCACCAGTGTGTTGACATCGTCGGGAGTCGACGGAACAAACAAACTTTCCAGACTGTCTACCCCAAAACGACGCTCCAATGCTGTGATATCACTGTTCTGCCAACCCAAACCGCCAACACCGATCAACGTCAACGAGTCAACCACATCGAAAGCAACCAACTTCAGCGCGACAAAACCACCATAGGACAATCCCACAACGTGTGCGCTTTCGATGCTTTCCCTATCCAAAACGGTCATAATGGCCGTGGCTTGTGCGTCCAGTGTGGTGCCACCTTGACTTTCCCCAAACCACAGCAAGTCTGGTGCAATGATCCGATGCGTTGAAGAGAATTTCTCCAAATTTCTGGCCCACGCCCATAGAGCATCACCACCAAATCCGTGTAACCACAGCAAGGGCTCTCCATTTGGGTTTCCGCCTTCCCAGTAATACATACTGCCACCGTCAACCAACACAGACTGTCTTGTTAGTCCCGCAACTTTTGCTTGGTGAGACACAAAGTTTTCCACTTTTGGAAAGAGTGTACAGCCTATGAAACTGAGGACAAGAAACATGAAATCTCCAGTGGATTCAGAACTCAAGTGTAATCCATTTAGATGAATATTTCCAAGTATCCATGAATCAGATAGGAGAGGTCCATGTTCATCCAACTTCTATTGTATCTCTGTATCTCCTTTGCAAATGCCGATCCGACGTGCGTTCCCGCTGCTGACTCAGATCCCCTTGAGGTCTATGTGCTGACCAGTGGTCCTGGAAATGGTGTCTATACAAAAGTCGGTCACAGTGCACTGTGGGTGAGTGGTGGGGGCAAACGAGAAACGGTTTTTAACTGGGGTGCCTACGACTCTTCGCAGGAGAACTTTCTATGGCACTTCTTTATGGGGTCTGCCGAATACAAACTCGCGATGATGAGTCGCCCATACAACCTCAAACGTGTAAAAGAAAACGAACAGCGACTGGTGGCACAACACCTCGATTTAAGTCCCAACATGAAACTTGCTTTGGCTGGCGAGTTGGCTCGATTGGCGCGTCCAGAAAACCATGTCTATACATACCACTGGGAAACGCAAAACTGCTCAACACTGATTCGAGATCTCATCGATGAAGCCACCAACGGCGCCTTGCAATCACTGCCTGAACCACCTGACGCACCCACTCGTCGTTTTGAAGTGCTGAGACATTTGGGTTCCTTGACGTGGGCATGGTTTGGGTGGCATTATATGGGCTCAGACTATGCAGATAGAGAATACAATCGTTGGGACTGGATGCACATTCCTTATGCCCTGCACAATGGATTGGATGAAGCCACCATCACATGGGAAGGAGAACAAAGTCCACGTTCTCTGATTGACCGTACGTGTGTTTTGAATGAAGGAAAGTGGGTACCCAACGAACCTCCCCAACGTGGTTTGACGTTCGTCATATTGGGATTGATGATGGGACTGTGGACAATCTTCAGTTACAAACGCCCTTGGTTTTGGAGCATCCCCAACGCCCTATTCTTTGTAGCATCTGGTCTACTGAGTAGTTTTTTCATAGGATGCTGGATGTTCAGCAGTTTGGAGGGGTATGGATTCAACGAAAATTGGTTCGTATCCAATCCCTTGCATTGTCTAGTCGGATGGATGCTTCTTAGAAAGCAATCGAAGAATTGGGTGTACCAAAGTCTTTCAATACTTCTGTTGCTTGGTGTATGCTGGAAACTATTCGACGCTACGCCACAAGAAAATTGGGAGTTCATTGGATTGTTCGGCATACCAACCCTGTGTTGGATCGCAATGACAGCCAATCGTCAAATGCGCCAACTGGATCTCGATGGATAATTGAACGATCGCTACAAAACCAGTGCAAATACTTCAAAGGTTCGACTGTTTACACAATGTGAATAGTTATAAATTCCAAGACAAACAATTTTTGATTCGAATTTTGTATTCTAATGACATCACCACAAGATCGAAAAGCCCGAAAGTGTAGACGTGTCAACACTTTTAGTCTGCGGTCAACAAAACATCGGAGAAGTCCATGCAAAAAATTAAAAATATTGTATATCAGTCCTTAAAATTTGGTTTTGTTGAAGAATCTGAAAGCATTTTGAGTGACTTGGTCGATGCTCAATGCCAAGAAATGGGCCTGTTGCACGATGAAACCCTCGACACGATTCAGTTGTGGGCACATACATTGGCATTGCTTGGTCGATGGGACAATTTAGATGAAGTATTGGAGTTGCTTGAGTCTGCTCAGCGCTCTGTCAAAGATACAGGATTGGCACACACCATCAACACAATCTCTCAAATGGCAACCGCTGGACTCAACACATCGAACGTGGTTACAGTATAAATTTATTTATAATTTTTAAAACCACCAATCACACCACCATCAGAACGACGAATTGCCACGACGGAAGGTCTCGCAGGACTAGAAGGATCAAAATCTGGCCAACAGTTTGTCCAACTCGACTTGGGCCGCCCTGGATGCTGGACCGATAAAAATAGGGTTTTTCCATCCGGAGCAAAACACGGACCTGTAATCTCAGCACCTTGTGGCCCCGAAAACAATCGACAGGGTTGCCCTCTCAAAGGTCCCTCTGTCTCAATGGCATAAATGCTGTCCGCCGTACCCAACACTTGCTGCGTACCATCTGTCGTAATCCACAAGCGCCCCTGTGGATCAATGGCCGCATTGTCTGGACAGGCAAATGCAGCATCGTGTTCAAAAGCCGTCCCATACGAAGCATTGTGTTGCTCATCTCCAGCCAACAACAACATACTCCATTCCATCACATCAGAAGTGTGATCGCCATTGGGTGGACTCAATTCAATCGTGTGTCCCGCTGCGTTTTCAGTACGTGGATTCACAGGGTTCATCCCCTCAAAATCTTTTGTGCCCCGTTTTGGATTGAGGGTACAGTTGATGTAGACTTTGTTTGTTTTGGGGTTGGGTTCTACATCTTCACAGCGATCCATTTTTGTAGCCCCCACAACATCCCCTGCTCTCCGTGCTTCAATCAAAACATCTTCCTGAGACTGAAAACCATTTTCTGGGGTCAGACCAAACAGTCCAAAAGTCAATGGTATCCATTCCAACGTCCCATCCGAATGAAACTTTGCGACGGACAAGGTACCTTCATCCAGAATATCACCATATTCCAAGCGACTTCGAGTCTGGTGTGGTGTGTGTGGTTGACTAGACACAAAACGATACAAATACTCAAAATACCCATCGTCACCCATGTAAATCACAATGCGACCATCTGAATTTTGAATTGGGTTTGCCGATTCGTGGTAAAAGCGTCCAAGGGCAGTTCGTTTTACAGGCTTGGATGTGGGGTCTGTTGGATCAATTTCCACAACCCAGCCAAAGCGGTTGGGTTGTTTGGGCGCGTGTGCTGTATCGAATCGAGGCTGGGTCTGATACCAAATGTAGGCTTTCGAATAGCCGATATTGTAGCGTTTATAAGCCGGTATTTCTGACTTGTCGGTCTGTTCTCCCCCAAAATAATAGAGAATGTTCTCTTCACAGGTCAAAATCGTTCCCCAAGGTGTCACCCCTCCAGAACAATTGTGCACCGTTCCCCGAACCAATCTACCCGTCGGGTCTTCTGGGGTTTGCAAACGAGAATGTCCGGCGCAGGGTCCCGAGATTTTCATTTCAGTGTCCAAGGTAATGCGTCGATTGAAAGGCGAATCTAGAAGAACAGACCAATGACCACTCTCATTTTGACGCAATTCCAGTACCGATAAACCGTGTGCCATTTGCTCAATCTTGGTGTGTGCTGTATTTTTGGAGGTATAGCGGTCTTGCCCCTCAAACATCAATTGGGCGGACGTCGATTCGTGATTGACGGTCAACAACCAATGACCATCATGCTCAATCAGACCTAGGAAATCGTTGTTGTATCCAAAACGCTTCGCTTGCTCCTCCCCAGAAAGAGACGACCAGTCAAAATTCCGTTCTCCTTCAAAAATGGGATCTCCCCACCGAATGAGAACAGACATTTCATAGCCATTGGACAAATGATGTGCTTCGTCCAGCACCGGAGGCAAATTTTCAAAATCAAAAGACGACGCACTTCTATGTGGTTCCACCGGTTCAGTAGATTTTCGACAAGCGCCGACAACCATCCCTACCGCACCCATTGCCCCCTTCATAAATGCTCTACGACCCAATAAAATCGAACCAAATGTTTCACCTGACATTCAACACCTCCACACTTGTTCACAACTCCTTCCACACAAAAAATGACGAAAGAGAGACTCCTTGCCTCTCCTTCAATGTACCTTTTGGTGTTTCGATGACCAATTTAAATTTACTGTTTGGAACCCATCATGCGCATGGTTTCTTGCATTATTTGTTGTTGGGCTTCCACGACCATTTTCGACAGTTCAACACCCTGTTGAATACTGCCTTGAACCTGTTGCATCATTTGTGCACCAGTCTCCTGCATGAGTTTCTGTGCTGTTTGCTGTGTGTCGTTCTGCAAAACCATCCAATCCTGTACAGTTCGCTGCATTTGCTGGTTGAATTCGATGGTCTGCGAATTCATTTCCTTCATCGTGTCAAAGACTGTGGAAAAGATACTGTGTGAATGTGTTTTTTGTTTGTCTGACATGGTTACTCCAAACTGTCGGTTCAAGTGAAATTGTGCGATGCACAATTTTTATATAGTAACGACAATCAATTGGTCAATGACATGACAATTTCTTTTGTGCAACGCACAATTCAAACCACTATTTCTCAGAGTCGTTTTGCCGCTGAATCAAGTCTTTTAACTCTCCGAGTTCTCTTTCTAAATCCGCTACACGTTTCGCATTCTCATCCACTGTACTGCTGGGCTCTGGGACCAGTTCTGCGCCTAAAAATGGATTCCACATGCCTCCACCGACCTGCATCGCTCGCTGCATCATTCGAAAGAATTCATCTTGTGCCTGTCTGGCAACATCGACTCCCTTCTCGATTTGCTGAGTTTGCACCGTCAACAATGAATCCAACAAATCAGCCCGCTGACGAATAATTTTCTCTAGAAAACCGACGGGGATTGACTTTGCCTTTCCCCCTTCGACCAATATCTGAGTCAACACTTGGGCGGTGATATCTTCCTTGCTATTGGCATCGATGACCTGAATACTCAAACCGGAGTGCACCATTTCTTCAAGTTCAGACAATGTGATGTACGAACTGGTAGCGGTGGAGTACAATCGGCGGTTTCCATACTTTTTTATCAACACTTTTTCTTCTGACATTCAGCCCCCAAATATTGCATTGCAATATTTTTTGACACAGCGCACAAAACACTGTACAAATTTATGTGGTTATCAATGATTGTAGGTTTATGGGACTTTGCGCCTGAACCTTTGTACAAGCCAATGATAAACACACCGTTATTGTTGCATTGTATCATAAAATGCTCTTTTTCATGTTGCAACTGCGAAAAACCCACAACAAAATGGAGAACGTATGAGTCACACCAAGCACACAGACACAAAACGCAACTGGACCTCCTTGGCTTCTTTGCCATTTTCATTTCGAAACCAAGACGTTGACCCATTCAGTGCCGGTCCCAGTTTTCAAGCTTTGGGCGCCAGTTTGTTGACCAGACCGTGGATTCCAATGCAAAAGACCATTCAACTCACAACAGAACAGAGTCGAACATTGGCCAGCATCTTTCTCACATCCAAAGAGAAAGGAGTCGAGGCAGCCAAACAAGCACTCAAAAAAGACCGCCGGTTCTCTGCGGATGAATGGAGCGAAAATCGACGTTACTCCGCATTGGCTCTCTCCTATATGTATTGGCGTCGTGGAATTATGGAATTGATTGAAGAAGCCCCTGGCCTCGATGAGATCACCCGCCTCAAAGCCAAGTTCTTCGCTGAACAAATGGTGGACATGGTGGCGCCGTCCAATGTTCCCTTTCTCAATCCACAAGTCATCGAGGCTGCCAAAGAGTCTCGTGGGCGCTCATTGATCAATGGACTGCGAAACTGGTTGGGAGACGTTCGCAAAGGCAACAGTGTTCCAACTCAATCTCCAGAAGGTGCTTTCACTGTGGGAAAGGATTTGGCCAATACGCCTGGGGAAGTTGTCGCGCGCAATCATCTGTGTGAAGTCATTCAGTACACCCCAACCACAGATAAAGTGTACAGCAAACCACTGCTGATCATTCCACCTTGGATCAACAAGTTCTACATCCTCGATTTGGGAGAAAAGAAGTCCTACATCAAATACATGGTCGACCAAGGATACACCGTTTTTGTCGTCTCTTGGAAAAATCCGACTGCGGATATGGCGGACACTTCTTTTGGAGACTACGTCACCCATGGTACTCTCTTTGCCAAAGAGGTTGTCACAAACATCACCAAAGACAAAAACCCCGCGGCAATCGGCTATTGCATTGGCGGGACACTGCTTGGGGTTACACAGGCCTACCTCAAAGAACGCAAGGAAGATGCATTCTCCAACCTCACGTTCTTTACCACGATGCTGGATTTTCACGACCCCGGAGAAGTTAAACTGTTCTTGGACGAACGCTCCATTCGACACATTGAAGCCAATATGGAAAAGAAAGGCTTTCTCGATGGTTCCGAAATGGGAAGTACATTCGCTTATTTGCGCGCCAAGGACCTACTGTGGAATTACTTTGTCGACAATTACCTACTTGGCAAAACACCACGTCCTTTCGACATTCTAGCTTGGAACGGAGATTCCACACGCATGCCAGCCAAAATGCACTCTTGGTACCTCAGAAACATGTACCTAAACAATCTTCTCCGTGTCCCCGGTGCGCTCCAAATCAACGATACGGCATTGGACTTGACCAAACTGACAGAAGACATTTATTGTGTGGGCTGTGAAACTGATCACATTGCTCCTGCCGCCACCGTCTTTTCAATGCACGATCACACAAGAGCCAACATTCGATATGTATTGGGCTCCAGTGGTCACATTGCCGGCATCGTAAATCCAGTGAGCCGCGGAAAGGGCTACCACTACACCAACGAAGCGATTCAAGCCCCACACCACTCAGATTTGGACACTTGGAAAGCGACCGCCACCAAAAATGATGGCACATGGTGGACAGATCACGATGCTTGGCTGCAAGAGCGTTGTGGCAAGAAAGTCAAGCCTCCCAAAATGGGGTCAAAAAAATATCCCATCTTGGAAGCTGCACCTGGACGATATGTGTTGGAACAATAAGCACTGTTCCCCAACTCAATTGATGATTGCTCTGCCTAAGTGACTTTACCTAAGTGGCTTTACATGAGTGACTTCGGGCATTGCTGTATTGATTGCTGTGTTGTAGAACTCTGCATTGCTGAATGTCTTACAGCCGAGAGCGAATGTCGTTCAAGCCTTCGATTCCACAATCCGCAATCAAGGTTCCTTGTTCAATGTAGAGCAACCGTGTCGCTATTTTCTCCAACGTGTCGAGAACGTGTGTAGACAACAAAACACAAGTTCCACGGTTGCGCTCCGCTTCTAAGATTCCAGTAATGCGTTTGACTGAACTGGGATCCAATCCATTGAGCGCCTCGTCCAAAATCAAGATCGGTGGACGAGCAACCAACGCGCAAGCAATCGCAATTTTTCGACGCATTCCTTGAGAATACTCTTGAATCAAGCGATCGATGTCCTGTCCCAATCCAGCTACTTCGATGCCCCACTCCAAGGAGGCTCCGGTCCGAACAGCGCAGACAAATTCCAGCATTTCACGCCCCGTCAAATAGGTGTACAGTTCTGGAAATTCTGGTACATATCCAATGCGTTCCCGAGCCAATTGTGGATCCGATACGATATCGTCTCCCCCTATCACAATGCTTCCAGCACTGGGAATCAATTGTCCGGTCAGCATCTTGATGGTCGTAGACTTACCTGCACCATTTCCACCGATAAAGCCAACAAAGTCTCCCGGATTCAAGGTAAAATCCAGTCCTTTTACAGCCTCTACTTTTCCATAGCGTTTTTCTAGCCCCTGTACTGAAATCTGCATTTACCCTCCCATTATCAACCAAATACTGCCCCAAAGCACAATGGATGCAAAGACACCAACATACCGAAACAACAAGCCTCTCTGCTGACCTTCCCACCAACCAACGAGTCCAAGAATCGGAATCATCGACACCAGAGGCACCCCATAATACAGCATCGTTGTCGCACCATTGCTCCACCAAGAGAGTAGACACACAGGGAGGCAAAACCCCATCCATACCAAGGTTGTCACCTCGAACACCGCCTTCCACTGTGTCAAACCATCAATGCCCAATGACCATTGAAGCCAACGTGGTTCTGCTGACCACAACCGCGTTGGAAAGCCAGTGAACAGTACTGAAGCGACGGCACAGGTTCCAAAGGCAAGCGAAGTGGAACCCACCATCACCATCAATCCCGTCACTGCCCCCAAGACCCACAACACAATCGTCACCCATCGCTGTAAACGCCACGAGTTTCTCAACAAACGAAGTCGATGTGGATTGTCTTTGGCCAACCAATCCAAGTACACAGAGCGTTCTTCATCTCCCTCTTCGAGCATTCCCCAGTGTGCATCAATATCCGCCAATACCATCCCGGCCCGAACCAAATATTTCGTTGCCAATTTTTCAGCGACCAACCAGCCAATGATCCCCAACACCAAAGGAAGGAACATCCAACCAACATAATTAGCCTGCCCCTCTATGACCAACCGCGTCGCCCCCGAAGCAAAGATGATTGCCACCCCCATGATCCCCAATGCGACCCCAGGTGCATAAATGAATGCAGCTTGTTCTCGCGGATTTTGCCCTCTTATAGCATCCAATGTAGGCGCCAAGCCTGGAGACATCGCTGCCCATACCGCACCCAAATGCACCCCATAGCCGACACCCATCCCACCGACCCATGACGACAGAAAAAACAATACAATCCACGGCAGCCAAGCCCAGTTGACACCGCTCCAAATTCCGATGCACATCAACACCCAAAGACCAGTGATGCCAAACTGCTCACGCCCAATGCTTCGCAAAAATAGAACTGCTCGTACTGGATGCACTCCAAAAATGGAACGTTCGGGATGTCGAACAACCCCAGCATAGGTCTGTAAGGCTGTCACCGCAACCACGAACGCACCTGTACGAAACAACAACTGTTCCAATCGATGACTGGTATTGACAACCAAGTAAATGGCCAACGGTTCTCGCAGCAGCCAACCCACCACCACAATCAAACACAGTTGAACCAGTAAAACCGACACCCGATGTGGTTGACGCTTCCGCTTGTTTCTTGCCACTTGGCTGTATGGATTCTCTTGGCGCATACCTTTCTTTATCGCACTGATTGTCTTGTTGCACGATCGTTACAGCACGGAAAGTATCTATCCTGTATTATTGATTGTAGGAAAATTTGTTTATTGGAGTCCCAATGTTTGTACACGCCCTTTTGATGCTTACCCAGATTTCTTTTGCAGAACCGACTGAAGACACTGTCAGTGCTGAAATTAATGAAGAAGAAATTGAAGCGTTTTACAAAGACAACAGTGCTGAGAAGGCAGCAGAGACCCCCTCTCCACAAGTGGACCTTCTTGAAGAAGAAGAATTTTCAATGGATTTGAGTGGTTTGAACAGCGCCCCAGTCAATACTGAGGCCGTCTCTGTTGATGTGGAGGATGATGCAGCAACAGTCGAGCCAGTAGACGCTGCGACACCAGTGACACCAGTCGAAGAGATTGAGTGGAACCTTGATCTCTCAGAGGACTTGGAGATTGGATCAGGGAACCTACAAATCGAAGAAAAACCAAAGTCTGAACCTGTAAACCTTGACTTCCTTGAAGAAATTGAAGAAGAATAAACTTTGCAAATATGAAAAGGGCTTCAGTTGAAGCCTTTTTTGCGTTGAACAGTATTCTAACTTTCTAGATTTCCTCGACCATCTAGACCGTCTAAGGACTCAATCCATATTGAACAGCAACCGAATCAATTTGTTGTATTCATAGTGAACTTCTAGATCCTCTAGGTTCTCTTCCACAATCAAATCATAGACGATACGGGCTATCCTGTTCCCTTCAGTTTTGTTCCCAAGCAAACTGGCCGCAAGTCCCCGCTGTAGCAAAACTCGAATTTGTCCATGACCATCAAGGTCGTCTACATGGCTGCAATCAAAGTGACACCACAACGCCTGAGCCTCTTCCATTCTTCCCAGCCCAACCAGTGCTTCTAATAAAATGATGGCCACAAATGGACGCAAATGCTGTTGTGTATCGGCATCGGAAAGTTTCCAGGCCAGTTCCGCATAGGGTAAAGCCAATCCAAACTGTTGACGAATGTTCAGAATAATGGCGGTGTTGGCGGTGAACACCATCTTTGACACACGAAATCCTGCTTTGCCTTTGGCGCCGTCCAAAATCCGCTTTGCCCGTTTGAGCATGCGCCATCCTCGATCGATTTTGCCAATGTGTATGCACCAAGAAGCCATGTTGCCAAGCAGCAAACAAGTCTCCTCCAAACGTCCCAATCTACGGTTGAGTTCATAGGAGCGTTGAAAATTCTTTTCAGCTTCTCGCGATTTGCCAAAGATGACTTCCAAATTGGCAATGCTCATGGACACGGAGGCATCCAATGATCGATCGTTGATTGTTTTGGCAATGCGTTGGGCAGTGTACATGCTTTTGCGGGCCGTTTTAAAATCCCCTTTGCTTCGCCGACGTCTTAGAAACTGTCCAAAATAAAACCAGGCTGTACCCAACTGTAGAAGATTACCATCTTGCTTCATCAAAGCGATGACCTCTTGCAAGTCGCTGTGGGCAGTTGGATGTTGGGGATGCCACTGTGTACGCAGCACCAAACTTTTGGCATAGAGATGTCGAAAACCGTTTTGCTCACTGAGTTCTATCGCCTGTTCAATCGTGGTGCGTACATTGGACATTTGATTGATTTTTGCGTGGATTCTCGCTTCTACAATCAGCAGTTCCACTCGATTTCGAAGACTTAATGCGCTTTCAAACTCCACTCGACAGCGTTTGACTTCATCGAGGACTTCCCGCCATGGACGCTGTGACAACGCCGCTTTACACCATGCAATCTTCAAACCTACTTGATGAACAGTGGAAAGATCGGTCAATACAAGTGTTCGCTCCAATACATCCACGCCTTCTTCGACTGGTCCATGCAATTTGGTAATATAGGCCAACACCAGTGCAAGGTCTGCCGCTACATCAGACCAGCCACTCTGCACCGATCGCTCAAACGCGATTCGAATATTGGGAGCTTCTTCGTACAATTGTACCAAGAGTTGCTCTCCACCATGACGGTAAAACTCAGGGAAGCGCTTGGACCACTGAGCGTATCGCTGAGCGTGCCGATGAAAAACCTCTTGCTCGATGGGGGACGCATTCAACTTTTGGGTGGCAAAATCAAAGATGGAACGGAGCATTGAAAACCGTGGACCATCGCGCAGGATTATGAGCAAAGAGCGATCCAACAGTCCTTCGAGCACATCCATGACAAAGGACGCATCTTGAAACTCGTCAATATCCACGATGGCTTCTGCATCGTCTACCAAGAAACCACCGCGAAAACAAGAAAGTTGCATCAACACAGACTGCTCGGCATCAGACAACAGAGACCAAGACCATTCGATGGCTTTGAAAATCGAGTTGTGACGACCATCTCGACTGCGATCTTGAAGAAGTTTGAACCGTTCCTGCAAACGTTCATGTATTTGTTCAATGGTAAACAAACGGAGTCTAGAAGCGATCATCTCCAACGCCAGTGGCAAACCATCCAAGGCGATAACGATTTCTTTGAGCAAAACACGCTCTTGATCGGTCCAATTTTGCTGATGTCCAAGCGCATTGAGTCGTTGTTGCAGAAAAAATACGCCGTCTGCGTCCGACAACGGATTGATAACAATGACGGCTTCCCCACGAATCCCCAGTCGCATTTGAGACGTCACAACAAATACGTTGGTCGAAGAGCGTTGCAAGGCTGTATTCGCCCAATACCCGACTGTTTTTGGAGCCAAGTGGATGATCTGCTCAAAATTGTCAAAAACGAGCAGATTGTGTTCTAGCAATTTCAGTGCGTTGGCGATGACTTCAATTCCTGAATCGGCATCGGTCTCCACAAGTGGAATACTCAGTTTGTCGGCTGTTTTCACAACGATATCCATCAAGGTCGTCGCTTCGGACAAGTCAATAAACCACAATCCTCCAGTAAATCGTTCGCTCATGTGGTAGGCAGCCTGAATGGCCAATTGTGTTTTCCCAACCCCACCAGGTCCTTGAAGGGTCAACAATGTAGAACCCTTCTGGCAAGCGTCCACAATGCGATCAACATCCTGCTCTCGCCCAATAAACAGATCGGTAGACGGAGGCAAATTGCCCCGTGTCATGGAACGATCCGACATCCCGAAATGATCACTCGCCGTCACTTCTTCCTCTTGACCACTGCCACCATGCAAGACACCCATCACACCGGCACCCGACAATGGCGACAATGAAGACAAGCGACGCTGTAAATTGGACACCGACGTATATCTACGTTTCGGATCGGCATAGAGACAAGGCCGTAGGACATCTAGCAACTGGGGGTGGATCGCTCTGAGAGCAGCAACATTCTCCGCCTCAATCAACACCTTTTCGGCGTTTCGAATCAACTTTGCCATTTCAGGCAAACTCTTTGCCCGCAACAGTTTGCGCCCAACAAAAGCCTCAAACAAACACAGTCCCAATGAGAAGATATCGGACTGTGCGGTCATTGCATCATTGCGCGTTTGTTCAGGAGACATATAGGATGGAGTACCCCGAATCCCATCAATGTCGTCTGTATACCCGACTGCATGAGCGATTCCAAAATCCGCAATCTTCACAATTCCACTGTTGGAAATCAAAATGTTGCTGGGCTTCAAATCACAGTGCACCAGTTCCAACCACTTTCCACCCACCGAGAGTTTGTGGGCATAATCCAGACCCGAACAGACTTGCAGGGCAATTTCCAACGTGGCTTGTGGGGTCAATCGACGTTGCCGAATCAGGTTTTTGAGGGTGACGCCATCGACCATTTCCATCACAACAAACAATCGTTCGTTGATGGAACCGAGATCTTGGACTTCTACCAAGTTGATGTGCTTAAACATGCCACCCAATCTGGCTTCCGCAACAAGTTCCTTTCGCGCCTTCTCGGAAGACACAGACTCATGAAGCAATTTGACAGCCACTTCCTTTTGAAAGCCCGCAGGACCATTCAAAATTGCACGATACACCTCACCCATCCCACCTTTTCCGATGGGTTGCATTAAGTCATATCGACCAAGCTGTAAAATGGGTTTCTGCATCATGTCATTCTCGTCTCATTCGCATCTCATCCTCGTCTCATCATAGCACAGAGAAACTAAAATAAACGAAGCTGCTGCGTTTCATCCAACCCCAAAGTGACTTTTTCCACACCAGAACCCGCTCTTGAACAAGTCCAGTGAATTTCGACGGTGCCAGTCCCAGAAACAACCCATTCAAACACTTGTCGATTCCCTTGTGCCGACAAGCCTGGGTAAAGTAGATTCTTGGCGGATTGTGATTGCCATTGTCCCCAACCTTCCAAAACCGGCGCGTCCTGACTCTGTCCACCTTGGATCAACGTCACTCCCTCTGAACAGTGCAATCGGGCATGGGTTCCACAGGTCAGTTTCAAATCAAAGGCCCGTTGCAACCCTGCCGTAGACAAATACCCTTGATTCTCAAATCGCACCAGCACACGGTGCATCTCTCCCTCGAGATGCTCTGTGAATACATCGACGTGAACCTTGGGCAATGCCATCCGAATTTTGTCCAGAATCGAGAAGGTATGCTCACACTCTTCAGGCAAATGCGACAAGGGTGGATTTCGAATTGTGCGCAAATAATCAATGCCACCAATTTCAACCGTGCCAAGTTGTGGATGTTCATACTTCTCCCACAACAGAAGTTCTCCAGCATTCGCCGCCTTGGTCAACAACGCAGATACAATGTGTTCCTTGGGCTCCATGAAAAATCGAGCTGGCTCCTTTACTTGCAACCCAGCCCACTTGAACGGGTCCCAAACCTCTAGGGTATAAGCCGGTATCCCCAAGGTAGAACTCAAACAGTCTGCCCACACCCCCACAATGCTTTGCTTGGGATCGTAGGTGAAATCTGGATGAACTCGAAAGACCTTGTACCCTGTACCGGACACCAATTGTTCCGCCATCCCCTGCAACAAAGACAAATCTCCCTTAGAAAGATCCGTGTCCGCGTTGTACGGTTGCGTCAACAATGCCCCCGTATAGGTGTGCAAAGTGATGGCCGCAACGACATTGGACTTTGCCACCACAGCATCCATCAGAGCACGAGCCTCCGGTTCAGACAATGAAAACACGCCACCGTCCATGCCGAACATCTCAAACGGCGCCCAACGGATTGGAAAATTTCGATTGAGATCCAATCCATGCTTTAACGGTGCTTGAATCCACCTGTGTCCATCCCATTCTAGGAACTGACCTTCATGACTCACAAAATAAGCATCCTCAGGAGAGTCATCCAAGCATCGCTTGCGTAAACCAAATGTAGATTCATCTGCTACATAGGGACCAGCAGGGTCTTTCCACCGCATCCAACGAACTTTGCCGTTTCCATCCATGTCGCACGGTTCAAAGCCAACTCGTCGAACGCCTTTTTTGGCTTCTCTGGTGGACGAGCGCAAAAATGGCTCTCCCCGCATCAAAGCCGCCAGTCCATCTGGAGAAACACACGGAACACAAAAGACAGTGTTGTCATCGAACCATTTTCGACCACGCTCTCCAGCCGTCCAGTCTACCCACTGTTCCACGGTGTGAATGAGTCCCATCATGCCAGCCCACTCAGAAGCATGGGTCAATGCGTCCAGCCACAATGCTGGCGTAGTGGTTGGATTTCGCCCCAAGGTCAACATCCAAATGGCACGACCTTCTCGAGTCTCTCCAATCTGTTCCAACGATATCCAATCAGAATGTTCTTGAGCCAAGGTATGACACCAATGTTCAACTTGCTCAAAATTCCAATAAGACGCATTTGCATTGCCCATCTCTACCATTTCAACTCCTCAAAAACATTCCTTCTTTGATTAGAACACCTGAACAACACCCGGAACATGAAACTCAACTCCCATCATCCAAATGGGTGTATCATCAAACAATCCAACTTCATACCGCAGGGATGCATTGCCAAGACCAACACGGATATGGGTTGTGGGAAGCAACTGATGGGCATTGCTTGTTGAGGTCAAAAACCACTGATGCATCACCCCTGCACCAACATCAAAATACGTGGTAAGTTCGCCAGTTCCCAAACGAACCCGTCTGGACAAACGTAGAGAATTGGCTGGAACCCACTGTTCAGTTTGGGTTGTTTGAACGTTGGGTTGAACAATGCTGTGCAGTCCCAACACCCACCTGTCTCGCGCAATGGTCTCAATGTGACCTGTTACAATCGGCAGCCCCCCAGATGCGAGGGGTATTTGATAGCCAAGCCCCATCGACAGCTGACCACCCCACCAAGCCTGTTCTATTAATTCTTCCTGCATAACGGGGACGAATTCGGCAGGTCCCAAAAAGGACAAGTTGTCCCCACGAAGTTTTCGAGAAGCAACACCGATGATCTCACCTTGTTCATTGATGATGGGACCGCCAGAGTTGCCTGGATTGAGCGCAGCATCAACCTGAATCAACCGATCTCCCACAGCAGACACCACCCCTTCAGACACAGACCATTGTAAGGTCCCCTGCAGCATGGGTTTTCGAGCGTATGGGGCCAGTGGATGCCCCAAAGCCAACACAGTGGTCCCCTGTGGGGGGGCAATCGGCTGCACAACCAAATATCCAAGCTTCTCAGACGAGGTCGTCGACCATTCTTCTAATTGAATCAGTGCCAAATCATGTTCAACATCCACCGCAATGGTGTGAGCCTCAAAGGTCTGTCCAAAACGGGTTTCAACACTGGTATCTCTACCAGATGCTATACAGTGGTAGGCCGTCAACACCGTCCCTTCAGTATCAATCAACGCACCAGAACAAAAGGCGCCATTGTTGGTCAACAGGACCACAGAATCCAGCCAAGACTGTAGCGCATCCGGATCGACAGAAGCATGTGCATTCGCAGCACTCATCAAGGATTGCAACATAGAAAAAATGAACATCATACACATCTCATAACCCACTACAAACCTACATTGCTCGATTTGTCACAAAACTGTGGTGTGTCTAACAATGAAAAACGGACTACATAGGGCTTTCATTCAATGGAGAGAGTCATGAGTGAAGCCATGTTGTCCCGCACTGCAATCTTAGAAAAATTTAATACGTATGGATGTACTCGAGAACGATTCCGTATTGGTGGTGAGTACGAGCGCGCAATCGTGCGACCCAATGGTGCCCCTGTACACTATGGAGAACCATTTGGAATACGTTGGTTTTTGACACAGTTTGCCAAACGGTGGGGATGGACTCCCAAACTTGAAGGGCAAAACATCATCGCTCTATACAAAGATGGAGCGAACATCACACTCGAACCAGGTGGACAGTTTGAATTGTCAGGCGCTCCACACAGTGACCTACAAGATCTGGTGGCTGAGTTTTCACTCAACCGCGACTGTGTCAACCAACTTGCCAAAGAGGCTGGGTTTCGTGTGATCACTGCTGGCTTAACCCCTGTCGCCTCGATTGAAAGCGTCGATTGGATGCCAAAAGGTCGATATGTCGTGATGCGGGAATACCTGCCTGAACAGGGAGATTTGGCACACTATATGATGAAAGGGACCACAAGCGTCCAATGTAATTATGATTTCATTGATGAAGCCGACTGTGCAAAGAAAGTCGCTCTCTGTGCTGGGGTTGCACCACTCACGACAGCCATGTTTGCCAATTCTCCACTGTACTTAAATCGACCGACTCAATATCAAAGTTTCCGTGGACACATCTGGACGCGTACCGACCCCGATAGAACGGGCTTCCCTCCTGGACTTCGGGAAGACTTTTCCTATGAACGCTGGGTTGATTACCTGCTGAACGTGCCAATGATGTTCGTTCACAAGAACGATGAATGGATTCATGCGAGAGGCAGATCCTTCAACGAGTTTATGACCAACGGCATTGACGGACACTTTCCCACTTGGGACGATTGGGAGTTGCACATGACCAGTACGTTCCCAGAAGTTCGCATCAAACGAACCATTGAAGTACGTGGAGCCGATTGTGTGTCGCACGAAATGGCCATCGCTTTTTGCGCTCTCTTTACCGGATTACTCTATGACGATGAAGCACTCTCAAAAGGCTTGGAACTGGCACAAGAGATTGGACACTATGCAACGCGAGAAGAGCGCTTTGATACAGCCTGCAGAACCGGTCTGCAAGGAACATTTGATTCAAGCAACCCCGCCGCGTCCATCTTGAGTCTGACAAAGAGACTGATCGAAATTGGAGTGGACGGTCTGGCCCGTTATCAACCGCACAATCGAAATTTGTTGAGCCCTTTGGAACGACAAGTAGAACGTGGTTGCTCTCCTGCAAAGGATCTCATGCAAGCCTGGCAATCGAATCCAACACCCGAACATGTCATCGACTTCCTCAGTTATTGAAGTTCAACGCCCAAGACTCGTTCTACCGCAAGACAACCTGCCCTATTGGAAGATTGGACTTGGGATTCCGGTATACTTGTCCATCCAGTTGGTGCTTCGATTCAGTCTTGATCTGCGAGACTTACCGGGGGCTGCCAGTACAAAGTCCATTCTGTATGCAATCGACAACCCCAGAAGTGTAGATGCCGCTTCCTATACCTTTCGTTGGCTCAAGTATTGGTTGAATGTTCCATTGGAGATCGGAATCCATTTATCGTCGATTTGCAGTGGCTTGTCAATGGTGGTGGGTCTCATCTTGTTTGCGAGCAGTCTCATAAACAAACGGGCAGGAATGTGGGCTGGCATCTTTGGGGCTTGTTGGCCGCTGACACAATTTCTCGGGTTGCTCATTGGCTTGGATTCATTGGCCATCGGAACGTCATGGCTTGCGCTCGGACTGTTCTCCCTATCCATTCAAGGTGGCTGGTGGGGCTTGCCACTTCTGCCGTTGTCCTTGTGGTTGCTGAGCACAGGCTTGGATGTAAAAAGCATTGCACTACCTTCCTTGGTCGCTTTAACTGGAATGGTTCTTCCAGCCAAAATCCAAAGGTGGAAAGCATGGAGTAGTGGGATGGTACTGGCACTTGTCTTTGCAACCACACAAAATGGTACTGACGACCATCGAGTTCAGGCTCCAGACATCAATTGGCAAACCATTCAACATGGTTGGCATCGGTTGTCCGAACTTCCCAAACGGGGACTGGCAGAAGGAGATTTTCAAATCCTTTGGTGGGCAGGTGGTCTGTTGACCTTGAGTGCACTGGGACGTTCACTGTCGAGAACGCGAAAGTTTTCATGGGATCATGTGCCACTTTTCGTCCTGTTGGTGGTGTGGATCGCCACTGGTATGGGTCTGTGCATTACCGCGGCGGGACTCGGTGAACTGTGTAGACCCCGTTATCTTGTTGGAATGGGACTCGGTCTGTTGATTCCGATTGCCGGTGGGCTGTCTAGACTCAAATCGACGTTTTCAACTTGGATGGGCATGGTGGTCGTACTGGCAATGTTGCTCAACATGTGGGGATTTTTTGGTCAATGGGGTCAGATTCGACACACCATGTTGGGTGGACAGCCTCCACACATTCCAACAGCACCTTTAATTTGGGGCAAAAAATATCAGCGTTATCCCACCCTAACCCTACGAGATTTAACGATGGTCGGTGCATTGGATTTTCAAGACACTTGGCAAAGCATACCCAACACAGCTGGCATTGCGGTTCCACGACTTCGTGATGACCGACACAAGAATCTCGAAGCCTACGCCGCGCTGAACAACCAAGACATTGTGATTCTCGACCCAGGAAAATGCTGTGCGGGAACCCCCGTCAATGCCCAATGCGCACGGCGAGTCCTAAAAGCACTCGATGAATCCCATTACACCGTTGTCTTGCCCACGTCGATTGCTGGCGTAGAGCGCGTCCATGCCAACGAAAGACCGTGGATCGAGGCTCTCAAGGATGGGATTGTCCAGACTGGAAGCAACAGTCTCTTTTGGCACTGGCAAACACCCGACACCACAGGTGAACCAACAGACATCCCCTGTCAGTTTGAAGTGCCTACAGGATTGAAGCGCTAAGCAGAAACCGACAACACCCCACATCGCAACAGTTCATGAGTAAATTGTTGCCAAGATTGTGGTGATTGCAACGTCAACACCTCTCCCCAGCCTTGCAAGGCCCGTTGCCAATCTGACTGAATGTGTGCGAGGCGCTGATGGTAGGCGTCGATGCTTTGCCGATCGAGTGAAATGGTCACCACTTCTCCAGTTTCTGCGTCCTTGATGTCCAAAGTCCCCTCTTCAAAGAACCAGTCCTCCTGCCCAAGAATTTGAATCACTGTACATCGATGTGCCCGTTGTTTCAGTGCTCTGGCCAATCTATCTGGCTCATGTGGACTCAACAAATCGCTCAATACAATGACGTGTGCACCTTTGGGAATCGCACTCAGTCGGCGAGTACAAGACTCTCCCAACGGCGTCGAAGATGTCAGTTCCCAATCTCCTTGGAGACTCTGCTCCAACGCCTGTGGTCCCCTCTCCAATGTGAGAACCTTGGTCGTTGCCTCCAAATGCGCAATGGCTTGGTGGATCCATGCCACTCCGTCATACACCAAACGGGCTTTGTCTTCATAGATGGACATTGACAACGAATCGTCCACCAACAGCACCACACTCGGTCGGATTTCTTCTTGGTAGCGCTTGATCAAAACCTGATCGGTTCTCGCAACCGCATTCCAATCAATTCGACGAATGTCATCGCCCGCAACATACAATCGATGATCCAAGAATTCTGTGGATTGACCTGCACCACTGCCCAACTGCGGTCCCGACAGTCCCCTTGGCTTGGAGTCGACGACCCACTCGTAGACCGACAGCGCCTGTAAAATATCTTTAGACGGCTTCATGATCGTGTCCAGAGTCGCCACTTTCCCCTTCTTTGGTCTCTTCGCTGGCTCCAGCCACAATCGAAGATGCAGGCTCACTGTTTTCAAAATCCGGATGTTCCAAATTCACAAGTGTTTTCCAGGATTGTCGAATCATCGGCAAGTTAAAAATCAGAGACAACATAGACAAGCCACCTGACCAAACCACCATAGACAACGGAACGTTGCCTTTCTCAATCGGGAAATTATAGGCAAATCCAAACGGAAAAATGTAGGTACCCATCCATTCCAGTGGCTCATCACTGCGCATCAAGAACGCCATCAGCAAAAAGGGTGTTGCCAATAACGGTAGATATGCGGCAACCACCGAATTCCGACGTGCCAACGTATCCATCCACGCAACGTGTCGTACTCTGGGCAACAGCAGCGTTGTCAAAGCAAACAACTGAAGGGTGACATACGGCCCGAATCCAATCAATTTATCAATATCAGAGGCTGGCATCTCAAACCACACCCAAACATTGATGGCCCCAAGCATCATCGCCAATAGAACCACGCCTGTCCCAGCACTCGGTAGAAAGGGAAAAGACACAATCCTCACCCATCTTTTTTTGTGAAGGTGGGCAAACACATTGCGTCCAATTCGATCGGGCTCCACCATCATAGGCAGAAACATAAGGGCAACAACATACAGAGAAACGATCAACACACCAACCATCTCCTTGCCCGACAGATACATGTCCGCACCACCCAGTACTGAAATGGTCATCAACACAATGCCGATTCGATAAGGCGTACTGCGGTTGCTTTCCACGTGCCGAAAGAGGGATATCGATTGTACAATCCCAAAATAGGCAACAGAAACCCATCCCAAGACAATCCACGGTGCAACGGTCATCAATTCTTCAAATTCAGAGGTGGACATTTCTTCCAATAGAACGAAGTTCATCCCAACCATCCCAAAGGTACCTTGCATGAGCATAAAGAACCAGAACACTTTCCCTATCGTCGCAAAACTGTACTCTTCAAGTCGCCATGAAATGTTGAGGGTGAGCAAAATCACCAGCAACCCCATCATGAAGGTGCCACTCATGCCCAGCAAGACAAGGCTTATTTCCGTTCCGGGCATCAGATAACACAAGGATACAAAGGGCAGAATGATTGCCCCCATCATGATCAACAGCCCAGCACCCGACAATACCCTTCCCAGCACAATATCGATCGGTCTCATTCTGGTCAGATGGAGCATCTCCAATTTGTCTTTTGCCCACCTCGCCGAACTGTTGAACAGCACTTGCGACGGCACCAACAACACAGCAATGACGGTGTATGCACCCAAGAGCAAAAAAGGCAGGGCTTTGGCATCTTGGTCGATCGCATAAAAGGTGCCCATCGAGAGACCCAAAACCAATAAACCATAGATGATCAGAGTGCGCGTCATCGAGAGTACCTGTCGTGTTTCCAGCAACGCAATCGGATTGATCCGCCTCTCAAGTCGCCCAAGCCAAGTCTGTGTCGACTGAATCAATGTGGTCCATTTCATTGTACATTCCCCTCTGTCAATGACAAGAACAAGTCTTCCAAATCCATTTTCTGCTCAACAAACCTGATGGGTTGCACGTCTCGTTCAACGAGAAATTTCAAGAGTTCCGCTTGTTCTGGTTTACCTCCACGAAATGTCATGACGAGTCCGCTTTCGTGTGCGTGAACGCTCTCAACCCCATCGACCTCTTTCAACAACTGACACACAAATTCAGCATTGGTCAAGGTTTCCACATACAGATGCGTCACCGGTTGCGAATCAAGAGCAGATTTGTCGTCGATATCGCGCCCATCATCGGACACCACATTGGACGCAACCAAAGAACGATTGGCCTTTAATTGACCTTGTTCAATGACCACAGCATGGGTACAAATTTCGGTCAATTCAGCGAGAATGTGCGAAGAAATTAGGATGGTCTTTCCTTGCTCCGCCAGCAATTGAAGCAAGGTTCTCAGTTCAACACGCGCTCGTGGATCCAAGCCAGCCGCCGGTTCATCCAAAATGAGCAGTTGCGGATCGTGCATCAACACGGTCGCCAAAGCGGCACGTTGCTTCATCCCCTTTGAAAGCGCCCCAAAAGGTTTTTCTAGCAGATCGGTCAAGTTGGTAAAATCAACGACAGAATCCCGCATTGTTTTCAACTGCTCACCCCACAAACCGTGTGCTCGACCGAAAAAGTCCAGCATGTCTTCCACCAAAATTGTCGGGTCAATGGGAAAGGCGTCTGGCATAAATCCTATCTGTTGGCGCACCTCATCGGGATGAGACAATACCGAGTATCCACCCACAAAAACATCACCACTATCGGGTTGCTCCAAGGTCGAGCAAATGCGCATTGTTGTTGTTTTGCCAGCACCATTGGGTCCAATGAAACCACAAATGCTCCCTTTGGGAATGGTGAAATCCAAATTGGATACTGCGTTTACCGAGGCACCTCTGTAGCGTTTGGTGATGCCTTTGACAATCAACATTTCTTTCATGGCAACACCCCGTATACAATTGTGTGGGACTTGGAAATTGCTGCATCAATCTTGTCCAATTCTCCCCTCTTTCCCTTTGATGCATCCCAACCAACAGGTCGTTCTTCTACAGAAAACAACACAGTCCTCTTTGCCAGTACATCCCAAGATGTGGTGCGTGTGGTGGTGCTTTTCCAAGAGTTGGGGTACCAGTTCCCCAATGTAAACTGTGACATATCGTCAACCGGCGTCAATGAAACGGAACCACCTGACTTGACTGTGTCTGCCCCCCAGTAGCGCCCATCGTCAGACCGATACAGTACAGATTGAATGGGACAATCCAAATCGTTGTACAGTACACCATCGTCTACACGGATCGCCCGTCTCTGCGTCAGTGTATGCCAAGACAAGGCACCATAAACTTCGCGCAACTTTCCGATGCCACTCCACCGTTTCTCCCCGTTGTCATCATGCAAGGTCGCCATCAGTCTAGATGTGGGGGTTGTAGGGTAGAATTGAGCAGTTGCCACAACAGGCATCTCTTCAAAATCCGATTTGCCAACAAAGAACACACGTTGCTTTTGAAGGGTCAACATTTCAGTTCGGGCATCCCAAACGGCAAATTCCAAAGACGCCCCTCGAGCACCCCGACTCACCGTCCAGTTGACACCAAAAACAAACAAAACACAGCCGGCAGAAATCAGTGGAGTACGCCAAATCCAGTGCAGTCGCTTGCCTTTCCAAAACATGTTTAAGGGACCGATCAAGATGGTAAATACACCAAGCAACAACAACAATTGCCCATTTGACAAGAGTGTAAACAAATCCAAATCTGACAGGAGAGATTTAAAGTAATTTTCGTTGAAAAATGGATGTTTCGTATTGTCGACAACAGTATCTTTAATGGTTCCGTTGTCATTCTCTTGACCAAACACTTGATAGTATCCAGTTTGGTTTCCTTTGGGCTCTTGAAGCAACCAAAAGACTTCCTCTGCGGATATTCGATCTGGAACCAAGGACACCCTTCCACGACCCACTCGGTAGGCCTCAACGTCCGTTGAACCAGAAGCCTTCAGCCTTGCGGCTTGTGCATACCGCTCTCGGGTCAAGTCGGTCCACTCAGAATACAAACTGTTCCACCCAACCCCACTCTGTTCATGAAAGACACGTTCTCCAATTGGGGTGTAAGCGAAACGTGGCTCCAACCACGGACTCCACAATGATTTTTTGGAAAATCCTTGACTGGAAACGACGACGACATGGCCCCCTTGCTGCACCCAATCGAACAGTGCCTGTTCCTGTCTTGCATCCAAAGATCGCTCATCGGCAAACCAAACAACTGTGCGTACGGCAAAATAGCCCATAGAATCTGTTGGAAGCCAACTCGACTCTTCAATCTGAAGCAACACGCCTTGATCTTGATGGTTCGTTGTTGCGATCATCCACTCTGCATGGCTTTGACGAGCGGTCTCAGTGTCCAACATCAGTGTCATGGAAGCAAATAAACTACTGCCATAACTATAGGAAGCAACATAGTCATTGGCCAACACTTTGCTCCCTTCTTTGACCTGACAGTCTAACGAACTGCTATAATTTTCATCCTTCTGCATGGGAAGCGCAAAGTTCGACGTTATTCGTTTTCCAGTTGCTGGAACCACAATTGTCGCAACATAGATCTCTTTTCTGCCCATTAGACATTGAATGGACAATGTATGCTCTTTTCCATCTGTAGACTCTACTTCCCAGTGCATCGGAAAGGGACCAATTTGCACACTGCGATCTCGACTGTGCAACAATGGAAATACAAACATGCCTTTGGTGCCCTGTTTGTTCCACGCTTGAGGTGTGGCGGTGTGACTTTGCCAAATCAACGTTGGCGCACCCTGTGCAAGCATACATAGAAAAAACCAAACCCACATCACAATCGCTCCGAATCCAAAACAGCCTCAACCAAGTCCCATACCGATACCCCATCCAATTTGGCACGGTAATCGAGTGCAATTCGATGACCCAATACGTGCTTTGCCAAGGCTCGCACATCGTCCGCACCCACGCTGGGCTTGCCATTCATCAACGCACGAACGCGAACTGCCTCTGCCAAACCAATCGCCGCGCGCGGAGAGGCCCCATATTTAACATACTGCTGGACGATTGCTGGCGACGTGTCAATGGGGTGCGTATGTTCAACCACTCGACCAATCATGTCCGCAATCTCTGTTGGCAAAAATACTTTCTCCACCAGTTCAAACAAACGCGACAATTCTCCTGCTTCAAAGACCGGCGTTGTACTGGGGGCTCGGCCTCTCCGTCTCGATTGAATGATCGTGCTCAAAACAGACCCTGACACTTTGGAGACGTGCAACTTAAACAAAAATCGATCCAACTGGGCTTCGGGCAAGGGATACGTCCCTTCCATGTCAATGGGATTTTGGGTCGCCATGCACCAAAAAGGGTCTGGCAAGGAATGGGTCTCTCCCATTACGGAGACGCGCTGTTCCTGCATAGCCTCCAACATCGCTGACTGCGTCCGTGGAGAAGCACGGTTGATTTCATCTGCCAAAACAAGGTTTCCAAATATCGGTCCTGGAACAAAGGTCATTTCTCTGCGACCGTCTTGATCTTGTAAAACGCCGGCTCCCGTAATGTCACTGGGCAACAAGTCGGGGGTAAACTGAATTCTGCGAAATTCAAGCCCCAGCAAACCGGCCAGTCCCTTGACCAGTTCGGTTTTACCCAGTCCGGGCAGTCCCTCGAGCAGGACATTGCCCTTTGCAAGGCAGGCCACAACAATCGCTTCAATCAACGACTCTTGTCCCAAAATCCGTTGATTGAGAGCAGTCGTCAGTTCAGCAATCTGTGCTTGCGCCCACTGTGTCTCCGTGGGAGATAATACGGTTGTCATAAGTTTCCTCTGTGTAATGTACGGGAATGATGCACGTTGTTGAGATTATTCTTGTTCGACAGCGAAGAAATCTTCGACCACTTGACGATGCTGTGGTGCGATCTGTGATTGTCCTGCCACACTGCTTGTGGTGGGTTGGACGTTGCCACTGGTTGAGGTTGGGACAGTTTGCACCTCTCCAAAAGGAGTCGGAACCGTTGAGAACTGAACCGAGTTGTCCCAGTCTACCTGTGGAATCCCATCCAACGCCCTCAAGTTTTGATTGGGAACCAACGACCCTTCTTCGTAAGTCAATGGTGCAGTGTCACCACCGCCGGAAGAACTAGCGTTGCTTGAATCCATCGATTGAGAACCACCCTCTCCGGATTGACCTTCTCCTTGACCGTTCTGTCCTTCACCACTTTGCTGTCCTTGCCCAGACTGACTTTGCCCAGACTGACTTTGCCCAGACTGACCTTCTCCTTGACCGTTCTGTCCAGATTGATCGGACTGCTGTCCAGACTGACCAGCATTGCCTTCCTCTCCATTCGATGATTGGGATTGTTGCGACATCTGCTGTAATGCCTCGTTGCTGAAAGACTGAATGCCTTGGGTGCCTTGGGATGTCGTTCCATTTTGCGACGAACCCTGTTGACCAGAATTCGACGAAGGCTGATTGGACTGATTTTGCACTTGCTGAAGTTGTTGCTGTAACTTTTTCAACTGCTGTTGGAGCTGTTGCTGAGATTGAGAAGCTGTACTAGATTGACCATTCTGTTTGGATGCCTCTGTTTTCTGCCCTTCTGGATTGGTGCCTTGATTGCTCTTGTTTCCCTCTTTCGAATCCTTTCCACTTTGAGTACCGTCTGCAGACTTGGGAAGCATATTTTGTGCTTGCAATTGCTCTGTTGCCGTTTGTAGAGCGTCTTGATCGCCCTGTTGCAATGCCTCCATAGCATCTTCAACACTTTCGAGTGCACTCTGTTGACGTTGCTCTATCTGTTCAGACAGTTGATCCAACTCTCTCAAGGTACTCCCAACAGACATCCCATCTTCAATCTGATCCAAACTGTCCTTCCAAGCTTCTACTTCAGGATCTACGGTGTCTGGCTCAAGTAAAGCCTCTATCGAATCAATTTGCTGTTTAACCTGAGTCAACTCTTGCTCGACAATTGTCGGATAATGGTTGTCACTGCGTACTGTTCGCAAAGGCATCCACAGCATCGCCACAGACAGTACACAGGAGAAAAGAGCCACTGCGCTCAACTCTGGAATCTGAAGAGTCGGAGGCCGAACCGTAGACCACACTGCATCCACCTTTTCTCTCCACTCCTTCGAGTCAACTGAGTGGTCAAACCAGAGCAGCCCTGTATCACCCGAAGATTGCTCCGCATACCGCAGAACATCTTTGGGGTGTATCGACCAAGTCAACGCCAATACAGCCGTGACAACAGGAACAATTGGCAACACCCCCAACAGCCAAGCCGTTTCTACCCCAACCACTCTTCGGAAGATGAGCAAAGCCACCATGACCAAGCCACCACCCACCAACAACCCGCGCACACTTTGGTTTAACCATCGTTGCAAACGCATTTGACGTTCAATTCGTGAATACATGCAAACAGTATAGTAGATTGCCCAACGAAATAACATTGCAAATGTGTGCTCTCTTGTATGATTCTTGTAGAAAACACACTCAATTTGGATTATCAACCGACTATGAACGTCAACCTTCTCTATTTTACATTGCACGGCTCGGACCCGACTGCGCTGACGACGTGGGGGGCTATTCTCATCGAAGATGGGGAGATGGAATCCTTTGTCGGTTCTGGGAATACAGAATTAGATGCACTGGTGGAAGGGTTGACAACCTGCTTAGAACGGTTCCCCACCAGTCTACCCATCGTCATCCGTTCGAGACACCGTCAAGTGTTGCAATTGGGCAAACGTTGGCTGACCACATGGAGAGAGAACGGGTGGGAAGATGAAGCATGCCCATCACTGATTGCCAGTTTGATGGATGCGGTAGAAATTCGCAAAATTGAATGGTTCAACCCACCCTATGCCGAACCCTTGGACAAAACTGCCCTTGAATACGCCATCGATGAATGGGAATACCAAGACCAACATCGACCTTTACCAGAACTGGATATCACTGTCTCTCCGACCTCTGCATCGGAAAAGAACGAAATTGAGAAAGTGGAAGAAGTTGAGAAAGTGGAAGAAGTTGAGAAAGTGGAAGAAGTTGAGAAAGTGGAAGAAGTTGAAAAATTTGAGGAGGTTGAGGAGGTTGAGGAGGTTGAGGAGGTTGAGCTTGAAGATGCACCAATCGAAGCGTCGTCAAGTCCAAGTGAGCCTATTGCAATCGAGCCATCCCAAACAGAACCAACATCCGATTCAGACGCACCCCTCGAACTTGACAGAACAGATACGGAAATCAATACGGAAAAGGCAGATAAAAAACACAACAAGGCACAAAACGAAAAAGTTCACGAAAATGACAGAGAAGAACACGACAGAGAAGAACACGAAAACGAAGAATCCGACAAGTCTATCGACATTGAACACAACTCTCATCCAGGTCAAGCACCGATACAAAACATCGATACATCAACAGAAGATAGTCCCCAGAACAACCATCCTGCTCCCAACACGATCGAACCAACTTCTCTGCCTACTTCCATCAACGAAATCGATAGCAACAACAGGTCGTTGTCTGTCGACGTTCCAACATCAGAATCTCATGACCACAGTACCATCGAACAGACCTCTCCTCCATCCCCAGAAGACATCCCGATTGTAGAAGACCATTCGGATAGTAAGCCAGTACGTCATCCAGACCCAAACAACCCCATCCGATTCCCTTACATCGATGATGAAGGCTGGCGACAGTTCTATACCCTGTTTGATCCACCGTACAGCGACTCCATACAAATTCCAACACGCATTGTGGCCTATGTCTCTGCTTCGCACAATTTAGACTTGGCTGCTTGGAGTTTTGCCCTCATCGATAGACCTTCTGCCTTTGCGCTCATAAAGAACGTTGGGCATCGACACAGCACATATCATCGCGCACTGCTTCAAGGATGCATCGCTGTGATGCAAAGTCTCAAACATCCCGAGCACTCAATTGAGTTTCGGAGCGACAATTCTGAACTGGTCTCGCTCCTCGAGAAACTTATCGAAGACCCTTTCGCCGAATGCTTTGAGCCATGGGATGACGAAAGTGCCTTTGTCTCTCAACTGAGTTTCTATCTAGAACAACGTCCTGTGACAGTCAAACACATATCCAATACCAAGGATAGAGCCTTGTCAATTGTACGTCATCTCAGCGTACAAGGACTGGTGAGCCTCAATTATGGGGCAAGTTCAGAGCACACAATTCGAAAGACTCGATTTCCGTTGGAAGAATTGCCCGATTGAGACAGCACCCTCAACTTTTGAGCTTTGGGCATGGTTATGAGTCGTCGGACGATGTTTGTACTGGACTTTTACTGTTTTGTGTACTGTTTTGTGTACTGTTGTCTTGATCTGTGACAACGGTCTTTTTGGGTGGCGACCAATGCACCGCCTGCTTCTTGCCCATACAGACGACAAAGAACTCAACGGATTCATTGCGCACTGCCACTGGTTTGACCCTTCGCACTTTGGTAAAATGTTGCGACAAAGACAATACAAAAGGATGGGCATCTTCTCCATCAAACACTTTGGCGATGAACACACCATTTTGCTTGAGGGTCACCAGTGCGGTTTGGAGAGCCATCTCTGCCAATTTCACCTGTCGAATGTGATCGGTAAATCGGTCCCCTGAGGTGTTTGGCGCCATATCAGACATCACCAAGTCGGCCGTACCACCAAGCATGGCCAAAAAGTCTTCGGGGTTGGTGTCCAAAATTGACTGGTGCAAAAAAGTACCTGGATATTGATCGAGGTTTTGAATATCAATCCCCACCAACTTTACATTGGGTCGTTTCTTCCGCACAAACTGTGACCAAGAACCCGGCGCACACCCCAAATCCAAGACCCTTTTGGTTTTGCGCAATACCTGAAAACGACGTTCAATTTCTTCGAGTTTGTACACCGAGCGAGCAGCGTAGCCCGCTTCTTTTGCCTTTTGGGTCCAACTATCTGGTCTTTTTCGATTGTTTCGTCCCATTAGAGTGTACACCCACAAGCGACTTCAATGGCCGACCAAACAGGATCGTATCCCTGACCATTCAAGGAAGAAAACACTTTGAATTCACTGTTTTTGACCCCAAAGCCCTTTTTGAGCAACTTGACTTGTTTGGCCAAAGCATTGCGTTTGAGTTTATCAGCCTTGGTGGCAACCAGCACGAAGGGAATGTTGTAATGTCGCACGACATCCACCATTTGCACGTCCATCTCTTGAACAGAATGACGCACATCAATCAGGATGACCACCAAGCGCAAATCCAAACGATTGAGCAGATATTGTTCGATCATCTGCCCCCACTTGCGTTTTACTGCTTTTGGAACCTTGGCAAAGCCATACCCCGGTAAATCGACAAAGCGGATTCTCTCATTCAACAGAAAACAATTGATGAGTTGTGTCCGACCCGGTTGCCCAGATACACGGGCTGCTTTCTTACGTCCCAACAACGTATTGATGGCGGAAGACTTACCCACGTTGGAACGCCCCACAAAAGCCACCTCTGGGAACGAGTCCAAAACAGGTGTTTGCGGAAAAGAACCTTCAAAGGTTAGTTGGGGTATGTGTCGTTGATTTTTCATGACCTTTTCTTAACGGATCTCTGTATTTTTTACAATCGGTGAGTGCATGCATCCCAACAAAACAGTTCGTTTGAGTTCAGACCACATTTACCTCATCGGAGATTTACACCTTGGAGACGGTACCCGTTCGGACGCATTTTGTCTTGGAGACTCGGTTACAAAGCGAGATAGACTGCGCTCGCTGATCCAAGAAGTGCAACGGACCGATGGGCACTTGGTCATCACGGGTGATCTGATGGACCTACAGCAAGGATGGTCAATCGACCGTGTCATCACGGCAAACGCAATCTTGTTTCGAGAATTGTCGGACTTGGGCAAAGCCGGCAAACTCACCTACGTGTGGAGCGAAATCGACGAAGACCTCAGTTATTACAAAGAGTTGTTGAACGCCCAGACCGCTTCCACTGTTGAAATTGTCTTGGGGACATTGGAACAAGACACCCCATCCTCTAAACCTCTTCAAAATTCGAACGTAGACGAAACCGCGAAAGAGAGTGACATTGACAATAACGAAATTGACAGTGCTGAACAAACAGTGGACAATCGTCCTGTTTGGGTTGAAGTGACACAGGGGTTTCGATTCAACCCAACCCTCTCTGAGAACGCACCCAATTTACGGCAGAAAAGCCTTCATCACCTGTGTGAGCGCCTACTGGGCACGTGGATTCGCTTTCCGTTGGAAAACTTTCCGACCCTTGAGAATAAAGTGTTCTTTTGGCTCCTACACAAGGCTTCTATATTGAGTCGATGGCTAGGAGAGAACAGCACACTGGGCAAGAAGTTACAGCAACGGTTGACACTGGCTTATGCAAATCAAATCGGAGATCCCAACCTGGTATGGTCTGAACTCCACAGACAACTCGATTCAAAAGAGTATGCACCAAAAGGAGACATCTTGGTCATGGGGCACAGTCACCTGCCCGGCGTGGTACCCCTCCAAAATCACGGTTGCACATTGATCAATACGGGGTCTTGGCTCTTTGATTCACAAACTGTTTTGCACTTGGATTGCGCCGCAAAAACACATCAATTGATAGACTGGCAAAGCAAAGAATCGATCGGTAGCGAACCATATGCACACCTAACCAGCACGAACCCCACAGACCTTGCCACACAGCGAAACTCTTTTGACCAGTGGTGGTCTCAGCACTATCAAGGGTGGCTGAAATTCAACATTTCCAACAATGACGCATCGAGCACGAGCACCGGAGAATCTCCATGAATGTCAACGGCACCCCATATCGAACCGTATGGATGAAGGACAACATCGTCTACCTCATCAATCAACCAAAGTTGCCACACCACTTTGAGGTTTTGGAGCATCACGACACCGAATCCGTTGCTGTAGCCATTGAAACCATGGTCGTTCGTGGCGCTGGGGCAATTGGCGCTACTGGGGCATTTGGACTGGCACAGGCAGCACAACTCGCCTCTGAAGACAACTTCTGGAACGATGTGGATGCCGCAAAACATAGACTGGCACACACGCGCCCGACTGCACAAAACTTGTTCTATGGACTCAGTAAAGTCTATGATGCGATTAAGGCAACTGAAACGGTGGCAGATGCACGAGCCGCCGCACTGGTCGCTGCGCAAGGTGTAGCCGACGAAGATGCTGAAGCCTGTCGACAAATTGGCATTCACGGTGCGGAGAAAATCACCCATGGCATGCGCATCTCGACACACTGCAATGCTGGATGGCTCGCATTTGTGGATTGGGGTTCGGCCATCTCCCCCGTCTACGTCGCACACAGACAAGGCAAGAAACCCTTCGTCTTTGTCGATGAAACCAAACCCCGCGGTCAAGGTGCTCGCCTTACAGCTTGGGAACTGGCTGGAGAAGGTGTGGACCACGCCGTAATCGCCGACAACGCAACGGGCTTTTACATGGCCCACGGTGAAATTGACAT
>CBFIFY010000021.1:0-63035 GCA_965661985.1 uncultured Myxococcota bacterium | reverse complement strand
CACAACTTCGGAACCAAAATTTGTGTTTTAGAATCAATATCCTTATACACAACACCCTCACCATAGAATCGGGGATAAGAAATCATCCTTAAAAGAATAGCAAAGTTGTTTAAACTTACAAAAGAATAACATCCAAAACAATCAATCCGCTGACTCAACCTCACAATCCAAACACTCTACGGTATCGGGATTCTCACCAGTCGCTACACCGGTCATCCAGTCAATAACTCTGACACCATTTGCCGTTGTGGTATACAAATCGTCTGACATAATGATGCAGTGCCTGTCTCCCCCTGCGGTAAAGTAGGAAAAGTTGCTGTTTGCATCAGCGATGGCTTGTACACTCTCGGTCATCCGAGCATTCCACTCATCGCCGTCACCACCACCCATGATTTGGTAATACTGCACTTGCACACGATCGAAATAGGCATTGAACTGTGAGAAAGAATACTCGGGATAGAAGGATGCAATTTCTGCATACAAGTCGGCTGTGCTTTTTTGTGATACGTCCACTACATTGGGATCCAGCGCTGGAATGTGGGTTGGAAAAGCGTATTCTCCATTCCAAGAAGGGAATGAATCGGCAAACCATTCTTCCGTGACGACCCCCGCTCCAGAATCTCCAAATTGCCTCAGGTCAGCATCCGGATAGAGTTCCGCCACGTGTGGGGCCCACATAATGGACCCATAGGCTCCTGCTGAACACCCTGTCACAAAAACTTTTTCTGGCTCGGCATAATTCTCAGCCACCCAGTCCAACACCGCTTGAGCATTGACGCCCCCCTTGTGGTGGATGGTGACTTCGTTGTTGCCAGAACCATAGGTTTTGGTTTGATTTCCCCAGTGAATGTCCCCTGTGCAGTAGGGAATCAACACATGGTGGTAATCCGAGAAGGGATTGTCTGGATTGTCAGTGTTGTAAATCCCCTCACCAGCGTCGGTTGTACCAGCGATGTCATCAATCCAATCAACATTGTCAGTGAAGGTCGCATCGGCAAATCCACAGGTCAATTCATCCCAACAGGCACCCCCACCCACAAAGTCGATGACAATTTTGTTGGTACTCCCTTTTCGAACGGCAAAAGCAAACTCCGAACCGCGTGAGCACATGGTGTCACCACCTGGAACAATCTTGTTCCATCCTTCACTCAGAGAATCTCCAAAGCCAATCTCGGTTTCCTTTTCAGCATCCCCACAAGCAAACAACAGCATCAACGACAACATAGCAATCTCCAAAACAAATCAATACAGTGTATAAAGTGTAGTGCGTGGTCATTAGAAAACAAGGATGAACTACATAAGAATCAGGAAATTATAAGTCACTATGCCCACTATTTGCGAGCATTATATGGGCTCTACAAGATTACAGTCAGCGCGTTCAACGCAACCATGCAGAGTTGGTGGTCAGCGGAGAACCAAAGAATTCATTTGCATCACCACAGTCCCTGCATCGGACATTGATTACCGGTACACTTGGGGTATCAAAGGTAAAGATGGTCGAACTGTTGACCGAGCCCCCCTCTCCACCGTTGGTAGAACAGCCGTCTTGCAAGACCGTCACCTGCTGAACCCCACCCATCGACACCCCGCCGCCAAGGATGGTGCCGTCAAAGAGTTCGAAAGCGAAGGCGTAGGCATAACTGTTGCCGCTGATGTAATAGTGGTGAATCACACCATTGCACAATCCGACATAATCTTGCTTCCCTTCTGTCGACACTGCCCGCAACGCTTGTATTTCTGCATCTGACAATTCCAACTGAAAGTCATTGGGTAGCCAATACCCACTGCCAGCCGGGGCATCTCCACCACTAAACTGTCGTTGAAACTGCAAAGCCGCCGCATAGGGCACTTCCGTCCATCCAGCATCTCCCGCTGTCATGTCGCAATACACCTCAAAAGCATCCACACCCTGCAAGGGACCATCTGGGTCAACCAAGTACACACCAGAGCCTTGAGAGGCCCCATTGTCCAAAATATCCTTACAACTTACCCCCTCTGCACAAGAGCCCAAGTCAGGATTGAGACCAGCGTTTCCATCGTCACAATCGGTCCCTTGAAAGCCCACACTTGCATCAATGGCACCAAAGCCATCTCCATCTGCATCGGTCATACAGGCACTGGAATTCCCTTCCAAATACGCAATGTTGGGTGCGGTATTGGGATTTGAGTCGTCACAGTCTCCACCATCCACCACACTGGAATCGCCTATCCACCCAGTCACATGGATGTTGCACTCCACATAGCCATCTCCATCATCGTCGACCTCATTGATTGGAAGAGCATTGCCACAAACATTTACGATTCCATCACACAGTTCCACCGTATTTGGTGACACAACTGGATTTGTGTCATCACAATCGTCTCCACCAACCACGCCCGACCACGGTGAAGATACAGCACACTCTACATACCCATCCCCATCATCATCGATTTCATCGGGTGGAACAATGTTGTCACAGGTATTCGCCAAGCCGTCGCACAGTTCAGGTGCGCTGGGATACACGGTTTGTTCAGAGTCATCACAGTCTAAACCTCCGACCACATTGGCATCTCCATTCCAGCCGTTTGGATCGATGAAGCATTCCACATAGCCATCGCCATCGTCATCCGATTCGATAGATGGCAACAGACTCCCACAGGAATTCACTTGGCCATCACAAATCTCCGCAGCCCCAAGATAAATCGTTGCATCGGAATCTACGCAGTCGAGGTTGTTGTTCACCGTACCAGTCGGTTGCTGACAGGCCAACACTGCATTGGCGTTGGCACCAAACCCATCGCCATCATTGTCAGGGTAATAGGTATTGGAACCGATTGCCCCTTGCTCATCCACCACGCCGTCACAATTGTCGTCTGCTCCGTTGCAGAATTCTGGGGCCCCAGGATATTGAGAATTGTTCATGGGCGCACAGTCCGTATTGTCTTCAATGTACCCGGGCTGCGGATCACAGTGCAGTACAACATCATTTGGGTCTCCGAAACCGTCAGTATCCGCATCTCGATACCAAGTCAAAGCCCCAACCGAGTTTGCGCCGTCCACATCGCCATCGCAATCGTTGTCCACTCCATCACATGTTTCAGTTGCATTGGGAGAAATCAATGCATTGATATCGTCACAATCTCCACCAATCGTCGCCATTCCAACTTCTACGGAGCAGACATCTATTATATTGGCGTCATCCCCGTACCCATCTTCATCGGCATCCACAAATACGGAAATGAGCAATCCCTCATCGACTTCGCCGTCACAGTCGTTGTCAATCTCGTCACAAGCCTCTTGCGCCAAGGGAGACACCTCTGCATTGGCGTCATCACAATCACCCGCAATGTCCAAATACCCTTCTGCAAAACACCCCTGAATGACGTCATCTATTGTCCCAAATCCATCGCCATCGGCGTCGCGGTACCAAGTCCCCACAATATCTTCATCGACGTTGCCGTCACAATCATTGTCGATATCGTCACAAATCTCTGGTGCTGATGGAAAAACTGTAGCATTGGCATCATCACAATCATTGGCGTTTGGTACCAGTCCCTCAGATGCTGCACAGGCAACAGTCGGCAAGTCAATGTTGCCAAATCCATCACCATCGGCATCCACATACAAGTCTAATTGCACCCCTTCATCAACTTCAGCGTTGCAATTATTGTCAACGCCATCACAAAGTTCAGGGGCATTTGGATAAATTGAAGAATCAGAATCATCACAGTCTTCATCTTCAAAAAAACCATCCCCATCCGAATCCAGCAAAACGACCTCCGTCTCTTCAGTCGTTACAACGGGTGTCTTGATTTCATTGCGACAAGCCCAAGGCAAAAGCAGCAGCATCAACGGTGTTTTCATAATTACAATCTCCTGCCCTAGAATAGCACAATATACGATAGTCTACAGACTTTATTGGCCACCGTTTTGAAGAAACGAAACGGGGATTCAACATTGCAAATGACAGCAGAACTGAATACTGGATTACGAAACGAAACTTCTTCATTCACGGAACAAGCCCATGTCCAAAATTAAAATACTCATTGTAGACGATAGCAAAGCCATGCGCAGATTGATTCGGCGTTCTCTTAGACAAGCAGGTTTCACCAATATTGAAGCCGACGAAGCCGCCAATGGTGTAGAGGCACTCGAAAAGTTCAAGACATTTCTCCCCCACCTCATCTTGTCAGATTGGAATATGCCAGAGATGAGTGGCATCCAATTGTTGCGCCAACTTAACACGCAGTATGCAGATGTAAACCTTGGGTTCATCACCTCTCAGGTTACACAAGACATGCGTATGCAAGCCCAAGAAGCCGGTGCATTGTTCTTCTTGTCGAAGCCTTTTACGGTGGACAAACTCAAATGGACTTTGGAACCGCTGTTGGAAGGATAAAGAACGAACTGTTGACGACCTTCACCACACGATGCTCTTTAGAAGGCACAAGAAAATAAGTGAATCCACAAAGAGCAAGAGGGAATTGACACACAAACTTGATACACTGAATTCATTTGGATTCACCTCTGTTTATATTCAGAGCGTTATTGAACATTGTTGTTAGAGGCGTCTTTTGGAACAAAATCAATTTCGAACAAAATCTGTTGAAGAGTTGAGTGAGTTTTTTCACAATCTCTTCTTTCTAAACGTTTCTGTCAAAAGAGGCGGCGTTTTTGATATTCAAAGCCTGCCCAGTTTTGTCGTGAGTGTCTATCGCAACAAAAATGATGCCATCATTGGCGCATTGTTGCTGGATATACCGGCAGCCGCCTGTTTGGCTGGTGCACTGTGCGATCTGCCTGAAGACATCATCACGGGCATCATTGCTTCAGACTCTTTCACGGAAGACATCTGGGGCGATCTACAAGAAGTATTGAATATTTGTAGCCAATTGTTCACGTCCTATGACGGTGACGCAATCACGCTTGAAGAAGTCTACCTTCACCCAAGTTCATTGCCACAAGAAGCTTTTGATGTGCTGGCAAACGATTTCAATCCCTTGTTGTTTAGACTGGCCATCGATGGATACGGCGGTGGTGTGATGGGGGTGTTGGATGCAGAAAACAACTCTATCTTTGCTGACATGGCCAACGAAGCAGTAGAACCGAACGAACCTCAGTTTACCAATGAAGAAACGTTGTCACAAACAGCGCCAAACCTGCAAAATGATTTTTTGATGGACGATGATGAAAGCGAAGACGATGAACTGCTGAAAACACCTCCTGTTGTTCAAAAAGTGTCCCAATCAACAAACAGTCCAATCCCAACATTGAGTTTTGGATTGGCGATTGGTGCGCTGATCGGTGGTTTGGTGGTGAAAGCCTTCTTTACCCCCCAGCCACAAATCATTGAAGTACCGAGTCAAACTGTTGGTGCTGCTGGAACAATAGCCCCCAGTACACAGACAACTGCAACCCCACAAACGGGACAACCATTCAAAAACGTCAATGAGATTGAACAAGTGTTGGTGCCAAGCGGTGCGTTTCACATGGGATGCACAACAGAATATGCCAGTGAGTGCGTCGCCGACGAGTTTCCTTCACACAGCGTCAAAATCACAAACAGTTTCTACATGATGAAACATGAAGCCACACAATCTTTATACCGTCAAATCATGAATGCCGCCCCCTCACAGTTCAACACGTGTACCGGTGACTGTCCAGTGGAGAACATCTCGTGGATTCAAGCTGTTACCTTTGCCAACAGACTATCTGAATATGAAGGGCTCGAAAAATGCTACACCATTGCTGGCTTAAACGTTAGCTGGGACAAAGGAGTAGACTGTCTTGGCTGGCGCTTACCGACAGAGGCTGAATGGGAATATGCGGCACGCGGAAAAGCAGGACAGTCAGAGGGGCGTTTTTCCAAAAAACAAAACCAATCCATCTCCGATCGAAGCAATGACAACACATGGGTGTATGCTGGAAGCAACACACCAGGCACCATCGCGTGGTATGGCGGATTCAAAAAAATGTCCCAAGACAAACTTGGTAGAACAGTTGGTGAAGGTGCTGGAAGAACACAAGCCATTTGCACAAAACAACCAAACGAACTCGGACTGTGTGACATGAGTGGCAATGTTTGGGAATGGGTCTGGGATGGATACGGTCCCTACTCGAAAAGAAAACTCACCATCGACCCGACTGGCAATGAGAAGAATGCGCAAAAAGTATTGCGGGGTGGCAGTTGGCTATCTTCAGCCAATGAATTGCGAACAAGTTATCGCATGTACGCGACCAGAACGGTGATTGACACAATGGTGTCGAACTATGGCTCATTTGGCGTACGTTTGGTGCGCACTTCGCCAGCCGTTAAACGAACGCCTTGATATGGCCGTCTTTATGCCAATGAAAGGATAAGTGAAAGGATAGCAGGTTGTCTCGATTCTCTATCCTTTTGAGATTACCAAAACCTACCAAATCCCCGAAACAACTGACCGGTCAGTCGTGGACTGGACTCACCTTTCCGGTTGACTCTAAGATAACTGTTCAACAATTTGCCGGATGCGTCTTTGTGGTCGGCTGGGTGCGCCAAATTCATAGTCAGCGACACAATGCCCGAACCACCCAAATGAACCATGTGCACTGTTTGGTCTTCATCAACGTGCTGAACGATGGCGATGTGACTCAACGCATCATCCAATTTGCCGTTTCGATTTCTGTCGTAGGTGTTGTCAAAAAATACAACGTCCCCTGCCAATGGATTGTTCACAAAAATACCACTTCTCTGTTGGGCTTGCTCAAACATGGAACGGGTATTGCCACTCAACTCAATATTACTCAATCGATGGGTCGCCACAATGAAACCGCTACAATCGTACCGCACCGAGTCTCCGTAAACAGACAAGGACTCCTGTCCAATCAGTCCGACAGCCTGTTGAGCAATTGCTTCTCCACGACTGTTGTCCAATGCCTGATTGCTTGCAGATTGTCGAATTTCAGTATCTCCACCCACCGAACTTATTTGCGTCTGTTCAGTCTGTTCAGACTGTTCAATGCTGCGCTGTGTCAAATAACGAGTACTGCCCGGCATTGGGATTCCCACATGGGCACATCCAATCCACAACCACAACATTACACCTCCACCAAATTGACTTTCTGCCTAGGTGATATGAACTAGCACAATCCGATAAAATCGGCTAGGTTGAGACACAATAAGAACAAAGGTGATACCATGGGCAAGCGCTCCAAAAGACAAAACAAAGACCCTCTTGAACTCAAAAACATGGCAAAAACGCTAGAGGCTTTTGGATTGAAAGAACATCAATCAGATGGACAAAAATCGTCTGGACCTGTCGAAGCATCCTCGGTTCGAAAACATGGCGATGAGAACATGTCAGAAGTCCTGGCTGCTGCTCTGGCAGCCTCTGATCGAGTAGAACGTGCTACACACCCGTTCCACACCTACCCCGCTCGTATGCACCCTGACTCTGCTCGATTGATTTTGCCACACACAACTGGAGATGTTCACGACCCATTTTGTGGAGGCGGAACAGTCCTCATTGAGGCGAAACTGGCAGGACGCAAAGCCTACGGTTCAGACATTTCACCCATTGCCCATTTGGTTGCCCAAGCCCGTTTGAGCGCACCAGAATTGGCTGCCCCTATGCGACGAGCGGCTCGAAAAATTGCCGATAAAGCGAAACTGCGGGTCGACGTTGAAGTACCTGAAATTTGCAAACAATGGTATCAGCACCACGTAGCACAGGAATTGGGTCGAATTCGGGACGGGATTCTCGAACAAGATGAATCGATTCAACCGTTGCTCAACGCAGTGTTCTCCTCCATTCTAATCAAAGTTTCCTATCGAAAGTCGGATACTTCAAACAAAATGGAAAAGCACCAACGTCGCCCACAAAGCACCGCCATCTTGTTTCACAAAAAATCAAGAGAGTTTGCCCGTATGCTGGAAACGATGCCCAGCGAACCAGCAGCCACTTTGATTCATGGAGATGCCAGACATGTCGTACCACCCAAAAAAGTGGGTTTGGTCTTGACCTCGCCACCCTATCCTGGTGTCTATGACTATTTACCGATGCACCAGTTACGGTATGCGTGGCTGGGTCTGGAACCAGAAGCAAGTCTGGGACAAGAGATCGGCTCTAGACGAAACTTCCGTTCCAAAGGACGAACCGATGCCCTCAAGATGTGGATGGAGGACACCGATCAATGGATTAAAAATCAAGCCAGTATTTTAGAGCCCGGTGGCGCCATGATCATTGTTGTGGGAGATGGATTGGTCGCAGGGAAATTGGTCGACGCCTTGTACCCAACAACAGAAGCTATGAAGAGAGCAGGATTGGAAATATTTGCCCGCGCAAGTGCCGACCGTCCTGATCACGCACGAAATGCCATTCGGATTGAACACATGGTGATGGCTGTTAAACCAACTACAGAGCAATAACCTGTATAATTTCGCATTGATGTTTCTGTTGAAGATAGTTGTCAGATATTTTCAGAACGCTATGTTACAATAGCAATAAGGAACCTTTATCGTTCATTTTCATAAGGTTTACGCTCAACACTATTGGAGTTCTCCATGAAGGTCACAGCTGTTTCGGCTTTGTATCAAGCCAAGGGCAAAGTCCACATGAACGTTGCCATGGAACAGATTGGCGCAAATCGCAATGGAACCCAACAAGCAGCCAATCCAACGTCCACGAAGATTGAACTGGGACCGACTGCTGCAGCGCGATTGTTAAGCTCCGACGCTTTGGATGCCTACGCCATTTTGACGCCTTCATCCTCAAGTTCCATCGCCGCACAGAACAGCAACATCAATTTGCTCAGTGAACCAGACGCGGTCGCACAAGAGATGTCCAGCAATTTGCGTCCGTCTATGTCTCAGTCAGGAGAGGCTCTACTCGACATCACGATGCCGGACAATCCCATTGGAACATCGGCCAGCGCTTTGGAAGAAAAGAAAGAGGCTAATATTCCCCTCGCCCTGCGCAATCTCGAAGAACAGTTGGTCGAATTTTATGAAGGCCCCAATAAGTGGGTACAAAAAGTAACGGAATACACCGATTTAGACAAAACCTATGTTCTTCCACCCACACGCACCAACGCTCCACAACAAGATATCGGCATGGTTGAATCTCCCGCTGATTTCGTGTACGTACCCAATCGGACACAAGAAAGACCACCCAACATCACACCAGATGATGTCCCTTACACCGAAGTTCCAAAACGCGTATCAGAACTCAAGCCCATTGCCGATGGCAAAGGTGTTCTACCGACAACGCAAGCCCTCGAAATACTGAGAGAACAAGAGTCCCTTCGTACGCCAAAGGTCCCACGTCAGGATATACACCCAGAACAAACGCAGTATGCCAGTTTCGACAGTGACAACCTAGAAGTCCGCAACCAAAATCAACCATTGCGAGACACCGTGACAAAAGAACACAATCCAGCAGATGCACAAGCACTAGACGCGATGCTCAAACAGTTTCACTTGTCCTTCAACTAAATCGTTGATGGTTGCACTCTGTGTTTACACGATGGCTACTTGGATTCATTGCATGCAATCAGGCTCCAACACTGTCTGAATCCATAGATTTGATTCAAGTGGTGCAAAATACACCAGAAAAGGCAGAGACAATCTGTCCAACACTGCCAAACATGGACTTGCAAAACCAGTGTTGGAAGGGAGTTCCACAACCTGACACCTATCCAGAGCAAGTTGCGCTTTGTCAAAAATTACAAGGAACAGACCGTGATGAATGTCTGTTTCGAGTGGCAGAACAACACAACAAGGTCGAACTTTGTACGGCAACCGGAGATTTTGAATGGGATTGTCGAACCCACATTTTCCAACAAACCTGTGGTCAATACCACGATGTACAATCCTTGCTCAACCACGCTCAACGGTTAAACTTAGACAGTGAGCATTCTGGTGTAGCCGACTTATTGCACCGATGTGCGTTGCGCAACAAACGCACTGTTGACATTCGAAAATGTGCTCAGCTTCCCTATCCAAAACGCTGTCGGTCGACTGCCAAAGAGATATTCTCTCGCAATCTCAATCAACGCCACTCCTGCCAAACAAGGTCTGTTGAGACTTTTGGCGATGAAGAATTGGCAGACATCCTCCGTGAGCACCTTCAATCTCATTGCCAAGATTGACGAAATCGCTCAAAGGTGCTGAGAGACAACCGATAGATGTTGCGAGAGATGGGATGGCTACCACGCCGATAATCTTGTTCAATCTCAAACAGACAAGGCTCTAAAGACACCGAACCATACCACAGCGTTCCTCGATTGGGCACAGCAAACCAACAGGTAGAGGTGTATTCCAAAGTCAACAACACGTCCAAAAACAAAAGCAACGATGATGTCAACACCTCTGGATGATGAATGCGAAAAATACCAAGGTTCTGCTCATGAGACTCTACTTGCGGGAGCAACTTTGCCAGATTGTCCAACGCCCCTTGTTGAGTGCCTTTGAGACCACCTGGTCGTTGAATCACTGACAAAGGAGTTAGAAAGGTCAACCGTCCTTGACTGTGCTCAATGAGCGAAACTTCCAAATCACTACCCCACAATTGCTGGGTCCATGGGTGGGATATAGGCTTGTGATCTGGGCGTAGAAGAATGCGAGGATAGACCATTCCCTTCAGGTTGGATTCTTCAAAGTGTTGCTTGATTCTCGACACGAATTCGGCAATGTGTTGAGACTGCAACGCGGGTTGTTCTAGAACCTCTTTGTGAAGATTGTACAATGACACATCCAACTCATGGGTGGGCGTCACTATGCGTAATTGTCCCGTTGTGATGCTGTTCACCTGAATACGACATTTCTGTAAAGCCTCTAGAACAAGCGTTTGCAACAGTGCTATAGTCATAGTACTTCCCTCATTAAGTGATTGTACACGGAATTTCCAATGAAAGCCACAGCGACTCAGACCATATCTTCCCTACTCCGAAAACGAATATTGGCCCACATCGCACCCCTATCCCCTGCAGACACCTATGCTTATCTTGCGGATACCGTGTATCAAGAACGCAAACGGATGGAAAAGGAAGACAATCCAGAGTATTCAGCGATGCTTTCTTCAGCGGCTCGGGCATTGTACGGTTCGAAAAATGAAATGCACGCATCCATTTTAAATTTGACCAACGTGTATGTTGAAGAGATACACACCCACTTCTCCAACAAAACCTATGATCTCGCTTCAAAAGTCATTCCCAGCGCTCTCAGTCGGTTGTTGACTGCATCACAGCCATTTCACTTCTTTGGTGGGGACTTCGACCCAGCGTCACGCATGATCATTCAAGGACCAGTAGAGACCCTCAAAAAACTCTCGGACAAACACACATTGGTGTTTGCCCCCACTCACGTGTCGAATTTGGATTCTCCATTGATTGGGTATGCACTCCAAGCAGTCGGTCTCCCACCGGTTTTGTATGGTGCTGGCCTCAACCTATTCTCCAATCCGCTGATGTCCTTTTTTCTCAGTCGATTGGGTGCCTACACCGTAGATCGACGCAAAAAGAACCAATTGTATAAAGATGTCTTGAAAACATATTCATCCATTATTTTGGAATTGGGCCACCACTCCCTGTTTTACCCCGGAGGCACCCGTTCTAGAGATGGTTCGGTGGAACAACAAGTCAAGAAGGGACTGCTCGGAACAACACTTCAAGCGTGGCAACAAAACATCATCAACAACACAGGGAAAGACATTTTGGTTGTTCCCTGTACAATAACCTCTTCGCTGGTTTTGGAAGCAGAAACCCTGATTGACGATGCCCTCGCGGAAAAAGGAAAAGCCCGCTACATCATTTCTGACGATGAGTTTTCTGAAAAGAGGACGATGGCGACATTTGCCCGCAAGGTACTGAACCTGGATGCCAGCATCTACATTCGATTCTCCACTCCGCTCGACTGCATCGGAAATCCAGTCAATGAAGAGGGGGTATCCCTGGGTCCCAATGGAGAAACAATCAATCGCAGAGACTACATTTGCGATCGTTCTGGTGTCGTCATTGAAGATACACAACGGGATCAGCAATACACCAAGCGACTGGCAGAATCGATTACAGAAGCCTATCAACGCGATAGCATTGTTCTACCTACCCACCTCGTCGCGCGAGCGGCGTGGTTATTGCTTCAACAACAACACCCAAAACTTGACACCTATCAATTGGTCTTACTTTCGACCGCAGAACGGACCGTACCAATTGCAAAACTGGTCGATGCAGTCCGCTCACTGACAAGGCAAGTCTATGACACAAAAGTTCCCCACGCTCTCCACCAAGACTTACACCGTACCATGGACAGCGCTTACCAACGATTTGCGCTGTTTCATAAAGACAGGGCTGCGGTGCCAATGGGAGAGGACATTTTGCTCAATGCAAAGTTGGCTTATTATTACGGAAATCGCTTGGCACACTTGCCATTGAGTTTAGAGGGAGGGTCTGCATGATTGTCGGTATATTTGGTGAAAACCCAAACTCCAAAGCCATCGCTACGTTGATCGCCGAAGCTGGACACACGCCAAAAATTGGAAAAGAGACTTCTGGTTTCAAGATCAGGGGATTCTCCGGTACACCACAATGGTCCGTACTGTCCAAAGAGGCGGAGTTGCTCATATTTACAGCAACAGAAAGTTTAGAAGCCGATCTCAAAAAGGCGGAATTGAGTCCACACAATCAAGTCTTGGTGTCGGCTGGACTAGAGCCTACTTCTTTACTCTGGCACCGACAAATCGTTTCTCAACACACCCCAGCTATTCGCGTAGGCACCATTGGTGGGGCTTTACTCACAGATGAGATCGCAGACAGAACTCCGACATCACTGGTAATTGCATCGGCATACGATTCAGTGAATGACTTAGCTCAAGAAGCCTTGCACTCAGATATTTGTCGGGTCTACTTTAGTTCAGACTGTTTGGGCGTCGACTTGGTCCATGCCTTCGTCCCTGTCATACAACTGGCAATGGGCATCGCCGATGCCCTCCAGTGTGGTGGTGGCACGCGGGGTGCAATCGTATCAAGAGGTCTCATCGAAGGTTCTCGACTGGGAATGGCCATGGGTGCAGACGAGCATAGTTTTCTGGGAATCGCTGGAATCGGGCACCTGATTGCCACTTTTCAAGAATCTGACTTCTATCAACACGGACAACAAACCATTTACCGCAATGCCATGCCTACAGTCGCTTTGAACTATTTACACACAATCGAACGATTGAATGCAGATTTTAAGGTTCAACTTCCGCTGATGTCAGCAATCCACATGCTGGGTCAAGGAAAACTGTCCCCGACCCTTTTGATCGATGGGTTGATGAGGCGAAAGTCCACTCGAGAATAAAGATTGACGTTCAAAAGAAACTATCTCTCTGATTTAATGCTCTATTGGAGTCCTTCTAATCATCGGTTGTAAAGTGTCTTCAGCAACTGATGTACCCTCTTGTGTATGTTTGTAGAGCATATCCACCATTACTTGATTCACTGTGCAATTGCGACGCTTGGCTTCTTCAGCGATGATCTTGGCCAGTTCAAGGGGCAACATGACGGATGTTCGAGCGCGGTTGCCATACAAAGACATGCCAGCAGTCTGTTCGGTGATATTTCTCAGTTCTGTTTCCTGAACAGGGGTCAGTTGAGATATACGACTCCAACGAGGTGATTTTGTTGAGTCAGATTTGTCATTGTTCGATACAAACATCTTTATGCTCCGATGGCTATTGGGGTTGCGAGTGACAAAACGGGGTGTGTCCAGGTCAAAGACATATAGTCAAAACTTGGCAACTGGAAGAAATGGGTATTTGGATACTTGTGTTCAGTCGATACACAATCTACGCGAATCATCGGAATGAAGTCTGTATGTTGCGTCAGAGACAAGACCGTTTCACAGAATGGCAACAACAATGTCCAAAAGTCACGATCACCCAAATGGGCATCAATGCCTCGGCAATCAGAACCAAACAGGACTCTTTTTTGTGTTGCGGTTCCCCAAAAAACATCCACCCCATTAAAAGTGATGCTGTTTGTGGCCACATTGAGTTCGAATACTATCTCTTGCCAGCCCTTGAAGGGTTCTGCAGAACAAAACCATTGCTCAAAAGGAATTGAAGCGCCGAGCACCAGTCCCTGCTCTAAGAAATTACGCTGTATGAAAGATGAACTCTGCTGGGATGAACTATCCATGGTACCTCCAACCACTGTATATGGTTTAGTATACCTGAACATACGTCCATTTTTATCAAATTTACGGTCACATTATGACCGTCAACGCATTTTGTATTTTCCTTCTTTGAGCAATCTAGCCACAGTCACAGAAGCATTGAAGCCATTTAAGGTACCAGAGCGAATTAAGTATGGGATCTCTGAGCCCCATTGAGCCAACAGCCCTGTCCCTGAGCCAAAACGAAGTTTCGCCGTCAAGGTCACCCGAGTGCTGTAGTTTTCATCGGGCTCTACGATGTACATACCATAGACGTCGGTTACCGGCACGACATCATTGAGAATGGGCCATCGGAGGTCTGAACTCTCGATGGTAGATTTGCGTGTTTTTTCATACAACGCCCACCGTTCAGGTTTTACGAGTGTCTTTGTCGCCCGTTCAAAAGCACAGATCGTTCTGCCTTCTCCCAAGTCATACCGATACATTCGTTGAAAGTACTCACAATAAAAGAAATCCATATCCCCAAAGAACACCATATCGGTATAGGGAACACCAAAATGAGGGTCTACACCTTCCGAAAAATAAGACATTTTCTTGGCACCAGACATGTGCTTGGGCAAATGGTGTTGATTGTACAAGACAGTTTGTACAACCTGCTCTCGGGTATAATTTTGATTTCCATGCCCGGAGACAAATGTCAAATAGCCAGAGTCCAGTTTCTTCAGTTTGAATTCATCGTACAGTTGATCTGACGGTCTCTCGACCTCCACGCCATTCCAATAGTTTGGATTGTTCAAAGACTCAAGCAAGACCTTTTGACCCGTTTTGTTGTGCAACGTAAATTTGACCTCGCCCCCCCTAGCCAATCGCGGGACCATTCCAAGCGCGGTGGTTGCACCCAAGGTTTGTAAAAAGTTGCGTCTATTCATCTCACTCTCCTTTTCTATCTCTTAACGTATACGAAACAGTGTTGTCTATTATTCACCCAAACATGACTTTCCATGTGCACTGTTATTGCTGTTACTCCTTCATTCTGTGAATACAGGCATGTACAGAGCCCATAAAACCAGCGATCATTCCTTGCCGAAGTACGATGGGCAATTCTGAACCCCAATCAGCGACCCAACTCACATCTTCTTTGAACTTCATACGGGTCACCATTGTCACCCGGGCACCAAAAGCCTCATCTGGCTCGACCAAATAATATCCGACCAAGTATTCCATTGGAACGACTGGAAAGATGGTCCAACCACCTTGCAAGTCAGTCTCTTTTTGTTGCATGAACTGGGTGTATTGACGCCACAACGATGCCTCCACCATATCTTTGGTCACCAGTTCAATCGGACACAGAAATCGATTGCCCCCCAAATCAATCATGTTGGTTCGCAGTGGAACACTCATGTAAAAGATTTTGATGTCGGCGAGAAAATACATATCGGAGAAGGCTTGCCCATTGTAGTGATCCACCCCTCGCCCCAAATACTCTCCAACTTTAAGTCTAGACATATAGGTGGGAATGATATCTTGATGCTGGAAGATCACTTCAGCAACGGTTTTGGGGTTAAAGGTCGCATTTCCAGTTCCACTGATGAAGGTCACAATCCCATTGGCGTCGTTTTGTATTCGAATTCTATCATAGGGACTATCTGGATAAACCGTCTCATCGGAGCCTTCCCAAAAAGTTGGCTGTTCGAAGGTGTCTCGCAACAATTCTTGACCACGTGCGTCGTGGTACAGAAAAGATGGGCTCCCCTTGGCCATACGAATGCCACTCAACCCCAATGCCGACAGCGCTGCAGTTCGACCAAATAGTGTTCGCCGGTTCACTCTTCGGACCCAAAAATACTGGTGTGAATGACCTCCATGAGTTTGTCTCGTGGGGCTGTCTTGGCGGTGTTCAACGCTTTGCGGGCATTGCGAACCAATTGGCGAATTCTTTGTGGGTTGAATTCTGGATTGTCTTCCAAAAACTCTTGCAGGGCCTCGGCATCTCCAGAAGTCAAGTCTTGAAAAACACTCTCCACCATGCTCTCCAAAGCACCTTCCGCTTCATCTTGGTTGTCGACCACATCCATCAAGAGATTCAAGTCCTCAGCATCGGCATCGCGCATCAAATTGACAATATTGCGTTCTTTTCGTCGTTTTCCACGAAACTCTGTGATTGAGCGGCCTTCCAAAATCGCTTCTTTGAGCGTGGGTTCAATGTCCAGTACTTCAACCAACGCATCTTCGCGCAATTTCATCAGTCCTACGGTCAACTTACGTAGGTATTGATTTTCGGATTTTTTGTCTCGAATCGGTCTTCGCCCCGTACCGTCCCAACTCACGATGCCTCCTGGTGTTTACTGTAAATGCTCATGTGCTTCAATCCATTCCCACATCTCAGCAATCTCCAAGGTAAATGGCGCTTGGATTGGTGGAAATCGAAACCCTGTCTTGGGATCCAAGTCAAAACTGGTCACACGAAAAGATATGGCAAAACGCTCTCTTTTCCACTGAGCAAAGCACAATTTCTTCATAAACAGTTCAATGTGTTCGCCCAAATTTCGTAGGCTATACTGTTTGTACAAAGGAACATTGTCTCGGTTGGCAAGGACTTCTGTCCACATTCGCTGACAAACTTCTTGTGGTTCCAACCCCATTTGCACAACCCAGTACATCAATTGGTCCAAAACATAGAAGGGCATCAAATCCTCTTCATCTGTCTGTTCAGACTCTTGGGGGCGCAACTCGGCAGTTGAAGGAATCGATGTCACAATCTTCAAGGACTCATACTGATGATACTCAGCAGCCCACTCAAGCCATTCGATCACCAAGGACTTTGGAACATCGGCTATGGGCGCCAACCCACCACTGGTGTCACCATCCATCGTTGTATAACCAACAGCCACTTCAGACTTGTTCGATGTTGTAATCAACAAAGCATTGTGAATATTCGCAACCATCCAAATGAGTGAGCCCCGCAATCTAGCTTGCACATTTTGAAGGGGAATGTCGTGACTTGGGTTGTTCCAGTCTAAGGAAACACCCGTCATTTGTTCAAACACCGACAAGTGGGTGTCCATGGCCTCTTGAATCTGCCCATCATAATGCAAGGCACCAATCTCTTCTGCCAAGGATTTTGCCGCGTTCCGAGTGGTGCTTCCAGAGTTTGTGGTGCCCATGTACGCCGTTACCAAAAGCTCGTTGACTTTTTGACGACGTTGCTCGAGGGTCAATGTTGGATACTGGTAATCCACCATTCTCGCAAGAAGCACGGCACACATCGTTGAATCTCGCCCACCCGAAAGAGCCAGCGCTACTTTGGAGACGTGGGCTTTCCTCAAGTACTCTCGCATCGCCATTGACAGAGCCAATTCCAATTCCAAATGGGGCAAATGTACCGCGTTAATCGTGTGAATCCCTGTATGGGGTCCAATGTGGTGCTCTAAAGACAAGTCGTAAGAGCCTGTCGAATTTCCTCTCCAATAGACAGGAGATGGTCGACCGGGTCTCCAGTGAATCTCAGAATCAAAAAAACCTTCAACCTGTATTGAATGGGGCGCCTTGCCATAGATTCCGTGGTGCATTTGAGATGCCTGTTGTCGCCAAGAGCCCATCTCCAACCGAGAGCGTTCCAATGCAGCCACATCAATATTGGCTGTTGTAACAACTGCATCCTCTGTAAACACAAACCGCTTTCCTTCTGCCAGCAACTCGCCTCCTTCGGCAATGAAGGCTGAACCATCAAAGATAAGTCGGGTAGAGTCACAGCCCATCAAAGACGTGTACAAATAGGCGCACATGTCTTCACGAGAGGTTTGCACAACCATGTTTCGACGGATGCGTTGCTTGCCAATGGTAAACCAAGAAGCCGAAGGATTGCACAGTATCTTCGCCCCAGCAAGTGCATAACGCGATCCAGGACGAATCCCCTTCCAACCGTCTTCACAGACTTCAATCGCAAACTTACCGATGCCCTTTGCCTCAAAGACCATCCCACCAATGGGTATCTCTTGACCGGTAGGCGTCGTCATCGTTTCCAACCGTGTACTCAACCAAGATGCGTACCATCGACTTTCGTACTCCACGTCACCAGTGGCTAAATTTTCTTTGGGCACAATCCCCCAAATTCGTCCATTTCCAATGACAGCGGTCGCGTTGTAGAGTGCATCTCTAAATTGAAAAGGGAACCCTACAATCGCCAAACAGTCTACCACTTCATGACTGAGTTCTTCCAACATTGTCCAAGCACGAATCAATGTCCCCTGCATCAACAGTCGATCACCCAACGAATATCCTGTCAAACACATCTCTGGAAGAACAATCAATCTTGCGCCTTCAGACTTAGCCCTATCAATCGACGACAGGATTCGACGCTTGTTCCCAACCCAATCCCCAACTGTTTGATTGAGAGACACTGTCGCCACAGGGACCATTCTAGACGAAACCATATTAATTGTCCGCAGTAAATAAATAGGTTGAATTTAGTTCAGTGGGCGAGACGTCTGTAGAATTCTCAAGATCAATCCCTCTGCGCACTCGAAATGAAGGACTGCCATTCGCTGGTTCAAACTGAGATCTATCTTGCAAGAGGTTTGAGTTGTCCCCTCCACGATCCATCGTCCAAAGCATATGGCAGTCTCTGGCGTCGTTGGACAAGTCACAATCCAGTTCTCCGATGGGGTCTTCAAAATATTCTTGTAGGGCCACCATCCCAGAATCGTCTGGGTACCCGACGAAAACATTGTCCACCCGACCGCGAATTTTCTCCGTTACCTGTTGGGTTCCACTAGAATCCAACACATCAGGATTGTACCCAAAATACGTGTTGTGACCACCCTCAAAAGGCGTGAAATTGAACAACGTATCAAACTCACTGAGTATCGTAGGTACGTCTGTAGAAAACCCATTAACCCAAAGCACAAACTGGTCTGTGCTAGCATTCAGATTGGGTGTATAACTCCCTACAACTTTGAAGCCCTCAAGCAGTTCGTCTCGTGCAAAGGCCTGCCGAGCACCCTCAGTGCCTTTTAACTCCCGAACCGTTGATGCGCCCGTATTTGCATTGCGTGAATACAATCTCACCACCGGATACAATAATCCCATGTTCGGATCGTTCGCCTCTGCCTGAAACTGCAACGTCAACACATTGTTGTTCACACTCCACACGGCGACTTCTTTTGACGCCTCTTGCGCGTTGCCAAACCACAGAGTTTCAGCCAAAGGGTCATTGGGAACCAAAGAAAAACCAAAAGACCAAGTTTCCTCAAAATTTAAAAAGTTGGTCTGGTCATTCAAATTGACATCATCCTCTGGTGGGTTGGCTAAGTACAAATCGTCTTTCATCAATAAATACTGCCCTTCCATGCCTTGTTGTGAATTGTATTCGTCGGTTGGCTGATTGGTATCGGTATCATTTGGCGTATTGGTGTCGGTATCGGCAGAGTCTTCTGTATCGGTAGGTTGTTCCGTATCGTCGACTGGGTCCTCTGTATCCTCTGTGTCGTCAATGATACCACTCGAATTGCCCAATCCCGAGTCCACACCTTCCAAGGAGGCAAAAGGGGAAATACAGCCCGTCAAAAAGAGTATTGACACAAAACAAGATTCTTTAACCATCAATTTCATCGCCATTCTCATCGTAATAAAGTTCCCAAACGTTGTATGCAGTTGTCGTGTCGTTGTTTTCCGTAATTTCCATGATGCGCATCAGATTGTTGCCGAACGGTCGATAGGGAGAAAAGTCCAAAACATGTTGTGGCTCATCCTCTGGGATTGTATCATGTGGACTCAAAGTAACGCTCTCAAATGTCCACCATCCAAAACCATCATCGGGTCCAGTTCCCACATTCGCATACTTAAAGACCTCATGGGGTTCAGTGCCCACATCCCAGACACTGAACTCTTCTGGTAGACGCTCTTCATCGATGCCACTGGAGAAAATGACGATGTTGTCAACTCGTGACTGTACATGTGGAATGGTCGTGCCATCCAACAAAGTATCGCCCTTTCCAAAGTACAGAGTTCTTGGTTCTGTGCCGTCACTGTTGAAAGAACTTGAACAGGTTCCATTCAACATTGTTGGAAAATATTCCTCGTTCAAAATCTCAAAATCATTCAGCCACAGTTTCATTCGATTGTTCGAAAACAATACCGTCACGTTGTATCCACCATCCAATACATCTTTGTAGGTTTGACGGGTCTCTACATCTTGACGCTCTTCCGCACTCCGATCCTTACAAAATGCCTTGGAATCTGAAATTCGATTTTCAATAACGTCACTCAGACATTGAGAACCATTTTCCGAATGGGAAACGAACAAAGTAGGGTACACACTCCACCCAGAATCACAGGAGTCGCTCGCCAAAGACTTAAATTGTAGCGCGACCATCCTGCCTTCAGACAAAAAGAGTGGCATCACTTCACCATCTTCATCTTCGAACCCAGTCATGTATTCAAGGTTGTCTTCATTGATCGGCCCCATCGAAACCGAAAAGCCCCATTGACTGTTCCAATCCAAAAGATTGGTAAACTCTTCTTCTGCTTCTGAATACTCTCTGACAATCGTATGCTTACCGTTCAACACCACGTGTCGACCATGGGTCACCGCCAGTCCATAGGGTTCCGATTCGGGATTTGTCACGTTCCCCTCCGTATCCCCACTGTCCCCATAAGCTCCAGAATCCTTGTTGATGATGGCTGTGTCATTTTGCTCTACGTCCAAGGTCGCCAATGGAGAGATGCACCCTACGCTATACAACAGAGATGTCATACTCATCGACACACCAAAAACACATTGTATTTTTATCACCGCAAACCTTCCTTCACTGTTGTTGATTTCCGACATAATAATTACCACGCGCCTCTTCAGAACTCAACGTTTGCCCTGTTGCCGCATCAAGCATAAACCATGTGTTGGCTCCTGGATGCATCGTTTGCAAAGACTCATCCAATACCCGTTCAAACTGATCATTTTGATTTGGTTGCAAAGAGAAGTTCCACCACCCCACGCCATCTCGATTGGCATCTGCCGTATCGGCATCCAAAGTGCGTGTGGGCTCGAACAAGTCTAGCTGTTCAAAATTACTTAAATTTTCAATCATGAGAGGGGTGAAAATCATCAAATCATCCACCCTTGCACGGATTGGCTGAATTGGTTCAGGCATTTCAGGCGCATCTGCAGGAAGAACAAAGTTTGTCTGCTTTCCAAAATGTATTTTGTAAGGACTGAAGTCAGAAGAAGCACCGCATTGACCAGACATGGTCGTCGGCAACTGTTGGACAAAATACGCCTCTTCTCGCCCATCTGTGACCAACCGAATACGGGTTGAGAAGTCATCTGTGCCATGATTGACTAGGAGCAACTGAAACCCATTTTCAATGTCAGACAAATCGACGGTATCCCCATACTCGTACTCCATAAACTGACACGCCTCTATTGATTCCTCCACTACTTGCAGTCGATACACTCGAACAATTGGCGTTAACTTTTGATTCGTTTGATTCGTCGGTTTAAAACGTAAGGTCCACAAGAAGCCGGCACCACTAAACAACTCCATCTCATTGTTGTTGAACAGTTCAGTTCGTGTCGCTGCATTGAATGGCGCCAGTCGAAGCCCAAACCCCCACGACAAATTTACTTTTAAAAAGCCATGAAACTCGGTAAACTCACTACTGGAGTCCAGCGTTTGTAGAGTTAGTTCGTAGGTTCCATCGAAAAGGAGATGCTCCTCTCTCATAAAATCAACACCAAGCATTGTGGGTCCGGTATCTTGTGGCTCTTCTGTATCAACAGTATCCGTATCCTCGGTATCTTCTACTTGCTCCGTGTCGCTCTCGGTATCTGCACTGTCTTCTACGACTGGACTTGATGTGTCCAATTCATCTTTGGAAAATGCTGTGTCCTCCTCTAAACCTCCAAGCGTTGCTGTCGGAGAGATACACCCCAAAAGCAAGCCGTTCAACCCCCAAAACACCAATGCTTGTTTCATCCTAAACCCTCGAAAATGCTTTAGGGTTATTTTAACCCATCCTCGTTCAAAAAGTCAGAAAATCACTCTTCAGACCATGACTTCCAGTGGTCTATCCACCATTGGGTGCTCTCAAGACTCCATGTTTTTTCAAAGGAATGTTCTCCACCTTCGACAACTCGAACCGATGGTGCCAATCCTTGCGACTCGGCAGCACGAACCAGACGCTCAGAACCCTCGGTAAACTTTCGTTGCTCAGAATCCCCCACAACCCAAGCAATATTCTGGTTGTGTCCTGCACCACGAAGAATCAATTCGCGTGGATTGAGCGCATAAGCGTACTCAGTGTAGAAATCGGTTCCGAAAACATTGTGATATAGAGAGTACGTTGGATAGTCTTCCAAAGCAATTTCCAAATCTGTTGGAGAGTAGGCCACCATGGACTCAACCAGTTCAGGATGACGCAACCCCATGCTGAGCGCCCCCAACCCACCCATGGAAACACCAACAAGACTGGTGTGTTCCACATCATACTGATCTACAACGGTTGAAATACTCTCAAGGGTCCACGTTTCATAAAGATGTTCACCATCCACCCAATCCAACCAATAACCCCTCTCTCCTTCGGGAATCATAAGAATCGTAGGGGGTATCTCACCACGTGCCATTTGCTGACGGACCGTTTGTACAATTGAGGCTCGAGCAAAGTTTTGGGCTGAATCCCCCAACCCGTGTAAGAACACAATCATTTGGTCCGTTTCATCCGATGGCAAAATTAGCACATAGCACTGTTGCGGTGTCAAACAGGTCAACGGAAACATCAATGACTCCCTAGGTTTTTGAAAGCCGCCACGTTGTTGGCATAGCGAACAGCCTCACTGTAAGACACTTGCCCCGAACGAATGAGGTCCTGTAAGGCTCTGTCCATGGTGACCATTCCTGCACTCCTTGAGGATTCCATCATCCCAAGAGCTTGATGCATTCGATTGTCTCGAATTAAATTGCGGATTGCAGGAGTACCAACCATCACTTCAAATGCTGGTACGCGCCCCACTCCAGATTTGGCCAAAAGCAACCGCTGAGACACAATGACCTGTAAACTGGCGGCCAACTGTGCTCGAACTTGAGCTTGCTGATCGGATGGAAAAGCATCTATGATGCGATCGATTGTTTGGACTGCGTCGTTGGTATGCAGTGTCGCAAACACCAAATGCCCTGTCTCTGCCGCCGTCAAGGCCGCTGAAATGGTTTCTCGGTCACGCATCTCGCCAACCAATACAACATCTGGGTCTTGGCGCAAAATATATTTCAAAGCGGCAGCAAAACTCTTGGTGTCATTGAACACTTCGCGTTGGTCAATGGTTGCCAGAACATTGCTGTGGGTAAACTCAATCGGATCTTCAACGGTGATTATTCGGCAAGCGCGCTTACGATTGATGCGATCGATCATACAGGCCAGTGTGGTCGACTTCCCTGAGCCAGTGGGACCCACCACCAAAATCAACCCGTGGGGCTTGTCACAAAATTGAATGATGGAGTCCGGAATGTTGACCTCATGTGGTTTGGGAATCACCGAAGGAATCGCGCGCAAGGCTGCCGCCATCTGTCCACGTTGAAAATAGGCATTGATTCGAAAGCGCTGTCCATTGTCCAATCCCAAGGCAAAATCCACTTCTTTTTCCAACTCATAGAGCATGCGTTGACGAGAATTCATGACAGAGTTCAAAATGATGCGCATGTCTGTAGGGGTCAACGTCTGTTCAATCAATGGACGAAGATGACCATTGACCCGTATCAATGGAGTTCGATGCGCAGTGAGGTGTAGGTCCGACGCCCCTTTGGACAAGGACATGTACAGCATCTCCTTGATGTTTGGTATCGGTTGTTGCTCGACGGAACGACCATGGTGGCTTTGACTGCCCGTCCCCATTCCCTGTAGCAACAACGCCAGTTCATCTGGGTTTGAAGAATAGGCCAACCCAATTGACTTGTCCACCTGCCCTTGTTGAATGAGTTTCAAAATGGATTGATTGAACGTCGTCAACGCCTCCGTACGAGAAGCGCGCATCAAATCTTCCAAACCAGAATAGTCTCGCTCCCTCAACAGTTGACCAACCGCGGGCGTATTGGTCATCATTTCCACCGCCAGTGCACGACCTCCATCAGGCTTGGGCAACAATCGTTGAGATACGATACCCCTCAAAGACAGAGACAAGTCCATCGCCACTTGGTTTCGAGCATGTTCTGGAAAATAACTCATCAAACGTTGTAAGGTTTGCGAAGCATCAATGGTGTGCAACGTCGCCAAGACCAAGTGCCCCGTCATCGATGCAGCCAGAGCAACTTGAATGCTTTCTTTGTCACGCATCTCGCCAATCATGATGACGTCAGGACTTTGACGCACAACTCGACGAAGCCCCTCATGAAAGGAGCGCGTATCGGCACCCACCTCCCGCTGTGTAATTTTTGAAAGAATCGGTCGATGAACGAATTCAATCGGGTCTTCAATCGTGACAATGTGGTAGGCGTTGTGTTGGTTGAGATCGTGTACCATCGCCGCCAATGTTGTAGATTTTCCTGAACCTGTTGCACCTGTAACCAGAACAATTCCAGATCGGTGCTTGGTCAACGCCCCAACGACTGTCGGCAACCCAAGTTCTGAATAGGTAAATCGCCCCACAGACAACGGACGCGCCACAACATTCCAATTTCCCTGTGCCCGAGCAATGTTCAGCCGAAAACGGTGTTCTCCGGTCTGCAAACCTGCGTCCAAATCTCCCGTATGGTTGAGTTCTTCCCACTGTACGGCTGTCAAATGCTCCTGCAACCAGTTTTCCAAGTCTATAGGCTCTTTGACTATTGTCTGTACCATACCATCTTTACGCATGGATACACCATCAACACTCGACAAATAGACATCGGATGCCCCATCGTGCAACGCCTTGACCAAAAATTGTGTTACATCCATTTGCTCTCCTATGTTCGCACATGCCTCTTCGTTCCCAATCGGTCATCCAATGCAACCTACCTTAAAGATACCAAAGGTGCTCTTGCTCGACAACCATGATTCCTTTGTCTACAACATTCTCCATGAGATTGCCGTTTTAGAATGTGAGTGTGTTTTGTGGAATTGCGATGACTGCACCATAGAGGACATTGAAGCGTTGAACCCAACCCACATTGTATTGGGTCCAGGTCCGGGCACACCAACCGATGCTGGTGTGTTGATGGAAGTTGTAGAACACTTTGTAGATCGAGTGCCCATGCTGGGAATCTGTCTGGGACACCAAGCGATTGGAATGCACTTTGGTGGAACCCTCACCCACGCCCCCATCGCCCAACATGGAAAACCTTCTGTGCTACATCATTTGCAACGTGGTTTATTCTCAAACATCCCCTCTCCCGTACAAGTCGGTCGTTATCACTCTCTTCAAGTGACCAATCTGCCCAAAGAGTTGAACGTGTTGGCGACCAGTGACGACGGCTGTGTGCAGGCCGTTCAACACCAGACACTGCCAGTTTTTGGTGTACAATTTCACCCAGAAAGTATACTGTCACAGCATCTTCATCCAATTTGGACATACTTCTTAGCCCAGACTTCACCATGTTGATCCTTCTTCTCTCATGCACCCAACCACCTTGTTCAACCCCTTTGGGGCCTGAGAACTCTTTGATCGATCACTTTGTTCGATTGGAGCAGGACAAGTGTCTGCATGAACAAGACATTGAGTCTCTCAAACAACGTATGAAGACCTACCACACCCAAACCACCTTGCACTGCGATCAGGTGTATCGACGCTCCTCCATGGACGGTCTTAAATTCGATGGGCCAGAAGAATTAGTATTGGAATCCGCGTCGGTTGCCGATGTGGTGATTGATGGCATGGGACGCCACATCATTGCCTACAACGACACCCATCCAACTCGATTGGTGCAAACCGCGCAATATGCACCAAACACGTTTTGGAAACGGGGGTTGATTGGCTACGGGGGACTGGGACTCGCCGTCGATCCGATGAATGATGAAGCAATTCAGTATCTTGAACCAGATTTGCATTTGTCCAATCCTTTAGAACTGGTCGATCCAGATATTGGACTGACCAACACAGGACAATATCGATTGAGCTTTTTCGCCGTTGAACCCACACAAATGAATCGAACCCAACACGGTCCCATGGCTGCCGCCAAACCACACAATTTTTATCGTGCAGTCAGCAACAGCCTAACTGAATTCCCCACACCCGATGTCATCGTTGCATCCTCAGAGGGCAGCAATGGTGGCGCTGACCCTGCCATTCTCAGTTTGAACGATGGCGGTGAAATTCTATTTGTTGGGCCGCTTGATCACACAACAATGGCGTGGGTATCTACCGATGGAAAACAGTGGCCTACCCATGAATCACCCACCTACAATACTCGACAACGTTTTGCCACACCGGATGCCCTTCCTGACCCAGACGGTGGATATAGACTGTATGGAATGACCAATGGACGTCCTGGAGAATTTCAAGTTTCTATGAGTGCAGATGGACGACAGTGGAAAAAATCACAAGTAGTACTCCGACAACAAGGAGCCTTCAACATCTCAGTTGGCGTAGACCCCGTTGGTATTTGGTGGGCCTATTACAACAAAACCGATTCGAACTGTGTGACACAATCTGGTTCTAGAAAAATCCTACCTCTGGGACCACAAGAAATGCCCCCTGTGACTCCCATACCCCAATGAGAACGAAATTCGTTACTCAGATTCTGTAGAGGTTTCGCTCTTTGCATTTATCGCTTCAATCTCAGCGTCCACATCCGCCAAGTGCTTTAGAGCCCGCGCCAAGGTCGGGTGCTCCAGTTCCCCTTGAACAATCAGTTGTTCAACCTCCTTTCCGAGTTTTTGATACAACGTTGCTTTTCGCTGTTTGAGCCCTCGCAGAGCGACTTGTTTTCGGGATTCTTTGCCAACTTTTTTGGCACCTGTCGTACCTTGCTTGAGCACGGTTTTCAAAATGGATTTCACCAGTTCAGTCTGTTCACTCATCGGGACCTCATGTCTATCGTATTCGGGTTGTTTGTAAGTTTTTGAGCACTTGAGTCTTGGGGCAAATCAGCCTTGATCATTCCATTGATCTTGCTCATTGATCATTGATCATTGATCATTGACCATTGAGCTTGCTCATTGAATATTAATCAATCTAGGCATTCACCAATCCGACGATGGTGGCAATGTCTTCCTCGGTCAACACCCCCACTCTATGAAACAAAGTTTCAAATGTTGAAGAATATACAATCGTTTGGGGAACCAACTGTTCTTCCAAATCAAAGTGCGCAAAAAATGTATCTGGCTCGTCCGTCACAATACACTGTGCGTACTCCAGGCCAGCGTCTTGGGCCACCTGAGCGACATCATGCCTCGCCTCGGCATGGGTGCCCCCTTGAAACAAATCCCAGTTAATTCCCAACATTGAGTCTGGACCAATATGGCTTTGAATGGATGCCAAAATATCCAATTCTTCGACACAGGGCGCACACCAAGTTGCCCAATGATTGATGACCCTTGCCCCGAGCAGTCGTTCTTCAATTTCGGCCGCAGTGCTCAGTCGTATGCTTCTTTCACCATCAGAACTTTCAGATTGAAAAATCGATTTCTGCGGAGTCCGCTCTCCGGGCTGTTCAAAGAGGTGATTCTTTTCTACCCGCTTCGCAACACGACGCAGCACCCTTCGAATTGTACTTTGTATCACAACTTCTCCACGCTTATTGCAACGACTGTTTCGATGGGGTCACAGATTGGGTGCCCGGTTGAGAATTTCGTTGCGCTTCTCCCCACACACTCCACTGCTCCCCATCCCACTGATAGATTTTGGAAGACACCTTGTTCGTACTCTGATCGTAAGCCTGTTTGATTCCAACTGCCATATTTTTGTGTATCTCGGTCGACAGTTTAGACCAAAAGCAAAACATGTCTGAAGTTGGTTGAGCCGCCAAAATGGGACCACCAGCAATTTTCTGGAGTGTGGATGGGTGTAGCCAACCCGCGGCATCCAATCCGTCGCGATTTCCTGTTGCCCAATATCCATCTTCTTTGTTCTCTACAGCTATCCACGTGTATCGATCTTTGTACACACTGTCTTGACTGCTTTGACGCATCTGACTCAACATCAATTCACTCGTCACTTTGGTCATGTTGGTAAACTCTAGGCTGTTCCCATTCACAATCAATGGACAAAGTACAAACTCATCGTTCCATTCTGCACAATGAACGCTTCCAACTTTTGAATCGTAGACTGTCCTTGAAAGTGCCGACACACGAAACTCAGGGGATACATCAGCCTCAGATGTACTCAACCAAAAGGGTGACGCCAAAGACCATAACCATAACCATAACAATGCAAACCGCAAGGATGTCATGGAGCATCTAGGTCCGACTGATCAATTTCAAACATATCGGTTCGGTCGAAGAGATCAGTGTTTTCACCATCCAATTCTTTACCAGCTTCAAGTTCGTCAATCTGCTGAGTCAATCTTGCCACCTGCGCGGTCAGTTGTCTATGCCTGTCGCTGAGTACAGTTCCCATTCCCAGAGCCAGTTTATATGCGCCCAACTTCCCTTCTTCAAGCAACCGTTCGAATTTACGACGGGCAAACCGCATCACAACAACATTGTCTTGGGCTATCAACGTAGCAGAGCGCGGTACTGAACTGAGAATCGCCATTTCTCCAAATACGGCAGGTGCCTTCAAGCGTGCCACGTTGCTGTCTTTTTGAAAGGGTACGTGCTTGCTCACAGATAGGGTACCATCGTACAATACATACCAAGCGTCCCCGATGTCTCCTTCAGAAAAGACAACTTCTCCCTTCGCGAAACGCTGAAACTCCAAGATTGTGGTCACTTCGGACAACTCGGTGGGGGTCAGCAAAGAGAATATTTCCGTTTCCAGCAAAAAACTCGTGACGCCTTCAAGGTTGATCGGCTGGGTGCTTTGTGTCATATTATATATCCTAAATTGATACTGTAATTGTGGAAACAGTATAGCACAATCGTACCCCAAAACACCCCCAATAAAAGAAGTCTTCCCATACTTTGGAAAAAGCAATGTTTAAAAGCCAACAACTGTTAGCCAACCGATGGCGACTCGATCATCAACTCCCTTCATTGCAAAACATTCAACGCTGGATTGCATGGGACACCCACAATGAGACAGATGTTGAAGTATTGACATTGACCGCGACTGAGGCAATTGAGGCCAATCAACCAGAGTATTTCATTCAAACCCACCAACAATGTTCTCTGGCTCATGTCATCGGAACAGAAGGCAAACTACCGTTCGCTGTATACCCTCTTCCTACAGGGGAATTCTCAGTTGCCAACAAAATGCCCCAAAAGATACTCCAAGACTTCACTGTACAAATATTGGCGGCGACGACTTCCGATCTCTCTATACTGTGGGCAGAAGAGATTGTACAATACGACACAAAGATTTGCTATCGCCCTCTTGGTCAAGTACTTAAACGCAACGCCATCCAAGTGCAACCCCTCACATCTCCCCATCCAACGCATCAGGTTCTCTATTCATTGGCGATGTTGCTTGTTCAAAATCAACATCCAACACTCAAATGGGGCAACAAAAAAGAACTTGAACACTGGCTAAACACCCTCGATGTTGCTGGATGGTTCCCCGACACATCTCCAAAATTCCAACAATGGGTCGCGAATTCACTGAAAAACACCCATATAGATGAACAAACCAATCTCCTACAGAGCACTGGACTGAAGGTTGTCCTTCCCGCTGTACAATTCCAACTACAACAGCAGACTTCCTCAACAGAACACACCCAATTGCTTTCAAGTGCTTCTCGAGACATCCCCTTACCCAATTATGTCCTGGTGGCACACACAATCGCTTCGCCGTCCATTGCCAAACAATTGGCAGCAGTCGCTGAAATCAACGTACAGACAGTATTGCAAGCCTATGAAGATGGCACGGCTTTTGCGATAGATGGGGGCTCGTCAATTGCGGAGGCAAATCGTAGAAAGTCCCTTTACGAGAATGTACCGGTGACACTATCCGTCGAACCTGTTGGAGGAATATTGGCAAATCCGAAAGTCTCAATGGGGTTAACGGGGGCATTGCTGGGCGGACTTGGACTGACGCTTTCGGGTCTTGGCTGGATTCCGTTGGTCGTTGGTGGAGGAACTTGGCTAATGGGTTGGGTCGCGCGCTCACAACATCGTGGACAACGACAACAACAATGGAAAACAGCCCATCAGGTCGGCATCACAAGTGCAAACCGAGCACTCATAGAGTTGCAAGCCGCTCGCCGAAGAGTCCTCCTGTCGGAATTGCCGGCGCTTGCAATCCAAGACTTCATCACGCAAATCGATGAACTGGAAAAACACAGCGCGCAAAATCCAAATATGGTCATCGATTCAGCACAACGCATCTTGGTCGAACAAGGTGAATTGCACACGCAGGTCAAAAAGTCACTTCAACAAACCGAATCCTTCGTCAAGGACACCTTTGAATGATAAGAGTTTACTACTGAAGTCAAGGAAACACCATGTACATTCTCGGAATCTCTTGTTTTTACCACGATGCCGCTGTCTGTTTGTTGAAGGATGGAGTGCCAATTGCTGCCGCTGATGAGCAGGCTTTTTCGCGAAAAAAGCACGATTCCGACTTTCCGACAAAAGCTACGCAGTGGGCTTTACAGTTTGCAAACATCGGTATTGATGACATCGAAGCCATCGCCTTCTATGACAAACCACTGGTAAAGTTTGAACGGATATTGAAAAGTCACGTCGCCAACTTCCCCTATTCCATCAGCCAATTTGTCAAAGGAATGCCTTCTTGGTTCAACACCAAGTTGCGGTTCAAAAAAGTACTCAAACGAGAGTTGGGATACACAGGCCCTGTATGCTTTTCCGAGCACCACATGTCCCATGCTGCATCGACGTTTTTTGCCAGTGGCTGGGATGAAGCCGCAATTTTAACGGTGGACGGTGTTGGAGAGTGGGCCACGACCACTTGGGGTGTGGGCAAAGACAAACAAATAGATTTGCGCAATGAGATTCGTTTTCCACACAGCGTTGGCTTGCTGTACTCTGCCTTTACGTATTTTTTGGGTTTTAAAGTCAACTCTGCTGAATACAAAGTCATGGGGCTCGCACCCTATGGAGAACCCAAGTATGTCGATCGAATAAAACAACTCATCACCATTAAAGACGATGGAACTTTTCGTCTAAACATGAAACACTTCGCGTTTGATTACGGTCTACGCATGTACAAACCCTCCTTTGAAAAGGTAATGGGCGCCCCAACTCGCAAAATGGAAGAAGGTCCCCTTGAGCAATACCACAAAGATGTTGCCCGCTCTCTACAGGAGGTGGTCAATGAAATCATGGTCAAACTTGCCACCAATATTGTCGAACAAACAGGATTGACCAAACTGTGTATGGCTGGGGGTGTGGCATTGAACTGCGTCGCCAATGGACACATTCTGCGAGAGAGTCCCGTCACAGAAATCTTTATCCAACCTGCGGCCGGAGACAATGGTGGGGCTATGGGTGCTGCATTGTGGCTGTGGCACCAAGTGCTCAACAAAAAACGAGAGTGGAAGTTCAAGTCTCCCTATCTTGGTCCAGAATATACTCCAGAAGAAATGCAGAAAGTCCTCAATCGATACGGCGCCGTATACCATAAAAAGGAACGCACAGAGTTGCTCAAAGAAGGTGTTCGATTGCTGACAGATGCGCAGGTTGTCGGTCTTCACCAAGGGCGAATGGAATGGGGACCGCGTGCGTTGGGGCACCGTTCAATTTTGGGAGACCCCCGTCATCCTGAGATGAGAGAGATCATCAACGCCAAGATCAAAATGCGTGAAGGCTTTCGCCCGTTTGCGCCGACCGTATTGGAAGAAGATTGTGAAGCTTATTTCGAACTGAACTGTCCATCGCCCTATATGTTGCTGGTAGCGCCTGTTCGTTCAGACATTTCACCGTTGCCCTCCATCACTCACGTAGATGGTTCTGCGCGCATTCAGACCATTCGAAAAGATCAAGACCCTTTCTACTATGACTTAATTCATACGATGCGCAGTAACAGTGGGTGCAGTGTGGTCATCAACACCTCGATGAATGTCCGGGGAGAACCCATTGTCAACACACCTGAAGACACCTACCGATGTTTCATGCGCACCCATATGGACGCCTTGATAATGGGTCCTTTTATTCTCTATAAGAACGAACAGCCCGCGTTGAATCTAAAGACTGCGAAGGACGCATTCGGATTGGACTGATGATGGATACCGTCTACCTTCATACACAGCCAGGATGGTTCATTCGCATCATCTGCTTTGCCATGATCTTAATTTGGGTAAGTCTAGCGTGGTTTAACCCAAACAAAAATTTAAAACCCACACTGCTCTTGGGACTTCCGGTCACACTCACCATTCTCGGTCTATGGTGGTCGATGACCGTGGAAGTCACCCATACTGAACTTCACCATCATTTTGGCTTTGGTTTTTGGAAAAAATCATATGCACTCAGCGATATTCAATCTGTATCCAAAGAACAAACTCGATGGTACAACGGCTACGGCATTCGCTATGTGGGAACTGGTTGGCTGTACAATGTTTCTGGTTTTGACGCGGTACACATCACATTGACATCTGGAGAAAGTGTGTTGCTGGGGACAGATGATCCAGATGGGTTGTTGGATATTTTGTCTCAATAGTTCTGCCATTGCTCGTTACCAAGCCATACACACTCTCTAAATAATATAGGCATGGAGTATGACAATGTGGAAAACAGCGGCGTTGGGCACAGGTGTAATTGCGGGTTTGGCTGCAATGGCACTGATGGGATTTCGGATTTCTTTGTATCGACACAACACAGAAGAACTCCAAAAACTCGGTCAGAATCAACAGGCTTTTACTGAACTCATTCAAACGATTCATCGGGAAACGCCATACTTGGTTTACGTGACCAGTGGTTATCGAAGCACTGAGCACCAAAAACGGTTGTACAAAGCGAATTCCAAGAATGCCCGTCCTGGAACGAGCCCGCATGAGCATAAACGTGCCATTGACATCAACCTCATCGGAATACGAGGCTATGTTCGAAAAGCAGACAGCAAAGACACATGGAAGAAAACGGGTGTACCACAAATTGCTGATCGCCTTGGGTTTCGATGGGGTGGAAACTTCAAGTATTACCACGATCCCGTTCACTTTGACGTTCGAAATCCAGGATAATCAGTGAAGGAAACTCAATGAAGGATGATCAATAAAAGAAGCTCAATCCACATCTTCATCTTCAACCACTTCATACTCTTCGTTTTGAGCCGCTTCCCAAAAATCGACCAACACCTCTTCAACTTCAATCGCCGTCACTCCTTCAGCCTGAATTTTCTGTCGGTCCACAGGTGCAACCGTATCTTCATCCAAATCTGCCAAGTCCTCTTGTACCTCGTCGGCTTCTGATTGAGACAAGTTTTGAAAGGCCAAAATCGTCTCGTCGTCTTCTTCCCAAATCTCAGAATATACGGCATCGGTTGCAACGATTCCAGAATCCACAATTGACTTAATATTGTCGATGTCGGACACCACAAGTTCTGCATCCACTTCACCATTCTCCAAACGTCCCCGGCCTTCACTCAAAGCGGCAGACAGTTCATAGAAAGACTGGACCTGCCCTGGGTTCAATCCTTGCTCTACCATTTCCAACAGAGCCGTTCTGACCTCTGTTAAAGCACCGTCGTCCCCCGATTCCAAGGCTCGTTCAGCCAAATCGGCATCCAGCAAACGACCCAACAGTCGGATTGCTCGAATCATAGGTGGAGCCTCATCAAACTCAACCTCTTCGAACAAAGATGCGTCCAACACTGCCGGGATTGAGTCTACAGATGCACTCACGTCATCCAAATGATCTTCTCTGGCATTCTGGGCTGAGATTTCATTTCGCCCCCCAGACAGTACTTGCTCATCTTCCAAAGCCAAGGTATCCACCATGACCTCTTCTTGTAGGGCATCGGGTGCTGGTTGCAGACTTTGGTTTTCAGGTTCTTGGATTTGCTTTTGCAAACTCGTAATTTCAGACATGAGGGCTCCAACTATCTGAACCCATTATACACCATTATACAGTGTCAGTGGGAACTCCACTGGCATCATCTGACGTAGTGTCACCCAAATGGTCTTCTGGGTTGCCTTCCATGTTGTCATCTCCAATTGCGTCATTGTCGTCGGTGCCAAACATTCCTTCTGGAATTGTGGCCATCGCATCTTCCAACGACGCTTTTGGTTCTTGCGCAGATGCATCCTGCTGTCCGTCCAATTCTGTTGGCTCCTGTGCTGCTTGTTCTGCAAGTCGAGTCTCTTCTGCTGCCCGCAACGCGTCCATTTGGGCTTGACGTTCTGCTTTCATCGCAGCGATTTCTGCTTTTCTAGCAGCTGCTTCTTCTTCTGCCAAAGCCAATTCAGCGGGATCAACCTCGGCTTTTCGACAACACTTCTTGAACTTCTTCTCCGACCCACAAGGACACGGGGCATTTTTGTCGACCATATTTCGCACCGCAAACAATCTCGCCTCAGCACCCTTCTCTGGCAACCTTGGTGGGACTGCACTGTTGACTTTTGGCATTGGAATATCGATCGGCAAATCGGGTATCTCTGGCTGGGCATTGTCCTCGGGTTGACGTTGGGCAATGTCCAAAATGCGCTCCGTAGCTTGACGTGACGCCCCCATTGATGGCATCAACATGTCTGGAGAGAACGCCAATAATTGTGTAATGACAGCCTCATCTCGCAAAGAGCACATCAGCATGAACATTTCCGTACCTTCACGCTTGTATTCAAGCAACGGATTTTGTTGACCATACCCACGCAAAGAAACACCATGACGCAATCGATCCATCGCCAACAAGTGATCTTTCCAATACTGATCGGCGAAGTGTAACAACATCTTTTTTTCTAATTCTCGAAGGCTTTCAGCCCCCAATTTTTCTTCTTGTTCGTCGTATCGAGTATGCACAAAATTCAGAATTTCAGAACGAATTTCATCAAAGGCCATGTCTCGAATTTCGACGTCGCTTTGAGCCCATTCCATACCAAAGGCACGTTGTGTACTCTCTCTCAGTTGATCCACCAGCCATTCTTCAGCGTGAACGGTTACATCGATACATTCAGCCAAGATATCATCAGTCAAATCTTGGATTCCGCGACGAATGATGTCGCTGGCATCTTCAGAGTCCAAAGCCACTTTTCGCAACTCGTACACCGTTTTGCGCTGAAGGTTCATCACATCATCGTATTCCAACAAGTTCTTACGCATGTTGAAGTTTTGGGCTTCAACTTTCTTTTGCGCCCCTTCAATTTGCTTGGTCACCCACTTGTGCTCAATGGGTTCATCGTCGCTCATACCCATGGCTTCCATCCAACCGATGAGTTTGTCCGAGCCAAAGATTCTCAACAAATCATCTTCTAAGCACATAAAGAAAATCGAAGATCCACGATCTCCTTGACGTCCTGAACGCCCACGCAACTGATTGTCAATTCGACGAGACTCGTGTCGTTCCGTACCCAAAATGTGCAGTCCACCGGCAGCCAATACAGCTTGTTTCTCCGCATCGCACTGCTCTTTGTATCGAGCGAATACCGCTGGATAATTAGGGTCATCAACCGAGCACTCCATTTGCGCCATCATTTCTGGGTCTCCACCCAATTTAATGTCTGTACCGCGACCAGCCATATTCGTCGACACTGTTACAGCACCCAATCGGCCAGCCATTGCGACAATTTTTGCTTCGTTGCTGTGATTTTTAGCATTCAACACTTGGTGGTCGATGCCTCGCTGTGTCAACAAACGTGAGACCAAAGCCGATTTTTCAACGGAGGTTGTTCCCACCAAAATTGGTTGCTGGTTTTTGTTTCGAGCAACCAAATCGTTCATGACGGCTTTAAATTTTTCACCAACGGTCTTGTAAATAATGTCATCATGATCAATTCGAGCAATGGGTTTGTTGGTCGGAATGACAACCACATCCAAGTTGTAAATTTTTCTAAACTCTTCTTCTTCTGTTTCCGCCGTTCCGGTCATCCCAGACAGTTTTGAATACATACGGAAGTAATTCTGATAGGTAATGGATGCATACGTCTGAGACTCTGGCTGCACCTCAACTTTTTCTTTCGCCTCAATGGCTTGATGCAATCCATCTGACCAACGACGCCCTGGCATCAAGCGTCCGGTGTTTTCATCAACAATCTGGACCTCTCCGTCTCGAATCACATAGTTGATGTCTCTTTTAAAGAGTAAGTGTGCCTTCATTGCTTGGTTGACATGGTGCAAAATGTCAACATTGTTTTCATCGTACAAGTTCGCTACACCCAAGGACTTTTCAATGCGATCCACACCACCATCCGTCAACATGATGTTGCGAGACTTCTCATCCAAGATGTAATCTACATCTCTTTGCAACTGTGGAATGGCTGAGTCTACGACTTTGTACCGCTCGATGTCAGAATTCGCAACACCACTGATGATCAACGGCGTACGGGCTTCATCAATGAGAATCGAGTCCACTTCATCAATGATGGCAAAATTGTGACCACGTTGGACGAAGTCTTTGGAGTTGAATTTCATGTTGTCGCGAAGATAATCAAAACCAAATTCGTTGTTTGTGCCATAAGTGATGTCACACCCATAGGCACGTTGTTTTTGTGCGGCGTTGCGTTCCGTCGTCAATACACAACCCACTTCAAGCCCCAAAAAGTTGTATATGGTACTCATCCATTCTGCATCGCGTTTGGCCAAGTAATCATTGACCGTCACTACGTGCACACCTTTGCCCGACAAAGCGTTCAAATACACTGGCAACGTTGCGACCAACGTCTTCCCTTCCCCAGTACGCATCTCGGCAACCATGTTCTGATTGAGCACAATTCCACCCATCAATTGCACATCGTAATGACGCATGTTCATCGTGCGCTTTCCAGCCTCACGCACCACTGCAAATGCCTCTGGAAGGATTTCTTCAACTGTTTTTCCATTTTCCAATTCTTGTTTGAATTTCGCAGTGTAGGCTTTGAGTGCCTCATCTGTCAGCCCATTCATCTGATTTTCTAGCGAATTGATGCGGTTCACAGTTGGACGAATGCGCTTCAACTCTTTGTCTGAACGGGTTCCAAACACGCGGTAATAAGTATTTTTAAAGATGTCTAAGTTCATGACGCACCCAACGATTGTGTAGTGATGGAGGGAAAAATGAATGATAAAGAGGGGTAAGTCGATCTTGGGCTTCGATCTTGACCTTGATCTTGACCTTGATCTTGACCTTGACTTTGACCTTCGACAAAATGGAGCCAATTGGTCATTGAATAATCACCGAGTCAGATATTTCAAGGGATCAATGGCTACGCCATCCACACGGATTTCGTAATGCAAGTGAGAACCTGTTGACTGACCGGTCGAACCCATCAGTGCGATCTTGTCTCCCTTTTTAACCTGTTGACCGACTTTCACAAGCAGTCTTGACGCATGAGCGTATCGAGTGGTAACCCCTTGACCGTGGTCCAGAATGACCATGTTGCCATAGCCCCCGCGCCATCCGGAATAAACCACTGTCCCTTCATTTGGAGCAACAATTTTCGTATACATGGGTGCACCGATATCAATCCCTGCATGAAAAGCGCGCTTACCGGTTACAGGATTGATTCGGTATCGAAAATCAGAGGTCAATACACCCTCACAAGGCCATTCATTCGGAATTCGAGAAAACTGCATCTTTTGTGCTGACACAGACTCAGCATATTGTAAAATCAAAGGATAGAGCAACTGCATCTCTTGGCGCAACATGACTGTCTTGTGCAAAATTTGGTCTGTTTTATTCAACGCATCAGGATAACGCATGTCCAGTTCCCATGGTCCTGAGTTGGACATTTCAGCTTGTGCAGCATACATCTGGAGCAGTTCCATTTGACGCTGCAATTCCATCAAATCCAAGTCTAAGTCCTGTACTTGTGAACGCAACAAAAGATTTTCGTCCATCAAATCCACTGTCGAACTGTTGTCAATCATTTCACGAACAATATAGAAAACACCGGAACTCAACAAGACAACAAAAAATAAAAGTGCCGCAGCCATGTGGTAAGAAATGCGTAAGTGTGTAGATTGACCACTACTCTCGGCGATTACAACAATGGAAAAGTTTTTCTCAGACAACAGACATTCTCGGCTTCTCAGCTTCTATAAATTCACAAATGTTCAATCTATTAGATTACAAATTTACAGGATTTCATTCACAGTTTTCATTTTCAAAGTCTCAAGTTTCACAGTCTCTAGGTTCACAGTCTCTAGGTTTCAAAGTCCTGTGTAATTTATCACAGTTCATCTACACGAAACATGACGACTGTAATGTTGTCGTCTCCACCTGCATCACAAGCCATTTGAATCAACGTACGCGTTGCCTTCTGGAGAGGATGTTGCAACATCACACGTGCCATTTGTTCAGCTTCCACTAGGTTGCAAAGTCCATCTGAGCACATCATAATCACATCGCCAACTTCTAAAGGAACGATTTGAATGTCCACTTCAACCTCATTCTCAAACCCCAAAGAGCGAGTGATGACATTCTTTAGACGAAAGTTTTTGGCTTCTTCGACCGTCAAGAACCCAGCTCGGATACGTTCATTCACCAAAGAATGATCTTCGGTCAGTTGTTCAATCCTATTTTTGCGCAACAGATACCCTCTGGAATCTCCAACGTGAGCGACATAGCCTTTGCCTTCATGGACAAAGGTCAAAACACAAGTTGTCCCCATGCCACGATATCGACGTTCTCTCTTTGCTTCATCAAAAATCGTTTTGCCTGCCAATTGAACAATCGAAGTAATATTTTGCGAGATGATGCGATCCATCTCTTCAACCTGCTGATTTTCTAAACTCATCAAGGCAAAGGACTCATCTATCGTGTGCACAGCAATTGCCGAAGCGATTTCGCCCCCCGCATGCCCTCCCATGCCATCGCAAACAACATATATGCCGACCTCTTCATTGATTAGGAAGTTGTCTTCATTGTGAACTCTTTTGAGCCCCACATCGGTCATCCCACAAGAAGTTATTCGCATTGTACACCCACGACAGAAATAAAAAGTTCAGTGTATTTAACCTTTTGCATGCCATTTTTCAAGCGCTGTCACCAAATCGACAACTTCTCTCAACGACACCTTCGCTGGACGCAACCCAAAATCAACCCCACTTTCCACCTCCAAAAATCGCACCAACTCTTTCGATAGTGTCTTTTTCAAAGAGTTTCGCAAAGCCTTTCGAGGTTGCGCAAACAATGCTCGGTTGATGCGTTCAAAATCTTCAAGCGCAGCGGGAGAATACACAGGTGTTGGATGCGGTACAATGTGGATGACGATAGAATCTACGTTGGGTGGTGGAAAGAAAGCACCAGGAGGCACCAAACATACTTTTTCCACGATACCGTGAGCTTGCACAAAGTTCGACAAAGAACCACGGTTTCTATCTCCTTGTGCTGCCAGCATTCGTACGCCCACTTCCTTCTGAAGCATAAAGGTAAAACCTGTAAAGTTCACACCACAAACCAACAGGTTCTGTACAATTCGAGTACCGACATTGTACGGTAAATTCGATAAGCATTTCCATTCTTTGCTCGTATCTAAGAGCGTGGCGACATCCACCTTACTCGCGTCTGCATCCACAATCTTGACGGAAGGAAAATCTCGTCGAATCACAGCCTGCATGTCTGGATCAATCTCAACCACCGTAACCTCAGCACCGATTTCAACGAGGGCTTTTGTCAATGCCCCTTGTCCTGGACCAATCTCCAAGACCAAATCTCCACGTTGTACGCCCGATGCCTCAATGATGTGGGCTATCACACTTTGAGAAGTCAAAAAATGCTGTCCAAACTTTTTTTTGGGTTTCAAATCACTGTCCGGGCTGAATGTACATATCTAAATCAGGAGACCATCGCGATCGAACAGTATCCAAAGGTTCCGTTCGATACCCAGCGTTGTATCGAAGTCGTCCAACGTTGGCAATCATCGATCCGTTGTCGGTACAGCGATTTTTGGGAGGCAAAAATACTTCTGCATCCAACGCTTGAAGACGACGACGAAACTCTGCATTGGCGGCAACACCGCCTCCAATGGAGACTCGACGGACACCTGTCTCCTTCATAGCTCGGTTTACTCGATTGAGTAACACATCCATCACGGCGGCTTGAAAGGACGCTGCAACGTCTGCTCCTATCCAACCATCGTTTTTTTCGAGGTAACTGCGTACAGAAGACTTCAGTCCACTAAAGGACATATCCAATTCTCGACGGTGAGAATTGTTGACCCGTGTTTTGCCTTTGGCGTTCAATCGATGGGTTCTGGGAAAGTCTATGGCGTCTGCCTTGCCTTCTTGAGCAAGTTTGTCAATCAACGGCCCTCCAGGATAGCCCAACCCCATCAGACGAGCCACCTTGTCATAGGCCTCTCCAACAGCATCGTCAATCGTTTGACCCAGCACTTCATACTGTCCAATTCCTCGCGCCAAGTACAATGTTGTATGACCACCAGAAACCACGAAAGACAAAAATGGAAATCGTGGAGCTGGATCGTTCAACAAAGCGGACAATAGATGCCCTTCAAGATGATTGACCGTCATAAACGGGACGCCAAACCCCAAAGCCATCGACTTCGCAAAGGTAAAGCCAACCAGTACAGCCCCAACCAAGCCTGGACCACCGGTGGCACAAACCAAGTCTGGAACAGTCAGCCCTGCTTTGTCCAATGCCGCTTTGGTACACCCGACAACCTTTTCGATGTGTGCTCGAGAAGCCAATTCTGGTACCACACCACCATACTCAGCATGGACTTGTTGTGACCAAATGACATCGGACAAGATTCCCCGTTCGGTGATCACAGAGGCTGCAGTTTCATCACAACTCGTTTCTATCCCCAACACACTATTGACAGCAAGTGGATGCGCCTTCGATTCTGTTAAAATTTCAGATTGAATTGTAGAGGATTTCGATGGGGCTGGAGTGGGTGGATTATGGGGCATGGTGCAGTATCCTTGCTCGATAGGACTTCGGGTCAAACTCACCGTTGTCCTGTATTCCGTTGTGGCACGTCACACAAACACCATCCGGTACAGAGCGCTGAATGTTGGTTTTGCTCGGTTGCGATACGTGCTCTTGACCAGCACCGTGACAACTTTCACAGCCGACACCTGTCAAATGCCCTACTTGACTTGGTCTCTGAGGTCCATCCACCAAACCTCCCCCTGTTGAGTGACATGAAAAACAACTGGGGTCCATTTCACGATGTTGGGAAACTAAGGTCTCCCATGCAGTTGAGTGCGCGGTCTTTTCCCAAGATTCATAAATCTCAATGTGACAACCTTGACAACGATGAGACCCTACGTACGGTCCAGAGTATGAACCAGTTTCTTGAGATTCGAGTGTGGCTATCTCTTGCTGAGCAGTAAAAATGAGGGATTCAATAACGGGGTCATCGTCTATTTGTCGATTGAGTGCTTTGAGTTCCATCGATATGTCCATCGTTTGACCATCTTGTACAGGAACAGCAGCCAAGTCCGCTTCCAATTTCGCTATTGCGCGTTCCGTGTACTCCACTTGACGTTGCAATTTGCGCTTCTCCAGTTCAGCCTCACTCAGTCCTTCCATCTGACCTTTCAATGTGTCCAATCGATGGCGTCGTCGTGTCAAGTCTCTCTCCTTGACTGCGGTTGAAGCAGTGGCAGAAAACCCACTACGCCCTTCTTCCCATTGCCAAGACAATACACCGATATTTTTGCCTTTGCTGCCCACACCGACCAACACCGTGTCAGAATCCAAACTTTCTGGCTGAGACGTTGTCTTGCCAATTCTACTCTCAATCACGATATCCACATAGGGAGCAAGTGAGCCGATTTCATTTTGACTCAAATCTGCAAAGACCACTCTCATATCACTATTCTTTGGATGTGCTTGCAACCAATCTATTGGTGCGGTCACGTCACAGGAAGGCAACATTGATGAAGGGGACAGTTGTGACCCAATGGTGGTACTGTCCATGATGGTGGGCGATACAAAAGAGAGAAATTCAACGGTCTTTCCTTTGTACACAGTGGAAACAGACGCTGTAAAATCAAGTCCTTCACAATCAAGGTTTGTGAGAACTGCAGGCAGACTCCGTTCATGCAAGGCTTGAAGCAACCACTCTCCTCCCATCAGCAAATCACGTTCTCCAATACCAAGTGCGGTCAGTGACTTTGAAGAATTCTTCAAACCATCGAGAATTAGTTCAACCTTTCTGCGCTGAATGGCCAAATTTTTCTCTTGAATGCGACGCGTGTGGGTTGCAAAATTGCCAGCATCAACAATCAGCACATCGCTGGGGGAATACTCTTTAAGAACCGTTGAACGCCTGGACAGACCGCCCAGAGGATTTTTCGGTCAACCACAGGGTTCATATTCTCCATTTTGGGCACTGCCGACGATTAATTGCATCGGACCGATCCCCTCTTCAACCAGAGGGCTTGATGTTGAAACTTCGTTGCTAGGTTGTGCGGACATGCTTTCGCAGGCAAATAGAAACCAGAGTATTGAGTTCATGGTGCACCATTGTTTGGATTTTGAAGCGATTCTTCGAACAGTTGTAATTTTTCTTGGGTTGTTTGCCACCAGTGTTCTTCAATCAACACAGGATTTAGATCCTGCATACCCGACAAGACATTCAAGCGTCGATACTGTACGATTTGTGGATCTTCGTCAGGCAATGCGATGTCCTTCTCCACAATTTGTCCCACCAAAAATGTCACATAGCCCAAATCATGCGCCAATTGAATTTTCTCTCCGGTGGGAACAATCGGCTGTTGCATGGTCTCATCTTCCCAACTCAAAGCACGAAATTCCGCAATGTAGGACAACGTCGCAGCCAGTTCTTCCGATGATACAGAGTTCTCATTGAAGCGCCACGCCTTCTGTATCTGTTGTACACGGTACTTCTTGGAAGACAATTCCACATCCAATTCTTGCAAACCGTCCACATCCAACACAGCGTCCAACATGAATGGATTTCGAACCTTGGATTCTTCGAACATCAATTCTTCTAGGAATCCGTCTCGGGTGACCACCCGCTCTGTATCACCAACAACTTGAACCACTCTTTGACCTTCTGCCACGGACGCGCCAACGACCAAGCCCACATCCACATTGGATCCCCGTACACGAAGTTTGGCAAATGGTGTCTCAAGCCCCGCTGTCTCATCCGAGATTTCCAGTACACCTTTATACTCTACCGCTTTCAATGCGATCAATCTCCCCAACAAACGACGAATAAAGTCCTTGGAGATCACCTGCTTGTCTCCAGAAAACCCGCCTGTCCAACGGGTCAATTCACCGTGCGTGCTGCGATTGACCGTCCACACCTTCGATTCTGAAAAGGGCGGTACACCTTCAATCTCTCCTGCGATACTCGGATGCATCTCCACGGAAATATGGGTCACTGTGCCCAGGTCAAACTGAACAAAATGCTCGGCTCGAAAATCGCTCAACTTTGAGGCGAAAAAGTCAACAGAGGCTTTTGCAACGGTGACAACACTGCCTTGATGTGGTCCACTCAATGGCATCATGTAATAACTGACACCAGTTGGATTCGGGTCGCCGACTTTGAGCGACAACGTTTCACCACTGCGAAGTTGTAAATCCACTTGGATGGCATCGTCACCCAAACCATATTGTTCTGGTGCTTGAGGATTGGTCTCCACAATGCTTCTGGCTGTTAAATCGTGCAACTGGTGCTTGCTTCGATTGACCATGGTCGTAGATGCTTGGTTGTCGGCTTCCAATAGAACCCATGTTCCGTCTTGTTCTACCAAGTGAATCTCTTGGTCTGGTTGGTGAATGACCACTTCTTCGAGTTCCTGTTTCTCAAACTGAAAAATTGGCGTTTCCAGTGTTGGTTGCTTCTCTTTAAACTGAGTCCAAGCGTACCCAACTGCCACAACACCAAACACGCCCAACCACCATTTTTGCATTAGGTACTCCTTTTGCGCCACGTAAAAACGCCCAACAGTGCAAATAACAGAGGCATCGGCACAATCAACCAACGAAGTGTTCTCAATTGAGGTTGTGTTAAGACCAATCTTTCTTTGCTTCTATACCCAACAGTGGAAGTGGATGCAGAGTCAAAGAACCAATCCAACAATGCCTGAGCCAGTACTTCATTGGAAGGAACTTCTTCAACCATACCATTGGTCAGCCAGTCCACATCACCCATCACCAAGAGTTTTGCCTGTTCCTCGCCCTCTGCCAGAAATCCACTCGACGGTTTGATATCCATCGCTACAACCAGACTGCCGTTTCCTTTCCAATCCATGGTTTCATCAAATTGTGGCATACCCTCATCAAACGTCTCTTTCTCGACCCACGCATTGGCAGTCAACCCTACAAACGTAGTCACCAATACTCCACTTTGTTCGACAGGTGGAAGAGCAACCTCAAAAGCAGGTGTCTGCCCGAAGACAACCGTATGATTTTCGGTCAGCAATCTCCCCGTGTACTCAGTAGGCTTGATATCTACAATGGGATGGTTCCACTTGCCAGATTGAGTTTCCTTCTCCACCACAGCGCCCTCAACCAGCGACAAGGCGAAAGGTTTGTAGATGGCTTCTGGATGGGTACTCGCCAACCACACGCGGCCACCACGTTGAACGTACAAAGACAGTGCTTTCGTCATTTCATCCGATAAGGACGTGGCTGGTTCCATAACAAAGACAGCCGCAGCGTCTGCTGGAACCTGTGTACGCTTCAACAGATTGAGTTTTCGAATGGCGTACCCTTTCGACTCCAATAGGGCGTGAAAGTTGCTCAACCCCTTGACTGTACCATCAAAGAATGAGCGCTCTCCACTTCCTTCAAGTGTGTATATATTTTGAGAGGTAGGGTACAAAAAGGACTGCAAAGCCTCACGAAGAGCGGTTTCTCCCACAAATCGAGTCTCCGTTTGACCAAATTGCTGCTGAAAGAGTTTGCGCTCGGGTACAACGATTGTGCTGTCTCCGATTTGAACCACCAAGGATCCGTATTGTGTGACTCCCAAACGTTGGGCGACCTCCCTATCTCGATCCAAGTCGCGTACTTGCCACTCGGTCGAACTCGACACACGGGTTACTTGCTCGAACAAGTCTGTCACATATTGTAGTCGCTGCGCCAAGTCCTTACGACCACTCTGGGGTTTGAACACAGTGAGAATCACCTCTTGGTCTCTTTGTTCCAGATCAGTCAACAGTTGGTGTGTTGCGCTCGAAAGACTGTACTCTGAATGCATTGAGAGATCAGCAAAAATACCAGCGTCTTTTGACAATTGCAATCCAAGCCACAGACTCCCAAGCATCAAAATGGACGTACCCACTGTGCCAAACAGCCAACTTCGTTGCGCATCGTTGATCATCGACATCGCTTCCACTCCAAGAGCCGAACAGTCAGCCACAGGAAGTATCCTGTTCCACCCACAAACCACAGAACATCTGTGAGATCAAGCACACCTTTACTGAGCGGTGTCAAGTGGTTTAGCAACGACAAGTCCGACACCAAAGTTCGAAGCCAACTGGCATCCAATGACTGAATTAAGCCATTGCCCATCCAAAATGGCAACAAACAAAGGACTGCCAACATTCCTGAAGCGATGGGCTCCTTCGTCAGTCCTGAGGCAAACATAGACACCGACAAACAAAAAGCCGTACACAACACCTGACCGATGAGCGCCAGTGCGACGGCCCCCCAATCTGGTGAGCCAAAATATGACAAGACACCGACGCACAGCATGGAGCAAAACAACATGCCACCGCTCAGAATCATGCCTGCCACAAACTTGCCCAGTACGATTCTCCACAGCCCACCCGGTAAAGTCAGCAACATTTCCAAAGTGCCTTGCTTTTCTTCCTCAGCCAACATTCCCATGGCAATCAACGGAAGCAAAAGAATATTCGCGGTCGCCAGGTTTACAGTCAACAAGCGTACGTTCGGTTCTGGCGCTACCGATAGCCCCACATAAAAGAAAATCCCCACAAACAGTGCTGAGGCCATCCAAAAGACATACAACAACGGAGAGTTCATAGCAACATGAAGTTCCTTGCGCAGAACAGCCTTCAGTCCACTCATGCCTCCACTCCCACAATACTCAAAAATATCTCTTCCAACGTTGGCACAGTCCAGTACATTCCGACCCAAGAGATTTCCTGTTTATCGACCCACTGTTGAAAGCGGTCGATATAGCTTCGATTCATGTACACCCGCAAAGAGTTGCCTGTGGAAGATACTTGCGTAACATAATCCAAGTCTGCAATCGCTTTGATCTCTTCTCCACGTAGAGACCGTACGCACTCAAACCGCAGATACCCACCGCCCAATGCGCTCCCAAGTTCTTGAGTTGAACCACTTGCAGCCACCCTTCCATTGTGCAAAATGACATTGTAATCACACAACTTCTCCGCTTCCGACAGTAAATGCGTTGAAAGCAGCACCGTTCGGTCTTCGGCCATTTGATGCAGCACAGAACGCACCTCTACCATCTGCGAAGGGTCCAGTCCCGATGCTGGCTCATCCAAAATCAACACTTTAGGATTGTGCAACAATGCTTGTGCCAACCCAAGCCGTTGTCTGTACCCTTTGGACAAACTGTGAATCTGCTGTTTTTCTTTGCCCACCAATCCTGTCTGTTCAAGTGCTCTGCCAATCGATTTTGGTAGATTTGTCACCCCTCTTAATGCACCCAAATATTCCAAATACTGCCCGATGGTAATTTGGGGATACAAAGGTGGTTTCTCCGGCAAGTAGCCAATGGTCGACCGAACGAGTTCAGGCTGTTCAACAACATTGACTCCATTTATTTCAACCAGCCCATCGTCGGGTCGCAGTGCCGTAGTTAAGATGCGCATCGTGGTTGTCTTGCCAGCCCCGTTCACCCCAAGAAACCCAACTACTTGATTGCTTGGTATCTCACAGGTTACACCTTGTAATACGGCAACATTCCCAAATGCCTTTGTGAGATTTTGTATACTTATCACGGAGCCTCTCAAACGACAGAGTCTTGACTTTTCCCAACTACACGTCTTGCAAAGACGTAACTACTGTATTGACAACGGACCAAAGATGCAACTCTTGACAGTGTACTTCCTATTTTTGATAAGTCCCACCCTAACCAGTACTGCACAACCTGCTTCTGTCATGGGCTTTGATGAAATTATCGTTGTCTTTGAAGAGAGCATAATTACCAAGAGTGATCTAAATAGAGACAGAGCACTGATGGACAAACTCCCCATACAATCTGCGTTGTTGCAACAAATACGACGTGAGAACACCTTGGAATGGTTGGTTCAACTTGAACTCATCCATCATTTGGCCAGTGAGACGACTCTATATCAGCCCAGTCAAGTCGCTATTGAAAATCGTCATGCAAAATTTGTCAAACAATGGTCTATTGAAGAATACACGTTGTTCCTTGAAGCCAATGGATTAACGGATGTGGTTATTCGAACAATGATTGAAAAGCACATCATTGCAGAACAATATGTCTTTCGAAACATCGGTCTAGACCCGAATATAAGTTCCCTAAATTCAGAACAGACCTATCGAGACTGGGTCATGCAAAACAAAGAAGCGTACGCCATACGATACATTTCGTACTGACTCCACCATTCAATTATTTCAGCGGTTTCCCCAACCCTCAATTCAATCGGATAAGCAAAACCATTGAGTTCATTGAGTCAGATTGAGACAGTGTCTTCACCGTTCAAACAAAACCCTAAACTTGAAATTTTGAGCCGTATTGCTGTCAGAAAAAGAAAAGCGCTGAATCTTTGTTTTCATACACGACTCAATGTCTGAGTTGGCAGAGCGCATCGCTTTGATTCGAACACCACTCGCCTTACCAGAAGAAACTTTGAATTGCACTTCCCACTTTCCAGAGACTGTCGGGTCTGTTTTAAGGGCTTTCGTATGACAATACTGAAGAGACTTTTTGAGCTTGCCAACGTCGCGTTCCAGTTTGGCTGATTGACCAGTTGCCACATTCTGAGAGGGTGCCGTCGTACCAAAGGAAGTAGGTGCTGCAGTTTGAAAGGTTCGAACACCACTTTTTTCAACTGGTTTTGGCGCTGAAGATGTCTTACGAGGCTGCGTCTTTTGTGCTTTTTGTACAACCTTTTTCTCTTGAGGTTCATCTGGCTTTAATGCACCAGCTTCGACCTTGGCAACACTAATTTCGTGATCGCCACCGCCAGTATGTGTGGGCTTGGGTTGATCTTCTTTTGGAAGAAGCACAGCAGCCGCTACCCCTACCAACAACAATGTGGCGACAATCGGCTTCCAGTTGAACGACTTCTGTTGTTTTTGAGCGATGGGAGTCCGCTCTCGTCTTGGAACGACACCTTCCGTCTTTGGAGAGATTTCTAGGGGATTGGCGTGTTCTTCCAAAGACACCGACTCTCCGCCGATACCAAAATCTTCTGGGTCGTCAACATCTTGTCCAAAAGCCTTGTCATCACTCGGTAAAGGATTGTCCAAGGGCGAAGCCGATTGTGGTTCAGTTCCCTCAACGGATTCAACAACGGGTGTTGCAACCTCTAGAACAGGGGCGACATCTTCATCTCTGTCTACACTTCCAGTGTCCGAGACTCCATTTTCTAGAGTTTCATTGCTGGATTCTGGGGAGAACAGTGGCTCAGGATTTAGAGCAACGGTGGGCTCGTCGTCGAAATCAAACCCGTCATCTTCTTCATGTTCACCCATCTGTGAATCAGACTCGCCTACCTGAGTGAAAGGCAATGATGCGATTGGCTCAGTTGGTTCAATGATTTCTGTCACATCATCTTCAAAAGCCAAAACGTCGTCTAAATCTACTTCGTCCGTCAGCAAGTCCTCAACCAAATCATCATCGGCTTGCGTTGATTTCTGGTTGCCCATAAAGGCGGCCAATTGCTCTCTTGTAAACATGCCTGTTGGCTCAAACTCGTCATTCTCTCCAAGACTTCCATCCAAAAAAGTAAAACAGTTGGGGCACTCTCCACCATACTGCTCAATTTCATCTGAAATGTGAACATTGCATTTTGGGCAACGAGACATAATATTTCCTACTGACGGTCAAGAATTGTTAACAATGGAGACAACGTAAACAACATCTCAGACAAATGCAATGATGAACGGGTGGAATTAACATAGTTTCCACATATATTCCAACTCTTCAAACGCTTGAAAAATTGTATGAACATCACCAAAATTTGAAACAATTCTCATAGGATATTGCATCACCGATCCGATACCATTACCTTAGTGGTAAACAGACACCATTCTAATGACCAAATATAACGAGGAATAAAATGGGCTCTACTATGGATTTCTTAGGCGCAACCATCGCCGATGCTCTCAGTCCCCGCTTCAGACGTCCCGTTGAAGACATCATTTACGAAACCATCGACCGCAAACAGATTCCGACGCGCACAGACTTCACTGAACTGCGGAATACAATTGGTTCGTTGCGTTCACAATCCACAGGTGCTCAAAAGGGAATCGAAAAGTTGAAAGCCGGTTTGGATGATGTTGAAGAAGCGATTCATGATTTGAATACACAAATAGTGGATCTACAATCTTTGGTACAACAATTACAAGCGGCGAACGATGCACTTCAATCACAGTTGACAGCAACCTCTGGACACGGACACGGTCAAGAAGAAAGCCAAGGCAAAAGTCAAAGCTCAAGCGAAGCACAGATAGACAGCGACACATTGGCTGCCATTCTTACTCGTTTAGAGGCTCTTGAAGCCGAGCCCAAAGCCACAGTAAACAAGACCGCATCCAAGCCCTCAGCCTCTTGCAAAGTAGACGGTTGTTCTTCAAAAGTGCGCGCAGGTGGCTTTTGTTCTAGACATTACAACAAATGGCGACGTGGAACACTCGATGGATTTGTGTCTTACGAAAGCACTGTTGTGATCGGTGACAAGGTTGTTTCGGTAGACGAAAGCTTAAAAGGACTCGCCTACACAGTAGACAACGGCACCCTTTCTGTTGATGGCAAGGAAGTTGAAATTTAAGCGAGTACTTTGCCGTATTGCCGTACAGACAAAGCCAAAAAACAAAAGCAAAATCACCCATCACTTTTGGTATTTGTTGGGTACAGACACGTTTACGTCTCACTTTGGTTGTCACTTTCTTTCCACCTTGCATTCCCAATCTTTGATGCATCTAAAAAAGACACCCAATGAGTAGGCAAAAGTCCACGCTGAGTTTCTACACTGGACTGCGCAAACCGAAAGCGGTATCCAACAAAACGATCCCCACGTTGCAAGCTGCATGGAACAAAGCACCGGCCAATACTCCATTGCTCCGTTCTCTAGCCCAAGCGAAAAGCATTCCTGGGAAGAATGTCGCAAAGTGCCACCATTGAAAGTCAACAATGGAATGTCCAAAAGCAAAGAATAAATTGGCGTATACCGCCCCCATTCCTAAATTGGTCCCCCAAACTTTCCACTTACGCTCATACAGTTCATTGAGTCGCGTTTGAAAATAGCCTCGATAGAAGAATTCTTCGGGCAAAGCAACATAGAATATTTGGTACAGTACAGTCAACAAAAGCTCTTCCGGTACAGCACCAATGTAATTTCGATTGGCGATCCCCCAAATCGTTTCAAGTCCCGTCGTATAATACCAATAGTATACTGGTACAAACCAACTCCAAGTCCCAAGATTTAACCACATGGACAGTTTGAAAGCAGACAACCACCCTTGCCAATCAGAAAATGCTGGGACGAACAGACGATAGGAATAGGAATCGACTTTTCGACGATCACACAACCAAACGGGAGCATAGATAAACAACAGCGGAACCACACCCAACACAATTTCATGGACGCCCATCACCTTATACGCTGCAACCAACAACCGAATGAGCAATAAAACAGCAAACCAAAGCACCCACAGTTCTCGCCAGACGCTTCTGCGGTCTTTTGGAGTTAGAATCGTGGGTTGATTCCCTCTCGTTTCGCCCCATTCCCCTTTTGGTAGCCCTGTAGATCCAGTGTCACCCATCGAAACCCCACTTCCTTTGCGGCTGCTACTATTGTATCTCGCACGCCAGGCTCTAAGATGAGTTTCATCTCCTCAGCCCCAAGTTCAATTCGCACCATCGCTGCATCATCAATGGCGTGCCATCGCGCTCTAAACTGAACGCAACCCAATTGGCGCAAGATGGTTTCCACTTTCTGGACCTGTACAATTCTGTCCAGCGTTACCCGTGTGCCGACCGCAAATCGAGAGCCCAAACAAGCAAATGAAGGCTTGTTCCACACGTGTATTCCTCTCTTCTTAGCCAACGCACGAACCATATCCTTATCAAAACCAGCCTCAACCAGCGGGTGACGCACTGCATTTTCTGCGGCGGCCTCTAAACCGGGTCGATGGTCTCCAAGATCATCCACTATCGTTCCATCCAAGACCCAAGGAATACCCAGTTGCACCGCTCTTTTCTGCGCCATTGTAAAGAGTTCAGACTTACAGAAATAACAACGATTTCCTTCGTTTTTGGCGTAGCCCTCTTCTTCAAGTTCATTGGTTTCCAACAAAATATGTTGAATGCCCCGTTCACTTGTAAAAACCTGTGATATCTCCTGTTCTTCAGGAGGAAAGGTCGGGGAAATTGCCGTCATGGCAATGGCTTTGTCTCCCAAAGCTTCATGGGCTACGTCAAGCACCAAGGCAGAATCCACACCACCTGAAAAGGCAACGACCACTGACTCCATCTCCAACATGATCGACCGCAATCGCTCAAAGGCAGTTTGAATAGCAGGATCAAGTTTGACATCTTTGACATCGGCAATTGAAAAGGCAAGGCTCATAAAATCGGATACCATACTGTTGTGCACAACATCGTTTGGTTGTGCTGTCTTTGTATCTAACACATATTCGCAATTTCTCAATCCTTTCGAGAGGTTTCCATTGTCTACTTTGACCATGTTCCATCCCGTACTTCAGATGGGAATACCAATCACAGACCCCATCGATACAAGCCCTGAAGTGGAGATCGTTGATGCGGTTGAAATTGAATACGTACAGGGAACCCTTCAGTTTACATTACAGATGGCGAACCTGTGCACAGACTGCGATACGGAATGGAGAATTGGTTTTCGAGGAGTTGAGTCCGAAACAGACGTACCAGAAATCGTATTGTCACACACATTGACAGAAGTGTGGTGGGATGAAAACTTAAACTGGCCCTATCCTGTTCACAGTTCAGACGGCATTGCCATTGACGATGCCACTCAACAGTGGGTCACGTTGAATACCCAAAGCAATTCAATTGAATATTCGATTCCCATAGAAACCCTGCCTTCGCCTATGTGGTTTGGCTTTGATGTCGCTATCTACGCTCAAGGTTCTACTGGAGAAGATTGGTTTGGAACAGGTTGGAGTGACGATATCGTCATCGATACCGATGGAGATGCCCTCAATGCACTCGAAGAAACCCATTGGAACACTTCAACAGACGATGCCGACAGTGATGACGATGGTCTATTGGATGGCTTAGAAATCACAGCAGAAACGGACCCCACAGTTTGCGACAGCGATGGGGATGGCTTGATGGACGCACAGGAGTTGGGGGTCACCGCACCCCACGAGGACACAGATACAAACGTATGTTTTGTTGGTGACAGACAACCATCCACCAAGACCAATCCAGCCCTGTTTGATACGGATGGTGGAGGCTTGGGAGATGGCGAAGAAGACATAGACCTAGACGGTCGAATTGGTCCATGGGAAACCGACCCAACATTGTCAGAAGATGATATTGACCTTGACAACGACGGCATTCTAGACGCCATTGAAAATCGATGCAGCAATGGATATTCAGAGGACGCTGATGGTGATGGCATCTTGGACACCACTGAGGGTTGGAATGATTTGGATGAAGATGGCACGCCGAATTTTTGTGATGAAGACGATGATGGCGACGGCATCTTGTCCAGCGTTGAAGGTAATGAGGACATTGACAACGACGGTCTTGCGAACGCATATGATATTGATTCCGATGGAGATGGCATAGAAGATGTGGAAGAGTCGGTCCATGACGTAGACTGTGACGACATTCCAAGTTGGTTAGACAGCGACGATACCGACGGTCCATGTGCTGACAGCGACTTGGATGGACTGAGCAATGATGAAGAAATTGAGTGTGGAACAGACCCATTTTCTCCCGACTCAGACGGAGATGGCATCTTGGATGGCGATGATTGTCCCAATCAAGAGTTGAATGACTGGGAAGGGCCACACAATGAGTCTTCAGCCCCAGCTTGGACAAGTGGATGTGGAAGCGCATCATTGATCTATTTGGCGTTGTTGTTCCGTCGAAAGAACGCAACAATACACCTGTGAAAAAAACTAGAGTACAATGAAACAAGTACTCCGAACCTCTTCGAAGATTCTTCAAAAGAGCCCGCCTCTGCTTTGGAGTTTGTTGCTTCTTGTGGCTTTTGGCATCGTTAGCATCATTGCGGTTCAAACCACCGTCTTGACAACGCAGCAGCAAGAGGAACTCCGCGTCCAAAACACACGAGAAGCCCTATTACAGTTTGTAACAGTCTGGGAAGAAGGCGTGTTGGCACAAACTGAATTTTGGTTTTCTATGCTGGAGAACAACACTGAATATGAGCAACTGGAAACGAAATGGCAACAAAGCACCCCATGGCTAGAAGATGTTTACCTGTGGAAAAATGAGCAATGGACATACCCTATACAACCTTCTGACCTTGAATTGTCTTCCCCCTGTCTTCAGCAACCCGTTCTTTGGATGGACTGCTCTGATGAGTCGATTGAAATACAAAATCAAGCCAGCCTGCTCAAAGCACAGTATTGGTTGACAGAGCGAGATCTAGAACGCGCACAATTTGAATTGTTGTCTGCGCGCCCTGCACTGAGAACACCTCTGTCAGAAGTCGATATGAGCACGCAGGGTTTGTCTGCCTTTATCGAGCGACGCATTCTTCTCTTTCAATTGGAGACGTTGGGTGCGCCTTTAAATGGCGGACAATCTTTGCTGTCGACGAGTTTGTCGGATTTGTTTACAGCACACCCCGCGGTTGTTCAAGCGGTCTTGAATAACATTTCCTTTGCTGAAGACATTTACACAGAGATTCAACCAGAACTGTCACGGCTGAAGAGACGTCAAAGAATGTGGAACATTGTTCGGGCACACAAAGATCGAGCTGTGTCCTCGTTGACTGCGCAGTTGCATCCCCTACTGGCAGATCAAATGCCCCTGTTGTTCATACACAAAACACTACCTTCTGATGTTCAAGCGGTCATTGTATTGGATGTCCCAACACTGATGGCAACTCTCACGACACAAAGAGAAGGGTTCCAGCCCATCATTTCCGACGCAAACAATCAACCAGTTGCTCCTGTAAATTACGCTAAAAAAGACACCTTGAACAATACTGAGAATGGGATTCAAATACCTGGACCCCAATTGTTTCCACAGTATCGAATCACCATGCTTTCCACTCCATCAGCAAGTTTACAACCTCGATTGCTGATGACACTAGCACCAATCTTGTTGGCAGGTATATTGGGGATCATAGGTGTATACGGGTCATGGAGAGCCGATCAACAGCAAAAAGCCTTGCTCCAAAGGCAACAAGAATTTATCGCACGTATCACTCATGAACTAAAGACACCACTTGCGGGAATTCGCCTAATGGCTGAATCATTGGAAATGACTGGCTCTGAAGACGACATGCCCTTTGTACACAACATTCTCAGTGAATCCACGAGACTCGAAGAGCGGATTGATGAAGTATTACAGGTTGCCAAAGACACCGAAATAAAACGTTTGGTTCGAATCGATACAGAAATTTTATTGACAGAACTCTACGATTTGTGGCTCCCAAGGTTTCAAGAGATCAAAGGCGTTCTTCGCACAGAATGCGATGCAGTAGAAATTATGGGCGATGAACTGTTGCTCAAAGATGCCATTCAAAACTTATTGAGCAATGCAATTAAGTACCGCAATCCCACCCGTCAATTACGCTGTGTCCTGTCCATGCAAGCTTCAGGAAAATGGCTCACCATATCCTTAACAGACAACGGAATCGGAGTTCCACAGGCAGAGCGCAAGAGAATATTTGAACGTTTTGTCCGTGTAGAAGGAGACAACCGTGGACTGTCTGGAGGGCATGGATTGGGTCTGGCCTTTGTCGCTGAAACAGCCAAAGCACATCAAGGGTGGATTCGTTGTCAAGATGGTCTGCAAGGAGGAGTAAAAATAACTTTTAGCATGCCCATTGTTGCCTCGTAGAATATCCAAAGACAGATGTTCAATAATTTCAGCTATTTATGACCGAATATTCCTAGCGATTCGGAATCCCAGTCCATTCATACGGTTGTGGGGTCGCTCCGCTCCCCGCTGGGTTGTGCGCGTCATCTTTTCTGGAACCGCCCAAGACCCACCACGAAAAGATCGACCTCTGCCCTCTTTTGGACCGATGGGATCAGTGGCATTTCCGTCAACATACTCACCAAACCAGTCCCAACACCATTCCCAAACATTTCCAGACATGTCATAAAACCCCCATAGATTTGAGGCTAATTTTTTGACAGGATGGGTAGAACCCGCAGCATTGGCACCAAACCACGCAACACTCATGGCATCATTGCTCCCTGCATAGGCTTGTACACCACCAGCACGTGCCACGTATTCCCATTCTGCCTCAGTCAACAATCTGTACCCATTGGCTTGTCGATTCCAACGCACGTCTTCATCTTCTTCTGATTTGACCTCATAACAAGGCATTAAATTTTCTCGAAGCGACAATGCATTGCAAAATTGAATTGCGTCGAACCAACTAACCATCTCCACAGGGTGGTCTTCAGTCTTAAAATGCGCAGGATTTCGACCCAACAGTGCTCGATACATCATTTGAGTAACAGGTGTATTGCCCACCCAAAAAGGCTGAGACAGGACCACATTGTGCTGGGGTCCTTCGTCTGGTTCCGCGTTTTGATCCGTAGGCAAAGCACCCATAACAAAGGGACCTTTGGGCACCAAGATCATTTGCTGTCGAACTTTGCCGACTTTCAAACGTGCAATAGAGAAAGGCTTCACAGCCCGAAAACCCAATAAAGAGGGATGAATCTCCCCATATTGTCTAAGTTCCTTTTTGATCTCGCGCTCTTCGGTTTGAAGTTCAATCAGTTCCTGTTTGTTTTTGCTCTCCACGGCAAGATACTTACCTTTCAAATCCTCAATACTCTCCCGCATTTTCTCCTCGGCCTTGTCCAGTTTCTGCTGCTGAGCTTCGGACAGAGTCGGTCCAGTCGTAGATGCCTCAGACGGCTTTGACGGTTTTAAAAAGGAAAAGATGCCCCAACTCGATGACTTTTTGGATTTTGATCGTTTTTTTGTCAGTTCTGCTTTCAGTTGGGCGACTTTGGCTTTCTCTGCATTGATAGAAGTGCCCAGTCGTTCGTACTCACCTTGTACTTTGGACTGTTTATCTTGAATCTTGTCTTCTATCTTGACCAACTCTTTGTCTAACTCGGCGACCCGCTTTTGTGCATTCAACAACACCGTGGGATCAATGTTGGCAAACTCGGCTGTTTGCTCATCTTCATCCAACGCCAACCGCATCAGGTTAATGAGGTCCATGCATCTGGGTTTGCGATCCGTCAGTTCTGGCGAGAGACAGTCCATCAAGCCACCAAGCAACTTGACAGATATCTCTGGACAGTGAATGGAGATGGGGTCAATCCTGTCTGACTGTTTGATTTGCAATATCTCATGCTCTTTGAGTTTTTGATTCCAAGGCAACTGCCCCGACAACAGTTCATAGACCATGACCGCAAAAGAATAAATATCAGACATTGGAGACAACTTCTTGGCTACCAAATCCTCAGGTGCACGGTACTGGGAAAACTGAATGCACCCCATCCAAAAAGCATTTTTGAATACCCCAGCATCTAAAACAATCGGCACCATTCCTCGTTTGGAGAGCATAATGTTCTTGGGCTGAAGATTTCCGTGAATCTGCCCATGAAAATGCAATGCATCAATCACATCGGCAACCGGCTCCATAATGTCCAACACTTCTACCAATGGCAAGCCATCTTTTGGCATGTAATCGCTGAGAAGTTTCCCTTCATAGTAAGGCATGACAACAGCCAAATTTTGTGGGTCCATCACAACATCTACAATTTCTACGGCATTCGGAAGATTGAGTTCTCTATAATCATTGATCGTTTCTAAAAACTGATTTCGATATGAGGCGTTCAGCGCATAATCTTTGTTGAGTTCTTTGAAAGCCAAGGGCGTGGGATCTTTCGTTTCTTCGCCAAGTTGATTTGTACGGATCAATGTTGCCAAAGAAACAACGCTCATGTCCCCTTTGCCGATCACTTTCCCGATTTCGTATTCTTGTATTCTCTTAGCCATTCGAATCTCTTATGATGTTGTCACAGATAGGCTTTTGCCTTCATTCAAAATCTTTTCAGGGACACCACGCAAATCCCAAACCAATCCAACCCAAGATAACACGTTCAACAAATAAAAGGTTGGGTCAAATTCCCACCAATAGAACCCTTGACGTGTGGACCTCATATATCGATGATGGTTGTTGTGCCACCCTTCTCCCATAGTGATCAGTGCCAAAAATAAATTGTTTCGACTGTCATCCTTGGTATTGAAACGTCTAGTGCCCCAAACATGGGTCAGAGAATTAATGGTAAACGTTCCATGAAAAAGAACGATGGTGGATATGCCAAAACCATAAACGAGTCCTGGAGCACCCATCCAAAGAAAGCAAACAACAGCCAATACGAAAGCTGGGATCATGGGATAACGGTTTAACCACACAAGCTCCGAACAGCGCTCCAAGTCTGTCGCATTTTTCCGATGCGCATAGGAACTCGGTTCCCACAACCAACCGACATGTGCATGAAAGAGACTGTTGCTAACTGGAGAATGTAAATCTTCGGGCTGATCAGAAAAACGATGATGATGTCGATGATTGCTGGCCCACCAAATCACCCCTCTTTGAGCAGAACTTTGAGCCAACCAAGCCAAAAAGAAAGCAAACAACCTACTTGTTTTGAACGTACGATGGGCAAAGTACCGATGATATCCTGCGGTGACGCCAAACATTCTAATCCAATACAACCAAAACCCAAGCCATAGGGCTTCAACACTAAATTCTACCCACAAAGTAGCGAAAATGAATGCAATGTGAAATACGACAAATCGAAACTTTAACATATGACCTCATCGAGACTGGATAAACATAACCGAAAAATGCCAATTCCCCTAACCACTCGCCTTTGTAGGGATATTTTTCTTGACATGTGATACACTGAAACAAAATTCAATGGGAGAACAGCATGGAAAAAACCTATGAAATGATGTGGGACTGCTCGTATTGTGACACCAAAAAGTTGCTTGGAAAGTCCCATAAGCATTGTCCAAATTGTGGGACTGCACAGGATCCCAACAAACGATACTTTCCACCTGAAAGCGAAAAGGTTGCCGTAGAAGACCATGAATATGTTGGGAAGGATAAAGTTTGTGGTTTTTGTGAAGCCCCCAATTCTGCATTGGCGAAATTTTGTACAGAGTGTGCTGGACCAATGGATGGTACAAAGGATGTCGCACTGGTTGGTGAACCCAAATCGACACCAAAGACAGAAAAGACAGAAAAGAAAGCAGGTGGCTCAAAGAAATGGCTCTTTATACTCTTGGGATTCATTGCACTGGTATTCATTGTCTTGTCGATGGAAGAAGAACGAGGGGTGAAAGTTACAGGACATTCTTGGAACAGGAGCATTGAAATTGAGCAATTCAAGCAAGTGACCGAAGAAGATTGGGAAGACAAAGTTCCATCGAAGGGTAAGATTCGAACCTGTACAGACAAAGAACGGGACACAGAAAAAGTTCCCGATGGAGAAGAATGTTCATTGGTAAAGAAGGACAACGGTGATGGAACCTATAATGAAACGGAAGAGTGCAAAACAAAATACAAGTCTGTTCCGATTTATGATGATTGGTGTACTTATGAAATTAAGAAATGGACCGTTGTTCAAACAGAAAAAGAAACTGGAAATGACTTGTTGCCGAAATGGCCAAGCACTACAATTCAAACCTGTAAGGTGACTGCGCTGAACTGTCAGCGAACGGGAGACCGCACCGAAACATACTCAGTATTGTTGGAAGATGAAGAAGGAAAGAAGCATACTTGTTCATTTCCAGAATCCAAATGGAAATCTATTGAAGTCGGCACCACTAAGGTGATGACGTTTGGGTCTGTTACGGGCTTGATTGACTGTGCCAGTTGGGACGCAAAATAGTTGGGATGCAAAATAGTTCAACAGATTGTCCCTCAGTTGGATTGTGATAATCATAACTATGAATCTCGAAGACATAAGCGAAATCATTCACCTGGCGTGGTGTGACAAAACCAGTTTTGATGAAATTGAACTTCAGTATGGTCTCAAAGAGACTGAAGTGAAAGCGTTGATGCGCTCACAGTTGAAACGCTCCAGTTTCAAAATGTGGAGGAGACGTGTCTATGGTCGAAAGGCAAAGCACAGTAAGAAACTTCGCCCTCGCCTTCAACCCTACGACACGTCTCCAACATCAAGTGAAGATATCAACCAGCGAAGCCAACCATATCGAAAGAAATCTTGAGAGGCTCAGCATTGCGTACAGCCCCCCAAAAAGCCTCATAGGGTGTCAGATTGAAATCTGCATGGGTAAAGTCAATGACACCAGTCATGTAAAACTTGTCGTTTGATGGTGTGATGCTCAAGTCAACGACCATCTCCGTAGTGGTACCTGCGATGAACATATCACCAGTGACTGCAAGACCAGCGTCGGTCACTTCACAACTGGTGCTTTCAAACCAAATTGAATCATATTGATCTGCGTTGAGTTGATTGGCATCAAGCATGTGTTCACGGATTTGAGAACGATCATTTGCATTGATGGTATCGCCATAGCCAACAAGTTCACGCATCGCATCTTCATCCACCGCCAGGTCCAAAACAGGCAACGAAAAGGACATGTCGCAATCTTCAATGTAATCAACATTGTAAGTGACTTCCCCACCCCAGTTTGTGGCTCTCATTACGTGATTGTGGGCAAAGTCTGAACCAAAGGCAGTCGGATCTTTGTATACCTGCACATACAATAGACTCTGAGCATCATCAAAAAAGTATCGAATGGCTTTTGCAAATTCTTGAGTATCTTCAGAATCAGAAGCATCAGTTGACTCAGTAGACTCATTTGACCCTGTCGAGTCTGAATTGTCAGTATCATCAAGATCTTGACTTGGGGTTGGGATTCCTGAAGATTCTTCTTCCTCCAAAGTAGAAGGATCACAATCTGGCAACTCATAGGTATTTTGAATACAAGCGACGGAAAGAACAAGCGAAAGGCTAGAAGTTAAGATTCTGTTCATAATGACTCCATGTTAGCAGAACAATTGTTATATATATCAATAGTTATATAAAAGTAGTAAAAAAAGAACATGTTGCTGATCTGTCACAAGAATCAATGATTTTGAAAAGACTTACCTTAGATTGATCGCAAAAAGGTGATGATTTGTTCTTTTTCCTCTGTGGTCCAATCACAACCATACTCATGACCCACATTTCCAAAAATAGGTTGATCATCCAACCTTGGACCATTCATACAGAGCAATTCTTCCAACGAATCGACAGAACCATTGTGTAGCAATCGTTCTTTTGCCCAAACTCCAGTCAATCTTGGGGCTTTGATTTGATGCGTTGGACTGGCCTGAACACCATCAATGGATGTCCCATCCAAATCTGGGTCCAGAATGTATTTCATCTCTGCATCCGTTCCAATCTCTTCGAAAGAAAACAGTTCAATGCTTGAACCTTGATATCCTTGATGACATTCCAAACAACCTACATTGAACAATCCACGTCCTGCTTCTATCGCATCCTCATCCAAATACTCTAGATTTTCGGGGGCTTTCAAACTGTCTAAATAGGCCAACAGTGGCTCAACATCCTCAATCGTCCATTCACTCGAATCACCAAGTGCCAGAAAGCCATCGACAAAGTGCTCCAACGATGGACTCCCACCACTCCATGACAGCAATGCATCAGGCATATCAAAATCAGTTTGTTCGGCTTGGTTCGGTATACCCCAGAGTGTAGGAATTTTACTGACAATGTGCTTGTTGTCATCCAAAGGCAATGGTGGAATAAACACATCCATTGTACCAGATTTCCAAGAGGCATAAGCCTGTTCCACTTCGATTGAAATCTCAGCAGCAGACATGTCTGATTCCCACATTAGTGGCAACAGTTCCCATCCCATTTGCGCGAACAACAAAGGACTGTTCCATAGTTTTTGACGCAAGGGTTCAATCACAGCCAAAGCATCAGAATCATGTTCATTGTCATTGAAACCGGGCATCACAGACTGTGGCAACAACATAAGCGACAAAAATTGTTTGCCTGCCTCATAGTCATAATTTCCCATACCAACAGAGTAACGTCCGTCTGGCAACTGCCCAAAATGACAGGAAGCACAGGAATATGCCAAAGTATCAACATTCCCCAATGGCGCACCAAGACCATATCCAATTGGACGCCCTTCTTCTGAATAAGGGTCAAGAATCATTCCATACTCTTCAAACCCCTCTCCAAGTTCATCTGGAAACTTCGTACTGACAAAGTCCAACAAAGGTTGTGGTATTCCCATTCCACCAAATCCTTCGTAGAAGAACATCGCCTTTCCACATCTAAGTTTTAAATCTTCGTCCGTTGGAAACTGTTCGTATAAATCGCAAGCGTCTTCTAGTGCACCATATTCCAACACTTCTTCCAACACAAAGCTTGTATTGGTCAATCCATATTCGTTTGAAGTATCAACAGGAAAAGGATCAATATACTGTATGACTTCATCTTCCTGATCTTCTTCTGCAGAATCCATCGTAGTCAAACCAGTATTGTCATCATCAAGATTGGTTTCAACAGTCGAGGCAAACTCACCTTTATCCGACGCCCCACACGCCAGCAATAACCACAACATAGAACCCCTCTTATTGTTGACGAATGAAAATATAAGGACCGTCTTCTGCACCCCAGACTTGCTCGTCGTTTGAGTCCCATCCCTGATCCCAAGATGAAATCATTTCTGGAGAGGTCTCGACAACAGAAGTGGCGTAAGTCGCACCATTCATATCACTCAGACAAGTGCCAATGGCTGTTTGCCCATCAAAGCCTTTCCCATTCCATTCCAACTCAACAGCACAACCTTCTTTCAAAACGATATCATCAGTGCTCAATTCAAGTTCAGAAATTTCAGAACAATGACCTATCATACCGACTGGTCTCAACAATTCAAAAATTTCAGAACGCACTTCTGACTTATTGATTTGAGTCAGTTGATACACCCGTTGGCGATAAGGACTGTCAAGTTGATCAGACAATGCTTGCTCAACATAGAGTGTAATCCCATCGAGACCATCTACTTCAATCTGACAGGCTTGTAAAGATACATCATAGTACTGTGGATTCTCACTGGCCTGAGCACTGGAATCAAAAGCACCAGAGAGTTGACTTGCAAACTCCGCTAGTACATCAAACTCATTTTCGACAGTGCCTGTATCGGAGTCTTTTTCTCCACAAGCAATCATAAACATAAATGTCAACATAAACACTCCTTTTGTAACTATCGTTATATAACATATGTTATACTTGTCTGTAAAAAAAATGTTCTTTGCTACACAGTTGACACATTCAACAAAACTTCAGACACACAAGCATCTTAAAAGGAATGGGTCTATAAAAAATCAATCCGAGACAAACTCGAACAAATGCCCAAATGAATCGGCATACGCCACACTGAACTCCAATTGGAATTCAACATCCAATAAAGCAAACAAAAACAAACCAGGCAT
>CBFIFY010000020.1:0-64090 GCA_965661985.1 uncultured Myxococcota bacterium | reverse complement strand
AGGGCGTCGTCTTGTTGATCTCTATTGTGAAACCAGTCCTTTTTGTTTGTATCGACATACTCAATTTGCTCACTTTGAAAGACTTTGGGTTTTCGATGGAACAAACGACTGTAAAGCCACTGTGCAGAACTTGAAAGAGCATCCCATTGTACCCAAATTTGATTTTCTCCAAGGGTCAGTAGAGGTGCGCATTGAGATTTGAATCTTTGTAGGGCAGAATGTAAATGCGTCTCAAGCATAGTGTGACAGTACCGATTGCTTCTTGGTTGTTAAATTTATGAGAGTTGGGACCAATGTCATTTCCTCTCTGTAATTGGGTCCCAAAAACACAATTGTAAGAAAGCAAAACGCCTAAAAGTAGAAAAGAGACGCCGAAGCATCTCTTTAAAGTGGGGGTGGAGGGACTTGAACCCTCACTCACGTAAAGTGAACGGGATTTTGAATCCAGCGCGTCTACCGATTCCGCCACACCCCCGTTTTACCAGCAATGTCTGATGAAACAAACTTATCCAGTCTTCCTTCCAAGTGCAAGAAAAATGTTATGCTTTTTTGAACATTAGAGAAGGAAAAATTCATATGACTCGAAGAGTTTTGTTGTTTTCATCGGGTATCTTGATGGCTTGTAACACTGGAAAAGTCACCTTAAACACCATTACGGAAGGATTTGATGCACGCTTTGTTTCTCAGGTGTACACTTGGGAATGTCAAGAGGAAGTGGGGAATCAAACCGAGACCGAAGGGGACAATGAAATAGAGATCAATGTGTTTCCAGGAACATATGGTCATGAAGTTGCGTTGTATTTTGCTCCTGGAAACTTAGATGACCTGTTGTTGAATGAGGGCTGTCAATATGGTTTGGACATCTTTCCAAAGACTGGTGGTGAGGGAGCGTCTTCTATCGAAGGACTCATTGGGTATCCGACTTGGATGTCCGATGGCGCCGATGGTCTATTGGAAGGTGGCTTCGGTTACTGGTTTCACGATGTGATGACCAATGAGCACACCTGTTTGGACCCCAGCCTGATTGTAAGCAATCCAATACAGTTGCAAAACGCATTGGGTTTGTCGGGGGTGACTGTCGAAGGACATTTCGATATTCCCACGGTAGAGTTCGAAAGTGGGATATCTACGTTGCAAGTTGGTCAAGACACTCAGATAGAGTGGAGTGAACATCAGTGGCCCAGAACATGGGTGCACGTTCGGAGCACGAAAGACGGAGAGGCGGTCGAGGTGTTGACTTGTCCAATAGTCAATGGAAATTCATTTTCCATAGATGCCGATGTTTGGGCCTATTTTACTTCAGAACTTGAAGTAGACAACGTGGAACTGTATGTTGGTTTTGAGCATCGAGATGTTCAGCGCAGCAATGATGGATCCATTGTTGAAGTACTGAATCGTGTAGTCGCGGTTCCATATGAAAATTAGGCTTCAGTACAGGAGATTTGATGTCACAACGTCCCTTGGTCCTGATCATCGATGAAGACCCACAATCATACCACGCTTTGCAAAGTGCGTTGGGTTCTCAGTCTGTCGAAGTGCTATGGTCCACTTCTCCGTCTACCCTTCCAATTTTAAGTCGAGAAGTGTCGATTGTTCTTTATGGTGTGTCTCAACATACGGATTATGAAATTGCATTCGATGTTCACAAACGTTTTGAACAGGCTCCATTCTTCATTGTTGCGGAACAACATTTGGTGGACGCTTTTGAGGCTAGAAATGCTGGTGCAGTTGGGACATTCGTTAAACCGTTAAGGGTTGTTCATTTGCACAAACGTTTGATAGAATTGCTTCCACAACAAGTCACCGCCGTACAGGGGCAGTTGGACGATGTATACATTCCACAGTCGCACCATCGACAAGCCAAATTGTTGTCGTTTTTACCGTCCACTCCAGTCCAAGATGACTTGGAGGCCCTCGTTGAAGAGTTGTTGCCCTTGGTCGTAGAGCAGGTTCTCCGCATTCAATTGTCTGCTCAAACTCAAGTTCGTAGGCAATTACAGGATGATATTCGAACATTAATTCGTGAAGAATTGACCAAGATGAAAGGACATGAAGGATAGTCTAGAACCTTGCCAAAAGCCCAAAAAATGTTAGGGATTGGGCATTCAATCGGCACAAGGAGACCATATGTCTATACCCAAATATTTCGATTCATCCGCCGCTTATGACAAATACTATGCTGCATGGGAAGAAGCAGGGTGCTTCACGGCAGACCCTGAAGGTCCAGGAGAACCATACTCAATTGTCATTCCACCACCGAACGTAACAGGGTCTCTACATATGGGACATGCCTTGAACAATACTCTACAGGATGTATTGATTCGATACAAAAGAATGGATGGTTTCAATACCGTATGGGTTCCAGGTACCGACCACGCAGGAATTGCCACCCAATGGATTGTTGAAAAGCAACTTCGCGCAGAGGGACTGGATAGACGTGAAATGGGCCGAGAAGCCTTCTTGGAGCGCGTATGGAAATGGAAAGCACATTCTGGTGGCACCATCATTCACCAGTTGCGCCGTCTGGGTGTATCATGTGATTGGTCTCGTGAACGATTTACGATGGATGAAGGGCTGTCCAAAGCTGTTCGAGAAGTGTTCGTTCGCTACTACGAAGATGGCATTATTTACCGAGCCCAACGATTGATCAACTGGGACCCATTTGCACAAACTGCGTTGTCAAACCTCGAAGTCGAGAACGAAGAAGATTTTAAGACGGAGATTTGGTCCTTTGCCTATCCGTTGACTGAGCCGACCATGTGCGAAGATGGTACTTTGCGCGAAGAGATTGTGGTGGCAACAACGCGTCCAGAAACAATGCTGGGTGATACAGCAGTGGCGGTGCACCCTGAAGATCCGCGCTATCGTGCCTTGATTGGCAAGACCGTCAAACATCCGTTTGTAGACCGTGAGATCACCATTGTCGCAGATGCTGAACTCGTGGACCCAGAGTTTGGAACGGGTGCCGTAAAGATTACGCCTGCACACGACTTTAACGACTTTGCCGTTGGTCAACGACACAATTTGGACATGATCAACATTTTGAACGTGGATGGTACACTCAATGCAGAAGGTGGACCATTTGAGGGGATGGACAGATTTGATGCTCGAAAAGCTGTAAAAGAGAAACTCGCAGCTCTTGGGTTAGAACGGGGTAGCAAGGAGCACGTCATGGCGCTGCCACGATCTCAGCGTTCTGGTGTGCCTGTAGAGCCAATGATCTCGACACAATGGTTTGTGGACATGGACAAACTGGCAGGACCTGCCATCGAGGCCATTGAAACTGGGAAAACAAACTTTGTCCCCAAAAACTGGGAAAAGACCTATTTCTCTTGGATGCGCAACATCCAAGATTGGTGTATTTCTCGCCAACTGTGGTGGGGACATCGAATACCCGCTTGGTTTTGTCAGGATTGTGGTGAAATCAGTGTCTCTCGTGAAGACATTTCGGCTTGTTCACATTGTGGCTCAACAAACGTCCAACAAGATGAAGATGTGTTGGACACATGGTTTAGTTCTGCTCTTTGGGCGTTTTCCACTTTTGGATGGCCTGAAGATACTGCGTCATTAAAGAAGTATTATCCAACCTCTGTGTTGATGACTGGGTTTGATATCATCTTTTTCTGGGTTGCCCGCATGATGTTTTCTGGGTTGTATTTCCAAGACGACGTACCTTTTAAAGACATTTACATTCACGCGCTTGTTCGAGATGAACATGGACAAAAGATGTCAAAGACCAAAGGGAATGTGGTAGATCCATTGACAGAAATCGACAAAATTGGTGTGGATGCCTTCCGATTTACATTGGTCGCGTTGGCGGCTCAAGGTCGAGACATTCTGTGGAATGACAAGCGCGCTGAAGGCTATGTGAAGTTTCAAAACAAGGTTTGGCAGGCTTTCAAGTTCATCAGTATGCACCTTGAAGATTACGATGCCGATGCTCCCAAAGAATTGGGGGTTTATGACAAGTGGATTTTGGCACGTCTTCACTCCGCTGTATCCAGTATTCGTCAGGCTTTGGACGAGTATCGATTCAATGATGTTTCGTCAGAACTATATGCTTTCGTGTGGCACGAATTTTGTGATTGGTACTTGGAACTGTCAAAGGGAACTTTGTACAACAGTACAAATCAGCCAGCACAGCAAGCTGCCAAACATACTTTGCTGACGGTATTCAACGCGATTGTACGCCTCATGCATCCAATCATGCCATTTCTTTCAGAAGAATTGTGGCAACGCATGCCGGGTACAGAAGGGTTTGTCATGATGGCAACTTACCCCAAACCAGAAGAGTTCCCATCCAATCCTGAGAGTTTGACACAAGTAAAGTTCCTACAAGAAGTCATCGTCGAAGTGCGTAGAATTCGTGCAGAAATGGAGATTGGAAACAAGACTGAACTGACATTGCGATCTGTCGAAGCTGCAAAGTTACATGGACAAGAGCAAGGTCTCAAAGATTTGTGTTCGGTTACCAGCATTCAAACTGGTGAAAAGTCAGGGGTATCGTCCACCTTTGTCGTCGACGGTGTGACCTTTTACATTCCACTCGAAGGGGTGATTGATATTGAGTCTGAAATCACCCGTTTGACCAAAAAGATTGAGCAAGTTGAAAAGAGTATTGGACGTCTAAACGGTCGATTGAGCAACAAGAAATATGTGGACAACGCGCCCGCCAAAATCGTTCAAGAAACCAGAGATGCTCTGGCCTCAGAGAAAGATACACATGCCAAACTCTTGAAAGCCCGCGCTGAATTGGAGGGGTAATGAACCTTTCAGAATTGGTCCGACTGGCACTTCAAGAAGATGTCGGCGGGGGTGATGTGACCACGGAAGCAACGATTCCAAAGTCACACACTTCCATAGCAAAGATCACCGCCAAACAAGATATCGTGTGTTATGGACACGATGTTGCACGAGAAACTTTTGCGCAAATGGGCTGTAGATACAATCCACAAGTTCCTGAAGGGGAATGGCTTGAGAAGGGCACTATCATTGCTTTGATAGACGGACCGACAGGAAACATGTTAACAGCCGAAAGGTTGGCCCTAAACTTTTTAATGCGTTTGTGTGGTATTGCGACCCACACCTACAATACAGTGAAGGGACTCAATCCCAATATGAAAGTGGTCGATACAAGAAAGACAACGCCACTGCTGAGAAGGCTCGAGCGCAGTGCAGTCCTTGCGGGTGGAGGTGGAAATCATCGTTTTGCCTTGTACGATGGGATTCTCATCAAGGACAATCACATCTCAGCCTGTGGTTCTATTCGACAGGCCATTGAACAGGCTAAGAAACACGCTCATCACCTAATGAAAATCGAGATTGAAGTGGAGAGCCTAGATGGGCTAAGAGAAGCTATAGACTCTGGGGCCGATGTTGTGATGTTGGACAATATGACCGACGAACAGTATCGAGAGGCTGTGCAGATTGCATCTGGGAAGGTTCTACTTGAGGCGTCGGGCAACATGAATCGTGAACGGCTTGTGAGAATCCAAGACATCGGAATTGATGTTGTTTCGATGGGTGGGTTGATTCACCAGGCCACTTGGGCAGATTTGTCGATGAAAATGGCTTAAATCTTTACCCATTTCACTCATCTCATTCAACCGAGATGAGTTACATCAATCCTTGGATGCTGTTTTGTTGAAGAATGAGCATGAACAGTCTATCAATGCCAAGGGCAATCCCTGAGCACCGAGGCATTTTGTCAATTGCTCGAAGAAATTCTTCATCAATTGGGTGTGGAGACTTACCCGAGTCGATGCGTACTTTATTGGCTTGTATCCATCGGGTTTGAATCTCTTGACTGGAACCTTCTTCATCAAAGGCGTTGGCCAGTTCAACACCGTTGATGTAGACTTCAAAACGTTCAGCCAGTCCATGTCGTGTTCTGGCGAGTGCCGCTTGCCAATGTGGGTAGTCATAGACAATGCAAGCAGGGGGAAGGTTGGGTTCAATTTCATCGACCCATCGATAAAACCATTCTTCTGGAGAGAGGTCAATGGAAAGCAAATCGGTGGTGGATATCCATTGAAAGGTTGGTGGCTCTTGTTGAAGTGCTGTGTAAAGATGTTCGATCAGTTCAATTGTTTCTACCGCCAAATCCCACCAACTGGCGCCGACTCGATACCATTCCAACATTCGAAATTCTGTGCGGTGATGAACGCCCACTTCTTCTGCTCTAAAACAGTGTGCAATTTGATAGATTCTACACAAGCCCTCAGCCAGTCGCTTCTTCATGGCAAACTCGGGTGAGGTGTGTAGAAAACGTCCATCGTTCAATGTCAATGCCTCTAGATTTTCTTCGAGAGCAGCGGATGGAACAGCGATTGGAGTATGCACTTCTGTGTATCCCCGTTCAAAAAACCAAGAACGCAGAGCGTGCAACAGCACCCCCTGCGAACGAAAAATATTGCCAGTGTTCAGATTATTTGACACGGGAAACGTATGATTTTGTACGAGTGTCAACGCGGATTCGCTCTCCTTGCTCGATGAACAGTGGAACATTGACTTGTGCACCACAGGTCAACGTCGCAGGTTTGGTCGCGTTGGTCGCAGTGTTGCCTTTTACGGCTGGTTCGCAAAAAGAGATTTCATCTTCAATGAAGTTTGGCAAATCGATGTTCACAGGGCGCTCTTTGTAGAACAGAACCTGAATATTCAAGTTTTCAGTTAAGAATGGTCGTTCATCTTTGATCGCTTTAAGATCAATATTTACTGTTTCAAAGGATTCATTGTCCATGAATACTGCGAATTCACCTTCGTCGTACATGTACATCATTTCACGATCTTCAACGGGGGCAGCATCGAGTGTTTCACCAGTCCGGTAGGTGCGCTCGAGAACGCTACCAGTGATCATATTTTTGAGTTTTGTACGGGTAAAGGCTGTACCTTTACCAGGTTTTACAAACTGAAAATAGACCATGATGTAAGGTTGGTTGTCAATTTCGACCTTGAGACCGTTGCGAAAATCGGACGTTTGGTATTTCATAAGTACTCCTATTCTGTTTACGAAGTGGGGTGTTTTGGATATGTATTGAAGAATCTAGCTTGTCAATTTCGATGCCGAGAGGAAGTCATGCCGTCAAATCGTAAAGTCTCAGTGATGGTAACCCACAACGAGTGTCGTGAACGATTTTCAGAGTTGACGTCATTCGACTCGGAGCAGGGATGGAAAAATGCCGACGCCAAGTTCCCGATTAGAATAACGCGTTCTTGGTTTGAGCGCATCCAAAGTCTATCGGATCCATTGGCAAAACAGGTATTTCCAGGTTCTTCAGAACAAGTCGATGATGCCTCCACTTTCACCAGTCTGTCAAACCCAGTGGGAGAAAAGGACAAGCAACCCGTTCCCTTTGTGGTTCAAAAGCACGACAATCGGTTGTTGCTGTTGGTTTCGAGAAAGTGCCATCTTCACTGTCGATACTGTTTTCGTCGAACCTTAGACAATTTGGTCGAACCGACAAAAGAACAGTTGCAAACAGCGATTGATTATGTGTTGGACAGTGGGGTTGAAGAAGTCATTTTGAGTGGGGGAGACCCCCTGTTTTTAAACAATGAGCGGTTGAAAGAGATTCTACACAGGCTGGCATCCATCCCAACGGTTCGCATTCACACCCGAGCCCCGATTACCTTTCCCACAAGAGTGTCTCAAGAGTTGCTTCACGCTCTGTCTGTGCACACGAACGTGTGGCTTATCGTCCACTGCAACCACGTGCAGGAACTCAATGACGAGGTGCGAGATGGGCTCAAATTGTTGCGTTTGGGAGGCATTCCATTGCTGAATCAAAGTGTATTGCTCAAAGGGGTGAATGACACTGTGTCGGTCCAAGTAGAGTTGTGTAGAGAATTGGTTCGACTTGGGGTGTTTCCTTATTATTTACACCACACCGATAGAGTGCAGGGCGCAGAGGATTTCTTTGTGGACATAGCGACTGGTCTAAGGTTGTATAAAGGTATGGAAGAAAGGCTGAGCGGTATGGCACTGCCCAAATACATGATTGACTTGCCCGATGGTAGTGGAAAGATACCGGTTGAGAGATATCAGAGAACCCTTTAATCTTCTGAGGAATCTTCTTCAAAGACCATCACATCGTTCGCCAAGGAATCAACGCTCCAACTGTCGTCCCAGTCATCTTGAGCCGGTTCGTCCGACCATTCTGTGTTCTCAGCATCGCCATTTGTCGAATTGTCGATATTTAGTGAGAACGTGGCTAGGTCATCGATGGAGAAACTGGTTTGTGGTTCTGGTGAGTCGAGGTCTAGACCTGCTGGAACACTTAAATCATCTTTCGACTCATGTATTTTGTCTTCCATTGTGTCTTGCCAAGAATTAGATTCAAGAGTCAAGGAATCGCTTTCTCCAGTTGAGAAAGCATGGGGTGGTTCTTCAATGTTTTCTGTCGAATTTGAAGCAAAGAGTTCATCAATGGATTCAATGGCTTCTTCAGCGCTGAGCGTTCCAATGGCAACCTCTTGGAGTCTTGGTTGGACTCGTTGAATGCACCCTTCGATTGTTTGCAACAAATACTCGACTTGCGCTTGGCTCAAAAATTCGCACGTAAAAATATGTCGAAAACACAAGCGCTCATCGAAAACATTGAAGATGCCAACTGGTAAAATTTGGTTCAATTCTGCACAAAAGGCCAATACCTCGGCGATTTGAAACTCGGGGATGGCGTCAGAAGGTGCAAACGGGGCACTGAGAGGCAATTGCACAAACCACTGCAGCAGAAAAAGGTCAGAGTCAGGGATTGGAATTTCACAGACTTCCAACAGGTTGCTCTCTTGAGGGCCCGTTTCAATTTCAATTCCCAAAGTGGCCATTGAGCGTTCTGCGCTTGATGTTCTCAAGTACGCATCAATACCCAAAGATTGTAAAATGCGTTGCAGTGATTGAAGTTGTACGGACAAGAGAACCTCACAAATCTACGGTGGATGGTGCCTGAACACTGATTGTGGCTCGTATACCTAAACAATAATCCAGTCACAATCAATGGTCAAAACGGACCAAAACGAAACAAAGCAAAGCATCAACTTAGAGTTGAGTGCTGTTGTATCCAGAACCATTAAACTGCAATACTTTGTGTACAGCCCCTTTCTTTAGGGGTGCATTGTGGTAGATGTAGATTTTTTCATTTACAGAAAAGACTGTAGGAGCAGTTTTGCCGTCCCATTTGAAACCACTGTCATAATAGCGCCCAACACCATTGATCTCATCGTACACAAAGCAGGTGGGACCCTTGGGGGTTGGTGTGCAAATGAGTCCTTCAACAAACTCATCTCCATCAAGATTGATGAGGGTTGACCAAGCCGACTTGGCTGTGGCACCAAAGAGTCCTTGTAACTCTGTGGTCCATTTCTTTGTTTGCTCGGCTTTGGCTTTGACAATCCCTACAGGTTTCCCACTGGCAGGAATCTTTGAAGTCTTTTTGATTTGTTCCAAGTCGCTCTTGGACAGGGACGGCGTGGGTTCACCAAGAGATTTTTCTGGATTTTGAACTTGAACAATGGCTGAACGAGAAGGTTTTTGAACAGTCGATGCCAACCGAATATTGCGCGAATCCTTTTTGGTCAACGACGTAATGTACTTGCCTTTGCTCGTCATTTCCAAAGAGATGGCCAGACCACTGGTGTTTTTGGGTGGGGTGTCCAATTTACTTGTCAACGGTGTCTTGGAAACCGCAGCCGCTGTGTAATATGAATGTCCGTCAATTTCCATGTGCAATTGACCTTTGCCCTTGGTTGTAGAAACGCCACCTTGCTCTAACCAAAAGGATGTTTTGGGTTCTGTACGCAAGATTCCAGAACGACCCTCCATCCAAGTATGAAATTTTCCATCAGCCTCAATGATTGCCATGTTTAATTGGGATGAAGTGGAGATAACCCCTTGCAAAGTTTGTATGTCGTTTGTGTTGTGTACAACAACCGAGTCCTCACTTTGGGGGATGTGTGAAGCTTCCGCAACGGGAATGGTGGTTTCAGTAGAGCAAGCAAACAATAAGAGTGACAACATAATGGCCTCCATGGGTGACAGTGTATAAAACGAAGGGTGGATGTGTTTATTCAGAAGCAGATCAAATATAGCTGATATTTTCAATCAGTTGATTGATATCCTCTTGATTTCGAACGTATCGTGTCGAGCAGAATTCACAAATGACTTCAATTTCTCCAAGTTCTTCAATCATAGCGGTCAGTTCTTCAGGCCCCATCGAACTGAGCATGGTCATAATTCGTTCGTCAGAACAGCCACAGAACCAAGAAATGGCTTGATTCTCCAAGGCAAACAACCCAAACGTACAGATATCTTTGTCAGAGCATCCTTGAAGAAAGTCAGTCTTTGATAGGGTATGAAATCCTTGATAGGCTAGGGCAAATTCGTCTGCAGTCGCCGATGGATTGTCTTCACTTTCAGGGTATTTTTCCAGCAACAATGCCGTCGCTTGGGTGGCCAAACCATTTGTGTCAAATTCCGTTTCGATTCGGACCATACAGTTCAGTTGGGACGATTGATTCAGATGGTGTTCGAGGGCAGAGCCAATGGTTTCTTTTCGAATTTCGGTTGTGCCTCTGTAAAGTTCTTGAGATTGATTGTGCTTGATGGTCACCAAAAATCCATCTAGAGTGGCAGAATCAACGTCAGACGGCATTTTGGCAGGCGTGATCTTGGCGCGCACACCACCATTGGCATTGACGTCACAGATGATGCGACAACTCGGTACACTGGATTCTAGTTGTACGCTGAGACGTTCTTCTCCCTTGATTTGAGAAGATAAGAGAAGACTTGCCCCCAGTGCTTGACTCAAGTATTGTGTACTGCCTTTGTTGAGTCCATGTTTTTGAATGGCTTGGTTCAGTGAATCTTTGAATTCAGCCAAAAGAAAACGGACCTTGGCATCCATCGTTAGACCTTGAATCAACACATCGCCTGTACTCGTCGTTTCTGTAGATGATGAACTCATCGAGCCTCCAAATAGAATCCTAAGATATCTCGTTGTACAGATTCAGCCAAGAGCAGTTCTTGTCTCCGTTCTGGATAATACCGATGGTATATGTATTGTTCGGCCTCAAGTGTGTTGTAGAGTGTGGTCAAGTTCTGATTTGGCGACTGACCTCCCAACAAAATATGTGTTTCCTTGGCGTTGAACGGTACGGGGTGTTGGATGATATTGAAGATGCTTTTCCACGTCCCATTGCTTATCCGTCCCTGCAATCGCTGTTGTTCTTCCACAGACGAAGAAAGCCAAGGTGCACTTCCTTTGGTGGGTTGGGGTAGGGCTTCGAGCCAAGAAGACTCTATCAACCGATTGAACCATGGTGAATGCTTGTTGCTTTTCCACAACAGTAGCCGTGCAATTAAATTGACCGTCGCGATTTCTGTGTCGGGAAACACTGGGCTACACAGTACATCAATGCGACGATTGAACGAAAACCAATTTAGCAAGCGAGCACCGATGCCCTGGCCGATACAAACCGTTGGCGGTTCGTTGGGAAACTGTTTTTCAAGGATGGCAAATTCTTGTTGTATATCTGACAACGTCGGTGCCCAGTGGGTGATGGAGCCCTTGTGTGCAGATGTCAATGAAATGGTGTATACATCGTGGTTTCGACGAAGTTTGTTGATGCAGTTTTGGTGACTGGATGGGCTTTGATGGAAGTCCAAGACAAGCAACAGAGAACCGATATTGCTCGCGGTGGGTGGTCCGGGTGACTCCGGTTCCAACCTTTCTTGGTCTTCAAGATTCTGTAGTTTCTCAATTCTATCCAGTCGAAAGTGGGGGGTCTCGATGATGTTCATCTCGATACCAGACGCCCTTCAGCTCCACCAAAGCGAATTGTCAGTCCATGTTTTAGGGGCACAGATCGACCAACGGGTACTTCCAAGGCTTTGCCTTCTGCCGTAATTACTTGCCAAGGGCTGTCACTGACATTCTTCAACCCCCATCGATCGGGTTGATGAGGATGCTGAGCCATCCGTGCAATTTCGTCGTTGAAATTGAGGCGTTGGCTTGTGTGGTGAGCGTAGATGCGCGTATGATGGGTGCACAGTATTTTGCGATCCCCAATTTCTAGGCGCAATGGAAGATTTGAAGGGTTCTTACAACGCCAGCAATGTTGGTGATTGCCATTGGTATGATCTTCAAAGTCAAAGAAATTTGGGCTATTGCAATGCTGACAATAATAGAGTGCATCTCTCAACCTTGAGAATGCACCGATCCACTCGCTCTCTTTGACGCGTTCATCTGGATTGCCCAATCCAACTCCAAAGGCGCGTTGGAAGAGTCGTTTGATAAACTTTGGGTACAAAGACCAGTTTCGAATGGCAGAATCATGAAAGCCTTTGACGGCGCTGTTGGAGGTGTCGTCATTGCTGAAGAGAAAGATGGGATTGTTGCCATAGAATTCTCGTTGGGCAATTTCATTGAACACATTGATTTGTAATTGTCGCTTGCCTTCGAGTGGGTGATGTCGAACGAACATATAGAACAACAAAACGGCGAGGGAATGCCAATCTGTTTTGCTAGTGCAATTGCCTTCACCACGAATCAACTCGGGAGCAGCAAAGAAGATAAAGATGATGTTGCCCGGTGTTTTGTTGTACCGAACATTGTCGCAGTCACAAATGATGACATCCCCAGTTTTGGGGTCAATAAAGGGGCCACCCAAGTTGATATCCTTGTAACAGAGTCCTCTTGCATGAAGGTTTTTAAAGGATTCTGCCAACTGGATCGCCGCCGTGCACAGTTCATAGAAACTCGGTACTGGACGCATTTTCCCAAGTACAAGGCGTTCAAGCCCTTGGAATCTCTTTGGCAATAGGTTCATCAAATAGCCAAAGGTTCGATTTTTTGGTTCATTCACCATTGTGATGGGCCACAAGAATCGGTTGTCGGGAGGTGCTTTAGAAAATGGTCCTTCCAGTTTAAAGGCCTCTTTCATCTCCTCGAGTTGCTCAATTTGGGAGGGCGTCGTTGGGTAATAGTACCATTTTAACGCGTACTGTTGGCCATCTGAAGTGACTTCATAGACTTCGCCTTGGCCACCAGCGGCTAAGAATCGTTCAACCTGCACCACGGCGCCTTCTCGGGTTGTCAATCGTTGTCCAATTTTAAGCATCGCCATCGGGAACCTCTCCAGATTGTGGTTGAGTAAAGTGGATGGACAAACTGATGTCGTCTCCATTTCCATGCTTGGATATTTTATACAGCCAGTTGGCCAACTGTTCAACATCATCGTCGCGTTTACTGAGCAACCAAGGCAGTATACTCGAAAAACGTGAACGTTCACCCTGTAAACAGTCTCGGATGCCATCTGTACTGAGTAAAATCATAACGGGTTGTGCTGTGCTTTTTTTGCCTTCTCTGCCTTCTTTGCCTTCTCTGCCTTGTAGGGTTGGAATGAACCTGCAGTGCGAAATGTTTTCTTCGTAGGGTCGACAGAGCGATTGGGTGATTGTACCGGTGACGTCTTCTGGTTCGGGAAAGGCAAATTCTACTTTTGGCTCTGTATTCGCTACAGTTTCGGCATCATTTGTCAGCCATGCAATGTCTCCATCGCCGAGTTGAAAATACAAAACACCTTGTTCACCATAGCAACAGCACAACAAGGTGGTGCCAAATTGTATTAGGTCTTTGTGCCATGCCCCATCCACAGTGTTGTCTATCGAAAGGGTGCCCTGTTGCTTGAGGTATCGTTTGCAGGCGAGATTCCACTCCCAACGAATCCGTTTTTCAATGTTGCCACTTAGGGTGCTGGCATCTCTTTTGAGAAGATTGATATCCAGTGTTCTGTATAGATCCGTGAGAATGGGTTCCGCGACGCTTAATGCAAGTTCGGAGCCGATATGAGACAAGGCGTGTTTACTGTCTCCGTGACCGTCGGCAACACCCATAAACACAACGTCTTCATTGACAGTATATGCGCTGGCGTCTTGACATAGAGACTCGTGCTGTACATGTCTGGCACCTTGAACTGAAACGGCTATGCCACTGCCAAGTGTATTTTCATTGCTTTGGTATGTATGGGCAAATATGTCGTGTTCCAAATCCTGTCTAGACATTACCACAGTTCCAAATCGTCATTGTCGTCATCTTCGAGAATTGGTGGTGGTGGTGGCAGTGCAGGTCCACTTCCGGGCGTTGGGTCTACTTGAGATGCACCTGATGATGCGTACTTCGAGAGCGTTACAGAAGCCCATTTGATCAAATCTGCGAGTCTTTGGGCGTTGTTTGCTTCAAAGACCGTTTCTTCATTGCCTGTAAACTTGGCAAGGACATCTTTGTTGGCATCTTGACCGATTGCAACTCCGATTCTAACAGTTCTACCTGGTCGTCCCCATCCAGTCTTGTTGAACGCTTCCAGTTCTGTTTCCCACTGATCGGTTGGGGCGCCGTCACTCAACAGAACCAAAACAGGGGGGAGGGCTCTTCTTCCCATGTTTTCTGGAACGAGTTCTTTGGACAGCAACCGAATGGCTGCACCGAGATCAGTTACACCACCGGGGGACAAGTCTTTCCAAGTGAAACTGTCAACGGGTGTTTCTTCTGCAATGTGCCACCGAGCACCGTTGGAAAAGGCAATGGCCCGGACAACCATATCGGCAAAGGGGTTGTTTTCAGCGGCTTCTTTTGTGGCGGGAATGCACTCTTGAATGGCATTGTTGAGCGCCTCCATCTTGCCTTGTGCGGCCATAGAGCCTGAACAGTCAGCAATCCAAAAGAAGTGAAGCTTACTGCGAGATACTGAACCGAGCGGGTCTATCTCGTCGTGATTTGAAGGGAGTGTGGGGTCGATTTCAGACATGTTTGCTCCAGCAAATGACAGTGTGAACAAAGGTTTATTGCCATTGTATCCAGTTATCGGGTGTATAGACACGTGCAGGAAAGAAATATTGTGGATTGACTGTAGAGCCCCCAGAACCAAAATACTCTGAGTTGTATCCAATCCCATCCGTTGAGTTCTGTGTAGACCAATATAGGAAACCAATCACGTTTCCATCCATGTCCCATTCCCAGTCTACAAAAATGGCATTGTGTCCTGATCCTGAGTTGCGCCAAAACTGAATGAAATCACCTTCTTCAACATCGTTCCAGTCTGTGACCAGTTCTCCAATCCCGTAAAATTCAACGCCATCAGCAGGTCCAGCACCAAACAAGTCTCGCACATACCAGTCTAGGCGAAATTCATACAGATCCTCAACGCTCATACCGTTGATGGTGCCATCGCCATTGTAGTCGGCATCGACTTCTAGCCAGGCTTTCATGAAGACTTCAAAGGTCAACCCCACACAATAGCTTCGACCATCTGGGTCTCCTTCGGCGATGGTTGAGCCTTGGTAGATGATATCTTCTGTTGTGCCGAGCCACCCACCAGAACTTGGCCAATAATAGCCGTAAGAGCCATCGGTTGGATAGGTTGGAATGATGTTGTTGACATAGGTATTGAAATCTGAACTTAGAGGTTCTGTACCAGCATCAATGGTGACAGTGATGTTGTGTGTTGCTTGTGCGCTGTCTTCAGCATATCCAATTGCTTGGACTGAACGGGGAAATCCTGTGCCACTGAATGCATAGGTGAGGACTTGACCCGCTTCAACCGTGCCCAAAGACCAATCATCGGCCAAGATTTCAACGCTGTCGATGTTGTTAGACGTCGCGACCGTAAACTGGACTGGGTTGGTGACTGTTGCCCCATCTGCTGGAGCGGTGATGGTGACCCAATAATCAGACGGAACGGTGACTGTAATCGCATGTTCGTTGAGTAGGTTGGTTCCATTGTCCAGGGCTTTCAGCGTGAGGGTATGGGGACCTTCTTCCAAGTGGATCAAGGTTTCAGTATTGCTTTTGTCTAAGGTGGCATCAAATATACCATCTTGCCACAGTTCCAAATGCGCAATGTCATTTCCAGCTGTGTATTGCAGGTAAAAGGAATCTTCGACAACAGCGCCGTTTTCTGGAAAGTTGATGCGCACGGACGTATCATTGGCAAACTGATCTTGTGAAGGGGCTTGTTCCTCAATTTTGTCTTTACAGGCAAAAAACAAGGACAAAAAAAGAAATGTCATAGTAACCTCGTTGTTCTTTCCTTCAGTATAACCGTTCTTAATTCAACCCATTTGTGTACTGTTCGATTCAGTCTTTGATTCAGTTTTCAATTCAATTTTCAATTCAATTTAATGATTTGAATACTCTTTTCATTCTTTATAGAGGGTAGCAATTCTTGAAGGTATCGTGCAAGTTCTGTACGACGAGAGCCATCATCTTCAATGTGGGATTGCTCTACAGCCACTTTCAACGCCCATTGTGAACCGATGATGCAACAAAACTCCTTGGCTCGGGTCAACCCAGTATATATCAATTTTCTTTTCAACATTATCCAGTGTGCTTTGTGCAGCGCCATCAGTACAACAGGGTATTCCGACCCTTGGCTTTTGTGTATAGAAATTGCATAAGCTAGGTCTACGGAAAGCATTTGTGTTGTGGTTAACCCTATACAGCCCGGATAAAATAAGGCACTTGCGGTCTGAACGGGCGTGTGTCCGTCAAATTCAATGTACACGGTGTTGTTTTCAATGTGTCGAATGGTACCGACATCCCCATTGAAGATGCCTTGTTCGTAGTCATTCTTCAATTGAATGACCCTGTCTTGGACGCGAAAGGTCTTGTCAGCAATTTTCAATGACGTGGTGTGGTTGTTGAGCAATTGCTGGATTTGTTGGTTGAGATTTTTGGTGCCAAGAATCCCACCGTGCATGGGGGTGAGCACTTGGACTTGTTCTAAGACATTGAATCCCATTGACGGTATTTTGTTTTTGAGTACGTGAAGGATTGTGTTTAGGGTTTGTTCTTGCGTTTCTCTGTCAATGATAAAGAAATCGTTCCGAAGCCCTTCAAAGTCCATGTGTTCAGATGAGATGGGGAGTGTACCCTTGTTGATTCTGTGGGCGTTTTGAATGATGCTGGAGTTTTGTGCTTGTCTGTAGATTCGAGTGAGGCGAGTCGTGGCAATACAGTTCGAAGCGATTAAGTCGTTCAACACTTGACCTGTGCCGATGCTGGGCAATTGGTTCACATCGCCCACCAAAACCAGTCGTGCACCTACAGGTAAGGCATTGAGCAAGGCATTCAACAACCAAATGTCCAGCATACTGGCCTCATCAACCAAAATACCGTCACAGACCAGTGGGTTGTCGGCATTGTGCTGGAAAATTCCAGCTTCGTTGATCTTTAACAGTCGGTGTAGGGTCGAGGCTTCCATCCCTGTTGCTTCAGAGAGCCTTTTGGCAGCTCTACCTGTTGGCGCAGCCAACAGCCACCCTTCATCAATGGCGGTGGCGTGGTCGGTAATTGTACGAAGCGTAGTCGTTTTCCCTGTTCCTGGACCACCGGTGATGATGCTGACGGAGTGTTCAAAGGCCATGCGTACACCTTGACTCTGTTCTGAATTTAGAACAATGTCGCTTCCCAATCCATCCCAAGTGGAGAATGTTTTTGGACGAGGTGTGGAAGTGATTCGAGCGATTTGAGCTGCAATCTTACGTTCTGTATGGTAGACGATTGGTCGAGCGTACAGGTTGGAGGTGGGAAGATGGACGAGTTCGTTGTTTTCAATGTTGTGTTGTACGACGGCTCTCAGTTCGTCTTCCGTTACTGAAAACTGCTGGGCTTTTTGCAACAAGGTGTCTTCAGGAGTGTAACAATGGCCATCTTGTTCTTCTGTTTTGAGTGTGTGCGACAGGATTGCCTTAATGCGATCTGGGTGATTGAGTGGCGTGCCTTGTTTCAATGCGATGGCATCCGCTGTTTTGAATCCGATTCCTTTGAACTCTTCACACAATTGATAGGGATGTTCAAGAACCATCCGCAACGCTTCCGTTTTGTATTTTCGAACCAAGCGTAGACACAACGCAGTACTGAGTCCATAGCCACGAAGCATGATTTCCAACTCACGCGTTTGAACATCGTTTTCCCACTGTTCGGAGATTGAGTGGGCTTTCTTTTTGCTAATTCCCTTGATTTCTGCCAAACGCAAAGGGGTTTTGTTCAAGATTTCGATGGTGTCCAATCCGAATGCATCGACTATCCGCTGGGCTGTTTTTGCGCCAACACCTTGCATTTGTGAACGAAGATACAGTTGAATGCCTTGTAGCGTTTGAGGCGATTCCACGAGGGCTTGCTTTGCCTCAAATTGTTCTCCATATTGTGGAGAGAATTTCCAATTTCCAATCAAGGACACATGCATTCCGGGAACCAAGTGTCCGAGTGGTCCAACAGCGCTGGTTATACCTGTTTCAGTTCGAATGGTGACAACAGCAAATGCACTTTCGTCAGATTTATAATCAATTTTTTGTACGTCACCGTGTACTGTGACTTGAGAATTGTCCATCTTAGATGTAGTCATATCGCCTTGTTGCCTTGTTAAGTGAGGCAAGCGTTAGTTGGCATAGACTTCGTACTGTTGAATGTGGTAATGACCCATCGCACGAACGACAAATCGCTGACCATACTCTTGTTCGAGTTCTTCAATCGTTTTGAGTTCCAAGTTGTACAGCATATCTGCAACTTCTGGATTGGTATTGACGAAGATGGACTGCGCACGTTTGTTTCTTGCGTGCACTCGACGAATCTCGCGGAGAATGTCATATACCACAGTTTGAGAGTCTCGAATGGTTCCTGTTCCCAAACAATAAGGGCAGGTTTGAGAAATACTGGAAACCAAATCTTCTTGAACACGCTTACGTGTCATCTCGATCAACCCAAGGTCAGAGATTTTCAACAAGTTTGTTCGAGCTCGGTCTTTGCGAAGGGTTTCTTCCATTGCTTTGTATACCCGCTCACGATTTTCCGCCTTTTCCATGTCGATGTAGTCCAATACAATGATTCCACCAATGTTTCGCAAGCGCAACTGATTGCAAATCTCGTCAACAGCTTCCAAATTGATCAAGAGGGTCGTATCTTCTAGGGTCTTTTGACCGACAAATCGTCCAGAGTTTACGTCGATGGCTGTAAGGGCCTCGGTTTGATCAATAATGAGATACCCACCCGACTTGAGCCACACTTTTCGTTCAAGTGTTCTAGAAATCATTGGCTCAATATTGAACGTGTCAAAAATGGGTTGTGGATTTTTGTACAAACGAATTCGACTTTTGAGTTGACTTGCGAAAACGTCCACAAACTTCACGACTGTTTCGTACAACTCTTTGTCATCAATGAACAATCGGTCAACTTCATCCGTGAAAGAGTCTCGGACAATTCGCAACGCCAAATCTTGATCTTGATGCAGTAGGGCAGGGGCTTTGGCTTTTTCTTTTCTTTTTTGAATTTTGTTCCAGATGTTTTGCAAATAGTCCATGTCTTGCTCAAGCGCACTCAATGCCTGCCCTTGGCAAATGGTACGAACAATGAAACCACATCCTTTTTGACGATGGGACTGCACGAAATCTCTCAACTTTCTACGCTCTTTTTCCCTAGCAATTTTCTTGGAAATGCCAATGTTGTCTACAGTCGGCATACAAACAGTAAAGCGACCTGGCAATGTAATGTGTGTCTTTACCCGTGCGCCTTTGGTGCTAATTGGATCTTTCGACACCTGTACCAAGATTTCTTGCCCTTCACGAACCAAGTCAGAAATCGGTGGGATTCCTTTTTTGGAAGTGTGTTTGGAAGTTGTTTCAATGACGGTGTGGTCTTCTCCGTCATCTGAAACAGTGCTGTCCATGTTCCGTTCTATAAACTCGGTGTAAATATCACCCGCATACAGAAATGCTGCTCTCTCCAAACCGATTTCAACAAATGCTGCTTGCATACCTGGCAGTACTCTAACCACCTTTCCAAGATACACATTTCCGATGTAACTTTGTTGATCTCCTCTATCGATGTGTAATTCAGCGAGTTGTCCACGCTCCATAACGGCAACGCGAGTTTCGCGACCTGTTGTATTGATGATAATTTCGTTGCTCATGTAAATCTCCAGAAATGTATCTTACTACCAAGTTGCAATACTTGAGACTTTGCGAACTGTTCTGCCAACTGTTTTGACCACTGTTTTGTCCATCGACCATCAGTCGAGTGTTTTGTGTTGTGGTGTGATAGGCGTACGTCAAAGCAGGTTGCATAAGTGTGTTCAGAACTTGGTGTAAGGGATGTTTGTTCAGTGATGTACCCGTTTGGTGCGTTTTCGGGGACAAGATCGCCACCCAAAGGGTCATTAATTTCATTCTCAATTTGTCACGTTTACCCCCACTCGTCAATAGAAATTGTCGATTCCGATGCAAGTAAAAGGTTTACATTGTTACGAGATAGAAGGAGATTTGTTGAAAAATTCATCGTTGATAATGATGAATGGGTTGAGTGCTGGTGGGCAACTGAGATAAACTAGGTTCAACAATTGGAGATGCGATGTTCTATTTTTTGATGCACTTGAATCAGGTTGAAGCGGCCCCAGTGGATCCATACCTAGAGGAAAGTACCGCTGACCTTTTTCGCATTGAGCGAGAGGTGGTCACTGTTGCTTCTCGTTATTCACAGACGTTGCAGGAAGCGCCGTCAATTGTGTCTGTAATTACAGAATCTGACATTCGCACTATGGGGTTTCGCAACTTGACGGATGTGTTGAGAACCATTCCAGGTGTGTACATTTCCGTGTCCAAAGAGTCTAGGAATCTAGCTTGGTTTCGAGGCGTAATATCGTCTGACAACAACAAAATTTTGTTGTTGATAGATGGGGTTCCTTGGTATGACGGAGTGTATACGCATGCATGGATTGACGATGTCATTCCGCTCTTTCACGTTAAACAGATTGAGATTGTCAAAGGACCAGGCTCAGCCGTATATGGAACGAATGCATTCTCTGGCGTGATCAATGTGGTCACAAAGAAAGCAGAAGACATCGACGGTGCTCAAATTAGGGTTTCCACTGGCTCTTTTGCACGCCAAGAAGTATCCATGTTGGCAGGTGAGCGATTTGAGAATGGTTCATCGGTGAAAGCCTATGCCCGAATGTTTGATATGCGGGGAGATGGATTGTCTGTGACGCCTGAAGGAGAAGCAAACATCCATGCCAACAATCCGAAAGAATCCATTAACGGTGGCATTGAGTTTCGATACAAAAATACCATGTTGCGGTATGATTTTCTGGATTATACCCACACGTACTTCGTGAACCCACAAAACGACATTGATTCGATTCTGCTGGAAAACCCCGAAAACTTCAATTTGAATTATCGGAATGACTTTTTCTATGTGCGTTCGGATTTGTCGATGGGTGTTGTGGGCTCCGTATCTCCATACATGTTCACCCAACGATATGTAAACACTTCAAATTACGCTTTTCGAACTGGCTTGGAACAGAATGAGGCGGGGGACATCAGTCAAGGAGAGAGTCTGATCCACGCGGTGAAGTTCACTGAGCGCTATGGACTTGGACTAGAGGCTCATCTTCAACCATCCCCAAAACACACATCGATATTGGGAGTAGGGGGCGACTTTACCTATGTCGCAGATTTACAGGACTATGTTTACCGAGATGGTACTGGTGAAGGAGAGGCTACAACATTTGGTGCCCCAGCGAACTCTTGGTTGACGGATGTGTTTACCTTTGTTCAGCATACGTGGACAACCACTTGGTGGATGGAATTGATGGGAGGGGCTCGACTGGATGCATACAACTTGTCTGGACTGTCCGTATCTCCAAGGGCAGGGATTTTGTTTGTGCCCACCAATGGAGCGTCCATCAAACTTTTGTACGGAAGGGCGTTTCGTGCACCAAACGTTCGTGAGTTGCTTGTGACTGTATCGCCCGATGAACTTGGACAAGTTCCCTTTACAAACGGCAATGGGAATTTGAGACCGGAGAACATTGATACGGTCGAGTTGGATTTAATGGGGCGAGCGGGAAATGAGTTCAAAATTCGGGCTTCAACCTTTGCATCTGTCCTACAGAACCAAATTAACAAAAGGGTATTGGCGGAAGGTGTTACAAGCAGTCTCGGAAATCAATTCTATGACAATGTAGGCTCAACATCTGTATTTGGATTTGAAACGGAAATGGAGTGGCGCCCACAAAACTTTGCTGTCGATGTCAATTATTCTGCCACCTTTGCCAATGATCTCAGCACAGGGAATACGCAGTATGCTTTTCCACAGCACATGGCACATTTTCGAGTTGGTTGGCAACCGGATCGTGGAGTGTGGCTGAACCTTAGAGGCGATGCATACAGTAAAAGGCCTCGCTCTGATTGGGGGACTTCAACCCTGCTTGAAGATGGAGCTCCATTTGCACTGGTGCACCTCAATACCGTTTATTATCCATCGAATCACCCAGATTGGTCAGTTGAAGGGACGATTTTCAATGTTTTGGACTCCGATTACGAAACGATGATGTTCTTGGATGATGTCAATGCACTGTCCTCGGATGGAACGACAAAGTATCCAAACAACATAGAAGGCGAAGAACGATCAATGTATGTCAGCATTCAGCGTAGTTTTTGATCCATCTGTAAAGTATTTCGTCGCATAGGACATTGATAGTGATTGAATGTAGAAAGAAATCACAAAACAAAGAAAAAGTATTGACATGTCAACACTTTTGAAATAGATTACAAGCAAGACAGTTGTTCAGTTGATGAACGATTATTTTTGAAACCGCCACTGGACTTTTGGGAGATTGTTCATTGGTGCCATGAACTCTTTGGAAGGGAGAACATGGGCAACAAAATTTTGCGGTATCGAATCAATATTGTGTGGGAGCTTTGTTGATTGTTGTAGAACCAAGGTACTGTGTATAATAAATTGCTATATTGTTTCTATCATTACACTTATCTCAACTGAATGACTGTCTCTCATTTCCTGGATGTCCATTTTACAGACTCAGTCGTTTTGAGGCTGGAGAAGCAATAGTGTTCAAATTTCATCGCGTTTTATGTTCGGATACGATAAAGTCTAGTTATCGGGAGGTATTATGTTCAACGTACTTGTTTTAATGAGTGTGGCTTTTGGCGAAGAGGCAGAGACTGTTGAAAATACGGAAACAAATGCAGAGGCAACTCAGACTATGCCAGAGCCATTCAAAGAGCAGATCACATTGGCGAAACAGCAAATCAAATCAAACAGTTTGCAGGCTGCTGAAGACTCTCTCAACAAAGCTCAAAAAGAAGTGGCGAAAGTTGAGAGTATTTTGACCAGTAGTGATATCTCAGAGATTTGGTATCTTCGTGGGGTGGTTCAGTCATTGAAGGGTGAGGACCCACTGGAATCTTGGCGCCAAACATTGATCATCAACCTTGGTCAAGAGTGGAACGCTGATTTGGTGAAAGACGAGGCGTTGCGGGATTTATTTTTGGCCTTAAAAACAGAAGTTCAAAACCGAAAAATTGTCTCCGTACAGCATCCTGAACAATATGGGCAGGCAAAATTGTATGTAGACGGATTTTTGAGAGCGCCCGGAGACTTCGTTTATCAAGGAGAGCACTTTGCTCAAATTGAGTGTCCAAAAGGAGATGTTCACAGCAAATGGACGGATTTTGAAAAAACATTCAAATGGATAAAAATGTGTCCATATAAATTCGACGTAACCGATATGCCAGAGCCTGAAGCGGTAGATGAATGGGATATGTTTGGAGGCTTTGCTGATGAGGAAACGGCGCCAGATGTCAATATGAGCAATCAGGTTGTTGCAGCACCATTGTTTGAACGCATGAACAAACCGACGTTGTATGGTTCTGTTGGTACAGCAGCGGCCGCAGGGATGTTCTATGGTCTGGCACTTAAAAATAATCAAAAGTTTGATGACTTGGAAAACGGTCTGAGTGTTGAAGAGTTGGACAGTCTGCGTGGTGCTACCAATACAATTGCGATAAGTTCGATGACTTTTGGCATCGTATCAGGTGGTTTGTATATGTACAGCATGTCAACCGCTCGTATTTCCGAGTGATTCCAAGTGATATGACCCGTTCTAGAACGGCGCTAGAATTCTTTGACTGAGTGTATTTTTGGTATAGAGGTAGTGGTACTTCTATATCACTGTCATAAAAACTTAACATAACTTATTAATTATGAAAACACTTGAGCCTTCGAAAACTACCAACCTCAATTTATCACTGACCATTCCCGGAGATAAGAGCATCTCCCATAGAGCAGTTATGTTCAATGGTTTAGCCAAGGGGACCGCAAGAATCATCAATCTACTTGAAGGTGAAGATGTACTGGCGACTGTTCGGATTTTACGACAGTTGGGCGCGGAGATTGAACTCAAGGATGATGTCTGTATCGTAAAAGGCGTGAGTGGTACTTTTCAACAGCCAGAAGGGGACCTCTATTGTGGAAACTCAGGGACCACTATGCGATTGTTGTTTGGGTTGCTGGCGCCACAATCATTAAATGTCTGTTTGACGGGCGATGAATCTCTTTCACGTCGTCCAATGGCTCGCGTAACCAAATACTTAGAAACTGTAGGCGTACAGTATCCAAACGGTAAAGATATTGCTCCCATCGAACAAGTTGGCAACAACCAATTGGCATTCCTAGATGTCACCATGCCAATCGCTTCCGCACAAGTAAAGTCGGCGATGCTTCTCGCTGGGATGCAAGCCAAAGGTGCCAGAGTAAAAGGAGGCAAACAGTCTCGAGACCACACTGAAAGACTGTTGCGGGCCATGGGCGCTACAGTGTTGGATTTGGGCAATGGAGATGTAGAGATTCAACCCAGCACACTCACTGCGACAGACGTTGTTGTTCCAAATGATGTGTCTTCTGCTGCATTTTTTATCGTAGCCGCACTCCTTCATCCGAAGTGTACCCTTCGTCTCGATAATATCGGTCTCAATCCTACTCGAACGGGATTGTTGAGGGCTTTGCAGCAAATGGGTGGGCGCATTGTTGTGGAAAATGAAAGGGTTGTCGCTGGGGAAAGTGTGGGAGATATCGTCGTGCAAAGTTCAAGGCTCCAAGGCATTGAACTGCCAGTTGAATGGGTGCCAACGATGATTGATGAGCTACCAGTACTTGCGTTAGCGGCAAGTCAGGCAAACGGGACGACTCATGTTCGGGGCGCATCTGACCTTAGGAAGAAAGAGTCAGACAGAATCACAGCCATTGTTGAATCCTTCGAACAGTTGGGAATGAAGGTTGTTGAATACCCAGATGGGTTCTCCATTCAAGGACCACAAGTTATCCTAGGAGGAACAGTGAATGGCCATGGCGATCACCGCATTGTCATGAACGCTGCCATCGCTTCTTTGTTCGCTCAAGCAGAAGTAACCATAGAATCTACCGAGTGTGTCCAGACATCCTTTCCCAATTTTTGGGAATTACTGTCGTCTTTTTATTAGATTTCTCAGCAATGGTTCGTTTATCTTTCTCTCTGTGCTCTGAGAACGATGATAACCAAGTCCGCACTGTTGACATGCCATGGAATAACGGTTACTAAAGGGTGCTTTCAGTCGTTTCTGGTACGGCTGTCTGTTTATTTTATTCACCAAACCTGTAACATACATTGGGATATTTAATGTCAACTAAAGACTTTTGGGACATGGACTTGTCCGAACTTACTGATGCAGATTTCGATTCATTGGTCGAGTCTGTAAGCACCAACTCTATTTCTGAGCAATCTGTTGTTCAAGGAACCGTATTGAAAATCGATACAGAGCGTGTGCTGATCGACATCAACTACAAAGCTGAAGGTTATGTCAACATCAATGAATTTAAAAACGAAGCCGGGGAACTTGTCGTTAGCGTCGGAGACGTCGTTGAAGTGTACCTTGAGCGTGTAAACCAAGAAGCTGGTCATGCAGAAATTTCCAAGAAAAAAGCAGACCAAGTTAAAGCTTGGGAACGCATTGCGAAAAAGTATGACAACAACGAAACCATCAAAGGTACAATTACTCATCGCGTCAAAGGTGGTTTGAGTGTAGACATCGGTGTCAAGGCCTTCTTGCCTGGTTCACAAGTGAGCTTGCGTCCAATGAAAAACTTGGAACAACTTCTCGAACGTGAATTCGATTTCCGAATCATCAAATTCAACAAAAAACGTGGAAACATTGTTCTTTCTCGACGTGCTTTGCTTGAAGAGAAACGCCGTGTTGAACGCGCCAAGACTCTTGAGAAACTTGAAGTCAACAAAATCATGCGCGGAAAAGTCAAAAACATCACCGAATACGGTGTGTTCATCGACTTGGGTGGAATTGATGGTCTCTTGCACATCACCGATATGACTTGGGCTCGTATTTCACACCCTGAAGAAATGGTTCGCAAGGACGACGAGATTGATGTTGTCATTCTTAAGTTCGATGCTGAATCTCAACGTGTAAGTTTGGGACACAAGCAGTTGTTCCCGAACCCATGGGAAGATGTGGACAGCAAATACCCGGTTGGCTGTGTGGTCAAAGGAAAGGTTGTCAATATCGAGAAATACGGTATTTTCGTTGAACTTGAGAAGGGCATCGAAGGTTTGATTCACGTCACTGAATTGTCTTGGGACAAACGTGGTGCGTCGGCAACACACAATTACAACATTGGCGATGAAGTAGATGCTTTGGTTAAGAATGTTGATTTGAAAGAAGCCCGCATTTCTTTGTCTATCAAGAGCATTACAACCAATCCATGGGAAGACATCAACCTTCGTTACCCAGTTGGCTCAGTCATCACTGGTAAAGTCCGTGGTATTAAAGAGTATGGTGTGTTCTTGGAAATCGAGAAAGGCATCGATGGTTTGGTACACGTGAGTGATCTGTCTTGGTCTAAGCGCGACAAGCGTCCTAGTGACTTGTACAACATCAACGATACTGTCACTGCAAAAGTGAAAGACATTGATGTTCACAATGAGCGTTTGTCATTGAGCATCAAAGATGTGAATGAAGATCCTTGGTTGAGCGTTCAGAGCCGTTACTTCATCGGTCAGATCGTTGAAGGAAAAGTTGCTTCTGTTACTGAGTTTGGTGTATTTGTGGAAATTGAAGACGGTGTCGACGGTTTGATCCACGAAACTGAGCTTGAACTTGAAAAGAACAGCGAGAACTATCCTCAAGGACAGACACTCAAGGTCGAAATCTTGCGTATCGAAGCGATGGACCACCGCATTTCATTGTCAGAGAAGAATGCAAACTCCTCAGATGACAGCGTCAGCGATTACATCGTAAGCGGTACAAACACGAACAGTCAAATGGAAGATGTGTTTGGCGAGTTCAACGTTGATACAGATGACGAAGAATAAACAACACTGAACCGCATGTTCAATGTATACAAAAGCAGCCCTTCGGGGTTGCTTTTCTGTTTTAGGTTCGATTTTTGCTTTGTTATTTTTGATGGGTTAGTTCAATGACATTGAGGTGTGTATGAAGTATTTTTGGATTGGTGTTGTTGTTCTATTTGGTTTGTTCGGTTCACTATTCTTGTTTCAAAACAATACGAGAACATTGTCTTTGGACACTCGTGGGTATCAGTTGTCTTTTGATTTGGGTATTTGGGGAGTGGGAGCGACAGATTTACGTTTTGATGTATATACATTGTCCGTTTTTTCTGTGGGCATCATCTTTGGTCTCATAGCGCCTTTTCTCTATAAATCACTGTTCTCAAAACAGAGTTGATTCCTTACGTGTCCATGATGTATGTATTTCTCTCTTGGCTGGGGTGTACCAGTACCAATGAGCCAAATATCAACACAGAAACATCGAAGGCGACAGTTCCATCTATCTCAAAACAGAGTGTCTCGACACCTGTCGAGACACAAAGTATTCGTCTTGGATCTATTCCGAGTCCACTCAATACAATGGAGATTCTTTCAAAAGATTTTCCAACAGGCTTAAAGGAAGAACACTTTCCTCTAGAACAGGGGTTTGATGAAACTGTCGCGCTTTCAAACTTATTGAGGGGACCTTGTGTTGAAGATTGGGAAAAGGGGAGAACCCTCAACCAATCGTTGTTGGAAGGAAACTGCCAGAAAGCTGTGGATTGGTTTAAAGAAGTCCAAACAAGCGTAAACAACGAAGTATCGAGTGAAGATATTCTATTTTCCTTTGTCGCTCCTGGTCCTTATTATACAACCAGCCACTCTGACAAACCGATGATCATCGTGACATTTGAACAAAGTCAAAGTGAGTTGTTGAAGAAACGTCTCACAATGTTTGAAACACTGTCATCTGATTCAGTTGTCATCTTTGTCAAGGATGAGGATGGTTTGATAGAATTTGATAGAGAATGCTTGTTGTCCGGACAAAAAATGACCATCGCACAGGCGAAAGCCCGATGTAAATGGCAAAATGCTGAAAGTCGAATGTCTGAAATCCGGATTGAACAATCCCCACTTTGGGTCATCAATGGATACGCTGTAACTGGATTTAGAAGCTCTAAACAACTTCAAAGTCTATTAGACTTGCCCTAGAACCAAGTAATTTTATGGACGACCTTTATCACAACACCAAAAACGAAAAATCCAAAAAACAAAAGAAAAACACACAACGTTTCAATGTTTCAAAGTCTCAATTTATGAAAGTTCCATCCCAACCCCAAAACGATTGGTCATTGCAATTGGATTCAAGCATAATTGTACAACCATTCCAGTGAAGTCATATGAAGAACAATGAATCAGTCGAACAAACTGAAGAAGACAGCTCGAAAATCACGCTCTATAGAAAGTTTGTCATTCAAGGGCTTGAGAGAGTAGAGAATGGTGAGTTGGCCAGTATCGTACTTAAGGATGCGCCTGCAGACAACTATGCTCTTTGTCAAGAGATGCTCTATGGGTGTTTGAGGTGGCAAGGTTCACTCGACAAGATGATTGCGGCCAATGCAAAAAGACGACCAAAAAAGTCCGTTCGAAGAATCTTGCGTATGGCACTTTATGAACTCTACTTTATGAAAAAATTAAGGCATGCAGTTATTGATCAGGCTGTAGAGTTGTGCAAAACGAGTAAGAATCATCGAGCACACAAGTTCGTCAATGCATTTCTTCGTCAGGCTCAATTTCCCTTAGAGGTATATGCCAATGAAAATTTTCCCTCTTGGTTAATGGAATTGTGGAGTCAGGCAGGTCCTTGGTTGAAATCTTTACAAAGTCCCCCACGGGTTGCGATGTCATTCAAATCTGACAAAGCCATGCAACAATACAATGACGTGTTTGAATCTGACTGTACGGTGGATGGAGAATCGGTTGTTAAAATGATGTACAGCAATCAATCGGGCCCTATTCGAAATTGGAAAGGCTACGACGAAGGTGACTGGTGGATAATGAATCCAGCTGCGGCTACAGTTGTAGACAAAACAATGGAACAAATTTCTTTGCTCAATCCCTCGTTGACAAATCCATCAGTCTTGGACGTTTGTGCTGCACCTGGAGGGAAGAGTTTTCGATTTCACAGTCTTGGGGCAACTGTGACCGCTATGGACCTAGACAGTAAACGTTTAGGGCGGTTTGAGGAGAATTGCAATCGATTGGGAATTTCTTTGTCAACCCACGTTCAAGATTCCCTTATGCACAACCCTGCACTCGGCACTTTTGATGTTGTTTTCTTGGACGCACCTTGCTCAGGCTTGGGAGTGATTCGAAAACATCCTGAAATTCGATGGAACAGAACCTTTGCAGATATTCAAGCTAGCAAAATTCTTCAAATCTCTTTGCTCTATACCGCATCCAAATATGTCAACGAAAATGGCATACTTGCGTTTTGTGTCTGTTCTTTACATCCACTTGAAGGCATAGAAGTTGTTCGGGATTTTCTGAAAGGCAGTCAACAAAAGTACAATTGTGAAGGTGGAGAAATCAATCAAAATCTTCACAATCAGTGGGAACTCATTTCTGAATGGTCAACACCCATTCAGAAAAAGCAAATCATGGTTGAGAAACTCGATGGTTTTCAGTTGTTTATATTGCGTAGAAAAGGTCAAAAAAATTCTGAGGAGGGAGATAGAGAATGACAGCCGAAAACAGTCAATCCAATAATTCAGATACAACTCTAGATACAAGTACTTCAGGTACAAATACCCCAGATACAAATTCTCAGACTATTTCGAAACCACATTGGTACGGCAGTGTCTCTTTGAACAACAAGGCTTTGCAGACACCGATGATGAAACAGTTCATTGAAATCAAATCAAAGGTTCCAGATGCCTTGCTGTTGTTTCGAATGGGAGATTTTTACGAACTCTTTTTGGAAGATGCGAATGTGGCTGGAAGAGTGCTGGATCTCAATGTGACCAGTCGAAACAAAAAAGACCAAGAACCAGTACCGATGGCCGGTATTCCATTTCATGCGCTGGAAGGTTACTTGCCAAGACTGGCACAAGCTGGATTCAAAGTAGCAATTGCAGAACAGAGAGGAGACCCATCTTCAAAAAAGATGTTGGAGAGAGCCTTGACAAGGGTTGTCACGCCGGGTGTTCCTTGGGATACAGACGGATTAGAGTCAAAAGAAAGCTATTGGCTTGTTGGCATTTATTCAAAGCATTCCATTAAAGGACCTTTCGGGATTGCAGCTTTGGATGTCTCAACTGGTGAGTTTTTGGTTACGGAGTTGGACAACCTAATACAAGTCATTGGAGAAGTTCAACGGTTACAGGCTAAAGAACTAATTTTACAAAAGAAGCTTGCTGACCTTGAAGAGTTTGAATCGCTTTTGAAAAAGATTCCACACAGTGTTCAAAATCGCATGATGTTTGATTTGGATTCTGGGCATGCGATGTTGTGTGAGCGATTGTCCGTATCAAACTTAAATGGCTTTGGCATTCGAGTAGGTGATCCTGTCATTGGGGCTGCGGGGGCGTTGTTGTCCTATGTCAGAGATGTAACCTTCACGGATTTGTCACACGTCACATCGATCCAACGATACACCATTTCATCTCAAATGGTATTGGATGAGGCGACAAAGATAAACCTTGAGATTTTGCAACCACAGAGAGGCACGAATCGAAAGCATACATTGTTGTACTTGTTGGACAAAACAAAAACAGCGATGGGGGGACGGTTATTGCGCAAGTGGTTGGCTGCTCCACTGATTGACATACAACGTATACAAAGACGACAAAATGCAGTAGAGGCAATGCTTGATTTAGAACTTCGAAGCAGTATTCAATCGTCTCTTCAGGCTGTGTATGATTTGGAACGATTGGCCAGTAAACTGGCACAGTTGACAATTTCCCCGAAGTCTTTAAAATCCATGGCTGAATCCATCAATTGTCTCCCCACTATTTTTGATGCATTGAAACCCTTCACGGCTTTCAATGGGTTCATTCCACCCAAAATTCCAACTACTTTGGCAAATATGATATTGGAGGCGCTTAAAGAAGATGCGCCAACAAACATCAATGAGGGTAGCATTTTCAACACTGGTTACAACAGTGAATTGGATGAATTGCGTATCCTGACAACAGAAGTAAAGATTGCGATTGCGGAAATGGAGGAAAAGCAAAAGGAAGAAACTGGAATCACATCCTTAAAAATCAAACACAATCGCGTTTTTGGATACTTTTTGGAAGTCACCGCTGCGAACAAAGACAAGGTGCCTGAAAGTTGGATACGAAAACAAACTTTAGCGAATGCCGAACGTTTTATCACTCCAGAACTCAAAGAATTTGAAGAGAGAATCTTAACAGCTGGGGAAAAAAGCAGAGCCTTGGAACAAGAGCTGTTTATCCGGTTGAGAAATGAGGCGGCATCGAGTGTCTCACTCATTCAAAAGTTGGCCCAAAGAATCGCCTATGTTGATGTATTTTGTTCATTGGCAACCGTTGCGGTGGAAAATCGCTATTGCAAACCAACTGTCGATTTGTCATTGAATCTTACGTTGTCTCAATCTCGACACCCAATTATTGAGCAGAACACGCTTCATGAGCATTTCGTACCCAATGACGTCATACTCAATGAGTCTCGTCGTCAGATTTTGCTTACCGGACCGAATATGTCGGGAAAATCAACGATTATGCGACAAGTCGCGTTGATTGTACTCATGGCCCAAATCGGTTCATTTGTTCCGGCGGATAGAGCAAATATAGGCATTTGTGACACCATTTTTGTACGTGTTGGTGCCAGTGATGACTTGGCGGAAGGTCGCTCGACATTCATGGTTGAGATGTCCGAAACCGCCTACATTCTCAACCACGCAACAGAACAATCCTTGCTGTTGTTGGATGAAATCGGAAGGGGTACGAGTACCTATGACGGAATGAGTATTGCTTGGGCTGTGGCTGAGGCCATTTATACCAAGGTGAAAGCCCGTTGTATTTTTGCTACGCACTATCATGAATTGACAAAATTGAAGGAAACCTGCTCTGGGTTTATCAACATGCATGTGGCAATCCAAGAAGATCGTGGAGAGATTCGATTCCTTCGCATACTTCAAGAGGGAGAAATCGGAAAGAGTTATGGTATTCAATGTGCTCGCTTGGCAGGGCTTCCCAGAAGTGTGATTCGCAGAGCTTCTCAATTGTTGCGTGAACTGGAAAAAGAGCAGGCGCAAAATGAAAACTATACCAACGGCCAATTGTCATTGTTCAATGATGTCCCAGTGCTTGAAAGCGACGTACAGTCTCGACCAGAACAGATTCAAACCGAGGTTGATAACAATCCAGTTCCAACGGTAAATCCCAGAGTTGTAGACCTACTTGAAGATTTGAGCAACTTGGATTTGAACGACTATAGTCCATTCGAAGCCCTTCAAGAACTCTATAAATTCCAAAAGAGAGTGAAGGAATTAGATGAAAAAAAGGTCTGAATCCTCATGATTTTCAAACTGTTGAACACTCTAGTTGTTGGTATCCAATTTTGGGGACCAATTTTGGGAACAATCGCATTGATGTTGATTGGTCAATCAGCAGAAGGGGGATTGAACATTGTTCTAGACCCAGGACATGGCGGTACAGAGGCAGGAGCGCAAAAAGACGGTATCCGTGAGGCAGATTTGGTATTGGATATTGCAGTACGCTGTCAACGATTGTTGTTGGAGAAAGGGCATCAGGTAGCATTAACACGTGAGGTAGATCGCCTATTAAGCCTCAAAGAACGCCCTGAGTTTGCAAACAACTTAAATGCGGACGTGTTTATTTCGATTCACGCAAATTCGGCTGAGTCAAGTGATTTGTACGGGATTGAAACGTATTCTGTCGATATTGCATCGGATGGATACTCCGCAATGGTCGCGCTAAAAGAAAATGCCGGTCAGAAAGTGTCTCAACAAGATATTCCCACGGTCAATACGAGTACAATGCTTTTGTCAATGGAATTGGCTGATTTGGTTCAACGAACGTTTGTCGAAGATATTGGGTTGCATTACCATTCTCGGGTAGCTCGTGACTTGGGTCACAAAACTGCTTTGTTTTCAGTCCTAGTGAAGGCTCAAATGCCTGCTATACTGTTGGAAGTAGGGTTCATGTCCAATGAAGACGAATTTAAACAACTTCAAAGCGCACACTACCGAGAAACAATTGCGAGTTCTTTGGTCAGGGCCATGGACGAATGGGAGGAACGCAACAAATGAAATTCAACGATACAGACAAGCAGATTTCAAAGACAGAAGAACAATCAAAAACTAAAGAAAATGCAGAGAAAGGTATAGACGTATTGGACTCAACTGACTCTACAGAAGAAGACAAAAAGGGCTTGTTTCATGATGAAATTACCGATTTTCTATCGTATTGTCGAGTTGAGAAAGGTCTTGCGCTGAACACAATAGAATCTTACCGCTTCGATTTGAAGCATCTGGTAATGTTTTGCTCCGAGAAAGGTCTGATCAACATTGAACGCATCACAATGGTTGACTTGTTGGATTATATCAATTGGCTCAATACGGTAAAAGGGCTAACAGGAGCTTCGGTTAAGCGACATCGAGTATCTATGCGACGTTTTTTCAAATACTTGACCGATGAATCCAGCAGATTGACAATGAATCCCGCTGAACAAATTGACGGCCCCCATTCTGATGTTCCACTTCCTACAGTCATTACGCCTGAACAAGTAGACATACTGTTGGCGTTACCACACCGTGCAATTAAGATTAAGGGAAGCAAAATCAGCCCATCAAAAAAATCTCAATACCTTCGAGACGCGGCGATGTTGGAGTTAATGTATGGTACTGGGATTCGAGTGAGTGAACTAATTGAATTAAAGAAAGAACATTGGAAAGAAGATTTCATTGAAGTAGTAGGAAAGGGGAATAAGCAACGCATTGTACCAGTACACCACGGTATCAAGAAGTTGATTGCAGCCTACTGGGAAACATTGGTTGGGGTGCACTCACCGTATGTGTTCTTGAGTACTCATAAAAAGCCAATGACCAGACAAAACTTTTGGATGATCATTAAGAAGTATGGAAAAGAGGCTGGAATTCACGGTAAATTTTCACCACACTGTTTGCGTCATGCCTTTGCTACGCACATGTTGATGCAGGATGTAAACCTTCGCCATCTCCAGGCTATGTTGGGACATTCAGATATTCGAACGACAGAGATATACACCTACGTAGCGAGTAAACAGTTGAAAATTGCACACCAAAAATATCATCCTCGAGGTATTTCTTCTATATAGAATAGAAACTGTGAATGGGGAGATATTGTACCTTTATAGAGTATATATTTCATATTTTACAATAAACTTTACATAACTTATTGATAATGCTTAAATCTACGTTACCTTTTTGCCGAAAATAGAGAAGAGTAGGTAGACTATGTCAAAAACGAAACTGAATCAATCATGGCGACGAATGGCCGCTGCTATATTTGTAAAACCACTTGATGGGAAAGTTTCCGGTATCTATGATCTTGACATGACCGAAGTCAATAAGGCACTGGATGAATGGAATCAAGAACGAGAGCAAAAAATCAACGTTATGCATTTTTTCATGTGTGCTTTGGGGCATACCTTGAAGCATTACGCTCCCGAACTGAACTGCTATATGGAATGGGGAGATGTGGTGGAGAGACCAACGGTCACCATTTCAACAGCAGTCTTGGTTGGAAAGGACCTCACAACGGTCAAAATAAAAGACACGCACCTCAAAAATGTTCGCCAAGTGTCTGAGGAGACCATTGCGTATGTGGAAGCTCGGAGATGTGGCTCAGATGACAAGTCCATCGCGAAACGACACAGTTTATCAAAATTTCCGTGGCCGCTTAGGGCGTGGATATTTAAGAGTTTGCGTTGGATTACCTATGAATGGGGCTGGACGATTCCTGGACTTGGGTTTTCGAAAGATATGTTCGGTTCAGCATTGGTGAGCAACATCGGTTCTCTAGGGATTGATTATGGAATTCCAGCTTTGATGCCTGCGAGTAATTTGAGTTTTGTTCAGGCTATTGGCTTTGTCAAAGACAAACCAGTTGTCAAAGATGGAGAGATCATCATTCAGTCAGTCTTGCCAATCAGTGCAACCTTTGATCACAGAATCGTAGATGGGTTTCACATCTCGAAGTATCTAAAGGGGCTGAAACATTACTTTGAAAATCCACATGAACTGATGTTCGATACAGAATAGGCATCAATAATCGAAGATTTTTGGAGAGACGATAATGGAATACAACTTCTGATAATGTATATTATGTAAAGTTTTTATATTATACTATGACTACAGCACCATTGCGCCTTAGATCTCCAGCACCAATGAGTTCCCCACTTTCGATTGCTGCTACATGTACACCACCAAAATAAACATTTGGAGCTAAAAAGGATTTGCGCCTTGAATTTGGAAAATGCGCATCCAACAATGATTGGTCCTGATCGGACAATGGTTCATGAAGGATTTCAACAAGATTCCTTGATTGTCCATCTATATTGGTGTGTATGCGACTGCTTCCAATTGCAGCTTCAAGATTCTTGGATTGAAGCTGTTGAACGACTTGAGCAATTGCGCCCGGGATACGGTTTGAACCACCAGAACCAAGTACATAGATGCCTCGGTCACTTTCAATGATCGTTGGTGTACACATCGTCAGCAAGCGTTGACCCAACTTATTCATTAACATTGGATGGGCCACGTCGGCTTCTCCTAGAAAGTTGTTCATGATCACACCAGTATTTTCCAGCACACAGCCCGAGGTTTCACCCAAGGAAGATGTCAAAGAGACTGCATTTCCCTTTTCGTCAATGGTAGAAATGTGGGTTGTGTTGCCTAAGTAACTTAGAATTTTGGAAGGCAGTTCCTTTAGGCTGGTTTGATAAGCAGTGTTCAATGCGTGTACTCTGTCCATTACAGTATTGTTTGGAGATTGAAGGATCTGTTTGAGTATTCCTCCACCGACACAAGGAAAGTTTGGAGTGTAACAGTCTACTCTTCTTATTTTTGATGGTTGAACTTTTAGAGAATTGATTTTGTAATTATCAAAGTCAAATTTTGAAAGTAAACAGTTATGTAAACTATTTATTGAATCTTGATAAACGCCTTCTGTAAAAAAGTTTCTACCATGTTGTTTAAAATGTTGTATATCATCGACCATTTCGCGAACATAGCACCGTTCACCCATCTTTAAGGCTCTGTTGTTCTTTGTATACCATTTGCTCAACACTGAAGATGTTGAGATGATTGGCATCAACAAATCCAATATGTAAGCACAGGAACTTGAAACTATAAATCCGTCACGCGCAAGCCCTATCGCTGGTTGAATTAAAGTCTCCAAGTCCAAGGTTCCAAACTGTTGATGAAGTTCAAATAGACCTTGTGGCATGGTTGGTACAGCGATACTTCCCTCACCGATAACAAAGGACTGTACAGTATTTCCAAAGTCTAGATTCACTCTTTCTAGGCTATCAGAGGAAAAGTGTTGTCCAGTTCCTAAGCCTGGCATCGCAGTAAACATATCTACACTGTAGATTTGCTGGTTGTGGCGAACCATAGCAAGCCCTGCTCCACCAAAACCAGTCAACATTGGCTCACAGACAAAAGCTGCAAGTTGAGCAGCAATCGCTGCATCCACTGCATTTCCACCATTTTCAAACGCAAAAGCGCCGGCTTTACTGGTGTTTATACTGCCGGAAGAAACAACCCCTTTCATCACTTTGCTGGTCATCAATTTATTAGCCAGCACTAAAGTTTACAGTAAATTTATGAAACCATTCAAGCAACTGATTGGACTCGGGACTGGGAATGTGTGAATCCAATATTTCCTGGGCTTTGGCTTTGCCGAAAAGTTTTCCATAGATGTGCATGTAGCGCTGAAAGCGCAGTCGATTGTCAACATCTGTTAATTCAGGATGAAATTGAGTGGCAAATACAGGTTGATCTTTGATGCGAAAAGCTTGGTGTTGCGTGCGTTCACTCCAAGCCATATTCAATGCAACAGAAGGCAATACTTTGGCTTGATCTTGATGGCCAAGTTGAGCAATGAACGTCTCCGGCAACACACCAAAAACATCGTCTTGTTCAACATGTTTTGTACTGTGTAAGACAAAAGAGCCAACTTCGGCATTGTCGGGGTCTTTGATTATCTCTCCCCCCAGTGCTAATGCCAACGCCTGAAATCCAAAACAAGAGGCAAACATTGGTTTGTTCAAGGTGGAAGCTTCACCAATAAAATTGTTAAAACGTTTGATGGTTGGATGATCATCGAGAACCGAATATTCACCAGAACCACCAACGAGTATTCCATCATACTCTTCCAATGCGTCCACGGTCATTTCATTTGAAAAGATATCAAACTGAGTGATATTTTCTACGGGCACACCCAATCGGGATGCAAATGAGGCATGCTCTTCTGGTTTGGCAACATCATTTCCATTTCTTGCTTGAATCAATACATATTGAACAGTCATATTCACCCCCGCGACTGGTTCTTCTATAACCCTTTAGGGGTCACAATGCATCATACTGAGCATCAAAATTGCTCTCGTAGTCGAATGTGTACAGCCCCATTTCCAACAAACTTTAATTGGCAAGCGAGTCTACTCCTATCCTTATTGGAATAGCCCAATACAGCAGTTTCTCTTGATGATTGCATCACTGTACACTGTGCACCCGAGACAATGTCGACGATACATGTTCCACAAGAGCACATCCCTCCACAGTAGGAACTGATGTCGACTCCATGTGACCTTGCATGACTGAGCAAAGAATTGCCGTCCTCAACAACAAATGTTTGATTCTGCTCTACACTTTCAATAGTCACAGTTACGGAAACTGGTTCACTCGCAGTCATCTTTTGAACCCATTTTTTGACTCTTCTCAGCAAACCACCTCCAAATCGGGTTAAATTCTCAATATGAATCGAAAACAGCTGTTGATCATTGCTGCGTGTTTAAGTGTGTTGTTCCACACAGTACTTCTATATCAGTCACAAGCCCTTTGGGACAATTGGATTTCTGCGAACAGTAAAAACAACCTTTCAAAACGGAAACTTGTCGTCGTCAGACAGGCTCGAAAGCCCATTCCTCCCCCTGAGAAACCAAAACCCAAAGAAGAAAATGGTCAAATCGTTGAGTTACACAAGCCTACAGAAGAAGTAGAGCCTGTTGAAGCAGATTACCTCGCTGAGGAAGCCCACAAAGTAGAGGAAGAAACAGCCAGTAAAAACTTTACTGTCAATCCGGAAGTCATTGCCCCCGAGTATTCAGAAGACCAACAGATTCAATACGAAGATGCCATCGATGTGAACGCAACAGAAGCCTCTTCGGGCGCGAAGGTTGGCAATGACAAGTGGAAACCCAATAAAAATGGGAGACTCTTCTCTTTTCCATCTCCCTACACCAAGACCAATAAAGACGGCTTGCAAAAACCGACATTGGCCGCGTCTTCGACAGAGAACTTATCCGGTGCTCCGAGCAATGATTTGTTGAATGAGAACAAAAGCAATCGAACAGAACTCAATGCACATGCTTACAAATATGCTTCGTATATGAATCAAATACGGCGCTTGGTCAATTTCTACTGGCAACAGCAACTCGATAACTTGCATGAACCTCTGTATCAACAGGAATACACGACTGTGGTTCAAGTCAAACTGACACCAAAAGGTACTCTCAAAACAATTGAAGTCACAACATCCTCTGGTAGTTCAGGTGTAGACTCATGTGTTGTCAAAGCTTTTGAAATGGCTGGTCCTTACCCCGAACCTCCCGAACTGTTGGTTCAAAATGGTGTGGTTGACTTACCGGACTTTGGTTTTACTCTTCAGGTGTCTGGTCCGAAGATGAATTATGGTGGGGTTGACCCTCGGGCAGGAGTTCGCTTTCCAGGGATTCTGAAAGCCCCTCGTTGATTGAAGCTTCAATTTCTTTGTCCCACTGCCACTCTCGCATTGAACCAGTAATTTCTTTGTTGGACGGGTCGAGAAGATTGGCTTTGTTGAATGCATTTTTCGCACGGTTGATGTATTCGATGTATGTTTTTTGCTCTCCAAAAACAATCTCGTCTTGATCGGCAAGGTTTCGATAGATGGACCCTTGTATCAAGTACGCCATGGATAAAAGTTCCTTTTCTGGTACTTCTAGCCATTGACCGCCATTCTCCAAGTATTGCACAGCCTGTTCGATGTGACTTCGTGCGTCATCGAGTTGTTCAATGGAGAAATAGATGTGGGCGAGTTCCAAATGAGGTTCAGGCAGTCTTGGTTCTTTTCTGACAATCTCCAACAAACAAATCTCTGCCTTTTTGGTCTGTCCTTGCTGACGATGCTCCATCGCCGCTATGAACAAAGCCTGCATTGGTTCAATGGCCTCGTGTTCTGCGGCTGCCAATACGGCTTCTGTTATATCAGTATCTGATTTTGACATAGAGAACTCCAATGGTGTAATGGAAAGAGTGCTTGATAATTTTGTTGTTGCTTGGCTCTTGATAATGTTCAATATATCTAGATACAAAACCGAACAACAGTTATAATGGATATATAGTTTCTACACAAGGTGCACACATGTTTTATCTTCTACTCGTTGGTTGTTTTGCAAAAACTTCAAAAGTACCCGAACCCCAAAAACAACAAATCAAAGAAATGATGGTCAATGACACTGAACAGTTCCAACAAGGTGTCGACTTAAATGGGGATGGTGTTGCTGACGTTGCGTCCACCTTAGAAGTGGGAATGAAGGTCCAAAAAATAGACATCAATGGTGACGGACAAGTCGACGTAATCAATCATTTCAAGACACGCGATGATGGCACCGAAGTTCTGATGTACAAGAGCGTAGACATGAACTGGGATGGAAAAACCGATGTACAAACTTGGTTCAACATCAACGGTGAAATCACCAAGGAAGCGATGGATGCGGACTTTGATGGTCTTACGGAATGGGTAGACCACTATCAGGGAAACAAACTCATTCTCAGTGAGATTGACAGTGATTATGATGGGAAATTTGATTTGTTTAGATATTACAAGTCGGAAAGACTCGAAGAAAAGCGCTATGATCGCGACGGCGATGGTAAAATTGACTTTTGGCAGTATTATGACGCAAACGGAACATTGCAGAAAACGGGTAAGGACACCGACGGCGATGGCGAAGTAGACATCAGAAACTAAAATTTTCTGTTGTCATAGTTTGGTTTGGCTTTGGTTGTATTGTAAGCCTTTGTAATGGCCGCAAGAAGTTAAAAGGAGATTTCGAATCTTTCGAATACCTCGAATACTTCGCAGTCATTCATGCACCTTGAATCTTTAACTCTGCCTGGACCATCCTTTGAACCAATTGTTCAAAACCAAGGGTCGGAGTCCATTGTAAAATTTCTTTCGCCTTTGAAGCATCCCCACACAGGGATGGTACTTCTGCTGGGCGCATATACCGTTCATCTTGTTGAATGTACTTAGTCCAATCCAAACCAACGCAAGAGAATGCTACTTCAACAAAATCTTGAACTGTATGTTTTGTTCCGGTAGCAATAACAAAGTCATTCGGCTCATCCAACTTCATCATGCGGGTCATCGCATCAACGTAATCGCCAGCAAAACCCCAATCTCTGGAACAATCCATTCGTCCAAGGGTCAACACGTCTTGCTTGCCATAATGTATATTGGCAACGGCTTTGGTGATTTTGCGAGTAACGAACTGCTCCCCCCTTCGTTCAGACTCATGGTTGAAGAGAATACCGCAAGAAATAAATAAACCGTGAGACTCTCGATAGTTAATGGCCATTTGGTGTGCAAAAACTTTGGCACAGGCATAGGGAGATCTGGGATAAAAGGATGTACGTTCATTCTGGATTGAGTGTTCAGGTTGCAAACCAAACATTTCAGAGGAAGAAGCCTGATACACTTTGCAATCTGGACAGGCAATGCGTACAGCTTCGTATATGTTTACCGCACCAATTCCAGTGGCTTGAGCTGTAAATAAGGGTTGTTCCCAACTGGTTGGCACAAATGATTGGGCAGCGAGATTGTATACAACGGTGGGTTGAATCTGACAAAAAACACGAATCAAAGAGGACAGATCGGTGATGTCCGCTTCAACCAGCTGCAAAGATGGGTGATCCAATAAATGTTGGATTCGCCAATAGTTTGGCGTCGAAGTTCGACGAACCAAGCCAAATACTGTCTGCCCCCTTTCCAATAAAAGCTCAGCAAGAAAGGAACCATCTTGACCAGTAATGCCTGTGATGAGAATGGTCACTGTGAAACCTCTTGTGAAGGAGTTTCTGCAATTGCATCGGTGTCGATGACGTCAAAAGAAATGCCATTGTCGCCAACATACCACCAAAACTCCAATTGACGTGTTGGAAACTCGGTAAAAACAACCGTCGGAGCCAAGCAAGTCTGACAGTCGCGACTGCTTTGAGAAATGTCCCAATATTCGCGAATTCCAATTTTGTAAGAATCAATTTGTTCAATCACAGGCGTAAATGTCGCATCGCAATATTGTTCAACTCCCTGTCGTTGTACGAGGAGCATATTGTCTTTTTGTGCAATGTTTAAGTAAGGCTCTGTATCACTAGAAGGATTCCAATCCGTACATCCTTCGGTTTCTGAGTAGAATTCGATCGGTGTTGGAGCACACGCTATAAGAACAAGTAAATACATAGAGTTATGTTAAGTTTTTATCGATTTCAAATCAACTGCGAAAGAATCCGACATCCAGTTGGGATTCAATTGTTGAAGCGCAAAATAACTCGCTATCGCAACAGAATTGGACAAATTGTAACTTCGAATGCGTCGTGCCATGGGAATCTGTACACCGGTAAACAAGTTGTGAATTTCTTCGGTAACCCCTTTGGTTTCTGAACCAAATAACAGCACACAGCCCTTTTTTACCTTAGAGGTCGCAAAAGAACTGTTGGATTTGGTGGTGAATAAAAAACACTCTTTACCCCTCACCCAATCTAAGAAGTCATCGATACTCTCATGAACTTGCAAATCCACATCTTTCCAGTAATCCAATCCAGCTCGCCTGACTGCTTTTTCACCAATATCGAAGGCCAAAGGTCGAACGAGATGAAGTCGAGCCCCAACTCCCAGTGACAAGCGACCGATGTTGCCAGTATTTTGTGGTATTTCAGGGTGTATTAGTACAATGTGGAACAACGGCTCGTGTGAAACCTCATTTGGTTGATCACCAGACATTATTCTGCTGATCCTGTCTCGCCATCTGCCGTGGGTTCTTGTGTCGAGTTGCTTTCTTCATTTCCGACACTCGGCTCAGAATCTGTAGCCGAAGTTGGTTCAGTCACCTCGGGCTTTGCTGGAGCAAAATACTTTCCAACAATCACCTGAGCGTTTCTAACAACTGTATCGTTGATTCGATACCCTGTTGTATACACTTGAACGACAGTGTCATTCTTGACAGGATCATCTACTGGCATGGTTGTTAATGCTTCGTGTATATTTGGATTGAACAAAGAACCGACGCCAGGAACTTCTTCAAGACCCAACTTTTCGAGTGCTTTCCAAAATTCATCTCTGACCATTTTCAAACCGTCTGTCAAACCGGCATCCACGCCTGCTTGTGTACAAGAGTCGATCGACCGTTTCAAGTTTTCGAAAGGTGTAAAGATGCCCGACACAACGCTTCCACGCAACTTCGCTTGGTTAATTTCATTGGTTCTTTCCAGTCTCTTTCTTGTTTCCGCCACTTCCGTAGACTTTTTTTGGTACGCATCAGACATTTTGTACAAACGTCCCTGAAGCTCTTCGAGTTGGGTCTTCAGTTGATCTCTTTCTTTGATGACTTCTTCCAAAGAAGGCAACACTTCAACTTCCCCTTCTGAAGACTCTTCTGAACCTTCTTCTACACTCTCCTCAGAAAGCTCTTCTGAAATGGTGTCTTGTTCAGTAGACTCATTGACAGATGCCTCAGCGCTATTCTCTTGGGGTGCACTTTCTTCTGTTGCATGTTGATCTGTCTGATTTCCGTTCGCTTCTTCTGTGGAAGTGTTCTCTGATGCTTCTGTTTTCATTTCATCTGAATTATTAGAACCGGACATACGCCACCTCATTGTAGGACAAATTAAAAATTAATTTCGACGCACTCTGCGCTGTGTAAATCTATTCACAAAATGTGGTTTGTCAACAGAACAACAACTCTCTGTCACCGTTTCACACAATTTTTGGTGCTGCTAATGTGCGTCCGTCATTTGTCGGCTCAACGCATAAACATTGTTGTTGGAATACAGTGTCAACTGAATGTAGCCACGACCCAACAACGCTCGCTGTATGCGCATTTGAATAAGCCAATCTACCCCAAGAATCAATAGAACGACAAAAGGTATGACGGCAAGAAACCAACTGCTCATCCAAAGCCCTCCAGCAGCCAGCAACACTGAGAAAATCAGCCCACAATTGCCACACAAGATGCGAAAAAGAAGTTGCTTGTGCAACCATCGACTCGATTGCTTCACTTGTTTGGCCGTTGAACTCCCAGAAGATTGTTGAACCCCATATGGTACAGACAGCAACTTAAAGGCTTTGTGATATCGACGTTTTTGAATGAGATAGACAGCTTGTAAAAGCCGACTGTCTTTGGATTCTGCATATTCAGCCAAGAGATTTTTCAACTCAGAGTCTTTTGTTACTCTGCGAAGCCTCAATGCAAAATCCAATTTTTTTAGCCCAAACATCTTTTCATTGGGAAAGTATGCACTTGACATATTGGCCAACATCAACCCTTGTTCATGTATTCGAAGTTGCTCAGCAATGATCATGCCCGCCCAATATGCTTGCTTGTTGTAGGGCTCTGCTTCGACCAACCATATCAAATGGGCCAGCGCTTCGACCAATTGTCCGTCGGATATCGCCTGATAGGCGCTGTTGATTGATTGCACATCAACAGTATCGTCTGACTCTAGAATATCCAAATCGCGCCCAATAGACGTTACCACAATCGCAAAGTCATTCGTTGAGTATCCATCTACAATATACTCAAGGTCTAGTTGCGGTTCAGTTCCAAACTGATTCGTGATTTGCTCGATGGATTCAATATTGTTCGAACAGTATAAAATTCCCTGCCAAGTTTCTATTTGAATAGACAACATCCAATACTGAGCATTTGACTCTTCGCTTAGAGAATTGATGGAAGGATTGATCAATGGATTGAGTTTGGCGATGGCTCGTTGTGAACCACACCCAAACACGCGCTTTAAATACGCGGCTATCTCACCTGAGTATTCAATAGACAACTCAGTTTCTAGAGGTTGCTCTAGTCGATAGACATCCCAACCATATCGAGTATAGAAAGAACGACGCAACTGGGCGATCCGACTTGTGCAATGCTCTCTCTCTTTTTGTTGGAGTTCTGGACTTGAGAAGCGAATTTTGGAAAGTCGAATCCGTCTTTGATAGAGCGAAATGGATTCTTCAAAGGAGTAGAAACGCACACCACCATCTCTCCCGACAATTTCTACGGGAAAATCGATGCAATCATCATATTTTTTTGTACCATTGTGGTTCATCGTTTACTTTTACTTTGCGTACCCTTTCCAGCCTCTCTTTTCAGTATAGCGCAACTCATAGACGGACTCAATAGAACCATTGCTGTAATGATGATGATAGATGACACGAGATGATTGCCCTTCCAACAACAATTCCCACCAGCCTTGTGTCGGTGCTTGCGTTCCATCAAATAGCCCAGGAAAACCATCGTAGGTACCGGTATTGAAAGCCTTGTCCATGGTTGCTTGAGACAATCCATTTCTTCCATGTTCCTTGTCCACGCCTTTGCGCAACACTTCAACAAATTTACTCTCCAACTCAATTTTGTCCACCATTCCATGCTCCGTACCAGACTGCCATTGGTATAAATCTTCGGCTGGGGCACCACCACCACCAGCCCCGATGTGTGCTGTGCCATAGGGACCATTTGGTAGAATCACTTGATTGGCGTGACCACCGGCAAAGAATACACCTCGAAGCTTCATCAAGTCCATGGCGCCTTCCACATAGGAAATCAACTCTTCTGGAGCACCACCCTCGTTCATTTTGGGACTGAGCCCAGCAAGGTTGTACCAAGGCTTGTGCACAAATATAAGTGCGGCGTCAAAGTCGCCCTTGGTAACTTCATCCAACCAAAGAAGTTGTTCATTCCAACGACTGGTCAAGGCCTCTTTGTTGGCATCCAAAATCAGTATGCGCCAACGGATTCCCTTTGTCTCGATATCAAAGTGTGACCAAGAACCCACTCTGTTGTAACCAATGTCCGTACCCAAATCTGGAAAGTGAATCTTGGTGTTGGTGTATTTCGGATCTTTAACCGATTCGTAATCACCGATAACAGGTTGCACAGGAACCTTCGACAACAGTGACAGTTGCTCTTTGTGAAAACGTTTCCATTCCTTTTTGCTGCCATTTTTCACCATATCGCCGAGCAAAACCACACAACTGGGGTCTTTGCGTACAATGTCTTTCAACAGTGCCTCTGTCACCCCTTTGGATGGGCCAATTTTGCCAGTCAGTGTATCGCTTTTAACGTCGATGGGTCTTGTGTTTCCAACGATGGAGAAACGGTATTGCTCTACAGAAGTAGACTGGGCTTCTGTGCCACAAAGTTGGGCGGCATAGGAAATGGAAGAAGCAAAAATGAATGACAGTAGGGACATTTCATCTCCAGTGTATACTCATGGGGAATAGGGAAAATTATGGGACATGCTCAAGGGGGTCGTTGGAATCTTTGCCTGCACAACAGTTAGACTGTCACACACCCAAGACATTAAGGGCTGTGGTGTATGTCATCAACTGTAGACCCTTCTATTGCTTACATTAATCCACAGTAACCGACTTTGCTAGATTTCTCGGGCGATCGATATTTCTGTTGAGTGCCAAACCCGCTTTGTAAGCCAACAGTTGAAGTGGCAACACCGTCAAAAATGGACTGCATAATTCTGACGTCTTCGGAACGGCAATTGATACATCCCCGTGTTCCGCGATGTCGTCTCCTTCAGTATGGATTAGGCAAATTCGTGCGCCACGCGCTTTGCACTCTTGAAGATTTGAAAGTGTTTTTTCCTTCAAGTGATCATCTGGTGCGATGACAATCACTGGCGTTCCTTCTTCGATCAAGGCTATCGGCCCATGTTTGAGTTCACCACTGGGATAGGCAATGCATGGAACATAGGCAACTTCCATGAGTTTCAATGCACCTTCCGATGCCACGTGAGACGACAAGCCTCTCCCCAAGAAAATGGTGCAATTGCTGTTGCAGACCCAACGAGTAACCTTGTCCAAAGCTTCAAAGATGGTTGATGTACCATCTTGTGTGCACTGAAGAAACTGTTCAACTTTATCAGGCACTGCCGATAGAGATCGTGCAAACTCTTGACCTTCAGAAATCGATAGGTGTCGAACACGCGCCGCCTGTAGTGCAAAAAGTGCCATCGCAGCAACCATATTCGAGAAAGCCTTTGTTGATGCCACCGACATCTCAGGTCCCGAATGAATGTACACCCCTCTCCCACACCGTCTCGCTATTGTTGACCCCACAACATTGACAATGCCCATTACGGTGCCACCTTTGAGTTGAATTTCTTTCAGGGCACCCAATGTATCTGCCGTTTCACCAGACTGCGTCACAGCAAAAAACAGTTGTTGGGGCGTCACTATTGGATTGCGGTGACGATATTCACTGGCAATCACCGCCTGAGAGGGAATGCGGGCCAACTGCTCGATGATGCCAGCGCCCACACTTGAGGCGTAATATGAAGTTCCACATCCAAGCATGAGCACTTGATTGATGGTGTGCATTTTGTCGGGGTCAATATCCAACCCACCCAATTTTGCAGTTCCCATATCAAAATCAAGACGACCGCGTATACACTGTCTCAAAGCTTCCGGTTGTTCATGGATTTCCTTGAGCATAAAGTGTGGAAAATCTCCCTTTTCACCTGTGCCCCACTCTTCTTCGAGCACTTCTATATTGGACTGCCCAGCCCCTCCATCGAGACGATACACTTCTGCATCTCCACCGTAAATGTGCGCCAAATCTCCATCGTTGAGAAAGATGACCTGACGAGTGTGCGGTGTAATCGCATGTGGATCAGAGGCTAAGTACATCGAAGGTCCGTCAAAGCCAATGACCAAAGGAGAGCCATTTCTGGCGGCAAAAATTTCATTGGGTCGATCCGCGAACATGACTGCAACCCCCCACGTGCCTCTTGTAAAGCGCAACGCAGCTCGAATTGCTTCCAATGGCTCTCCCTTGGTGTTTGGGGAGGCGTTCTCTTCACCAAAGGCGGAGTGTCCATTGTACAAATTGGCGACCAGGTGAGCGATGACTTCAGAGTCCGTTTGGGACTTGAACACGTGTCCAGACTCATGAAGGCGGTTCTTCAACTGAGAAAAGTTTTCAATGATGCCGTTGTGCACCAACACAACTTGTTCACAAGAGGACAGGTGCGGATGGGCATTTTCAACGGTCACACCTCCGTGGGTCGCCCAGCGAGTATGCGCAATACCAGCACCAACGCTATTTGACAGATCTACAATTTTTTCGAGTTCTTGTACCCGTCCAACAGCCTTTGAAACGTAAAAGGAGCCATTTTCATTCTGTATAGCCACACCCGCTGAATCGTAGCCACGATACTCCAGCCTTTGAAGACCTCGAATGAGAAGATTTGCGGTATTTTTTGCCCCAATGTATCCAATGATTCCACACATGATGTTTTCCTTTGATTCTTACACGTATTGTCACTGTTGATCAGAAATAGCCGGTTTGACAGCACAATAAGTGTACCAAACCCAGTTTCGCTATGGAACTGTATAACCGTTTACGGCATTGTTTGGGGCTATTGTTTTTGAAGATTTTGAACTTTTTCCACAAAGAGCGCCTGTGCCTTTTCAGGTACCAACCCCACAACACTGCCACCATTGAGCACAATTTCCTTCATCAATGAAGAGGAAACAAAGATGGATTCAACGTTGGACAACAACAACACCGTTTCCACTGTTGGAGACAAATGACGGTTGGCTCTTCCCAAAGTTGCCTCAAATTCAAAATCAGCACCGTTTCTCAGACCTCGAACAATCGCAGTTGCTGTTTGGGTTTCACAGAAATCTACCAACAGCCCTTCGAATGTTGCCACTTCTACGTTGGGAACATCGGTCAAAGAAGACTCGATGATGGAAATTCGTTCTTCAATTGTAAAAAAACCTTTCTTTGCTGGATTCACACCGATGGCAACAATCAGTTTGTCAAACAATTTGGCTGCTCTACGGGCTATGTCCACATGCCCATTGGTAAATGGATCGAAGGACCCAGCATAAACACCAATCGTCTCTGTACTCATCAACAACTCCTTACGAATTGGGATACAATAACACGAAGATGTTGTAACCCCCTACCAATGGATTCTCTATGTCCACAGCCTCAATTATCATCATTGGCGATGAAATCCTAGCCAACAAATTTGTGGATGAGAACACCCCTTATCTATTGAAGAAGTGTGCTGAATTAAACCTACAAGTGCAGAGTGTTCAAATCATTCCAGACACGTTGGAACGGATTGCACAAACCGTTTCGGAAGAGTCCAAGCGCAGTACCTACGTATTCACAACGGGTGGAGTGGGACCAACCCATGATGACAAAACATTTGAAGGTGTGGGTCGAGCATTCCACAGTCCACTTTTTCGTCATCCAGACTTGGTGGCACTGCTTGAAAAATACAGCAGTCCAATTACAGATGCCGCATACAGAATGGCGGAAGTCCCCGAAGAAACCGAATTAATTCCAACAACCCGAGGCTTCCCACAAATCAAAGTTCGAAATGTATTTGTGTTTCCAGGAATTCCGAAACTGCTTCAACTCAAATTTGAAGTCATTGAACATTTGTTGGTTGGACGAAAAAAGTTTCACGCCAAAGTTTATTTGACGACTGAAGAAACACACATCGCAACTCAATTGGGCAACTTACAAAATGAACACCCTCACGTACAACTTGGTTCATATCCTCGAATGAATGAACAGCCGAGTCTAATTCTCACCATTGAAGGGTTTGATGAAGAAAAAGTGCAGAACATGAAAGAGACAATGGAAGAGTTGTTTCAAGCCTTTTTGCATAGACCATCATATTTTTAAGAGTCGAACCTAAAGAGTCGAACATTGATAGAGCACTTTACCCTGTAGATTACAACCAGTTGACACATTCAAAATAGAGACAGTTGCCCTTTACTGGACTGTGCAAACACCTTTTGAGCCAATGTCGATATCCCCACTTTGCTGCGCTGATTCGCATCATACCAACGCTGAGAATCGTACTGCACAATCTGACTATCGGCAAAAATCAATTCAAGACCACTGTTGGCATCTGCAAACTCATGACTCGCATATTCCAAGGTACCTTCAATTACCCGAATCGACATACGCTTGTGGGTCAACATGTGTACAAAACGCCCTTTGTCCACCCACTCTACAGAACAGTGCGTTGGTAATTTGTTGAGTTGCAAATTCTTGTCCAACCAATCCTTGCAACTTTGATCGGATGATTCAGTGTTTCGAATCAAACAGGGCTCAACCATCCCACCATACAAACTCTCAGTCGGTCGCTGTCCCATCCACAGCAAGTCACTGTCTTTACTGTTCCGAATTAAAAGGGCAACATAGGCTTCTTCTGCTTTGGCTTTCTTCTTTGTCGGAACTGGAAACTCATCTTGCTTGCCCGTTTTGAAGGCCAAACAATGTTGTTGAATTGGACAATCTGTACAAGTGTATTTTTTGGCGCAATGAGAAGACCCCAAATCCATCAACGCCTGATTGAAATCGCCGCACTCCCCTTTGGGCAATAAAGGTTCAATGACAGACCACATCTTTTTTCGGTCTCCCCCATCACAATACACCCGACTCAACACTCGATGTAGATTTCCGTCGATTGCGGCAACATCCAAATCAAAAGCCATCGATGCAATCGCCCCTGCAATGTATTCACCAACACCACTCAAGGCTCGAATTTCCTTCAAGGTACTGGGGAATTCACCCGCTTCCACGATTGACTTGGCGGATTTGTGCAAGTTTCTCGCGCGAGAATAATACCCCAAGCCAGACCACATTGAAAGGACTACATCGAGATCTGCGGAAGCCAAATCTTCAACAGTTGGAAAACGTTCCATAAAATTATTGTAATAAGAAACAACTGTGTCCACACGGGTTTGTTGCAACATCACTTCAGACACCAGTGTACCGTAAGGTGTTCGATTGTCTCGCCATGGAAGAGAGCGCTTGTTCTGACGATACCATTTGAGCAAATCATCGGTTAGTGGATGTGTCATGACTGGTGGTCCTCCCATATCGAAGCGCGAAATAGTGTATCACGCGAGTTTTTCTGAACTTGCACTCTCTTATTTACTCGGCATAATGTTGTTGTATTTAGCCTATAAGATGCACAAATCAATCCAAAGTTCATCCAAACAGTCCATGGAAAATGAGGGGTACAGTACGGAACAGGTAGAGAGCAGTCGGCACCCTATAACATTCTGGTCTGTCAGAATCCTTGGGGTATTGGGAATCACTGCTCTACTAACAGCACCATGGGTGAGTGTCCTACACAAGGCTGTCATCGGAGCCTATCCCACAATTGACAAAGAAGGGTCTCTGTTATTTTTTGAACATGGTGTGCACCATCTTTGGCTGACAGATTCGAGCAGGTCGCTGATGGAGACCGGACTGCCTCTTGTGGGCATTCAAGTGGGACATTTGTGGCTCACTCAAGTATTTGCGTGGTTCGTACCCACCTTTGTCGCTTTCAACATTCAATCGATTGTGCACATTTGTTTGAATGTTCTGGCAGTGCTGTTTTGGCTCGATTCCTTTGAAAAGAGGTCCTATACTCAAAGACATATCCAATGGTATGAAATCAAGTCATGGATTGTTGGGTTCATTATTGGAGCCCAATTGCACGTATTTCGTGATATTCACTGGTACACCGTTGAAAAGTCTGCTCTTTTTCCCTTATTTGTGTTTTGGGGAATACTTCATGGTTTACACCACAAAGAAGAGCATCGTGCACTTCACTCCCCGATAGCACTGATGACCGTCTATACACTCGCAGGTTTGTACAATTTTTATTGGGCCATTCTCTTGCCCATACTGACACTTGCCTATGTCACCCCAACAAACACCAAGAACAAACAATTTCGCCAAGCAATTATTGGGTGTATCGCTGTGGGGCTCTTACTCGGATTTGGACAGTGGTCGTTGCAAAGTGCGAAATTTCAGTTCGCAGAAGTGTCAGCATTTAAAATCCGTGCAGGACTGGATATCTTTTCAATTTCGACTTTGGACTGGAACAGAATGGGCTTTTGGAGACCAATTAACCCCTTAATTTTGGGTATAGTGGCTCTAATGGGAATACAAAACTTGCGGAATCACCAATCAACCACCACGTTTCACAATCACCAAGACAATCAATCTACAATTGCAGAAGCAAAGACCCATCGAAGACTTTGGTGGTGTATGGCACTGTTCTGTACACTGTCTTTGGGGCCCAACCTGCCATTTGAGATAGCCAATCCAATCTACAAGGCATTTCAACTGTTGCCAGGTATGTGGAGATTTGCCAAACCTGAAATCTTTTTGATTTTGCCCTACGCATTTGTTGCAAAGCAGGCAATCAGCAGCGAAACGCTTTTCAACAAACAAACAGACTATGGTGTCTGGACTCTCATTGTGTTGGTTTATTTATGTGGATTGTATTCATCACCAGCATTTCCCTATATGACTCAATTCATAGAGGGAACGTTGAACACCCCGTTGATATCAAAATAAAATTTCTATTCAGGGTTTGAGGGCGCTTCCGAGAGATGCTGAATGAACTCTTTGAGTGAACCCGGTTGCAAATACAAGTACTGAGCCTTTTCGGTGGAAATCACCTTTTTCAAAATTCGGTCGCCATCACGCACACCCAAGGTAAACTTTGGCATCTCGAGGTAATATCGTACTGAGTACTTCGCCACAACCAGTGCCGCTAGGATAAACTCTTTCTCCATTTCACCACCGGATTCTACAACAACCTCGATGGTGGCAACACGTGGCTGATCCAACAATCGACCCTTCCACTTCAGCACCCGTGCATCAATTCGGGCAATCTCCAATCCCACATATTCCAAGTCCACCCTCAAGGCATCCGACAGGCTTTGTTCCGGTGTGACCTGCTGAGCATTGCTTCGCAGTGTACTTTTCAGTTTTGTTTCAAGTGTATAAAGGGAATCACTCTGTGTATTTACCGGTACAGGGGCATTTTGCACACTTTCCGTTTCAGCACTTTGTGTTTGCTGAGCGGCTGGCCCCGTTGCGTCAGGAAAAACAGTTTGGGCTTCCGACACCACAAAGGACCGAATCATAAACAACATGAAAGCGCCTGGTACAACCAAGATCATCAATCGTATGTAAGAAAAGTTGGACTTCGCGGGGACTTCATCGACCAGCAAACCCAATTGGTCCTTGATGTCCAATTCAGGATTCCACTTTGAAGATGCCCCTTTTGACGTTCTTGAGTTCCCAGTTTTGGCTTCACCTGTGGTTGCTGTGGAAGTCGTTGTTTGGAGAACAGGTTTTCCCATACCAGATTTTGCAATATCGGTTCTTGAAGACCTTTCTTTTGACAGTGAACTGGTGATGCTTTGAGCTGTTTCAGTTTCTAAAGATGGTGTCAGCTTGCTTTTTTGTTCAGAGAAATTTGGTTTGCTGCGTTCATATTCCCTTCTCACTTCAGCGTCGAAATCTGACATGGATGGTGTAGAACCCAACTTTCCTCCAAGAACAGGAGATGTGTCTTGTTGGTTGGGCTTTTTCTGGGCAATAGACGGTTTGCTGGGGCGAGTTTGATTTCGTTGATTTTGATTTAAATGATTTTGCTTAAGTTGGGAACTCGTAGTACCTGTCTTTGAAGGTTCATTGACAGCATTGCTGTCTCCAACATCTAGCGATGGTGTCTCTGTTGCAACAGTCGATTGCCCTTGTGCAGTTTTGGGTTTATTGGACAGGGTAGGTTTTGGTTGTGGCGTCCACAAAACATCCTCGGGCACGTCCCACGCAGTGGCTGTAAAGATGCCTTTGAGCATGGTTGCATGTCTTGCCTCTACCCATGCACCGGATTCTCGAACATAGTGGTGAGGTTGAAGCTGTCCTGATCGCGCCCATTGTTTGAGCGTTTTCAAGTCACACATTTCATCCAAATCGGAGTCTGTTCTTCGAACGGCAATCAGCATCGTTTTTTCATCTCCTTTTCTTTACTGTGGACCACCTGGGCCACCCGGACCACCAGGACCACCACCGGGACCCATAGCAGATACGCCATCGCAAGCCGTTTCAGAACTGTCGGATACAGCCCCCTTCAACGTCGGTCCAGTGAAGTATGGAAAGGTGTAGGTAATGTGGTAATGATAGCCTAATGTATCGTGTTCATGGCCGTTGTGTTCATCCAGATAAGCCAATCCTTGTGCTGAACAATCGGCATCAAAATAATAATCTTCTTTGTAGAAACCACTGGTGGCAACAAAATCATTGCCCGACATTGAAGTAACAATCTCATTGATCGAGGGTCCGTTGGATGATGCTTGGGTTGTGCCCAAAGTCGGTTCAAAAGCATCGATCATCACACAAGTACGTTCACCAGTTCCCCCGCATCCATACGGACTGTTCGCATCGCTATAGTCTCGAGCGACCCAACAGGACTGCGCAACCTCGTTAGTCGACACATATGGTCCATAAATCAGGTATCCGTCGGCCGCCATCCCGTAAACTTCGGAATGACCATCGCCACTCTCTCCGATTTGTTCCATTAAACAAGTGGACAAATCATGGTGATGATAATCTCCATTTGCAGCGTGACCACGACAAGGTCCCAAATCATAAGCTTCATATTGCGCGGCCACATTCATCCACGCACCTTCGTTGTTGTACGATGCGCCATCTGACCAGTTGTAAATGCTCACCCCATTGACGAACAGTCCCAACGATCCCAGACCTGTTTCACATTCACTACCCTCTTGAGCCGGTGTCGGAATCAGTGGAAAGTAGACTTCTTTGTACTGGTTGGATGGGCATACTGGACCCGGTGGCCACCACCCATAACCAGCCCCTGTTTCACAGTCGGTATTGGAGCGGTATCCAATATCTGTTCCAAACGAGTAAGTTACGCCCACTTGTGCTGTGGTCGCTCCATTTTCAAAGTCCGTACTGGCATTGGGTCGTGCATTCAAGGAGTCAATGTCTGATTGTTCAAAAACAACATCGTAATCTGGAATGCCCGACGTAGAGATTTTGAGAAACGCTTCCTCGCCTTCGTATACAACCGCTGAAGAAGCGATGTTTACCACAATACCGGAGCCATCTTCCTGAAGAACTTGAGACAAGGAGCCTTCGGTATTGTACAACCACGACTCACAAGCAGGACTTCCTTCAAATTCCGTTTCTACACAGCCATTTCCAGAAACAGACAGTGCTTCTTCGCCATTTTTGTCCCCTGAACAACCAAAACCAATCAAAACCACCGTTGCCAACATCCGATACTTCATCATTCCCACTCCCATGTCCAAGTTGTTCCCTGTTGTAAATTCAACAACAATTGCAGGGCATAAACCGAAGACTCATCATTCAACTCCGGTGTGCATGGAATGTTCTGTAGCATATCTGTGGGGTCTATGTCTAGACGAAAATTCAATTGTGTATCCCGCTCATTCGCGACACCATCTTCGAAAGAAGCCACACGTTCTGCCGGCACCGCGGTCTCCAAAACAAAATCCATGGGTTCGTCTCCATTCAGAGGCTGACAATATCCAATCACCTGTATGCTAAAAGTTGAGTTAGGCTCTGGCGTTGGAAGATCAAAAGTACCTCCATCCCATCGGGCCCATGTCACCACTCCATCACAAATGGATTGAGCTTCGTCCAACTGAACAGTGGCGTCAACATCCACGGGGTTGAGCAAATCGATAAAGGTCGGTCTTGACCAATTAGAGGAAATCTCAATATCTGAATGCCCTGCATAAGCAAATGGGAGCAAAGAAACCGTACGTTTGGACACTTCAGTACACTCTGGAAATCGAATGGAATACAAAGTCGCAAATGCAGTATCCAATACAAAGACAGCACCTTCCGTTTGGAGGTTGGGACGTCCAGAAAAGTGTACTGTGGTGTGAATTTCTGAAACTAGAGGTTGACTTGAGTGGGGATTCTCCACACACCCAAGATAAAAAACAAAGGTCATCACAGGTGCAAATCGTCGATAAAAAAGAAGGTGACCACACATAGTCAACCCTTCAACTGGGCGATACACAACCAACCTTTGACCCAGCGACCACCGCCCTGCCGCAAGTCCACAGAACCAACCTTCATCAATGTCATGCCAAATTCCTCAAGCCACTCAGACACAACCTGAACATCATGAGTGTATCGACCAGTCGGCATGAGTTGATACCCCTCTTCGGAGTGTTCAAGCATGGCTTCCAAAGTGAATACCACATGGGTACAGTTGGAAATTCGTTGACTCAAAGCACGAAATATAAGGCGCAAATCTCCCAAATACACCAATGTGTCAGCGATTAAGACGACTGATGGAACATCCGACTCCACGGAAGATTCAAGAAAATGGAGAATATCACAATGGTGCAAGGCATGATAACAGTCGGTTGCCTCTGCACGATTGAGCATTTTACGGGACAAATCAACACCAATGAGTCTCTTTGATAGGTCAGAAATTTTGCGTCCAAGCAATCCTGTGCCACACCCCAAGTCCCACACAATGTCAGCAGGTTCTTCATTGCTGAAGCGATTTCGAATTACTCCATCAATCAACGTAGGTACTTGGTAATGAAGTTTCTCTATTAAATGAGAATCGAATCGATCTGCATAATCATCAAACAACTCTTCGACGTACCCTTCTGGTGGTCCAGGTGTATTCCTGCCAAACAAGGCTGCTTTCAAATGCTGGACTTCTGCCGATTCGCTGTCTCGCTGCAATAAGTCTCCTTGAATCTTTTCAAGATAGCCTCGAACCTGAGCCAGTGCTTGGGATGAATCTGGTTGAGCCGACAACAGACTGTGTACACCCGATGGAATGGATGGAATGTAGGGCAAAACAGCCTTAAAACTCTGCAATAGATCGGGATGCATATCAAAGTGCTCTAGCCCTTCTTGATAGGCCATCATAGATTGTGTATAGAGCGATTCGTCTCGAAAAATATGTCCTTTCAATAAGAACACTTCCGGTCCAGGAGATTGTATTGAGTTGAGAAACTGCAATGCTTCGGTCGGATTTTGTTGCTCTCTGGCAAGTTGGGCTTTGCAAAGCAAAAAGATTCCCCATTCTTCTTCGGAGAGTGGTTGATCTTCGTTGCTTTGATTGATGATTACGGTCTCTAATTCTGCAACGCACTCCTCGGCAAAAGATAGCTCTTTCAGTTCTACAGCCAAAGTCATCGCGTTGAACAACGTTGAACGGTCCCCCCCTAAGGAGATACTTTTTTTAAAAGCAGCGAGGGCTTTGACTGGATGTTGAGTCTCCCAAAGGAAATAACCATACGCTCCCCATAAATCGCCGTTACGAGACTTTGCTTCTCGAATCAGTTCCCAGCATTCTTCTGCTGCATGGGTGGCGCCCTTTTCGTAGAAGGTACACCAGCAATGCCAAACATCTTGCTTGGGCTGAGGCAAGGTTTGGACGAACAGTCTAGCCTGTGTAAATTGCTCTTTCATTAGCAGGGTATGTAAAGTATTGATATCGAACATTTTAAGTTATGTAAAGTTTTTATATATGAATGGAGTTCTGAGCATTGTACTGTTTTCAGAACGCAACTTGTAGGACACGCGCATCAGAATCCATTTTCAGTTTGGAGTATAAAATCGAGTCTCTTTGATCGATTTGTTTCAAGAGTGAAGCCATGGCCCATCGAACTTCCCAGTGCTTTTGACCAATGCCATCATACATTGCAAGCCATTGTTCTTGGTCAAACTGATCTCCCATCGCAAAGGCAGTCAATAGAGCCCAGGCCAAATCAATATCGGCATTTTCGTGTACAGGTCGGTGCCCTCCACGGAGATCACAAAAACGAATCCACTTCATGCCCCCATCTCTATTGGACCACAGTTCACGAGGCGTAAAGCGAGGCGCGTTGGGTCCTCGTGCTTTTGCAACCCGCATCATCTCCCCTTTCAATGCCCTTTTTGAGCGTTGAAATGCCTGTGCTTCTTCCCACATTCTTAGGGCGACAATGCTGCGTAGATGGGGTTGAAATTCGATCGGCCAATCCAAAAAACGGGTTGTGTCCAACGGATACTCCATCCCAATCACTCGAAAGGCAACCACTGACCAATACACCGAACCTAAATTTTTAGCATATTTTAAGGGATAGATGCTGTTCCAAGTTTTCATAAGTTGTTCGTGCCACTCTACCCTATCGTACATTTTTGTTGCGTATTTTAACAACACGTGATTGTGACACTCTCCAGCAAAACCACCCGACAGCGAACACAACTTGGCTGCGTCCTCATAGCGATCAACATGCACGGGTAGACTCTCCGCAATGTGAAACAAACAATCTGAAACCGCCAATGGACTGCTCAACGTCGAACAAATGTAGCCTGCCTTTTGCCATCCATTCAATGATTCTTTCTCGGCTTCCACCAACAAACAGGCATCTGATTTCAAACACTCATCACTTAGGGATACAGCCTCCAATTCTGATTTCAGTGGCACAAACTCTCTTGGAAACACGGTTCTCTCACCCAATGCACCGCCTGTCCAAAAGACTTGATCTGTTGGTTCAATGCTCTGAAGGTGTGGTCGCATTCGGTATCTTTCACAGGTTTGTTTGGCGACTTTGCTGGTGAATTTTGGACAAATCTCGGTGTGTGAAGCGGGATTTTCAGCCAAAATGGCTAATAAAATACTTTCTTGAACCGTAACTGGCTGTTGCTCAATCTCTTGGTAAAACTGACTGCTGTTCGTACGATAGAGTTGTTTCCAGTCTGTGGTCTTAGATTCTATACAAGCACTTGTACCAAAACCCAGACACAGATTTATGATGACAACCCAACTCAAACGAGCCAACATCGACGTGGAGCATTTTGAATGGGGTTTGTACAACTGACAAATGCACGTCATGGTTGCCTCATCATTGTGGTGCTGCACATCACTTAACACACCAACAGAGTTCGTCATATTTGCACATTCTACATTGTAAAGCGTATATTCCAAACAAGCATCGAATCAACGCCAAAAACTGAAAAAGGCCGTCTCGCGACGACCTTTCAACAACGGAATAACCAATAAAATGGATGCGGGAGCGGGATTTGAACCTCGCGACCTTCGGGTTATGAGCCCGATGAGCTAACCAGACTGCTCCATCCCGCACATCATGGTATTTATGTAATCCGTTGCTCAGAACCTGTCAAGAACTTTGTCAAAGTTTTATTGTGACATAGGAAAAAGCATCTACCTACATGAATTCAGACTGGTGGCGTTTACAGGGTAAAAGCCCCCAACAAATCAACGGAAGCTCCGATATTCCATCCGTGACCCCAAACATCGTTTTCTGTACTTCGACCTTTAACAAGCAAACCTGTAGCATAGAGAGATACACCCACGTGACTAGAAATGGGCATCGTCAGTTTAGACTTGCCGTACGCTCGAAGTCGCAAATCGGAGGCATCATCGTCTGGTGTATTGCCATAGATATTCATGGTCCCTTCATTTCCCCATATGAGCGCCTGTGAAAAAGATTTACTGGATGTGAGTTGTAGTGAACCAGCCCACTCATTTGGTTTGGAATCCAATTGCGCCAAATCTCGATTGACCAAAGCCCCTAATTTGATATTTTTTATGGAGCGCCATGGTTTCGTTGAAAGCCCTGTTGTAAATGAAAAATCCGATTGCCTTGTGGCCAATGAACCGTCTTCAAATTCAATTGGGGTCCACTCGGCATCCATCAACACTTCTCCAAAAGGCATGACCGACAACTTTCCCCATGTCCAGTCTGCGGCGGTGTAAGACCATGTCCCCATCAAGCGTAGATCATCTCCCGTTTCTTGTTTTTGCAGGTTTTCCTGTCCTTCAACGGTGGAATACAATGCTGAATACTGACTTACGGCTCTAAAAGTAGATTTGGATTTTGGAGCAATATAATCCAACGATACATCCACCATGGTTCCCAGTGAGGCCGACGATGGATTGTTGATCATGGTCTCTGGAACACTTGCAAGTTCTTGCACTTGTGGCGATTCAAAACTGTCGGTGGTGAATCCAACGTCATTGAGTTTGAGCCACCATCGTTGTGCCTCAATTTTCGTCATATCTTCTGTCATTTTGTTCAATGATGGAGGGGTTTGAGGACCAACAGCGTCATATTCTCGTACTGCATCCAACACCATAGTACGGAGTCCCAATTGTTCTCCATCGTCTTGTATCAAGGTTTCCATTTTCGGAGCATCCAACCATTTTGAGGTTTGATTGGCCTGAATCAAAAGGCTCAGCCCCTCCCTCAACCGTACCTGATCGGTGGTCGCGACTGTGTAAAACATTCCAGTTTCGATGGAATGGCCTTTGGGCTTAGGTGATTTTGTCCCAGGTGTTACACCACAACTGGCAGTCGTAGCTCCCTTCGCTTGATCCAAAAATCGTTTGTAATTGGTGCCCGGTATTCTGTGAATTTCTACAACATCGTTTACAGCAAGCGCATCTGAAATGTGCTTTTCTGTTAAAGTTCCAACCCCTTTTGGTGATCGAAACCCATCCAACAATACAGTGTCTGCACCGGTCTGCTCCAACACCACTCCACACAAGAACTGTTCCCAGTCATCTTGACTGAGGCGCTCGTTCCATTCAAGGTGATCAAGGGTTAGTCGCTGTTCATTCTGCTCGCCATAATAAGGCAAACGTATATCCATAATTTGACGTTGCACTGAACTGTTTACTGGATCTGACTCGTAGATGTCTACCACATTGTGCTGAAGCCTTTGCAAGAAGCCATTGCCTATCTCCATCCAAACAACTTGCAGACCGTCCATCGGCAATGTCAAGGGCGCTCCCTTTTGGGTCTCATCAATTTCATTCAAATCGATTGTTTGCTCTGAAATTCGATGCGTTGCAAGCGTATGATCACCGAGAAGCAAATCAATACTGGGACCTCGCTGCCGTATCGCCTCAAGGACTTTGGTTGAAGCAGTGGTCAAGACAACGACGACATCGGGGCTGGCTTGTTCTTCTGCCAATTTAGTCAACAGTTCAACCATCGCCTCGTTGGGATCGGTAATCTCCCAGCCCTCAGTTTTGATTTGGGGTATCTGTTCAGCCCACTCTGGATCCAGAATTGATAAAAAGAGAACATCACTTGTCTTGCCTGTCTCATGCTGAATCGTGTGGACTTTATGGGTTGGGAATACTGTACCTTCATACCCTTTCGGAACTGTTAAGTTCGTTGCTAGATACGGAAGAGACCTTATCGCTGTTTCTTTGATGAAGTTGTCCATTCCTGCAATCAGTTCATTGCGTCCAATGCCAAGTGCAAAGGGTTCGAGTGCGCTCAACCACTCGTAATCAAAATTTCGATATTTGGAAAAACCTTTGTCTTCGACCGATGTATAGCCATGTACAAAATTTCCAACATCTACATAAAAGCCTTCTCGCTCTAAAATGTGATGGTACATCCGACTAAGATCTTGCATTGGACGTCCGATAATATCGACTGACTGTCCGTCGACAGTTACATGAATCGTGGGACGAAATTCAAAATCGTTGGCTGTCCAAGATGGAAGCCCCTCGACATCATTTACATCCTGGTTTGAACCAGCAAAATTCAACAATTCAAATCTTACCTCGCCTTGGATACATTCCCAAGCGAAAACCTTCGACAGGTCTGACTCAATAGCCAAAAATTCATTGGTATTTTTTTCAATAAGAATTCGTTCAGTTGCGGTTACCCTTCCAAATTTAGGGGCACTCAGATTGCATTGAGGTTCAAGGGACCTCGAATTGTTCTCTTGATTGAGCACACTCAAAATTTCATTGAGTTGGTCTTCTGCGACTATCGCCCAGTCTCCTTGAACCAATGTTGCGTAATCACTGGTGATGTCCTTGATGGGCGTAGAAAACTTCCCATCCCACAATCTCAACGTCGGAAAATAATACTGAGCCGTCCCAGACATACCAAGGAACCCAGTTGAAAGCATTTCCAATCGGAAAGCCTCCTGCGATTCCATCGCTTCGATATCCAATACCAACTGCGCTTCAGTAACATCATTTGTGTCTATGCTAAGTGTTGTAGAATCCAAGGGCTCAGCAAACACGATGCTGGTTAAAAAATGTATCAAGACAACTCCAAATTGAACAGGGATTTGTATATCTGATTTTGCTTGTGTTACAATAGAATTAACACTGGAACTGAAAGAAATGAATATCGAAACAGCCTTGCGAACTCATGGTTTACGAATCACCAAGCCCAGACTGACTTTGGGTGGCTTGGTGTTTTCCAAACACCCTACACACTGGACTGCTGAAAACCTTCACGCATACAGTAAAGAGCACGGACACGCTTTTCCGCTTGCTACGGTGTACAATACACTCAATCAAATGGCTGACAAGGGCTTGTTGCGACGCATCAACATGCAGGGCAACCTGTGTTATTACGACACCAATCTAACCCCGCACCATCACGTTTACCATACCGTCAGCAAACGCCTAGAAGACATTCCAACAGACAGTATCCAAACAAACCTATCCCACATTTCGAGTTCTGTAGACTACGACATCATCGTACACGCTCACGATTAAGGCATCCAGTTAGCGATAATACATATCGTGGCCACCACTGCCACAACAGCCCCAAGAAATGTTGTTGTCTCCACCACCACCAGAATTCATGCGAATGGTCGCGCTTGTTGACACGCGTGGTGAAAAATTGTGCCGCGTGCCACAACCAGCATTGAAAGTTGTGGTGGACCCATCTGAGAAGTAGATGGTGTAATTCCCAGTTTCCCCATCATTGCACCCCGCTCGAACCCGCACCCCCGTCAAGAGCCTAGCCGAAAAGTTACACCCAACCGTTCTTCCTGGTTGAAGCGCCCCTGGACCACCACAATCAAACAAACCTTCTGAACATCCTTCACTGAATGAACCATTGCAGTTTTCATCGGTTCCATTGACGCAGACTTCCGAGGCTCCTGGATTGATACCGGGGTTTCCATCGTTGCAATCACTGGAGCCACTGGTAAACCCACTGGGCTGTACACAAGAGAGCGCACTGCTCCCCCCACCATAGCCGTCGCCATCGGCATCCTGATACCATACCTGCTGACCGCTCACACTGCCATCCGCATCATCAATGGCATTGTCGCAATCGTTATCGATTCCGTCACACACTTCGGAGGCATTCGGATTGACTCCACCATTGCCATCGTTACAATCCCCTTGCTGAGTGGTGTAACCACTCGGTTGATTGCAGGATGTTTGCATAATTCCGGAACCAAATCCATCTCCATCCGAATCTTGATAATAGGCTGTCTGTCCAACAACACCAGTGTCAGCATCATCAATGGCATTGTCGCAATCATTGTCGATTCCATCACACACTTCAACGACGCCCGGTTTGATGTTGGCATCTGTGTCGTTGCAATCTCCACCTATTGTTGCTGTACCTCCCGGTTGATTGCAACTTAATATCACAGAGCCTGTACCCACTCCATCGCCATCTGCGTCGATATAATAACTGCCTTGCCCAGCGACCAAGGGATCAGCGTCATCGATCAATCCATCGCAGTTGTTGTCCAGAGTATCACACAATTCAGGTGCACCATCGTAAATGGCGGTGTTGGCATCATTGCAATCCCCAGTGGTTGGTACATATCCCGTTGGCTGAAAACAACTAATTTGAGACACATTAGAACCGTTGCCGTCGGCATCTCCATCCTGATACCAGACTTGTTGACCGACCACATCAGAATCTGCATCGTCCACAATTCCATCGCAATCATTGTCTAAGGCATCACATATCTCTGGAGCACCCATAAACACTACATTGTTGGCATCATTGCAGTCACCTGTACCTGCGACGTATCCACTGGGTTGTTCACAGGCCTCCATCGACACACCTGAGCCCATTCCATCCGAGTCAGAGTCTTCATACCAAGTCAGTTGCCCTATCACCAAGTTGTCTGCATCATCGATGAGGGTGTCACAGTTGTTGTCCTGACCATCACACTGTTCGATGTTGCCTGGAAAATTATTGGAGTCCAAATCGTCACAGTCCCCATCCAATGGTACATATCCCGGATCTGGATTACACCCCATAATCATTTGATTGCTATCCCCAAAGCCATCGCCATCACCGTCCCAGTACCAAGGCGTACCTGTTGAACCGACACCTTCATCGACTTGCCCATCGCAATTGTTGTCGATATCGTCGCACAGTTCATTCAGCCCAGGATAAGCATATGAGTCGATATCATCACAGTCACCACCCACCAACACATACCCAGAGCCAAGTTCGCAGACTTCGACAAAAAAGGCATCGTCTCCATAGCCGTCTCCATCGGCGTCCAGATATGCTGTAATCGTAAGGTCCTCGTCAATCTCTCCGTCACAGTTGTTGTCGATTTCATCACAAATCTCTTCCACCGCAGGATTCACATCAAAGTTGGTATCGTCACAATCATCTGGATTTGCAGCAAAGCCTTCTTCGGCGAGACACCCTTCAGCAAAATAGTCTGGGGCTCCAAACCCATCACCATCCTCATCAAGCCACCATTCTGTTTGAAGGTCTTCATCAATGATTCCATCGCAGTCATTGTCGACTTC
>CBFIFY010000019.1:0-66901 GCA_965661985.1 uncultured Myxococcota bacterium | reverse complement strand
AAGTTGTGGTGGGACCCGACTCGTACACGGGTTGGCTGCGGAGAGATCCCCACTGAGTGGGTCGATGAAACAGAGGCTGTGTCCATTTCTGATTGGGAATTGTGGGCCACAACAGGTCTAGAACCTGAAATCTGGGTTCATGGTCGCTTCTCTCATTTGTTGTGGACAGAATTAACCACCGAGATGCACAAGCAGACTCTGTTGTTGCAGGATGCGACTCCTTATTCTATGGATTTTTTACAGCACCATCCGGACTTCCAACAAATTGTCAACATGCGATATTGCAATTATTTGTTGAACAACCTGGGCGTAGAGGGACAATTGCCATTGACGTTGACAATTCCACTGGGTGCTGTAGAGATTACATTGCTGGATGCTGCAATGTTGTACAGTGGACTGTTGACGGGACAGCGAACACGCGTTGAAGACGACAGTCAGCAAGGAAACATGTTGATTCGGAGAATTGAAGGACCGACCGGTGAAGTGTTGTATGAAGCTCAGCCCAAGACACAGCAAGTTTCCAGTTTTGTATCCGGTATGTTGCTGTCCAATATTTTGCGCAATGTCGTACAACATGGAACTGCTCGTAGAGCGAAAAGATTACAGACAGCAGAGGGGGTGTCCATTCCGGTCATCGGAAAAACTGGGACCACAAATGGATTTCGCAATGCTGCCTTTGTAGGAATGGTACCCAAAGCGGAAGCGGGGACATGGCTTGTCGAGAGTGGCGTGACCATTGCCACCTATGTCGGCTATGATGCAAATACTCCGATGCGATTTGGGAGATACAGTTTATCAGGTGCATCAGGGGCTTTACCCGTTTGGATGGAAACGGCACAAGGCGTTGCGCTTTCTGAGTTTATTGGACGACCCAGCAAAACTACAGAATTTACTGCAGCAGAAAATTATTATCCTGTTGCTGTGAACACAAAAAATGGACACATAGATGAAGATGGAAGTGGTCATACGTGGGTCTACACCACGGAATCACCGTTATTTGGTCAAGACGCAATACATATGCGAGCATTCTCCCCTGTTGATGCAAACGAAGCACCAGAGTGGAACGCGGCACCGGAAATGGTGGTGGATGGTTCCACATCGATCGACAACGCTAGAATTGTACCGATGAAGACAGATGTGTTTCCCAGTGAGTTGGATTCAGCAGACCCGTTCGAAATAGATGTGGAAGACGCTCGTTTGGTGCCCGCAGATCATGATAAAGAACAAGATCAAGAGCTGGATTTGGGACAGGGTGTTGAATGAACGCCTTGCTGTGGATACTGGTGGCGGGAAATTTGTTTTTTGCTCTGTTTGTCTTTGTGCTTTTGGGAAAGCCGACATTGCTCAGTGGTGTGCTGGCATCTTTTATTGGAAAGCGAGACCTTTGGCAGTTTGGATTGCTCTCCACTGAAGAACAGCAGCAACTCGACCAGTTGGGTCAAAAATTGGGTCAGTTTGGGTTGCTTGTTTTGTTTTTGTGGAGTTTCCTATCGGGTATTTTGCTTCAGACAATCCTTCGTTGAGAGTCTGCACGAGTGAATACTCTTTTTTGAATTATTGACACGTTGGTGTATCTCTGATCTATCTTTGACTTCTACCAGACCATTCTTTGTGGCTGATTGTGGCTGAGGACCCTTCTGCTTATGCTCTATGCTCTATGTTTATGAGCCACTACCAGATAAAAGAACCCAAATGCCAATGAGGGCAACTGCAGTCAACACCATAAGGACGATCGGCTTGGCGATTGAATTGACGTTGTCATTGTTCTCGATGGTGGGCATAGGGGTGGGTTCAAATGCTGGGGTGTCTTTGACTTCGGGTGCTACACTTGTTGTTTGTCCATCAGTAGGTGTTGGTGCGGCGTTGAGTTCCATTTCGCTTGCGATGGCACCTTCTTTGATGGCGTGGGCAAATGGTGCAAACTCTTGAACGTCCAAGCAAATGATTGGGGCATTGATCAGCCAGCATTCAAAATATTGTTGTTCAACGGCATTGTTCAACACACCACTTTCAAAAAAAGGCATGGGAATTAAATCTCGATCGGGTGTTGTACTGGTTAATACCCAATCGATGCCCGTGCTGTTATTTTTGTGGAACTCGGTGAAAATGGCTTTTTTCAATGCGTAACGCGCTTCGAGTAATTCAAGCATCTCGTTGTTTGCAACTTTGCGCCCATGCATGTAATTTTCCAAAAGTAAATTTTGATGGCTTTTGGAGAGGTTCGTCCACACTTTTTTAACCATTGTTGCTGCGTCTACAGCCGTCTCAAAAACTTTTGGATGGTCTGTGTACTTGTCCAGTTCACTGGTAAACAGTTGGTACGCACTTGGAACCAACTCTTTTGGCTTTTGGATTTGACTGAGCACACTGCCAAAGGATTCACAGATCTTAAGGTGTGCGGTATTTTTTATTTTGTTTTCTCCAAGGCGCAATGTCGCAAGGCAGTCAAACCAACGATCAAATCGTTGAACCATGCGTTGACCAACCTCATCATTGTTGTGGTTGTTCCATGTAACGAAGAGTTTGATGATTGAATCAATCTGCTGTTCTGGGATGTGTTCCATGTAAACGGTGCCTCTTAATCTGTTCGTAGTCTGTCAGTGAAAACACGAGCGCCTTAAAAAAACTTAGCGCCATCTCGCCTGAATCGAAGTGATGATAGAATCTCCATGCCAAATATAACGGGCAGTGAGTTCCAGTGGCAATATATCATTTTTTACAGGACGGATCGATACCTTTGCTGTCATATCTGTCTGGGGTTCAACTTCGGCCTCATCAAATCCGATGTAGCGTTTCCATTTAGGTGCCAGCGCTTTGTATATCGCTTCTTTGAATGAAAAAATCATCAACAAATACCCCCATTGTCTTTCGGGTGGCAATGCGCGCAGTCGATCGTGTTCAGTCGGGGTAAGTACTTTGTTTGCAATGCCCATTCTCGGTGGGTGAAAGTGCTCAAGGTCGATTCCGACTGTGACATGGCGTTGGCGGTTGATCAAGGCGATTGCCTGGTCAGATTTATGGGTGATCGATAGGGTCAGCGTTGAGTGTGGATTTGCAATCATTGGCGCACCGAACTTGTCGCGATCAATTCCCAGTTTGTCTTGTTGAAGTGTTTTGAGCGCCATTCTAGCGGCCACACGACCTCCTACAAAGGCTATTTTTCTTTTGCCTTGTAGGGTTCGAGCAATTTTTTGCTCTATTGGGTGCAGAGATTTCCAAACGGTCTCTGGAATATCGCCAGACTTTGGCAAGGAAACTCCGAAATAAACACCGTGTGTTTCTGCAGTTCGGAATATTTGAGCAAAGTCGGACATTATTTACCGTGGGAAAGGAGCGTTACCAAGTATATTCTATCGTCTCAGTTTGGGCAACTGACGATGGGAACGATGTTTTATAGAGTCATACGCCAAACATTGAATATATGTGTGGCTACAACGTATATCAAATGAGGAAACTATTTTGTGTTCGTGTTTGGAAGAACGATTGTCTACACGATACAAGAGAGAAAGGAGGACCTTATGAACAGCGTGATCCGTATAATATTTGGACTATCAATCTTACTAAGAGTGGCAACCTTATTGAATGTGGCTGAAGCGAAGTCCGCAGAAGAGGCTGAGTATGAAAGATTGGTTTCTGAGATGACGATGCTCAGCAAAAGTCAGTCTTGGAAAGCTGTGAACAAGCGTTTTGTGGAGATGGAAAAACTGGGGTTGGAAATCGCTGTTGACGAACTTCTTTTGGCCGCGCAAGCCGCGCAGGGAATGGGGGACATTTATCAAGCCAAAGAAAGAGTCAGTGCCGCTTTGTTGCAAAGAGAGAAGAAGAGTACACGCAAGTGGTACAACCAACTCAACAATGATTATGGTCAAGTGACACTCATCGCCAAAAGTAAAGGGAACCGAGGGCTGTCTAGAGTGGATATGACCATGGATCCGGTTCAGGGACAGGCGGTCAGTTACGCGCAGGAATGTCTGGATCGAAAAGGTGAGTTTAGAGGACTGTTGCCTGTTGGAGATTATGATTTTGGTGGACAAAAATTTTCAGTGACGGCCGATATGGATATCCACCTAGAAATATCTCCAAAATTGCGTCGCAAACTAACAGGCCAATAACACAATAAAAACTATTTTTAGGAGGGGCTATGATTTGGATGATTTTGAGTGTGGGCCTTGCCAACGCACAAGGCAAAAAGAACCACAAAAACAACAAGGTTCAACCATTCATGGGCGGTTGGGGCGTGTCTGCACAAAGCACTTTGATACCGTTGAACTATCCTCAATCGTTCCCAAAAATTAAGGCTGAGGGTGTTCAAACGCCAAACTTTCAGCAAGCGGGACAAGATGTTGGATTGGGAATCAAAGGAACATTGTTTGCATCTCGTAAGTATCGCGCTTCAGTGAACCCGTACTATCACATGGGGTTCAATGAGAGCAACTATCGTGCATTTGGAGTGAATCTGGAAGTCGATCAGATGGCTTTTCGTGAACGCAACGTTTGGGGGTATTACGGTTTGGGGGGAGGAACATCGAACCTCAAGTTCATAGCACCCGACGAATCAACGCTGACAGCTACACAATTGTATTTGAAAGGTCAAGTCGGTGCATTGTACTTTGACCGTACGAAAGCGTATGAACTGTCGTTGTACGCCACTTTTGGATCTACAGGTAGAGAGCAAATCACCAAAGATGGTGTCGTATATGAGAACCAAGGTATACTCGGAGATGCTGATCAACTCAGAGGCTCTCTGTATTATCCCACCATTGGCGTCCAAGGCACCGTATACAAAGGGGACTTTCGAAAGGCGATGAATACCCAGCAAAAGAAGAAAAAGAAGCAAAAGAAGAACAAAAAACGGTGACCGACAACGATGGATGGTGGAAAGTGGAATAGAGCGTACACAGTCCAAGATTCTAAGCTTCTATAGTTCCATCCATTGAATCCATTCTTTTAAATGATGTTGAGTGAAGGTTTACCAGCGCGAAGTCAGAGTCCCCGGCAGGACGATATAGGCAGATCCACCATCAGTTCCAAATGTCGGATTGTTGTAGCCTCCGATGATAAGGTCGAAAACACCATCAGCGTTTATATCTCCGATGTTGTCTATCGAAATACCGGCCTTTGTGTTGATGGTGTCTCCCATCAGGATGGCTTGGCATTCGTTTTCTAAGTAGACCCCATTCAATGGGCCCAAATATAAGTACACGGCGCCTGTATCGGGTGCGTGTGTGTTGGCTCCTTTTGCACCAATGGCGATGTCGTCATATCCATCACCGTTGATATCCCCCAAGCTGGTCATGGATCGCGAGAAATCATCGATGTGGCTTTCTCCATCCAGTCGAGCCGTCAATCGATCAGACCAGTGTACTCCATGTATGTGTTCATCTCCTGAGAGTAAAAATGCCGATCCTGCAACGTCGCCATCTGAGGTCATTCTAGAACTGGCGCCAATCAATAAATCTTCGTATCCATCACCGTTGACATCTCCTGCCTTCGCTAGGCTACGTCCCAGATATTCGAAAGGTTCTGAACCGTAGATCGTAAGGTCTGCATCTTGTATTGTGGGCATGCTCGTGATGGGACCAAAAAACACAAATACACCGCCAGCATTGGGTAGTGTTGTTGATAGATGAGCGGCATAGGGATCATAGCGATAGGCCGACATGGCCACATCATCAAAACCATCTCCGTTGATGTCTCCAGCATTCAAAACGGCATATCCCATAAAGTCGCTGGATTGTTCGCCATAAATTTTCACAGAGGCGTCAATCAGAGATCCGGACTTGATTGGACCAAATTGGATATACCCAGCACCTGACTGTTCTCCACCGTGATCACTGTAAGGGGCACCGATCAAAAGATCAATGAATCCGTCCGCATTGGCATCAATGGTATCCAGTGCAAATCCGGCTCTGTCTCCAGCTGCTTCACCGGTTAAAATCGCGGTGGCATCCAGCTCTGCATCCAATTCTCCAGTGAGTCCATGCTCAAAAATGTAGACTTTTCCAGTGTTTTGATCGACGCCGTTGTCTGCTAAGGTGGCCCCGACGATCAGCGCATCTTGGCCATCTGCCAAAACATCACTGGAAGACAAAGGGTCAAGGGCATCCAAACCGACCATCGTAACCCCAAATAGTGCATTCTTTTCCGACGAATGGATGTGTGCGATTGCGGTGCTCTGATCCACTTCTCCAGATTGGTACAGTGGATTGTATAAGAATACTGAGCCTCCATCGTACGCAAACTTATCTGAACGGTTTGCAGATACGGCGATTAAGTCTTGATTGCCAGAAACCTTTCCCACCAATCGAGTCTCTTTTCCAAAATAAGAGTGAGATTCCCCGAGGAAGATGGTTCTAGAATGCCTTAGATCAAAGCGACATTGGAGGCTGTTTGGCACTGTGGCACATGTAGAAAATGCGGTTCTGGCTGGTTGTGCCTCGACAATGGTCGGACCCCATCCAATGGCAAGGAAGAATGGAAACATAACGATACTTGAGAACGAAGATTAAGTTCAGTTTACAGAACTTTTGAGCGGAAATCAAGTCAATGGAAGGTCTTGAACCCCAGATACAGACAATCACCTGACCAATCCAATTCTACAATCAGCAATGGACTCAAATACTGGAACGCAAATTTGCCAACTCACACTTTGCAAGACCTTGCGAGGTTCAAGTTGTCAGTCATTTATGGACAGACATTGTTTGTTCTTGGACTGCCCAAGTCTCCGTCACCGTATGGCGTTGTGGCAAAGCATAGGGTGCCCGAACGATCTCTTTGAACTGAAGTGCCTTGTTTGAGCCATTCTTGAGAAATGTTAAATCGGTCCACCGTTTGATTGTTGAGTCGAATTTCCAGCCAGTCGTTGGGGTGAATGCTAATGTTGGTCGTCAAAAATTCGATGTCGGCTTTTGGAAGTCCACCATTGATTTTGGGGTCGTTGCGCATAGCAAACAAAAGGTGAGACTTGGGTGGGACCGTGGCATCTTGTTCGATCTTTAGGCCTGTTTGACCTTTGGAATGAAATTCCAGTCCCTTTAGATTGATAGGGAGATCACCAGCATTGTAAATTTCGAACCATTCACCTCGCCACTTTTTGGCTTTTGTGGGAAATGCCATGACTTCAGAAATGTATACACTCTGATATTCCTCTAATGTGTGGAGAGTCTGGGAAGGTTGCGCTGATGACGGTGCTGAATCTAGATCTGGACTTTTTGTGGAAGCGTCCATAGAAGAGTCCACAGAAGTGGGAGTGGTTTGACATTCAACAATGGTGTACAAGGTTGGGTAGTGCAATGGGGCACAGGTGACTTGTTGACTGCGTTGCTCTGTGGTCATGGTCCAAGAAAATTCGGTTGCTTGGAGTCTCTTCATAAAAGACTTTCGACCCACAATCAACAAGTCGGTGTATTGGATTTGTGTATGCAGTCGCTTCATTCTCTTTTGAAGGTCATCGAGGTTGTTGATTTCCCCAGTGTTGTGGATGGATATCGTCTTGAGTCCCGATTCGGTAAACAACGGCGCTTCAATTACGGTTTGTTCAGATGATATTGCACCCACTTGAACAGTGTCAGAAGGAAGGATGTCTCGAAAGAGTGCAAGTTTGAAGTAATTGTTGAACTTTTGCCCCTCCAACCACAGCACTTCTACGTGGTCGGACTTTTCGATTTCACTGCGTAGGGCGTCTCCCAACAGGATACGAGTCTTGGATTTGGTAAAACCTAAGAATGGAACATTGGAATATTCACCACGCTTCTTTGCCATTTGTATCCACTTTTGAGAATTCCGTTCGGGGGCAGACACACTCTGTGTGATGATCGTTAGAACCAGCATGGTGGCAATCGCCAATGTGTGTGAACCTTTCCTTCTAAGAAGCGTGGTTGCCTGTGCCACACCGAAGACCGACAGTATCAATATCATTGGGTACAAAGGTGCAGTAAGTCTGGCATTGATGCGGTCAATGGATACACTGGTTGCACTATACAAAAGCAAAGAAGAAAAGATCACCATAGAAGAGCACAAAGCCATCAGCCACCATCGGTCTTCTTTGTGGATGGAGAAACGACCCTTGGGATTGACAAGTGCAATGATGCCCACAATTGCAAAGAGGCAAATACCACCACCGGCCAGTAAGACATCACTGCTCTCTTGCCAAAAGATTTGTAGGTTGTCTTGGAGAGTGTATTGACTTTCACCCCTGGATCCATGTAAGGTTCCTGTCCGTTGGTAATTGGATAGCAACCACCAAAGGTGTGGTAGGTAGGCAATGGCAGACAACCCCATTTTTTGTACAAAGCCATCTTTTTGACGGTGTAACAACAGCAATATTCCGATGTGTGGAACAAAAAAGTATCCAACATATCGAGTCAACAAGGCGAGGGCAGCCATGACACTTAGCAAAAACCAACTGCCCAAAGAATGACGGCGTATGTACTTGAGCAAATACACAAAGTGCAGTACCGTCAACGCCAAAAATGTTCCACCGGACCACACAACGCGGTGAACGTGCCATAAGTCTGACCACACCAACGGCACTGAAGCCAAAAGCACCAATCCCAATTTTGAAATGTTGAAAGCATGTGCAATGCGAAGTGTACCAGTGACCATCAATGTGAAGGCGATTCCATTGATGTAGCAGGCGGCTTCGGCTGGTAGCGCAAAGAAAGAAAAACAAGCGAGCAACAAGGGGTAGAAAGGACCCCAAAACACTTCCAAGTTGATGGTGAGCCGTTGAAATGCAATCGCGGCATCCATATAGGCGATGGAGTCTGGCGTGGCACTCAACCCAATTTGCTGTATCCACATACCCAAAAGTAGACCCAGACCAATAGAACCACCCCAGAAGACCGATTCAGGCACATCCTGTGTGTCATGTGTTGTATCTATGCTCATGATGCCCCACGTGTACGGAGTTCTGTAGATGTGTGATCTCGCAGTGCATCTGCTACCACACCTTCAACAGAATCTAATTCTTGTCGGCAGTGCGAACAAGACGAAAACCGATGGAGCCATATCGATCACCAGGTGGCTTGGCATACCTTGGAGACAGTCGTTCATTGAATGGCTTGTCGTTCCAGTCCCCACCTTTGCGACCTTTTCCCCCACCAATTTCAGCACAATAGGGGTCCTCTTTGGAGGTGGGATAGGCACAAGTGTCCCAGTCGGCTATCCATTCCCACTGATTGCCATGCATGTCGTAAAGACCAAAGCCGTTCGGCAACTTTTGTGCCACAGCAAAATTTTCATCTTCTTTGCAATACCACGCATAGTCAGACAAGGCAGGATTGCTCGCTCCATCTTGAATCGTCGCAGGGGAATCACAACCCGATTCAAATACAATTTTTCCACCGGCTTTTGGACCACCACCAGTCCAAATCTCTGCACTGGTACCAGAGCGAGCCGCATACTCCCACTCAGCCTCGGTTGGCATCCGATACCCAGAACATTCCTTGGGTGCGAGCCGATCTTGACAGACAACGGTGTATCCACTGCCTTCACATTGGTAACACTCTTCAAGGGAGGCATTGCGTTGTTGGTTGTGGTGTCGGGTGAGGTGGTTGGCAAAGTCTGCCGCCATGTACCAAGAGACATGGTATACCGGTCGATTTGTGCCCAGCCCGTGAAAACCATATTTTTTCTCTTTCCAAGACTCACCCATAAATGCCTCGTATTGCCCTTGAGTGACCTCGGTGGACATCATGAGAAAAGCCTGAGAAATGTTGTATCGCCCTTGGGGATCGGTACCTGCAGGAATGTGGACCATATCAATGCCAACGCCCTTGGTCAGTTCCAAAGACCATGCACAGTCTGTGACAAAGCAATCAGAGGACTTGTTTGCTTTCTCCGACGTGTTCTGGACTTCCTCAGTCGGCTTGGCTGATGGCGTTGGTTGAGGGGTTGCTCGGACAACAAATTTGGGGACTTTGTTTGTATTCTCTATTTCTTGTACAACTTCAGCGGGAACAGTATCACAACGGGTGTTGGGCTGTTTTGGCGTGCCAAGACTTCCTTTTGCATAAGGGTTCGTCGATGAACACCACACAGTTGCATTGTCGTTGTGTGACGCTGAGTAGGCGTCGTTGGAAAGGTTGATGGCAACGCCTTCTTGTACAGGCCATTCCTCCGGTGTCCAACGAATACTGTCAAGTACAGTGTCTTTCGTTTTGAGTGTGATCGAATCTCCATCATACATTTTGGCTGTGTCATATTTATAGAGAAAGTCGATTGGAGCACCTCCATTGATTTTTTCGGGGGCAACACCAAACACGAAATATCCATTTGGCAAAATGTAGGTGTCCTCAGGCACGGTAAAGCCAGTCTCTCGATCGGACTGTACTTGTAAATTTTTGAGGTTGATGCTCTTGTCTGTTGTGTTGTACACCTCAAACCATTCACCTTTCCACTCTTTGACATTGGTGGGTACAATCATTGCCTCGGTGACAACGATGGCGCCTTCCTTCAAGTCTTGAACATCCAAACAGGCGTCATTTGCTTTGCCAGGTGTCCCGTAATCTCTCGCTTCACCCAGTCCATAAGGGGTGCTAGCAGGGCACCAATCACTTAAGTCTTTGTTTCTATTTGTAGAGCGGGGGTCTCTGGTGAGAGAATGTGAGGCGTGCAATTTGCTCGACGAGGCAAGATAGGAAACAGAGTCAATGTCTTGACCATCTTGAGAAAGGGTGATCGTTTCTTGTTCCGTGATTTTGAAGAGGGCATAATCATAGACATAGTCTGGTTTGAACCCACCATTTTGTCCTGCGAATCCATTTGCCGCCAAGACAAACTGTGACCGTGCTTTTAGAATGTGTGATTCCGTGATTTGAAATCCGGATTCTTTTGACGACGTGATTGTCACGCCTTTTAAGTCAATGTCGATGTCGGAATCGTTGTACAGTTCAATCCATTCTCCACGATAGTCTTTGACGGATTCTGGATTGTGCATAATCTCATTGATGATCAAGCCTCGCCCTTTGGATTTTTCGGAAGGTGTTTTTGGTGAGGCTTCAGTTTTCTGATTGGCTATTGGCGTATTGTTATCAGATGTGGAAGACTGTTCAGAAGTGTTTTGACAAGCCAATAATATCCAAAGCAAAGAGAACATGGTGTTTCCTTAATTGTGAGTGTAGATCCTGCACACCATGTACCATTTATGATTCGTTGACTCAAGTCTTAGATTGAATGTTCATCCAAGAAGCCCGAATACTCCAAGAGTTTGTACAACCTCTCAGTAGGCAGTACACTGGACAATACTCGACCTAAAGATTGGTACAAACTAAGGATGTTCTATTTTGTTCATTCACCTTAGGAGAACATTGAAACTTTCATCTTCATTGACCGCTCGATGATGCAATGATTGATCATGGTTCAACTGTATCAGTAGGCTTTCGCAAACAGAGCCCAATGTGTAGCGGGTTCTCCTGAGTAGAAACAGACTTCGCCTTCTAAAGAAGGTTGGTCGGTCGGGTAGCAACGAATCGTTGCTCGGCATTGTTCTTTGATTTTGTTTTCGTTTTCTGAGTCGTCTTTCCAAGGGGCGATAAAGAATCCTCCTTTACCGATGTTCTTGAGCAACTCTTTGTAATCGCGAATGGTGTGCGTGTTGCGGTCTCGCATTTCAATGGCGCGCTCCAACAGCGAGGATTGAATTTCGTCGAGTGTCGTTTGAACAGACGCCACAAAATTGTCATCCACCGTGATTCCAGATTTTTTGCCACCTGTTCTGCGGGCAGAAAACACACTGTTGTTGGATACATCACGGGCGCCAATCTCGAGTCGCAGTGGCACACCTTTGCGTTCCCACTCGTAATATTTGGCACCGGGCTTGACCCCTTCGCGATCGTCTACTTTTACGCGGAAGTCTTTGCGTAGCAGGCTATGAACTTTGTCAGTAAATTCGAGGACGGTTGCACGTTGCTCATCGTTGCGCCAAATTGGTGTAATGACGATTTGAATGGGGGCAACCTTTGGTGGGCAAACCAATCCAGTGTCGTCTGAGTGGGTCATGATTAACGCACCGATCAATCGGGTCGAGACACCCCAACTGGTCGCCCAAACGTGTACCTGTTCGTTGTTTTGATCTCGATAGGTGACATCAAAAGCCTTGGCAAAATTCTGTCCCAAAAAGTGACTTGTTCCCGACTGCAATGCCCATCCATTTTGCATCATCGCTTCAATTGTGTACGTGTCTTCAGCCCCAGCAAATCGTTCGTTTGCTGTTTTCACCCCAGTGACAACGGGTACAGCCAAGGTTTCGTAACAGAAATCGCGATAGACTTGGAGCATACGGGTGGCCTCTTCTTCAGCCTCTTCACGGGTCGCGTGTGCCGTATGGCCTTCTTGCCACAAGAATTCAGCCGTACGCAAGAATGGGCGTGTACGCATTTCCCAACGCATCACGTTTGCCCATTGGTTGATGAGAACGGGTAGGTCACGGTGAGAGTTGATCCATTTGCCATACATGTGCCAAATGATGGTTTCCGAAGTGGGGCGGATAACCAATGGCTCATCCAACTTGGCTGCTGGGTCCGGTTCCACTTTGGGTTTGCCGTCTTCACCGATAACTGTACGCAATCGATGGTGGGTAACCAAAGCGCATTCCTTCGCAAAACCTTCTACGTGTTCGGCCTCTTTACTGAGGAAAGACTGGGGGATGAGCAATGGAAAGTATGCATTGACATGACCGGTTTCTTTGAAGCGGCGATCCAAGTCAGCTTTGATGTTTTCCCAGATGGCAAAACCGTTTGGACGCAACACCATGCAACCGCGAACTGGGGATGCATCGATGAGCTCACTGTTGGCAATGACTTCTTGATACCACTTTGAATAGTCTTGTGAACGTTTGGTAATGGATTTGCTCATGTACTTCTCCTTCTGGTGAAACCTGTAATGCCCATCATCTAACACGGATTGACTTTTTTGACATGAAGATTTGGGGGGATGCGTTATAGCATTTCAACACCGATTATCGATACTGTAAGGAGAATGTATGACACCAGAACAAAGAGCCGTGAACACCATTAAGTGTTTGGGAATGGATGCAGTTCAGCAAGCAAATTCAGGACACCCAGGAATGGTCATGGGGATGGCGGACATCGCAACCGTTTTGTGGTCGGAGTTTGTGAAGTATGACCCCAACGATGCACATTGGCTGGATCGCGACCGTGTCATTCTGTCCAATGGTCATGGTTCGATGCTTTTGTATGCTGCGTTGCATTTGAGTGGTCAATCCATCTCCTTGGAAGACATTCAAAACTTTCGTCAATGGGGAGCGGTTACGGCTGGGCATCCTGAGTATGGATATGCGGACGGAATTGAAACCACAACGGGGCCTTTGGGACAAGGGTTTGCCAATGGTGTTGGAATGGCGATGGCAGAGCGCTGGTTGCGTGAAAATGTTGATGCTGATTTGGTGGATCACCATACTTATGTGATGACCGGTGATGGTTGTTTGATGGAAGGCGTCAGTGCTGAAGCTGCGTCCTTGGCTGGGCATTTGAAACTGGGCAAACTCATTGTGTTGTACGATGACAACAACATTACCATCGATGGTCGTACCGATCTCGCTTTCGGTGAAGACGTATGCGCCCGCTTTGAGGCTTATGGATGGCACGCCCTTCGAATTGATGGACATGACCGTGACGCAATTCGTCAGGCGATTCAAGCAGGCAAGGACAATACTGAACAACCGACTTTGATCGCTTGCAAAACCATCATCGCAAAAGATGCACCCACCAAAGCCAACACCTCGTCTTCACATGGGGCGCCGTTGGGAGAAGAAGAGATTCGTGGTGCCAAACGCGCGATGGGCATGGACCCCGATGAAAAGTTTGTTGTGCATGCCGATGCATATGCACACTTTCGAAAGCGACATGCGGCACTGACTCAACAGAGAAGTGCTTGGGACGCAAAAGTGGCTGCATCTGAATCTGGCGCCACCCTTCAATCCTACAATCAACCGGCTGATGCCAGTGCAGTTGAATGGCCCGTTTTTGAAGAGGGGAGCAGTATGGCAACCCGAAATGCCAGTCAAGCCATCATTAAGGCGATCGCTGCTGGAATTCCGAACTTTATTGGTGGTTCAGCCGATTTGGCGGGCAGCAACAAAACAAAGATGCCCGGAGGCGATTGCACAGGAGAATCGTTCGCTGGGGGTAGAACAATTCATTTTGGGGTTCGAGAACACGGAATGGCAGCCATTTGCAATGGGTTGATTTTGCACGGTGGTGTGCATCCGTTTTGCGCGACGTTTTTGGTGTTTCACGATTATATGCGCCCAAGTGTGCGCTTGTCTGCCTTGATGCATCAGCCCTTGAATTATGTCTATACCCACGATTCCATTTTTGTGGGGGAGGACGGCCCGACCCATCAGCCGATTGAACAAATCGAATCGATGCGCCTCATTCCGAACCTGTGGGTCATGCGTCCTGCCGATGCCAACGAGAGCAGTGTGATGTGGCGGGTGGCCATGGAGCGTCAAGATGGTCCAAATGCCCTGTGTTTTACTCGACAAAACCTACCGGTATTGAAACCAGAGGTTGCCCAGCAAGCCCAAAAGGGTGGGTACACCCTTCGTGATTTTGAAGGCGAGTCCACTCAACGGTGCATTTTGTTGGCAACGGGTTCGGAAGTGAGTTTGGCTCTTCAAGCGGTAGATGCATTGGAAGCAGAAGGGTGGAATGTCCGCGTCGTCAGCATGCCCTGTCGTGAATTGTTTATCGAGCAAAGCCAAGAGTATCGTGCCAGTGTCTTGCCCAGTGGGGTTTCAGTGATCGCGGTTGAGGCTGGGGTGAGACAAGGTTGGACAGGGTTTGGTGTACGAGGTGCTTTGGGGCTGGATCGCTTTGGTGCCAGCGCACCTGGGCATATCGTGGCAGAAAAACTTGGTTTACATGTCAAGGGAATTGTCCAACAAGTTCAACAAAATGCGTTAAAATAGGGCTGTCCCTACTTTAGTGCATTGAGCGTATATGTCTTCAAAACCTCCCCGTTCTCGAAAATCGAAATCCACCTCTAAGCCCACCTCTAGGTCGACTCGTACCAAATCGAGCTCAGTTTCTCGTTCAAGTTCTGACGAGGAATCGGAACAAAGGCGCTTGGAGGACGAGGCTTTAGACATTATCCAAGGTGCTTCTGGCAACAAGGGGTCGCGAAAGAACGAGAGAAAAGAAGGGAAGCAGAATTCAGGGGCAAAACGCAAAAAATCCAAAAAATCACCCGCAAAATCGAATTCAAGTCAATCAAAAACAGACAGACCAAAAAAGTCCAGCAAGAGTCGAGCAAAGAAGAAGACGCGTCGGAAATCTTCCAAATCAAAGCGAAGCAATACTGCAACGGTGCTATTGCGCTTTGGCTTGTCTGCCGTCTTTGGCGTAACCGTTGGCGTGTTGTTTTGTGCCTACGCGACATATGAAGCGGCGAAGCATGATGTGCAGGAGTGGATTGTACCGAGTCCAACTGCCGAGGGCTTGATACCAGCTCAAATCTGGTCCGACTCCTATGCATTGGAAAGAAACGCCCGAATATCCAAAGAGCAACTGATTGATATCTTGTTGGCATCTGGCTATTCAAAGGTTGTAACCGTCGAAGAATCAGGTGATTTTCAGGTTTTTGACGATGCGCTGTTGATTGACAATCGTTTGGACAGTGCCCCGATTCAAGAACGTGTACGGGTGTCATTTTCAGAGGGGCGAGTACAGAAGATTGCCAATGCATCTGGTGTGTCACGTTCGAGCGTGACTTTGGCCCCGATGTTGCTGTCAAAACTGAGCAGTGGACAGTCTATTCAGGATCGTACGCCGTTGTCAGACATACCCAAGATCGTACCACAATCGATTTTGGCGATGGAAGACTCCCGATTTTATCAGCATGAAGGTGTCGATATTATTGGGTTGACCCGTGCCATCGTTGTGAATTTGATTTTGGACCGCAAGTCACAAGGGGCGAGTACCATCACTCAGCAATTGGTCAAGAATCTGATTTTGAACAATCCGGAAAAGACCTACAAACGCAAAGCGCGCGAAGCATTGAGGGCCTTAGCGTTGGAGCAACGACTGAGCAAAGACCAACTGATTGAACTGTATATGAATGAGGTGTACCTTGGACAGGTCAACGGTCGAGCTGTGGTGGGAGTCACACAAGCCGCAAAGGTCTATTTTGGCAAGAAGGTACAGCGGTTGACGATTGGCGAGGCTGCCATGATTGCTGGGATTATCTCTGCACCGAACGCCTATTCACCCTTGCGTCATCCTGAAAAGGCAAAGCAACGTCGAGATGTTTCTCTCAAACGTCTTAAGGCAGTGGGGGTAATTGACGATTCGCAGTTGCAAGATGAACTGAACAAAGATTTGAACATTCAAGTGATTCCCGAGAGACGACGAGCCAATTTCTATGTGGATGCCATTCAAGACGTGGTGGAAAAGGAATTGGGACAAGGAAGCATCGCTGCAAAAGGGTTGCAAGTCCGGTCTACATTGAATCCTGTGTACCAAGCAATGCTTGAAGAATCTGTCGACACTCAACTCGCAAAGGTAGAAAAGAAATATCCCAAAGCCAATGGCGTTCAGATTGCGGCTGTGGTGTTGGACGGTCAGACTGGCTCGGTCAGGGCGATGGTAGGAGGGCGTTCTTATAGCGATTCTCAGTTCAATCGCGCGATGTACACCAAACGAGAGGTGGGTTCATTGTCCAAGCCACTTTTGGTCGCCCAATTGTTTCAGTACAACTCAGATTTGAGTCCTGGCTGTTGGCTCAAAGATGAGGCTTTGGAAATAGAACACGACGGCAAAGTGTGGTCTCCAAGCAATTATGATCACCAGTTTAAAGGACCCATCACGATTCGAGACACCATCAAGCAATCACGTAATTTACCGACCGTGATGATGTACCAGCATTTACAAGAAACCTTGGGTGAACGTTCTTTTCAGAAATTTGGCAAAGAAATGGGGCTTGATATTGGATTGGAGCCGGCTGTTTCTCTTGGGGCTTTTGCTGGCACCGTTGTGGATATGGCCAGTGCCTACACCATCTTTACCGATGCTGGGATGTGGAATGAAGCCAAGTTTATTGAGCAGATAGCGGATCGCAGCGGGGAAAATGTGGAGTGGGTCAGTCTACAAGAACAACGAGTTGTTTCAGCTCCGGTGTCCTCAATGGTCCGAGATGTTTTGCAGGATGTGGTCTCAGATGGGACCGCCAAATCTGCAAGTAAATACGGTGCGAAAGGGGCACTTGGAGCAAAAACAGGGACCACAAATGGTGGTCGAGACGCATGGCTTGTTGGGTTTGATGATGATGTTGTCGTTGCGGTTTGGGTTGGGTTTGACAAGGGTAAGGCGATGGGGCTCGGAGGATCGCAGGCGGCATTGCCGATTTGGGCGGATTGGATGGCCTCGAAGGGTGGTTCAAGACCAGTGACCTTTGATACAGGACGATTTTTGGTGGAGCGCAGTGTGTGCTTGGATTGGGAACTCTGTGAAACTGAAGACACGGACTTGTTTCAAAAAGCGCAGTATCAAGGAGAGCGCTGTGCACTGTTTGAGGTTGAAGAAGAACCAGAAGGGTTGATTGAGCGTATCATTCCGACACTTAAGGATGACAAATCAGACACAACCAGTGAAGAAGGTGGCTTCTTTCGCTTGTTTGGTTGGGGAAAAAGAAACTGAGGATGGGCTTCAATCTTTGTGCTTGGACAATAGAATTCTTTGGATACAAAACGAGATATGGTAATGTAGGAACCTACCTTGGAGAACATTATGGTTAAAGTCAGTCAACAGCCTGCATTGTGTGATTTGCACATTCACGTAGGGTCATCTGTAGCCCCGCACATTATGTGGTCAATTGCACATCAACAGGGCTTGCGGTTGCCAGTCAAAGATTACTGGGAATTTGTTGATATGATTACGATCAACGACAACAATGTGAAATCCCTGGATGACTATATTCGCATTTTGCACGAATGGACCGAACGAATTCAGTCGTCTCCTGCAGCGATTGAACGCTCTGTGTATGAGATCATTGGCAAAGAATTTCGTTCCAGTCACGTTCAACAAATTGAGGTGCGTTTCAATCCAATGAAGCGAAATCTCGACGGTGAGCGGGATTTGGACCACATTATTCATGCTGCCATTCGAGGATTGGACAGAGCTTCGTTGGAATATGGCGTCAAAGCAGGACTCATCTTCTGTATGGCAAGAGAATTTGAACCAGAAATCAATGAAATCGTTGTGGACAAGGCAATCAAGTATCGCAACCGAGGCGTGGTGGGCATTGACGTTGCGGGTTCGGAAAAACGAACAATTGAATTGTCGGATTCATTGCCGTTCTATGTGGACTTGTTTGAGCGCGCTAAGTCCGCTGGCTTGGGAACGACCATTCACACGGGTGAAACAACGCACACGGCTTGTGCAGGGATGGACGCAGTGGTCACGCATTTGAAGCCCGACCGCATTGGGCACGGTGTTCAGTGTCATTTCTCCGAAGATACCATGAAACGTTTGGTAGATTCTGATACCGTGTTGGAAATCTGTCCGACATCAAACTTGCATACTCGTGCCGTCAGTGGGTTGGAGGATTTTCGAACGATATTGGGTCGACTGGATCAGCACGGTGTTCGCTACACGATCAATACCGATGGCACATATTATTGCAAAACAAATCTTCAACGAGAGTTTGCCATTTTACAAGATGCCGGAATTTTAACACCAGAGCGGGCAGAACATGTTCGTTTAGAAGCGTTCAAAGCGTCGTTTTTGCAAGACTAGATACAATGTCACACATCGACAAAGCGACACTTGTCGAGACCTGTTTTTCTTTTGGGTTTAACCGCGTGCGATTTGCCAAAGCCCAGCGCAATGTGGCGTTGACAGAATATGATCGTTTTTTGGCCAATGGATTTCACGGAGACATGAATTGGATGGTGGGCTCTCGTCCACCGCGGGCAAACATTCGAGAACTGTTGCCATCCTTGCAAACGGTGGTTGTGTTGGGCGTGGATTATTGGCATCCAAGACCACCGAAGCCAGACGGAGAACTGGTGGGAAGGGTCTCCTGTTATGCTTGGGGCAGGGATTACCACAAAATCATCAACAAACAACTCAAGAAACTGGCACGAGCCTTGAAGGTTCAACACCCAGAATTGGAAGGTTATTGGACTGTTGATTCAAGACCGGTCATCGAACGGGGCTGGGCCCAACAGGCAGGGATGGGGTTTGTTGGAAAGAATACAATGATCATCTCTCCAGCAGAATCATCCTATTTCTTTTTAGCAACCCTTTTGATCAACGTACCGATTGAAGCCGATGAACCGATTGTCCGAAATCATTGTGGTCGATGTAATCGATGTTTGGACAAGTGCCCGACCAATGCCTTTGTCGATGCTTTTAGGTTGGATGCAAGAAAGTGCATTTCCTATTTGACGATCGAGAGCAAGGGCGTCATTGAGCCTGCCTTGGCCAATAAAATGGGGGATTGGATTTTTGGGTGCGATGTATGCCAAGACGTGTGTCCCCACAATCACAAAAAGTTATTGTCCAAACACCCAGATTTGGCACCCCGTCCAAAAATGGCGTGGTTGAACTTGGAGTGGTTGTGCAAGGCTCCCAAAGAAGAAGTGTTGGATAGGCTTGCAGGCATGCCCCTTCGTCGAACTGGTGTTGAGAGATTGCGACGAAATGCCGTGGTTACGCTCCACAACGAGACGAGACAAGAAAATGAGTGCACTGCCAAAGAGAGTGAAACATTACTTCGATGGTTGAAGGGGCACGCCAAAGAAGAGTTGGTGCAAGAGCAGTTGTCGATACTGGGGTATTGATGTTGTCCGAGCAGGTGTTTTGAAGACGTTGGTTATGGATAGAGCCTCGATAAACTTGTTGTCTTTTGGACTTGACTTTTTTTGTTCTGAACCCATATAAAGGGGTGAGTTCAAACCAATCAACGAGAGGAAATAGCGATGTCTGAACAGGTAGAAAAAGATTTGGAAAATGTAGTCATCATCGGCTCTGGACCCGCTGGGTACACCGCTGCTTTGTACGCGGCCCGTGCAAATTTAGAACCAATTATCATCGAAGGCATGCAACCGGGAGGCCAACTGACAATCACGACCGATGTCGAGAACTTTCCTGGCTTTGAAAAGGGCATTATGGGACCCGAACTGATGGATGTCATGAAAAAGCAGGTCCAGCGATTTGGCACAAGATTTCTCATGGATGAGATTGTAGAGTGTGACTTGGAAAACCGTCCATTTACTTTGAAGACCATGACCGGAAAGACAATCAAAACAAAGGCATTGATCATTGCAACGGGTGCATCTGCTCGCTATCTCGGACTGGAAAATGAAACGCGCTTGCAAGGATATGGCGTGTCTGCCTGTGCGACCTGTGATGGATTCTTCTATCAAGGGGTAGAGATTGCTGTTGTGGGTGGTGGAGACTCTGCGTGTGAAGAGGCGCATTTTTTGACCAAGTTCGCCAGCAAAGTTCACTTGTTTGTGCGTCGTGGAGAGATGAGAGCGTCTCAGATCATGCAAGATCGTGTCAAGAACAACGACAAGATTGAGATGCACTGGCACACATCGGTGGTTGATGTACTTGGAGATAAGGTTGTCAACGGTGTACGCGTGATCAACAATCAAACCCAAGAAGAGCGAAATATGGCGGTGGAAGCCTTGTTCCTTGCGATTGGTCATACACCAAACTCAAAGCCCTTTGTGAAGTACATTGACCACGATGAAAATGGATATTTGATCACGGTTCCGGGGTCTTCTAAGACAAACGTCGAAGGTGTCTTTGCGTGTGGAGATGTTCAAGACCACGAGTATCGTCAGGCGGTTACGGCGGCTGGTTCGGGTTGCATGGCGGCTTTGGATGCCGAGCGCTGGTTGGATACTCAAGAGTAGAATCCAATCTGAGAGTTGTGAAGAGCCCATTCGTTAGAGTGGGTTCATTCTTTTTTTGTTAAAGTTAATTTACATAACTTACACTTGTTGTATTTCCATCTTGACTTATAGAATTCTTCCGCAAATTCAATTAGGACTAAACCATCACATTAAAGGGAGGACGCTATGTCAAAGAAGATTGCCGTTGTTGGTGGAGATGGAATTGGACCAGAAGTCATTGCTGAAGGGTTGAGGGTGCTTCAGGCGTTGACGCCAGAATATGAACTCGAACACTTTGACCTTGGTGCAACTCGTTATTTGCGTGATGGTACTACGATGCCGGATGAGATCATGGAGAGGTGGCGCACTGAATTTGACGCCATTTTCTTGGGTGCGTTGGGGGACCCACGTGTGCCGAGCAACGTTCATGCCAAAGAGATTTTGTTGGGTGCTCGCTTCAAACTGGATTTGTACATCAACCTTCGTCCAATCCGTTTGTTGGACCCAAGTAAATGTCCTCTCAAAAATAAGGGATGCGACGATGTGAACTTTGTAGTATTCCGTGAAAACACTGAGGGCTTGTATACAGGAATCGGTGGGCAATTTAAACGCGGAACCCTAGACGAAGTTGCCATTGAACAAGAGATGAATACACGAAAAGGTGTTGAGCGCATCATTCGTGCCGCTTTTGAATATGCAGATCGTCATGGGCACACCAAAATGTGTATGGCCGACAAAGCCAATGCGATGCGTCACGGACACGATTTGTGGCAACGTGTCTACAAAATGGTTGCCGCAGAGTATCCACACATCGAATCCAAACACTTATACGTTGATGTGCTTACGATGGAAATGGTGCGCTGTCCAGAGCAGTTTGAGGTGGTGGTGACCAACAACCTTTTCGGAGATATCGTGACAGACCTCGGAGCCATTTTGCAAGGAGGCATTGGTCTTGCCGGTTCAGGAAACATCAATCCAGGTACGGTCTCTCTGTTTGAACCTGTTCACGGTTCAGCTCCAGATATTGTGGGACAGGAAAAGGCCAATCCACTGGCCACCATTTTGAGTTTGGGAATGATGTATACCCATCTTGGTCGCCCTGATTTGGAGAGCAAAATATCGCATGCGGTTCGTCATTGTTTGGAGCAGAACCTCGTGACGCCAGAGTTGGGCGGTACGTTGAAAACTTCCGAAGTCACCGATGAGATTTTGCGTCTGCTGACATAATTCGCAAATCCTGTACACATTTGATTGTACTGTTGGGGGCGTATGCAGTGGGAGATCAAACACGGTTTCTTTCAACCGATAAGATTGCGCTATAAGAATTGCGTCTGGCGTCAAGTTCACGAAATGATTGAACCCTTGCGTCCAACCTTCATGGAGCACGAAGCGAGTTTGTATTTACTATTCACCCAGTTCAATGCCACAGTCCATCAATTGAGTGGCACAGGTCTCTCCTTGTAGAACAGGGTCAGCACACTCAACCAGAGCTGCGTATTCAGTGGGACATTCATATTCAAAACAAGAGCCGATTGGGGAGCCCATCATAATGCTCTTTGCAAAGCATTCTCGTAGACAACCTTCTGATTGCAAAGCCTCAAGAGCGCACGAAGAGAGACCACAGTCCAAAAAGACATCCAACGAGCAGGTAAGGCATTCAAATTGAACACTTTCACAGCTCATAACGCAGGCAAGTGATTCACCACAATCTTCTAAGCAGGCATCGATACCATGGCAAGCAGACGCTCCTTGTGGGGGCAGGGGTGTGTACGGATCGACAGTGGTTGTGTAGAGCAAGCACATTTCATCCAATGTACCATCTCCCCATTCGACGTCGGTGGGTTCGATTTGCTCTCCGTCGACGATCGGTTGATTGCTCGAGGTGTTGTCGTAGGCGCAGGTGAGTTCAATGCTCTCTCCTGGATTGATGGTGACTGTTGTCGCTGGTTCGTAGGATTGTTGCCAAGCAAAGTCCCAGTCTGGAATGTTCAGTAGACACTCTTCGGTGCCGTCTTGTCGAACAATGGTGGCCTCCTGTGATTTTCCCAACAGATGCATGTGGGTGGCCACTGAGGCAAATTCAACTGGACGATCGTAATAATTGGTGAATGTGTCGGTCGCTGTCGCATTGCTGGCACCGGCAGGAATGTTCAAGTCTTGTATTGCCAGTGGACGGGTAGAGGCAATAAAGTCTGGTGTTTGTTCACTGACGACAAAATGATAGGTGGTACTGTCTTCAATGGGCTCTCCACCAAGTGCTGAATAGTGGACTTGCATAATGACACTAGAACCGGGTTTGACCCGTAAGGCTGTGCCTTCTGGAAAGATGCTCGGTTGAATACCGGGTACCCACGCTCCGATTTGTGTTGGGAATCCATAGTCATAGTTGCCAGCCCCTCTGGGAAACGGGTCGCCAAAGCAAGGATAACCAACTGTTCCATCATCACCATCGGCATTTTCCACAGCCTCCGCCATCTCTGGGGCAAGGGCATACATCAAGACGTGGTGCACTTGAGGAGAGCCGGGAATGACTTGGGTCTCTGTGATAAATGTTTCTTCTTCGAAGTCCAAGTCCATCACAAAACATCGGTATTGATCGGCACTTCCTGCTGTGTCAGGAATGAAGCCGGCTGGCATGGTGGCAGAATGGGTTGATGTGATGTCTTCAATTAACGGAACGGGACTTTCACCAAGTGCGTCGTCTCCCATCGGTTTTCCATCTGCGATCCACTGGGCAAACCGTTCAATTTGCCAATCCTTCAACAGTCTTTCGTCTTTGTATTCAATACAATCTGGATCAGGAAGCCAAGGAGGCATAGAACCAGACTGCATGCTGTTCAACATGACATCGGCCAAGATGTCCACGTCTTCGAACTGCTCAAAGGAAAACGGCGCTGCACCACCCTCATGGTGACAGGTGCTGCAATTGTTGGCCACCATCGGTTGAATGTCTCCGTACCATAGGGGAGGTGTATCTGGAATGGCTTCTTCATTGCCTGTATCTTCAGTCGATTCTGCTGTATCTGTACCAATATCAGCCTCTTTTTCTCCACAGCCAAGGATCAACAACAATGACAACATACACTCTCCGCTATTTTTATTGGGTCTTTCAATATGATTCCTGTCTTCAATTTATCGAAATCTTCCTTGAATCGTGTATATTTTATTAGATTGGCGATCTATATAATTGGGACACTTAAACATGTTGCTGTTGGCATTCACTTCATTGGTACACGCATTGAGCGGTACCCCCGACTCTTGGAACATGACCTTTGTTGACTCAGAAGCTGTCTCAATACCGGCACCTCCATATCGACTGATGGATCCCACTTTGGGTGATCCAAACCTTCATATGGTCTATGCGATGGGGGATGATGAAGTCCAGCAGGTTTCATTGCCTTTCGAGTGGTCTTGGTACGGAACGGTGTACGACGCTGTTTGGGTGAGCAGCAACGGGGTGTTGTTTTTTGAAGGAGAAAATGCCAGTGCTCAAGGCTCTTGTCCTGGAGACAATCTTTGGAGTGGAGTGGCGGCGCTGTGGCAAGACTGGTCCAATGTGACCATTCAAAGTGCAGTCTTTGGACAGCATCCCAATCGAGCATTTGTGGTGGATTGGTCTGGAGAGCATGCAACGGTGGGTGGATCAGGTCATGTACAGGTTTGGTTGACCGAAGGTGCAGGTACACCACGAACAATCATAGTATGGGATGACGTTGAGTTTGGTGATTCAACAGTTGATTTTGGCGCTGGTGGATACGCGGGTATCCAAAGTCAGGCTCAGGGTACAGGTGTGGCATGGGGATGCCTGGATTCCTTGTCTAACGAACGGTCCGCGTGGTTTGGTCGAACAGGCTACCTGCCTATGGCGACAGAGGTGCGCACCGATGATTTGCAGTCGCAGTGGACGGGCAATCAAAACTTTCTGTATTTTGGCAGAAATTTGAGTGTTGGCGATGCCACTGGTGATGCGATTGACGATTTGGTTGTGGGCACCCAAGACGCTGCTCGGGTCGATGTATTTGCAGGAGGCTCTCCAACCCTCAATCCACTTGAAGCCAGTGAGGCCATTTGGCAACTGACTGGACCCGTAAATTCGGCGTTTGGAAATGCCTTGGCATGGTCAGATTTGAACGGTGATGGCAATCAAGAATTGTTGGTGGGTGCAAAGACCTTCAACGATGGTTCATTGACTGTGGGGGCAGTTTCGGTATTTGACGTGACGCAACAGACAGCCTTAAACAGTTCAATGTCCGATGACGATTGGTCTGCTTATGGAGACTCAGTTGGCTTTTCAGAGTTTGGAACCAGTCTGGCCGTGGGGGATATAAATGGAGATGGCATTGATGATTTGGTGGTCGGCGCCCCCAAGGAGTCTTCGATTGATTCCCAAAATGGGGCGGTCTACATTTTCCATGGGTATGGTGGATTGTTCGTTGATGGAGATTTGACCGCGAACCAGGCTGATGCCGTCATTACAGGAACAGGACTCATTGATTGGTTTGGGTATGATGTGGCTGTTGCGGATGTGGATGGCGATGGACTGGACGACATTTTTGCATCGGCTCCATTTGCGGATACCGCCTTTTCAAATGCAGGTGCTGTTTATTTGATTGAAGGTGGTCAGCATCAAGGCACCCTTTCCGTTGATGATGTATCGACAGTTCGATGGAGTGGGTTGGAGAATACTGCTGAGTTTGGTAGCCAAATTGAATTGGGCGACATTGATGGCGACGGCACGGTGGATTTGCTGGTGGCTGTGCCCTATCAAAATGGTATCTTTGCACAATCGGGCACCGTGTTTGGGTTTCTGAATGTCGGAACTGCCGTGGGCGAAACGCTGTCTTTGAATGCGGATTGGCAAATCGATGGCGCGAGTTTGGCTGCAAATACCGGAGAACGAATTGTAATTGGGAATGTGGATGGTATTGGTGCGGACGATGTGTTGATTGCCAGTCCAAATGCCAACGCCATTGTGGCTGGTGGTGGAACTGTATCCATCTTTACCGATATTGATTTTACAGAGGCCGATGTTCAAGACGCCGATAGAACACTGATTGGTGTGGACTATGCCGGACGATTGGGAACTGGACTTGCGATCGGTGACTTGAGTGCCGATGGTGAACCTGAAGTGATAGCCAGTGCTCCGTACGGTGATGTGAATGGGTATTCTGCCGCTGGTCGAGTGGTGTCTTGGCAATTGCAAAGTTCCTATGTTGACCAAGATGGCGATGGGTTTGTAGATGTTCATGCTGGTGGTTTAGACTGCGATGATTTGGATGGCGCCATCAATCCAATTCAAAGTGAGATCACGGACAATGGCATTGACGACAATTGCGACGGCAACATCGATGATGCAGTGACTGTACGAACCGAATGGTCTTTGTTTGAGTATGATTTGGCAGAAGCGGGCTTCACTCAGTCAGATTTGTTTGATTTTGAAGGCTCCTTTAGTGGCGATGATGGATCTTCGTTGTATTCATCCGTTGGATTAAGCCTTTTTGGCTCTTCTCAGTTTCGTGTGCTGTCCAATGTGTATGGTTCGTTGCCTCACGGAGGTTTGGCCGGTCAAGTCTACAACGATGGAGACAGCAATCAGTTGCGTATGTACTTCACGCCATCCATTGAGGCATTGGGTTTCTATGTGCTCGACCCAGAAGGTGTCTTTACGTTGGAAGCGTTTATGGGTGCACAGTCAGTGGTTTCTGTAGAACAAACCTTGCTGTCGGACGATATTCCAGGTGGTGCTTTTTGGGGACTGCGCTTCGACACACCGGTGGATTACATCGTTTTGGATGCGGAACTCAATGATGGATTTGGTGTAGACAATTTGGAAGTTGTTTGGAGCACATATACCGACTCAGACTTGGATGGGTTCAGTGAAGCCGCAGGAGATTGTGATGACAGCAACCCCGATGTCAACCCCGCGATGGCTGAAGATTACACCAACGGGATTGACGATGATTGTGATGGGGCTGTAGATGGTGGCTCTGTAGAAGTTTATGAAGATGAAGGTACATTTGATGTAGATTGGACAGCCATTCGAGGAACCCTTCCAGAAGAACAAATTGGTTTTGAGTCGGTCTCTGTTGGGTATGCCTTGACCACGGAGTATCGTTCACTGGGGTGGGAGACTGATGGTACCATTTCGGCTTCAACGGACATTGATGGGGTTTATCCGAACGGTTCGCAAGGGGGATGGTCTGTCACCGATGTGTGGGTGTGGGATTTTGTAGAGCCACAACAGGCCGTTGGTTTTGATCTGGTTGATGTGCAAGGTTCTGTTTCGATTGAAGGCTACATTGACAATGTGCTCGTATACGACCAATCTTTGCCGATTTTCAACGAAGATGGCGCACTGCAGTTTGTGGGATTGATCTTTGAGGCTGGGGTGGAACGCCTGGTGATACAGAATGACACCATCGGAGATATATGGGGTGTGGATGACATTCGATTCACGGCTTTGGGGCAAGACGATGCCGATGGAGATGGCTTTACCGAGGCTGATGGGGACTGCGATGATTCGGACCCAAATACAAGTCCCAGTGCGCAAGAAATTTGGTACGATGGCATTGATCAAAATTGCAATGGAGACAATGATTACGACGAAGACGGAGATGGATACACATCTTCTTCGTATGGTGGGATGGATTGTGATGAAAGTGATGCGACTGTAAACCCCGATGCAGAAGAAACTTGGTACGATGGTGTGGATCAGAACTGCGACGGATGGTCGGATTATGACGCCGATATGGATGGACATGACTCCTATACCTACGGAGGTGGTACCATCGATTGTGACGATGGCAATGCGGCTGTCAATCCCGATGCTGAAGAAACTTTTTACGATGAGGTTGATGACAATTGCAATCCGTCGGATGATTATGACGCGGACGGCGATGGTTTTCCTGCCAGTGGTTTTGGTTTTGGCGGTTTTGGTGAAGTGGATTGTGATGATGCTGCCGCTGATGTAAACCCCGATGCTGAAGAAACTTTCTACGATGGTGTGGATTCAGACTGTGATGAGGGTTCCGATTTCGATTCCGATGGGGATGGGTATGAAGCAGAGGCTTATGGTGGCACAGATTGCAACGATGAACAGCCCACAGTACACCCCAATGCCTATGAAAATTATTACGATGGGTTGGATGCGAATTGTGATGGGTTGTCCGACTATGACGCGGATGGTGATGGTTTCGATTCGAGCAACTTTGGGGGAGCAGACTGTGATGACACCGATTTCACAATCAACCCCAACGGTGTAGAAATTGCCAGAGACGGTATCGATCAAGATTGCGACGGTGCGTTGGAGTTTGATGATGACAATGACGGCTACAACGGCATTGAAGATGGTGGAACGGATTGTGATGACGACGATGTGTCGATTTACCCAACTGCTGTAGAAGTTTGGTACGACGGAATCGATCAAGACTGTTTGGGCAATGACGACTTTGATCAAGATGGAGACGGGCACATCTCAGATCAGTATGGGGGCGATGATTGCGATGATACCGAGTATTCGGTGCATCCAGGCGCCACAGACTTTTGGTATGACGGCATTGACCAAGATTGTGACGGTTTGTTCGATTATGACCAAGATGGGGATGGGGAGCCATCGGTGTGGTACGGTGGTACAGACTGTGACGACTTGAATCCACTCATCAACTCCAATGCCTTGGAGATTTGGTACGACGGTGTAGATCAGGATTGCGACGGTCAATCCGATTATGATGCCGACGGGGACGGTCAAGATGGGATTGCCTATGGTGGACAAGATTGCGATGACAGCAACCCACAGATAGCTACGTACATTGCTGAAATCGCTCAAGACGGCATCGATCAAAACTGTGATGGCATCGATGATGTCGATCAAGATGGCGATGGTGTGTTGTCTCTCCAAGATTGCGACGACACCGATTCTTTGGTCTATCCAGGTGCAGTGGATACTTGCTACGATGGTGTGGATTCTGACTGTATGGGCAACTCAGATTGGGATTGTGACTTCGATGGGCAAGACAGCACTCTCAACGGTGGAACAGACTGCAATGACTCTGATCCAACCGTATTTGTTGGTGCCATGGAAGTGTGGTACGATGGCGTAGATCAAAATTGTGATGGACTCTCCGATTATGACCAAGACGGCGATGGATACGACACGGTTGCAGTGGGAGGAGGGGACTGCGAAGATCAGTTCGACACAATCCATCCAGGAATTCCAATGGATGATTGTGGTGGTGGAAACGAAGATTGTGATGGAGAATTGGATGAAGACTGTGTTCCAGAACCCAGTGGTGAACCATCGGAGGAACCATCTAATGAACCATCCGAAGAGCCAGGGAGCGAACCCAGTGGTGAACCATCGGAGGAACCGAGCGGAGAACCGAGCGGAGAACCTGCCACTGAACCATCGACTGAACCTGCGACTGAACCGTCCTCAGAAGTGTCCACCGAACCAAGTGCAGAGCCATCTACTGAACCATCCTCTGAACCATCCTCTGAAACAGGTAGCGAACCGAGTAGTGAGCCGTCTGGCGAAGCATCTTCAGAACCATCCAGCGAAGAACCTTCTGATGAATCTGCGAATGATCGTGGCGCATCAGCTGGTCCTGTGATCTTAGAACAAGATACCGATGGCTGTGGAGGCTGTGCGACAAATTCAACTGGGATGGGTGTGTTTTGGGTATCACTGTTGGGCGTAATGCGCGTCCGACGCCGACGGTGAATCTTAGTGACGATCGCCACTGTGTTGTTGATTGAATGCTTGCGAAATTGTCAATACGTCGCGTCAAATTGATTTACAGTTCTGCCAAATACTTGAATCCATCTTCAGTCGACTCACAGATGTGAACTTTCATTTGCTCTGATATTTCGTGGTTGTGAAAGATGAACTTTGTGCTTACTCTCAACGTTGGTTCATCCACCACAATTACAACGACATCGAAGTGCCCGATGAAATTTGATAGAAATCTTCGAAGGACTTGTCGAAGTTCAGCGGATGGTGGAAAGGTTCCGCGTGCGTCGATCAGGTAATGTCGAATACCTTGTTCATTCGCCATTTCGATTGCGCGTTGGATAGAGTATTGGATTTGAAAGGCCGTTGGTTTCGATATTCGTTTGCAATGCACTGTGCCTTCCACTACAGAAAGGCTTGCATTCACTTCAGACATTTCAGCTGTTCGATTTTCTTGAGTCATCATACGTTCCATTGCAACCATTATAGCAATGTTTTCAAAAATGATATGATCAATCTTGTTTTTACCATCTTGTGTATCAATCAGAGTCGTTTTTTGTTTCATTCAAGGTTGAATTCTGTTGGGCTGTCAGAATGGTATTGGTTAAATTGAAAAATATTTGGAGGATGCCATGTTGTTGATGTTGTTTACGGCTTGTGGGGCTTGGGTTGGAAATTGGGAAGGTGCCTGCGAAAATCCAGCGACTGGAGAAACTCGTGAATTTGTCATTGATGTGGATTCTAGTAAAGGTGGTGAAGTGTCCGGAACGGCTTTTATGACGATCAAGGATGATGGTGGAGACTCGACGATCGTCAATTGTGAAGTGTCTGGACCGGCCAATCGTTCGGGGGTAGATTTCGATTTTGATTGTGACAACGGTGAGAGCTTTGTGATTCCGACAGACAAAGAAGGCTCAAAACTGTTGGGGTATTGTGACAACGCCAAAGAAATTGAACTGTGGTTGTCCTTGGATTGAAATTTATCTCGATTGTCGGATGATTTCTTGAACAGCCCTCAATGTACAAGAAAGTTGCCATAGCGGGTCGTGAAAGGCAAAGTAATTCTCTCGAACAATCCACTGACCAGTGATGCCAACCCCTGCAAGGGCATTGCTGCTTTTACAGGCATAAAGCAGTTGTGTATTTGATGGTGTCGAAATCTTGTCGGAAGGACAAGCGTTGATCATGTCTACAATGGTACCTCGCTTTCGTTGATTCAATAGTTGAGCGAAGCGTGTAAACAGATGATGATTGGAATAGGAGCATTGGGTTTCTGTATTGATCAGAGTCCAGCCGTCCTGCTCAGGGTGTAATGTATGCGTACTTGTTGGATGTAGGGTTTTGTTTGGATATAGATGTGTCTGGAGGGCATTGGAGCAAAGAAAATGAGTATTGTTCTCGGCCAACAGCCATGGACTCAGTTTGTATATGGTTCTACTGTGTCTCTCTGTTAGTTCTTTCCAGAGCATCTCATCCTGTTTTAAACGGTGTGTCACATCGGGTGCAGGTGTCTCTGTGTTGGGTATGTTCCAAGGTTGGTTCAACACGCAGTGGTCTCCAAACCAACATTCTAGTTGCCCGTCGAAGTATAGTAGAGCCGCATCAAAGCCCAATGCATGGGTCGCAAACAATCCGATGGATTTGTGAACATTCAATCCCAGCCAAGATTTTTTTGCACCGCAGGATGCGCCGTCCATTTGCTGTACAAACTGTATTGTGTCAGACAACACCAACAATGTGTGTATATCGTTCGATTGAATGAGCGTGTGTAGGGTATCTGGGTTCATAGTCTGGGTCGCTGTTGGAGCATTTGTGAATCATTGAAGGGCTTGGTAATTCGATGCCAAAGAAGTGGGGGTGTGTCAGTTTTTTGCTCAAAGCCCAATGTATGTAGCCATTCGTTTAAGCGTGGGTTGGTATTGTGAATGACTACCCACTCGATGTCGTTCCAACATTCTTTCTTCAACGACTGCTTTTGCTCGGATTTGGTTGCGTGTGGATCGATGCGTCGAGTACCCTGAAAACAATCATTGGGTTCCACTAAGCCATTGAAGCCCAAGGTCCACGGACTTGGTTGTTGATGGAAGGTTTGGTAATATTGAAGATATTTGCTTCTCGGTCTAGATGGATCGATATCACCAGGGGCTCTTTGTAGGGGACCCGGGAGTTCTAAAACAACACCATCGATCACGTCCACATATGACGGTGCCTTGGATGGCGCAGAAGGAAGTTTCCAATCAATGGGGGACAGAAACAGAAATTCAAGTGGAATGAGTATCAACCAGTAATGGGACCAAGAATGTTTTTTATTCGTGAGAACGATGCAGACTCCAACAAGCGTCAAGAGATGCATTCGATATGGAAAACGCATACTGCCTATGATGGGTAAGTCTTGCAGGAAAGGGAATCCCATTGACAACATCAGTCCAAGTCCCAGTATGCCCCACCCGATACTCGTTGTTCGTTGCCACAGTGTGAACAAAAGCCATGCACATACCGTCCAGCCTGTGTAATTGCTCATGGCAAATGGGTTGGGCGTCGTCAGTATATTGGGTGTCGGTATCGTCAAAGACAGCCCCATCGCTTGATATATGTGAGCATCCAGTTTCGTACTCGCTTCTTGAATGTGTACAAAGTGGACAATCCAAGGCATGCTCAGCCCAATGCTGAGGCACATCGTACGCCACACTTTTCGTTCTTGTATGCCTAGGATAATTGATAGTATTCCCCAACACAGCGCCCAGTACCAGTTGCTGATGATCACAATTGAGCCAAAGAGAACGCTTTGTGTCCATCGTTGTTTTTTGATGCTCCACAACCAAAAGCCGAGGGGCCAAAGTTGTGTACCCTCAAAAATGCCCTCGACAGCAAAACCATGAATCATTGGGTTCATACCGATGATAACCATCCACAGCAAGCCGTTGTGGTGACTGTTGTTCCAACTGCGCCCAACAAGATAAAACGCCCAACACGTCAACAGTCGATTCATGAACAAACAGAGATTGTACAAAGATTCGATGGGCACCAAGTCTTTGAATGGAATGATGGCAGTTCCCCAGAATAAGGTACTCGGAGACCAAGCCTGTCCTTGGGGATGATTGAACCAGCCATTGTGCCAGGTTCCCCACCATGATTCTGTTGCCCACAGTGACCACACACTGGGGTATAAATCTGTATACGGAGAGCCCGCCAAGTCACCATTCCATACAGCGGAAAGCATTGGAATGAGGCTCCAAATTAAAATCCCCAGACAGACTTCGATTCTTTCTCGTGTTATCATTGGAACATTCTAACTTGGAACCACCACAGTTTACACTGATGGGTTTTCAATTAGTGCGTCGAAGGGGGTAATGTGGATATTGTTCTTTCCAGTGGTTTTTTGGCTTTTGCTCGTCACATTGGTTTTCGTCGAGTGTGTACAGAAAAACAGATCCATGTCACGGGAATTTGTGGCACATCATCGGGTTCTGTGGTGGGGGCTCTATGGGCCAATGGAGTGTCTGAGGCAGAGATGATTGAACTGTTGCATGTTCCAAGACCGCTGAGTGTAGTGGATTTTCATTGGCAGGTTTGGAAAGGCTTGTTTCGGTTTGATACGTTCAAGAATCGTTTGCGTGAAGTGTTGCCCGAACGCATAGAAGATTTGCCCATCCCGTTTGGTGTGGGGTTGTGCACCATGGATAGACGAGCAATTATGGTTACACGAGGCAATTTGGTCGACGCCATCGCCGCATCGTGTGCTGTACCCTATATGTTCTGCCCGATGCTTTTTGAAGGTACATTATACAGAGATGGTGGCTTTGCCGATAGGGTTGGTGCCATCAACTGGAAATCGGTGAGACCAGACTCCAATCAGCCAATGATGGCGCACATTGTTGATCGAAGCAATGGGGTTGCCACTGAGGTTGGACTCGAGGATGTAGGTGTCATTCGCACTCCAAGAACCTTTGCCAGTTTACTGTCGATGGGTGACTTCCTAGGTCAGTTGGACGAAGCCGACAGCTTGACAAGAGAGCAATGGCCTAAATAAAATTAGGCTATTTGCTCCCAATCCCAGATAACGATTGACGGTCTACGTCAGTCCTCGTTTGAAGTGGGAGTCAAGTAGGTGGTGTTTTCCAAAGCCGCACACTCTGTTGCGATGATGTAGCCAGTACCCGTACCAACAGCCCCAGAAGTGTTGTAATTGTTCGAGTATGGAAAGTTGCCAGCCCAATCTGTCACCGATACCTCAACGGCTACCCGTTCGCCATCTTGTTGCCAATCCAACGTTTCACCCGTGAGTCCAGCACCAATAAAATATTCTGCCTCTACACCGTCGTTGTCCGTTCCAGACCACTGCCAGATAGCTCCAGACTGAGAAAAGGAACCCATTCCGAATGTGCATTCACTGAAATAGGATGCTGTGCTCAGATCATTGACGTCTTCAACAACAATCCCCATATTGCAGTGATCCAAAATGTACAGATCGCTTGGGTCTAGTTGCTGTGTGTTGGGATTTAATCGGTTGGCTACCAAGTCACAGGTTGCGGATTGGTTGGCAGTCATGTACACCAAGGCCTTGTCTCCAACCTGATACCAAAAGGCACTTCGTGGGATCAGACGACCCTCAAAAAGACTTGGAATGATGATTTTTCCATTCAGTTTTTCGAAGTCGGTAAATGGATCTACCACAACCGCTCCAGTATCGTCTTCAGTATCGCCTGAATCTGTTGTATTGGTGTCTGTTGTGTTCGTATCCGTTGTGTCCGTATCGGTCGTTTCTTCAACTGGATAGCAGGCTTTCTCTTCATCATTGACTTCATAGCCTTCAGGGCATTTTTCTCCACAGGCAAACAACAAACTCAACAACATCATTGTACACTCCTAAATTTTTTCTTCGTTGAAATAATGGCATGCACCACTATATCACTTCAATCTTCAAGACTCTAAAATTTACCAATTTCATTGTCAACTTCTCTCTGGTGTATCATCGATTTATCATTGTCATTCTATATTGTTGTCTTTTTCATGTTAAGGTACAACCGCTGAGAGGTGTTGAATGAACAGTATATTTTTCCTGTTGTCGTTGGTGCAGACTTCCATTGGACTGGAACCCCTCAGTGTGCAAGAAATCCAGATTGGAGCCCAAAAGATTGAGGTGGAAGTCGCTGATGAACTTCATGAGCGTCGATTGGGGCTTATGCATCGACAGTCCATGGAAGAAAATCATGGAATGATATTCGTATATCCAGCAGCTGAAGAACGTTCATTTTGGATGAAGAATACCTACATATCTTTGACGATTGCGTACATTGGAAGCGATTGTAGCATTGTACATTTAACCGATATGGTCCCGTTGAGCACAAAAGGCGTGCCATCTGTATTGCCTGCTCAGTTTGCGCTTGAGATGAATCAAGGATGGTTTCGGAAAAACAACGTGAAGGTCGGCGATGTACTCAAAGGAATTGAGCATTGTCAGTAGGGACTTGTCAAAAGTTTTACAACCTGTTTACGGTCAGTCGGTTACTATGTCTGTGATTTCTGTTGCTTGTGTTCTTTCAAGTGAATGATTAAAGAAATACAGTTGATATTGTTTGCGGTGTTTGAGAATCGCATTTTGTAAATTCAGTGTGGAGCTTACATGGTTTATCTTATTATTGGATTTGGTGGACTTTTCGCCTTGTTTTGGGTGTTGGCATTGGTCTTTGCCACAAAGACTGTTGGAGAACGCTCGTTGGGAATCCCCGGTTTTTGGATTGTCATTTTTGGGGCGATTGCCGGATTCGGATTGACAAAGTACTCAGAAGCCACAGCCAATCCAGAACAATTGGTCAAAGAAAAATATACCGCTCTTGAAGCAGGGTTGACGTACGATTCATTGGTTGAAAAGGTTGGGCTCGAACCTGTAGATATGTCTGGTATGGACGAAGAAGAAGTGAAAGCCTATGACTTGACCGCCAACCGCATCAAAATGCCGGCTGAGATCACAGGTCGTTTGGCACCAGGTATCTTCGAAGCAGAGCGTCAAGATGCTGGAATCGGAATTGAGGTTTTTCCCGGCATTGAAAACTATGAGGCCGATGCAGGTTCCAGTAAGCGCAATGCACGCAACAATTCTTTCCGTGATGACAATGGTCCAAGTCCTCTGTTGGGGTCGAGTGCTGTCGTTGACGAGCGTAAACGTGAAGGACATGGCTTGGTTGGTTTGAAGATTCGCTTCTATATTGAAGATACAGAAGCCACCGAAAAGTTGAAAGAGGCTCGCAAGAAAGAACGTGAAGAAAACAAAGACAACGATAAATTTGAGCAAGGCGTCATGCAGCCAATCGCAGTGTCTGGACAGGAGTGGTTCGTCACTGAAGGCGAGGACTGGACCTACGAAGACGACATGACAGCAACTCAAGCCGCCGAAGCATTGGCAAAAGCAATCGATGCAATGCCAGAGTTTACAGCTTCTTACGAACTGGATGAAGATGCTTTGATTCCAAATTCAAACTTGAGTGTCAAGGCTGCCTATTGCAAAACAGATGAGAAAGAGTGTTCAGAAAGCAACCTCAATGAGTTTGGTGGTGAAGCTGGAAACAAAATCCGTGCTCAAGTGATGACAGGAGACAACCAATCTGTGTTGTTGGGTCGGAAGACAGATGGTTCTGCACAACAGTTTTTCGGTGGTGCTGATGAAGTGCAATTGGTGTTTTGGCAAGAAGACGAACCGTTCTTGGACGACGACTTTAACAGCACACCACGATTGGTTGTGGCAGGTCTGCTTCGTAAGAAGTTGATTGCTCTCGATCAGAGTGGATTTGACATGACTGAGGCAGAAGAGCCACTTCCTGTTGTCGAGGAAGAATCCTAATCAACAAGATTCTAGAATGGATAGTGAGAAGGGGTGCAAAGCACCCCTTTCTTAATTGTTTCTTCTCTTGATTCTTTGGAATAGGCTTGGCTTTTAATTTCGATTGTAGAAATTGTTGTGTTTGTCCAAAGTGAATCGGATATGCTATATTCAACACACAACTGTTACATTTTTGTAGTTCACCACATATTTAGGGGTTCATTATGTTTCGTTCTTCAGTTTTGTTATTCGCGCTGGCTGCAGCCTGTGGTGATAAAGATACCGGTTTTGGTGTTCCTGTTGATACAGATACGGTCAAAGACACGGCTGATACACAAGATACAGAGGAGACAGGAGAAGACACGTCAGTCAGTGGTGAAACGGATTGTGCCAACGGTGAAGATGACGATGGAGATGGTTTTGTAGATTGTTTGGACGAAGATTGTGATGGTCAAGTATCTGTAGACTTCGAAGGAAAAACAGGCTTTTGTGAGTTTGATGAAGAGTTGAACTGTGAAGATGGCTTCGACAACGATGGCAATCAAAAATCCGACTGCGATGATGAGGCCTGTGCAACTGTTGACATTTGTATGCCGGACGTTGAAGACTGTCGTGATGGTGAAGACAACGATGGTGATGGCTTTGTAGACTGTGAGGACTCGGATTGCGATGGTGAAGTATCCGTAGATGCGAGTGGAAATGCTGGGTTCTGTGAAGTGGTTGAACAGAGTTGCGATGATGGCTTTGACAACGATGGTGATGGGGATGCGGACTGTGCAGACTCAAATTGTCCAGCCTGTACTGAAGAAGACTGTACAATGGTGGGCGATGAAGATGGAAACGGTCTTTCGGACTGTGCCGACGGGTGTACCATTTCTATCGATGCTTTTGGAAATACAGGGTTTTGTGAGACAACGGAGCAAAGTTGTGACGATGGTTTTGACAACGATGGAGATGGACTGGTAGACTGTTTGGATTCGAATTGTCCAGCGTGTTCATCTTCAGAAGATTGTAGTACCTTTGGTGACGAAGATGGAAACGGGCTTGCAGATTGTGCAGATGGATGTAACATTGCGGTCACCGCAACGGGTACAGCCTATACTTGTGAACCAAATGGAGAAGTGAGTTGTACAGATGGTGCAGACAACGATGGGGATATGCTCATTGATTGTTTGGACGTCAGTTGCGACGGGGCAATCATCAATGCTTCAAGTGGTGCATCGTGTGAGTTTACAACCGAATTGACCTGTGATGATGGCGCCGACAATGACGGAGACGGAGATGCAGATTGTGCAGACTCAGATTGTGCCAACGATGCTGCCTGCAATACAACGGGAACAGAAAATTGTTTGAATGGAACAGACGATGACGGAGATGGTCTGGTGGACTGTTTGGATTCAGATTGCAATGCTTCTCCAGGTTTTGATTCTCAAGGAAACTTGGGTGTATGTCAGTTTGGGATTGAAACCACTTGTTCGGACAGTATGGACAATGATGGAGACGGTTTGGCTGACTGTGCAGATTCGAATTGTGTGAACGACAGTGCCTGTCAAACGACCACTACCGAAAACTGTATCAATGGAACAGACGACGACAATGATGGTGACATTGATTGTGATGATTCTGACTGTGCAGCGGCGGCAAACTGTCAAACATCCGGTACTGAAGACTGTTTCTCGGCAACCGATGACGATGGCGATGGCTTGAACAACTGCTTAGATTCAGATTGTAATGGAGCCCCAGCCTACGACGCGAACAACAACCTAGGATTCTGTGAGTTTGGCAACGAGGCGTCTTGTGACGATGGAATGGACAATGACGGTGATGGTGATGCAGACTGTTTGGACTTGAACTGTGCCAATGATGTGGCTTGTCAGACCAGTCCATTGGAAGATTGCTTGAATCAAATCGACGACGACAATGATGGTGACATTGATTGTAATGATTGGGATTGTGCCAATGCTCAAAACTGTCAGCAAGCCGCCGTTGAAGATTGTTTTACGCAAGGTGACGAAGACGGTAATGGTGCGGAAGATTGTGAAGATTCTGCCTGTACTCAAGGTGTTGACGGCTTTGGAAATGTTGGTGCATGTGAGAGCAATGTAGAGAATACTTGTGACGATGGCGCCGATAACGATCGGGACAACATGGTTGATTGTGCCGATATGGATTGTGCTGGTTCTGGAATTCCAGGAACAACAGCGACCTGTGAACCGGCCGGAGAAACATCTTGCAACGACAATCAAGACAATGATGGCGATGGCAGTGTTGACTGTGCCGATGGAGATTGTGTTGGTGTCGGAAACTGTCCAGTTATCGAGGTTTGCAACGACTTGGTTGACAACGATGGAAATGGATTGACCGATTGTGCGGACTCTGTATGTCAAGGTCAGACCATTACATTGGCCAATGGCGATACAGGGATGTGTACCACAACTGAATCTGATTGTTCAGATGGTATTGACAACGATGGTTTCCAACTGGCAGACTGTGATGATCCGGCCTGTGTCAACGATGCAGCTTGCAATCTTCCACCGGAGAACTGTCAGTTGGGATCAGGGGATGAAGACCAAAATGGTTTGGCAGACTGTGATGATCCTGTTTGTCAACAACAGCCTCAGTGTCTCAACGGTGGCGGTGGCAACAATGAAGTGTGCGACGATTTTCAAGACAATGATGGGAACGGATTGACCGATTGTGAAGACTCTGCCTGTATTGGAAACCCCGCATGTGCAAATGCAATTGAAACGTCTTGTAATGACAATGTTGACAATGAGTTTGATGGCTTGGTAGACTGTGACGATCCAGATTGTATTGGAGACAATGCCTGTCCGAACGCTGGAAATCAGGAAGTGATTTGTGATGACCAACTGGACAATGACAACGATGGATTGATCGATTGTATTGACCCTGACTGTTTGGGCGAAGCGATTTGTCAAGGTTCTGGTGAGATATGTGACAATGGTATCGATGACGACAGCAATGGTCAGGCTGACTGTTTGGACCCAGCTTGTGCAACAGATTCTGCTTGTGTTCCACCAGAAGTTTGTGACAACAACTATGACGACGATCAAGATGGGTTTATGGACTGTAACGATACAGACTGTCAAAACTCAACTGCTTGTGGTGGCGAAGATTGTTTGAATCAACTCGACGACGACAATGATGGTCTCACAGACTGTGATGATCCAGATTGCGCTGGTGGAAGTGACTGTCTACCACCAGAATCGGATTGTACCAATGGTTTGGACGATGACCAAGACGGGTTGACGGACTGTGAAGACTACGATTGTGGCATCGATGCAGCGTGTGTTGGATCTGTAGAAGTCTGTGACAACGGGACTGACGATGACGGCAACGGTTTGGCAGACTGTGATGACACCTATTGCTGTCCAGCCTTGGCCTGTGCAACTGCAACGGCTTGTGCCCAAGGTGCAGAGATGGATTGTGCCGATGGGTTGGACGACGACGGAGACGGTGACGTTGACTGTGATGACTCTGATTGTGCCAATGTATCCGCTTGTACCGGTGGTGGTGGCGGTTCAGAAGATTGTTTGAACCAAATCGACGACGATGGGGATGGTGACATTGACTGTGGAGATACAGACTGTGCTTCCAACCCCGTCTGTCAAGGTCAATCAGAAGACTGTCAAAACCAAATTGATGATGACTCTGATGGCGACGTTGATTGCAACGACTCAGACTGCGCGTCCAATCCAATTTGTATTGAGCAAGCCTGTTCCGATCAGTTGGACAACGACTTTGATGGCGATGTGGATTGTGATGACTCCGACTGTGCCAATGATGCGTCTTGTGGTGCATTTGAAATCTGTGACAACAACATTGACGACGACGGTGATGGCGATGTGGATTGTGATGACAGTCAGTGTACCAACAACTCTGCTTGTGTGCCTGAGTTGAACTGTGGCGATGGCCTCGACAATGACAACGATGGCGATACCGACTGCGACGACTCTGATTGTGCAAATGAAACTGGTTGTGGCAGTGTATTTGAAGGAAACTGTGGTGATGGATTGGATGACGATAGTGATGGATTCATCGACTGTAACGACTCTGACTGTGCCAATGCCTTTGAATGTACCGCTGAGACAGATTGTGGAAACGGTGTAGATGATGATCAAGATGGTATCGCTGACTGTCTAGATTGGGATTGTCACAACTCTGCAGACTGTGCAGGTCAAGTAGAAATCTGTGACAATGGTGTTGACGATGCTGGTGATGGATACAATGGTGCGGACTGTCAAGATACCTATTGTTGTCTATCTTCTGCCTGTGCAAACAGTTCATTCTGTCAGTTGGAAGCCATTTGCGATGACAATACAGACAATGACAGTGACGGGTTGACGGATTGCGAAGACTCTGACTGCTTGGGAGACCCTGCCTGTCAACAAGAAAACTGCTTTGATCCAACTGCTGACAACAACAATGATGGATTGTTGGGCTGTGATGATCCGACTTGTTCGGCTGAGCCAATTTGTGATCCAAACTTCCAAGGATTCTGGATTGAGTACATCGAACCTGCCTTCCAATCGGCTGGATGCTTTGGCTGTCACAGCAATTTTGATTACGCCACGGTCATGTCTGGATATGCTGGTTCATACAGTTCAATGAATGCTGGACCAACTGGTGGAACATACAACACTGGCTATCCAGGCAACGCGATGCCTTGGATTGATGCCAATGGCTTGGACCCACAGAGTGGTGGTATGGGTGATGCAACAACCTCATACTTGTACTTGAAGATGGAAGGAACACACGGTACTGCTGGTGGTGGTGGTGTTCAAATGCCGAAAAATGGTACGCCGTTGGCGCCTGAAGACCTTGAGTTGATCAAAGAGTGGATCAACAGTGGTGCAGGGCAATAATCAGTACTGAATATGAGTCATGTAGACGACAGAGGGGGAATCGAAAGGTTCCCTCTTTTGTTTTGTCTGTTTTCTCTGTTTTGTCTACACGTTCATAGACGTTTTAATGAGCTCTACCATCCAGCAAAAGGTACCAACCGTGCTGTGTTCTTGGTATCGCTCAACGCGCTGTGTTCTACCCCTTCAAACTCCAGTTCTAAGGCTTCCAACGCTTTCTTGACACTGAGAACGGTTCGATGCTCGTTGTGCTTTTTGAAACGCTGTTGAAGGTCGATGCAATGGTTAAATGGGAAATCCATGTTGTGGCGATCAAATTCTTTGTTGAGTTGTTGCCAGTCAAATTTTGACCAACTACCAAAGAGTAGGGCACTTGGAGTGCAGTCATGGCTTTCAAGGAATGCCAGCCAATTTTGCATGCAGTCTTGAAACGAAGGTGCCTGTTCGACATCTTGTTGACGAATCCCCGTAAGTCTCGTGCAAAACGGTGTGATTTTGGGGTGTAATTGGGGTTTGATCATGCTGTGAAAAGTGGGGAGGGTGTCCACATTCAATGAATCCATTTCAAACGGACAAAGTACAGCGCCGATTTCAATGATTTCGACACTCCCTTTGGAAATGCCAGGTCCACATGTTGCTTCAAAATCGACCACGAGAAGGTGGGTGCACTGTGGATGGTCTAGTCGAATGCTGTTCATATCTACTCCAAGTGAAGACCTTTCTTCTTTTAACATTATTTGTCACAATTGAGATACAATCGGTTAATTGATTCACAGGTGATCACCCAAATGTATATGGATTGGAGGATGCGTGGCTACCAGAAGAGCAACCAAAACTTATGCAGACGATGCAGCGTTTGTCACCGATTTTGAAGAGACACTGTTCAAAGACACTGTGACGCTCGACGGTGCTTGTTATCGCGGTGAATTGGCAGACAATGTAAAGTTGGACCTTCGTTTTGCTGACAAGTCTCGAATCGGTCCCATTCAAGGACAGGTGATTTTCCGCGGTGCCGATGGCATCGTTGCGCTCCGATTGTTGGATGTGCCAGCAGACGTTCGTGCTCGTTATGAACGTCTCAAAGCAGAAATGGTGGCCGCCAATGAGACTGTAATTGAAGATGCTTTGCGTACCGGTAAGGTGATTCGAATAGAAGAGCATGAGTCCATTGTCACTGAATTGCGCGATGAAGTGTCTGCTTTGCGAAAACAGTTGGCAGGATTGGAGCAAAAGCTTGCTCAAATTGAAGAACAACCTACACTGTCTCAAAGAGGCTTTAAATTACCAAAGTATCAATCTCAAGAACCGATTGTGAAAGGGGCGATGAACCAGTGGAGCAATTTTTTGGTTCAGATTCAATCGAATCAACGGACTGGATTGGTGGTACTGGATGTTGATGGGATTCAGCGATTTGCGTTGATTCAAAGGGGTGAGATCGCAGCATGGCGTTCAGACCCAGTTGTAGAGGAAGAAACACTTGGACAGTTGCTGTTGCGTTCAGAGCAAGTGGATGCCTCTCAGTTGCAGCAGGCTTTGGACACGATGGGGCAGACTGGACAGCGTTTGGGGCAAGTACTTCAATCCATGGAACTTTTGACTGAGGCTCAGGTACATGGTGCCATTGAGCGGCAACTTGAGTACATCTTCCAAAAGGTTTTGGCGATGCGATCTGGCAACTTTGCCTTTTATGGCTTTCAATCTTTGCCTGAATTGTACCCATGGAAAGCAATACAGCCAGTGGCACTGTTGATGGCAAAACTCCGTCAAGCAGCTCAAAATATGGCTCCTCAGGCTTTGTTAAACTCTTTGAAAGGGGTACAGCACCAGTTGGTGATGGCGCAACCAATGCTCAGAACGTTGACGGCAGAAACAGACTGGGGTTCATCAGAAGAAGCATGGATCAAAGACATTGTGGCAGGGAAGAGTTCTGTTGGCGAGTTGTTGAAAAAGGCGCGCACTGAAAATGTTGGCTTGGCTAGACTGTTGTGGACATTGCTCCAACTTCAACTCATTCAGTTTGTTGCGCCCAAAAAGAAGCAAAGTCCCATTGTGGAGAGGTTGCAAGAGAAGCTCAAAGCCATTGAAGGTGGAACACACTTTGATGTTCTTGAAGTACACTGGATATCCACCAAAGCCGAAATTGAGGCGAAATATCAATACTTGATGAGTGAACTCAATGCTCAAGGCAATCCATCTGTACCGTCTTCATTGCAAGCCCGCATTCCAGAGATTTTGGGTGCCGTCTACAAAGCCTATTCATCACTGTTGGACGATACGGCTCGTCGAGCCTATAGAGAGAAAATCGTCGAAGGTCACCACATCACACAAGCCGCTGTATTGCTCGGTCAGCAAGCATCGCAAGCAGTGAGCAAAGGAGACAAACGAACGGCGATTCAATGCTATTCGAAGGCGATAGAATTACAACCAACAGAAATGAAGTGGAAGCAGGGGTTGCGTCAAGCTACGACTTTGCGGTAGGCTTCTATGGGTCTATTTTGTCTAAGTTCTATCTAAGTTCTATCTAAGCCATCATTGATGCAAGTGTTGTTGACTCTTATTGGATGTAGACACCAGTGCTTTCCATGTTGTACGTGCATCCTTCTTCGATGCTGTCGTTCTCTGTAGAGACCACGGTCAAGGTTTCAGAACCAAACCAGTCATAATCTTCAGGTACATCGGGACAGCCACCTGCTGCTGATTCCACGTCCGCTCGACCATTGATTTTCCAGCGGAAGTTGCCGTTGGCGCTCTCTTCTAAGTATACACCTGACTCATAGGTGATCGCACAGCCACGGAATTCACCGGTCGCGAAAGGTTCACCATCGACCCGTATCTCTAAAAATGACCCTTCATAATAGAGGGCATACTCATAGGTTTCTTGAAAGCCTTCCGTCGATTCAATACAAGGGTCTTCCGAGCCAGTTCCTGTAATGGTGACATTCCATCGCCCATTTGGTTCGATATCTTCTTTACAAGCTACCAGTAAAAATAATAGAAGATTCACATCAACCTCTTTCTGTTGTTCATTCATTTGGATTGTATATGTCTAGTTTATCCATTTCCCCACAAGTCAGCACACATTTACTCGAACAGTGGTCTAAGGTCCGTGACTTTTCCGCACAAGTGTGTCACGTTCAAGCCCCATTGGGTACAGGAAGCAAGCATGTGCTCAACCATTTTCAGCGCCAAATCGCTGGAGAGTGTCTGACGTGGCATATACGCCTGAGAGAGAATCTCTATGGATGGGAGTTGCTTCCTGTTTTGACCAATGGTCTATGGAAAACGGTTCGTCATTCAGCGAATATGGTCTCTATGGTACGCAAATCTTTGGAGTTGGATTTGGGGGACGAGCGTCTCAATTCAATTTTGCAAACCATGTCAGAATCGTTGCAGCACAGCCATGACACGAACAATGCACAACTCAAATTGCCATCCGACAACCCAATTATGGGATTGGTGTTGCTCGCTCGGGCGATCATGAGAGAGATTCCTTTGTTGATCATCGTGGAAAATGTGCAACTTTGTCACAGCCACATTCCATTGGTATTTTTGTTGGCGTCATTGCAAGATGCCCAGCAAACCCGCACCATGGTTGTGTTACATAGCACCGTGTTGAACGATGACACTGTGTCGACGTTCCCCATTCCGGCCCAAGCCCTGTTGTCGACTCTTCGTGGAACAACAGTTGGTTTGGAGCCATGGAAGAAAGATGCAGCGGGCGAGTTTTTCAAGGCTCGAGAGTTAACAGATGTTTCCTTGAATGATTGGATGGCATGGACTGGAGGGCGACAAGAGTTGTTGGCTGAGATGGTTGTTTGGAGTGAACAGGATCCATTGGCTGCGAAAGCAATTGTAGAGCGTCAACTTGTGTTTGTTCCAACGGACAACCCCGAGAGAACGGAACAGTGTTTGCGTGTTGGCTCATTGCTTGGGTGGCGGTTCTCTGTACAGCACGTTGCATCGATGCTCGGTTTGGACATCGGTGAGGTTGTGGCTGTGTTGGCCTCACAATCACATCTTGTGGACGTGGAAGGAGATACGGTTGTCTTTAAGTATGTGCTCCATCAGCTTCGATTGATGGATGATACGATTCAACAATTGCCACAGATTGCGGGCAGTGTGGCTGACAACATCTATTCGACATTTGGACGAAGCCAGCCAGAACTCTTGTTTCAAGCGGGGCGACTGTACAATCGTTTGGAAAGACATGCAGAAGCTCAAGAAGCGTTGCGCTTGTTTGCGGATTTAGATGCAGATGTGTTGTATTTGGCGATGTTGGAGGTTTTGATTCGATGGGGGATCGAGTTTGACACTTCTGTGATGGAGCCCTTGTGGTCTCGTGCAGCCCGTCATCAATTTGCTAGCAATCCAGAGGTCGCAGAGGCATTTCAGCAACGAGCCTTGGAATGGTCGGCTGAAAAAGGAGCCGCATTGTTGGCCATAGAATTGTACAGACAGGGTGGTCGATTTTTTGCGGGACAAGATCAGATCGAAAAATCCGAACAGCAATACCAACAGGCAATTCGAATCTCCCAAGAAGAAAGATTGGACTTTTTGCAGGTGGATACACGCATTGATCTTCTTGAATTTTACGTGTCCAATGTTGAAATACGTCGTGCTTCGAAGCAACTTGTGTTGTTGGATGGTCAGTCGCTGTCGGAGGTTCAACGCATTCGACTGTTGGGGATCCATGGACGAATGGCGCAGTCTGAAAAAGCGCACGCCAAAGCAGCACAATTGTTTTTGGAAGCTCGAAAGATCGCGGGTTCTGTGTACAAATGGGGATTGGCGACGGATTTGGGGCTGTTGGCTGTTGAAGCGGTATTGGATGCCGATGCGCTTGAGCAAGCAGAAGACATGCTGAGAGCATTGCAGTCTGAAGCGCAGGAGCATGACCGAACGTCTGGTTGGACTCAATTGTCTCAACGGTTCCAGGCTTTGAAAAGTCAAGACTAAGAGTTCGATGGACTCGTAGAAGGAGAGCTCTTTAAGAGTATTTTCTCTTTAAGAATAGTGGTGTGTTGCTTCTTGACAGAGTAGTATCTGTGCGTATGTTTCTTCATCCTGTCCTCTTTTGGTTGGGGTAACGTGTACATTGGTCTGTCAATCGGTTAAATAGGGCAGGTCAATATTAATGATTGTTGAATGTACCCAATCGAGGAGTCACTGTGAGTTCAGAAGCATTTGTCGCTCGTGAAAGCGACCTTAACGTATTAAAAGAAGCATGGGCGAATGCCAACGATGGCAAAGCACAAACCGTTTTGTTAACTGCCCCATATGGAGGAGGGAAACGCGCATTGGTCGCTCAGTTGGCCAGATTTGCGAAGAGCCAAGATGAGGACGCGCTTGTTTTTCGTCCGACTTTCAGCGAAGAAGAAGATGGACAAAATACACTGGTTAAATTGTATGCGGGTGTATTGTCTTACTTGCACGGCAATCCAGGGTTGCGTGGAAAAGTAGAGTTGGCGTTAAATTCCCGTAAGCCATCTCAGTCACAACGCGTCCAAGGATGGATTGGATCGTTCTTGGATGGGATGAAGAAAGGGTCTCCCAAGACAGGAGAAACGCAGTTTCAGTTGCACATTCCATCAGACAATCCATTGCTCGGTTTTGTCGAGTTGATGCACTTAATCTCTGAGTCGTATCCTGTGCTGTTGGAGATTCAGAATTTGCACAACACACATTCAGTGGCGATTGCGACGATGGTAAAAGCCTTGTTGCACAAGTCTGCCAGTGCACAAAACAGCAAATTGTTGACCGTTTTGTCCTGTGTACCACTTGAAGACAACAAAGGCTGGGTGTCTCAACCGCTTCAAGACGTGTTTGCGGAAGAAGAAGGTTCCTATCAGACGTTGAACTTAGAGCCATGGGGTGTTGATGAGGTCAAAGCATATTTGGCTTCCAAGGAATACACCTTTGGGTTGGACGCAGACTTGGTCAAAATGACCAATGGCCGACCTGGTTTCATCGCGGAGTTGGCAGACTTGTTGGCAGACAATGAAGACTTGCGCGGAAAAATGGACGGTTCGCTCGAACAGTTGTTTGACTTCAGTCCAGACGAAGACGAATTGGATTCGGAAGACGAGTCATCCTCTGAAGAAGGAGACAACAAACGCAAGAAGGCAACGGCTGAAGATGCTGGTAAAATCGCCTTTATCTCTGCGTTGCTCGGGATGAGTTTCCCATCGGGCATCGTTGCCGACATGTTGAACTTGGACCGCTCTTCTGTGGATGATATCTACGATGCGACCGAAGGCATTTACAAAGAGGTTCAGTTTTCTAAGCCTTTGAATACTTGGATTTACCAGTTCAACCATGCGATGATTCGTGAGTCTGTTCTGGCCAAGCACATCACTGAAGAAGACAACCGGATTGCTGGAAATACAGGCGCGTTTATTGAGCGATTCTTGGCACCAGCTGGATATGGCTATGTGGTCAAAGCTCTGAAAATTTACGCAAATGCAGGGGTGCAACAGCGTGCAGATGTCATGAGAAACGTTGCATTGGGAGCAGACCAGCCCCAAATGTGGAACTTAACCCGTGACATTATTGGGTATTTCAAAGAAGCGACATGGTCAGATGCTTTGGTTCGAACCACCTATTTGAACTTGTGTGAGCGCATGTCTCGCATGGGAGATGTTGCACAAGCAGAAGAGTTGATCAAAGAAGCCTTGAACTGGGGTTCCGAACGCGATGAAGAAGACAAAGGGTTCCGAGCCTTTTTAAAGTTGAGTGGTTCACGCTTGGACTCTCGTCGTCAAGACCACTATCGTGCAAGAGAACGTGCTGCTGAGGCGCTGGAACTGTATCGTGAGTTGGAATCTTCAGTACAACAAGCCGAGGCTCTAGCTCAGTTGGCGTTGGTAGAGTTCAATGATGGAAAACCAAATGCCTCTTTGGACCGAGTCAATGAAGCCGATAAACTGACAGAAGCAGTACCACTTCGTGCCTTGACCAATTTCATTCGTGGATTGATTGCCAAGCAGAGCAAACAGGTAGATGATGCGCTCAAACACTTTACCAACGCCAATCGTTTAGCCGGACAGGTTGGACGTGGTGCTTTGGCCTTGGATGCTGGCGTTCAAATGGGTGAAATGCTTTTGACATCTCGTCAGTTTGGGAAAGCTGCCGAAGTGTTGACTCAAGTTCAGCAAATGGCTCAAGGTCTCAAAGCTGCTCCACAAGAGCGTCAAGTCTGTGCGATGTTGGCTCAAGCCCACTTCAATCAACAGCAAGTTGAACCGGCACTGGCAGCTGCTCAACGCGCGTTGCAAATCAGTCACGCGACCAAAAATACACAGACTTTGGCAGCAGACTTGTACAACGTTGGTTTCTTCCAGTTGGTGCTTAAGCGTCCAAGTGAATCAGCCGCATTGTTAAAACAGGCATTGCAAGTGACTCAATCTACGAAGAATGCCAACGCTGGTTTTGTAAAAGAAGTCATGTTCCATTTGGGACAAGCTCAACTGCAACAAGGTGAGTTGTCTGCAGCCCAAGACACACTGGTTAAATCATTGCAACCCATCCAACAAACGGGAGATGGTGCCAAAGCAATGACCGTGTATCAGCAGTTGGGGCGCATGGCAGAAGACCGCAAGGATAAAAATGCCGCAGAGAAGATGTACACCAATGCATTGACTGTTGCCAAACAACTGAAAAATAAAGAAGCGCAGAAAGTGATCAAGCAATTGCTCAAAAACTTGCGTGGATAATGACATGACTGTCGTTGTGACCGGAGGGGCAGGGCGCATTGGTTCTGCCATTGTCCAGTCTCTCTGTCAACAAGGACAATCGGTGCTGGTGCAGTACCATCAATCAAAAGATCAGGCGGTGGTCCTCCAAGAGCGGTGGCCCAGCCTGATTTCTTTGTATTCGTGTGACTTAACCAACAACGAAGAGTTACAGAATTTTATCCGGTTTATAAATCAAGAGTTCAGTATATGTGGCTTGATCAACAATGCTGGCATGTTTAAACGCAGTCAACTATCGTCCACAGAGAGTCTTCAAATGACAGAGCATTGGTCGCTCAATGCTGTGGCACCGGTATACTTGGTGCAGGGGTTATTTGATTCACTTCGACGAAACAATGGTTCAGTGGTGAACATTGTCGACAATGTCAGTCACAAACGTCCATGGCCCAATTATGTTGGATACGCGGCGAGTAAAGCGGCTTTGGTTGCTGCCACAAGGGCGCTTGCAGTTCAACTTGCACCGGATGTACGAATCAATGCAGTGGGACCAGGACTGATTCTAGATGGGGACCAGGACTCTCCAGAGTATCAGGCATTGTGCAAAAAAATACCGATGAGGCGGTGGGGTACACCGACAGAAGTTGCTGAGACAGTGTTGTTTTTGTTGCAAGGCCCAGCCTATATCACGGGTCAAGTTCTGTGTGTGGATGGTGGTTGGGGATTGTCTCCCTAAGCGAGGCAGTTGCCACTTGGTTGCGATTAAAGTACATTATGACACTCATGGAGGGCGTATGATAGTACCCAGAAAAAATGCTTCTTGGCAAAGTTTGTTGCTGCAACTGCGTGGAACAATTTTGGAAGATATTCAATGGCGCTTGTCTGTTGTCGTTGGTCATGCCTTAATCGTGACAGTTGTGTACAGTCTTTTTGATGCTGAAGGGAACTGGCTTTCGATGACTCCGTTCTCACTGGTCGGCTTGGTACTGAGTATCTTTTTGGGCTTTCGGAACAACACCAGTTATGACCGATTTTGGGAAGGGCGTAAATTATGGGGTGGGGTGGTCAACACGGCTCGGACAGTAACTCGACGCATCTTGACGGTCATTGATCAGCCTGAACAGCCCGTTCTCGATAGATATATACACATTGTTGCAGCGTATGTACACCTGCTCCGTCAGCACTTGCGGGGAGAATGGAATCCAGAAGAAGTGGCACATTTGTTGTCTGAAGATGACATTGCCTTTCTACAAACAGAGGGGAATCGACCGATCGCATTGCTCCAACGGTTGGGGGATCTGTTGAGTGAAGAATATAGAGGCGGTCGGATTCATCCACAACATTTGCCGTTGCTCGAACAGGGACTGACGGATTTCACAAACTTACAAGGTGGGTGTGAGCGCATTAAGAGCACCCCGATTCCATTTTCCTACAACATCTTGCTCCATCGAATTGTGGCGATCTATTGTTTCGCTTTGCCATACGGTCTCGTTCCCGTTGTGGGTGGTGTTACACCAATTGTTGTTGCCCTGATTGGGTATGCTTTCCTCGGAATCGATGCCTTGGGAGATGAGATTGAAGAGCCATTCGGCATGGACGACAACGATTTGCCATTGAATGCTCTAACCACCATGATTGAACACAACGTTCGTCAACGGATTGAGACAGAAGGACTTCCAGCGCTTAAGAAACCCAACCCCATTACTCGAATTTTGAACTAAGAGTGCGCTCAAGGGTCAAAGGCGTAATATCTGATTGTCGCCAGTGTTGGTTGGGGACGAGGGAATACACCCGTCTACTCAACTCAAACCTTCACACTCTAAATGATTTTAATATTAGAGTGGTTTGTTTTTTGATGGCGTCAATCTTGTGTATGGACGAACTTATTTTTTGGGCGGTAGCAACTCTTCTTTGAGTGCCGTTGTCGTACTTTTGAGTTCGCCTTTCTTGGGGATGTTGATGCGTTGTATACCAAATTCGGAGAGTTCTCTGAGTTCTCCGTCTTCTGTTTTTGCGTCGCCATCATCCACCCAGAATTTGAGTTCTTCAAGTTCTTTTCCTTCGATGACACCGTTGTTGTCTTGGTCAAAATAATGTTGAAGCTTTTCGAACCCATTTTCAAAGACTTTGTTTCCATCGGCATCAAACTCCGACATCATCTCAGTGTTGTCATCAATCTTGCCATTGCCGTTGATATCCCAAACGAGGAAGCCGTCACCGGTACCTTGGATCCATTCCGTTTCTTCTTCTTTACGGTTTTCGCCTTTTGGCCCCCAACAGTACGTATTTCCACTCCAATAGCCAACCTTGTCTCCTTTGGAGTCGTAGATGATCGCGGAACTGCCTTTGCTTCGGTTCTCACGCCATCGACCGTTGCTGGCAATGTTTTCACGAGAACCGTTGTCATAGATGACGAACCCACCCGGAACGGCAGGACAGCGTCCATTGCCAGGTCGAAAGTCACTTGACCGAAATTGCCATTTCTCTGGAGATTCTCTGGTTGGATCAATGTCAAATAAAACCGTTGAACCATCCATTTTTCCATTGCCCAATTGTGTACCGTCAGTGGTGTCCAGTTTTCCATCGCGATTGAGATCAAAGACCAAAGGATCGGAGCGACGGCGGCGTTGAACGAGTTGTGAACCCGCCGCACTGGTCTGCTGATCTTGGTTGTCAAAAAATACTTCCCAGACCTTGAGTTCTTCTGTGGGGATATTGAGGAAGAAATCTCTGGATTCGCTATCTCTTTGACCGTTGTGTTCGCCAATGGCCGTGAATTTGATCTTGTCGCCGTGTTTGAGTCCACCTTCACGAGCCGCCTCAATGAAAGAGAAGGGAACTGTCAGATTGGCACCTTTCTGCGCAACTTTGGTTTCTTGATTGAAACCATTTGGGGCTTCCCATTTTGTTGTCCAAGAAACGTCTTTGTTGTTTGAACTCTGTACCAATACGGATGTTTGATCGGTTGGCTCAACAACGTAATCAGGGGAGAACAACGACTCGATGATCGGTGTGTTTCCACCAGAATTGGTGGGTTGGTTTGTGGACTTCTTGGCAGGTTTCTTAAATTGTTGGCTGGACATACAATTTCCTCATCAGATTTATATGTCCATATTAACACAAGAAATGGGGATTGGGATGCCCTTCAGCTTTACTCTCCGAGTTCTGCACCACCACAAAATGTTGTGCTGTTTTCAGCGCGCTTACTGTCCTCTAAGATTGGGTATGACCACGCATCTTCACGAAGACTTTCAATCTCAAATGCACCCTTGACCAAGATTTGAGAATTTGATTCTACAGCGGTGAACAAAATTTGGAAATCTCCGGACACATTTCCACCTTCAACCACTTCGGAGTCTTTGCTCAAGCGAACCCAAGAAGAATGGACTTCACTCCAGCCATCTAAGCCAGCCGCAGATGGGTTGATCGGACGCCATTGATTGCCTTCCACTTTGTGGGTGAAGGCTGGCTCTCCATCGATGTTGGCACCTGTGGTCACGGCACGTTCGTCTTGCCAAATACCAGCTTGATCAACCAAAGCCGATACAGCAGCATCGTAGCCAGCATAATCGACATCGTTGCGGTCTTCGACAAACATAAAGTCTTCACCGCCACCATCTTCGTCATAGTTTCCATAGGCAACTGGAATGGAGTTGAACTCTTCTGCGGAGAATTTAGCGTGTCCAAATCCAGAAGACATGTCGGTTGTCAAGAACCAGTAATCATCTGTATCGCTTGGATTGAGTTGGTAAGCACCGGCATTGAGGTAATAAATGTTGTAATCACCTTCATCTTCAGACCAACGATTGACCCAGTCTGAGCCATCAAGGTATTCGACCTTTGGATTTCCTTCTGTATCCGTTGTGCACAAAGTGGGGCGGAAGTAGGGGTCGATGGAAAATGCAAATCGAAAGTCTTCACCATCAGGTAGAGAGTGGTGTACAGTCAGTTGCAGATCGCCTTCACCGTTGATCATGGCTTCGGTGCGCCAAGGTTCTACAGGTTGACTTAGAAGATAATAACCGTCATTTTGGATGAATTTGTGGCTTTCAAAAGTGACGTCATCTATGGCTCCACAATCTTCGCCACTGGTATATCCGAAGCCTTCTTGCTCGCGAACATATCCCTTGTCTCCTCGACTTCGACCAGAGCACTCATACATGGATACAGTCAAATTTTCATCATAAGAAGATTCTGACAAATCTTCCAGAAACGGCAACGATTCATCAATGAACACCTTGGAGGAGTTTGCGGCCAGCCAAGAGAACCAATGTCCATCTGTGATGGTGGCGTCTTGTGGGTTGCATCCTGTAAACAATAACAAAGCAATCATGGGAATGTCCTCAATCGAGAGTTCAATGTGTCAATGTGTTCTATACTATCGCAAAAGAGAGTGCTTGTACACTGAAAATTTATCAACCGCCTGTACGAACATCAGAAGTGAGTAGAGTTCCTGTATTGGACGCCCGAATCACCTCTAAGAATCCATCGCCATTGACATCCATTACGGTGGCGTTTCCTTCAACCGAATCGTCCAACCAAACTCCTTGGACGGCGCTCCAATCCAACCCTGTTGCATGATACATCCACAGCCAGCCATCGGGTTGAGTGATGAGCAACTCTTCTGAGCCGTTTCCATCGATATCCATTGTGGTCAAGGAGCCTTGGACTGTCATTTGAATGTCTTCATTGGCCAAGTCGGACACGGTGATGCCTTGGGAGTTTGATAGTATGAGTTCATCATTGCTGTCGGCGTCCAAATCCGCGAATAGAACTTGACAATCCGTTTCCGTACATCCGCGCACGGTATGAGTCTGTCCATTGTCTACGGCACCGATGGCGGCGTCCGACCAGCCGTTGGCATCACCCGCGCCAATGCTGACAAAAGTTTGTTGGAGAACAATGTACGAAGAAGTCCCGCCCCACAACAAAAAGTGGTTGAGATCATTGATGAGGGCACATTCGAAATGGTTTTGTTCAACGTCTGTGCGTCTCTTTGTTGATATTGCGTCGTTGTTCAGTTGTAATTGACGAATCTGTTTTGAGGTACCGGTGCCTCCAATTAAAAAGTAATCTCCGTTGCAGACTTGAAAATCACTCACTTCGATGTTGCCCAGCCCGAAATCCGCCACGACACTCAAAGCGGTAAAGTCATCTCCATATCGCCAGACCTGTAATCGCTTTTCACCACCTGCTTCTACAATGAGACCCACTTCAATGTCGTCATTGTCGTCCACATTGCCTACAGCCCACAAGTTGTCCAAAATAGAAATGCCAGACTCTTCTTTCCAGCGCACACGTTCCGGAGTCCATTTGCCTTCTTCCCCAACCGTTCCCTTGATGCGAATGGGGTGTGTGCTGAACACGTTGACGTCTACCCATCCATCTTTGTTAAAATCTCGGATTTGCAAGGGACCCTGAGTGGATATTGTATTGAGATTTCGTACTGCAAACGCACCAGTGTCTTCAATTAAGTAGGTGAGGTGTAGAAATTCGTCACTCAAAGACAGAACATCCATGGAACCATTCTCGTCTACGTCGTATGTTGCACCGTAATAGGGTCTGTAACTTTGAGAATACTTGGTAATGATTTCCCCAAATGTGAAGAAAACCAAGTCTTGAGTGCTGCTGCCTTCTCCATCGTAAATCAAGGTGTCCTGCTTGCCATCTCCATCGAGATCAACTGGTTTTTCAAGCGTAGCACCCGGTAAAGAAACAAACGATGCAGGATCGAGCACCGATGGGAACCCCCCAATCCAACCTTCAATACTGTAAGAGAATCGACGAACGACACCTTCATCGTCAAGGATTGTGACATCCGCAACCTGATCGTTGTTTTCGTCTCCAGCGACCATTGATGTGCTGGCATATCCTTGAATGAGGGGTTCTCGAATGTCAAACCCCCAAGAACCATCGCCGTCCAAAACGCTGATCAACGTTTCTTCACCGCTCGAACTTGCAATGGCGACGTCGCCGTGGGCATCGCTGTTGAGTTGATTGATGTGGGCATTGATGATGCCATGGTCTGCGTATGCATCCTTTTCATCATTGAGCATCCACGAACTGAGTAAGGCAAATCCTCCGTATGGGCGCCCCCTCAAAAGATAAACCTGTCTACTTGTAAAGGCAACAGCATCGAGTACACCATCGCCATCGATGTGACCACTGTCCATCCCCAAGATTGGACCGTCGGTTGCACCTATGAAATGTGGCATGGCGCCAGTGCGTTCTGAGAGCCACCAAAGTTCATTGTCATAGGCATACAGCGCGCCATCTTTTGCAGGGGTGACTGCATACGCCAATGCGTTGGGATTGTTGGGTGTGATGGACCATGCTTCATAGCCAACAATGGCAGGCAAAGCGTCTTGTTGGACCCCTTGCACTCGAACACTTTGGCCATTCCATGATGCTGTACCAAAAGATGATGCACTGTTCGAACTTGCTTCTAAGATAGCGACTCCGAAGGCGTCACTGGTGACATCGACAGTGCTGTCGTCCACGGCAAACTGAATCGTTTTGTTGGGTAGCGCAAATCCATTGGAATCGGTCACTGTGGCCATTAGGTTTCCATTGGCGTTGTTGGCTAGCCCATAGAGCTGTGTCGCTTCGCCTAGAGATCCTTCAACCAAATGTACCGGTGTTTCCACAATCGGTTCAGCACAACCAAATAATAAAGACAGCAAGGGAAGAATGGAATGCATTGTAAACTCTTCGTTGTATTAAGGTGAATCTCAGTTAGTATAGCCGATTCTTGACCGACGTGCTGTCGATAGACCCCACCACATTAGACCACCAAACAAGAGTGGTGAACTGCCACACGTCGTATTGTGTGAATCAGTAGGGGGCGGCAACCGTACTTTTCCATATTCGCTGAATGTGCGTGTTTCCAAATGATCGCCATCAGGGATGGATTGATGTATGAGTTGCTGGGTTAATTCATGATTGGACAGTGTGGGATGGGCATTTTTGTACAACGCCAATGCACCTGTGACGGCTGGTGTTGAAGCGGACGTGCCAAAGAAGTTTTTGCTTCCGTAGCTCAACGTCGAAACACCGTTCGGTCCAACGACTTCTGGTTTTGTTACAGGGGAGTTGAGTGAGCCAACCGAGGAAAAAGACTCGAGGCTTTGATTTGGGTAATCATCTGCTCGCACAGCGCCCACCGTTAAGACAGAAGGGTGCATCCCAGGATCAACGATGGAATTGTCTATGTGTGTCTGGTAGACGTAGCCACCACGAGCCATAATATCGATTTCTGGTTGTCCATACCCAAGGTTCTCAACGGTCAAAAAGGTCCATTGTTCTTTCTCTATTTCAGCCACAATGCTTTCTGAAGGGTGACAGTTGTCGGCATAAGGGCTTTGTTGACGAAGGCTTTTGGCCAACAGTTCTCCAGATCGACTCCACAAATAGGCATTGACATCATTCCATCCGCATTGCTGAAAGTCATCCCAAACAATTTGCACCGAACGTCGACCCGGTGTCCAGTAGATCGGCAATCCACGGGTGTCTTCAAAGTCGTGTTGTCGATCGAGGTTGTTGTCTGTGAAGATGGTTCGGTGGTGCCCACGTGCATAATTTCCTGCCGATGTAACCATCACCACATCGTTCTCTCTCAATTTGTTCATGAGCGAAGAGATGGGACCCGTTCCGTCATAGAAACTTTCGTTGAAAAAGGACAGCGACATTGAAACAAAATCCATTTTTTCTCGAATCGCCCAATCCACTGCGTTCTCCAATGAGGTGAGACCCAACACCCGAACCAAATGCAATTCGGCTTCTGGTGCGATATCATGGATGACCTCTGCACAAGCAACGCCGTGAACACCGCGTTCAAACCCAAAACGAGGATGGGTTGAATCCAGTGGCAACGCACAGGAAGGGTGTGCAAAACAGTCGTGGGTCGATACTGAGCCCAGTTCTCCATTTGCCCATTCAGCCCCCATCCATTCGACGTCAAACACCGCAATCTTGACCGACTGCCCTTGAAAGTCTGCCTCATGCCACGGTTTGACATTCAGTGCGTCCAACATCGTTTCAGGCTGAACAACATTGTTGTTTTCACCGTCAGCCTCATCGATGACAGCCCAATTGACCAACCTCCAGGACTCACCTGTTGGTGGAGACTCTACGACAGACCCATAGGCAGATCTGACGATGGCGTTTGGATGGTCGGGTACATCGACTCGATACAGTGTTGGATAATCGACAAACGGGTCGGGGAACATAGGGTTATTGGGGTTTGGGTTCAAATACATGAGCGTGGGTTGGTTTCGTACACCAGCCGATCCGCCAGCATGTCACAGGATCCATCGTGAGTTCATATGGATTGTAGCTCGTTCTGAGCATGATGGAATTTGGATAGAGTTTTTGTGCCAACCGTTCTTGTTCTACGGTGGTTTGAAATGTTCTATACAAGTCCCACGCCCCAAACAAATGCAATATTTCATGGGCAATACACGTTGCACAATTCGGGGTGTCGGCATCGAAAGCCTGATACAGAACGGCACCTTCAACATCAAATCGACTATCCAAACCGTGTTCTTGGGGAATTGCGTAACTGGCGCCATCGCGTTTCATCAAAATCAGTACGGCAAACTGATCGCTGTTGTATTGTCTTTGCCAATTTTCAGTAGAAGGATAGCCCAACTGTTGGGATACTTTCTGTACAAGGTCGATGGCCTCAGTGCCACTTCGAGTTCCTGCTGGCATTCTTTCAAAATGAATGTCCCGCCATCGACCAATGGTAGAATGGCTGAATCGAGGTCTAGGCTCTTGTTGTCTATGTACTCTGTGTTGCACCTTGATCCATCGTTCAGCGCCTTTGATTAGCCGTTTCATCTTCCATTGTTCAATCAACGACCACTCACTGTCGGCATCTGAAACAAAAACAATGACAAAGTGTGTGCGTCCGGTCAGTTCTCTTGCGGAGCCCACTTGCTTTGTGTCCCCAGCCAAAGCAATCGCCATCAGCCATGTCGAGAGGGCCAGCCAAATCATGAACAACTAGAATATGGGAAATGGGTTGGATGAATTAGGCGCGATCGCTGGGTTGATTGGCGGCAGCATTTCGTTCGAGCATTTTGGCCCGGTACTCTGCTCTCTTTTCTTGGATTCGAGCCTCTTCACGCTCATAGACTTCAATGTTTCGAGCGATCAACTCTTCAGGGTCATGGCCTCTTGCAGTCAATTCTCGACGAATGATCTCATCCATGATTTTGCCCTTGTCATCCAAAAACTGCTCGACGCGGTCAGGTGGATAGGTAGTATGCCAGTCAAATAGAATGTCCAACGTGTGTTGGAATCCAATGGCGCAGATTGGTTGGAATCCTTGGTGAGAACGCCGCTTCCCCCAACCTGGTTCAATGTTGTGCTCTTTCATAATCTTACGTTCTTCATTTTTGTTGATCCCCAAATCGAGTAGGGGAGCGTTGTATCGAATGCCGTAGCGTTTATAAAAGGCGATGTTCATATCTCGCGTAATCGGCATAGACATGGCTGCGTACTCTCCACCCACGCTGGAGCAAATGAAGGCGTTTGTGATGTTGTGTTCGAGGTTGTAGATGATCGTGTGCGTCGCCATTGATTGTTGACAACCCAAACAGCAAACCCAGTGGCCTTTGTATTTGAGAATGTCTTTGAAAAGACGTTTGAAACCCACTTCATTCCACGTTTCAGTGAGGTTGATGAGGTGGTGGTGAACCCTATCGCCAAGCACTCCGCGCAAGTCTTCATTGTGTTTTCGAGACCATTCGTTGAAAAACGTACCATAATTGTGCATGTATGTGTGAAGGTGCACACCACCTGGTATCAGTTTGCCCATCATCAGAGCGACTGCACAACTGTCCAATCCACCTGAATAGAGAACGCTAAAACTTTCTAGGCATTTGTATTCTTCAAGGGTCAAAGGCATGTGACACTCCCTAATATTTATACTTTTATTCTATCACATCTAATCACTTCGTATCACAGCGATGGTGCTTGGGCATGAAAAACTGCTTTTCTGTCATTTAAATGGACAAGGGATCGGTGACACCCAACCCGTCGAAATCGGTTCGATACTCAAAAATATTGGGGTTGTACATTCTGACTGCAACGCGTTGTATTGCTCAGAGAGCATCCCCACTGTGGTGTCCCATGTTGTTTCGATGGTGCAATATTCACTGCCCTCCCGAACTTTGGTCAACTGAACGTTGGTAGCCACAAAGACAGTCGTTGATGATGGTGGTGGAGACAATATCCAATGGTGCATCGGGTACTCAAGGTGTTTGTTCAGCGGTGGATACCAATGCATGTTGGGTGCTTTCGTTACAAAGGCAATGTGGGATATTCCACGTTGAAATATAGTATCTAGACTGGGGTGAAGGTCTTGGAGAGTGGCATCGGATGAAAGTTCCAACGCCGCAAACGCTCTTCTTTCGGTTTTCCAGTTCGGTTTCGCTTCTCGATTGCACCACCATCCAGCTTTTGGAAGTTCTGTACTCCCTTGTGCATTCAAAACTGTTGTAAAGTCCGGAGATGTTGGATTGGCCAAGGGCAATAGAGTGCCGATGTTCACTCTTGAAGTTGGAACTTGATTGCTCGGTTGGGCAACAGGCAAAAACAACAAGAGCAAACTGATAAATGGGGCTGAAAGCCATACCGACAGAACTCCCAAAAATATAGATGTCAATCGAAGATGGGGGATGCGTAAGGTTCTTGTAGATAAATCTTGGAACAGTACAAGCAATCCAGCGACTCTGAATACTTCAATCGAGATTAGCCAAGTGGAAACAACATTCCAATTTTGCTTGTTCATGTTGCGTACGATCTCTGCGATTCCAATCTCTGACAATCCGTTGGCAATAGCGATACTTCCGAGTGCAAATGCCATGCGTCGGTGAATGTACCAAGCGGCGATGGCACCACCCAACAATAGACTCCAACCGTGGTGTTGGCTTTGCCATATCAGTTTTAACAGGTGTACAATGCCTTCTGATGGCGCGAGGTAATGTGTGTCCAAATGCAATATTGCTCTTTGCCAGGTGATCATTCCAACTGCGGGGATCCAGAGCAAAAAAGAGACGTACCATCTGTTCAGTCCTTTTACGACCAGTAGATGCGTCCAATATACAATCCAAGGCAGACTGATGGGGTACATCCAATGTGCCCCCCAGTTCTGTGGAAACCACAAAGGAAGACTGCTGGCGATTGCCACACATAGAGATCGTTTGTCAAAGAAGGAAGGCTTGTCGTGGGACCATCTCAATCTCAGCACTCCGACTGATAATAACAGTCACACTCGCATTCGTATTCATCGGACAAAGCACCCATTTCACTCTCGCAAGTTTCTAAGGCGTTGTACACCTCGCCATTGATTCCAAAAGCCTGTTCGATGTTTTCATAGGTGTCGCAGACGTTTTCACTGAAGGAGCGATCGATGTTTTCTCCTGTGCCGTCAACGTTGTAGGCGATTTGTGTGCAGGTACACTTGTAATTGAGTTTGGTGTCTGCACAGCCAGCGGACAATCCGCCCAACGTGCCCATCGCGCACAACAGTAAAGCAAACCGTCCCAATCGAGTCGTTGAGTGTGTGTTCATTCTGTACCTCATAAAAGTCAACAGTCCCATTGTATCTCAATTGTCTGAAGGGATGGCAACTTTTTTCCACTCGCCGAAGCCACCCTTGGCTTTGAAGCCTTTGTGAACCCAAATATTGAGCCAAGACCCCTCAACGGGAATCGATATCGGACGGTAATTGTCAGAGAAACTGTCTGGGAAGCCAGATTCAACCGTTTGCATTTTCTTTGTGGGTTGAAAAAATCCATCTTCAGGAAGGTACAAATCGGGTTGCTGAGAAAATACGTATGTCGGATTTGTTTTTTCATGACCCGCCATACCAGAGCCAAAGTGACTCGTAGGTGTTTTGGCAATGGTTCGATTGGTCAAGCCCCACATGTCAATGGTGTGTCTTTGTGCGTAGAATGGCACAACCCCAACAGAATGCATGGCCAATACAGTGTTGGGAGGCGTATATTGCGCCAACCAATCTCCGACGACTTTACGGGCTACGAGATTGTCTCTGCGAATCTGCGCCCATGTTTCAGCCTTCGCAAACAATGATCCCCGTCCGATTCCACTCAGAACAATTGTGCATATGACTGTTGCGACTGTAAAGTTTCTTGGAATGTGACGCATACTGTTGGTGAGTAAAACAACGAAAAGTCCCCCAAGAGGCAGAATGAACCGACTGGTGGGTTTAAAATCTCCTCCAATCGAGATGACATACAGTAAATAGGGCAACGCGATCCATTGTAGCAGTCGACCCTGTGGCGATTTGTGCAGTGTGATTGAGATCAGTGCGCCCAACCACATGATTGGGTGATGTTGGGCGTGTAGCCAGCAATATTGTAGACCCCTCATGCCTGCCCAGCCTCCAACCTTTGCATAGAACGTGTTTGGCAATGGGTCTCCGAAATACCAGAGTCGCAGGCCTGTCATGGTTGCTAAAAGGACAGTTATCCAACACAAAGCCAATAGACTGTGCTTCGTATTTCTATCGGAAAACCACAATCCAGAGTAGAGCAGTCCCACAAACAGTGGCGCTTCAGGTCGAGTCATGCACAAAAGTCCCGAAAACAAAAGACTCCATCTATGAGGTCTGTGTGTTTTCCGTTCTTCAATGGCCAAAGCAATGGTGAGCGGCAACAGTCCGGCATAGAACACAGATTCCAACCCTTGTACCGCCTCTAGAACCATTGAGGGGTCCAAGGCAATGAGGAAAGCACCCAACCAACAGAGGTTTCTAGAAACATTAAGGGTTTGCATTAAGCAATGGGTGCCGTACACAAGCAATACAATACTTGCATACCCAAACAGCAAGGACCAATGGACAGGATCGCCGTCTACAAGAAACACCAGTCCAAAAAGTGCGGTCCACAAAGGATTGGAGAACCCTTCTACATACTCATTGGAATTGAACACCCAGCCCAAACCATTGGCCCAATTTTCAGCATATCGAAAGGAAATAAAGGCATCGTCTTGGGTGCACACACCAAAATGGAAGGCCATCATGAGGGCGAGTGCACTGGGTAGAATCCATGACCAAGAAGAGGTTGATTTTTTTTGAGTGGCGGCGATTGTCATGGGTAGATTTGTCCCAATATGATCCGTGGGTCAGGATACATCTGACCAGCCAGTTCGCGTTCTGACAACGACACAACACCGGGCATGTCATGGGTTGCAGGCTTTTCGTTGGCGAGTTGTATGTGTAAGTGTGGGTTCCAGCCTCCATTGTCACTTTTGGAACCCACCCATCCAATTACGTCGCCCCGTTCAAAGGGTTCACCGATTTGATGTTTGTGGATGGAGGCTTTTGACAAGTGCCCCCACAATACCCAAAAGGTCGCTCCTTGTTGATTTTGATGTTCGGTCACGATGACATGACCATAGTCAAAGGGTGCTGGATTGAAACCTTGATGAACGATTGTTCCTGAATCGAATGCATAAACTGGTGTTTGGGTTGGACAGCCAATATCGATGCCCATGTGGACCGTTCGAGCGTTGGCTTCAAACAAATCACCTTTGTACATGTTCGGACGGTGTTCATTGTATTTTCCAACCCCATACCTACAGAGCAGAGTCCGATCCGAATCGTATTCTGCACTGAAATCATACAGTTCGATTTGTTTAGGTAGGTGTATGACAGGGTGATACTTTGGGTGTGGCTGTGGTGTGATTAGCGACATTGGCACCTCATCGGTGTAGACGGAGGGAATTGGATTTTGTTGGGCCATCGCTTTCCAATCGCCAAATTGTGGCATCGTCAATGGTCAATCCAGCCCCAAGGTCTGCCTGCAATACTTCGAGTAATTGTTGGTATACAGTGGGGTCAATCTCTTTATGAAGGACAATCCATCCATACCCAAGCGAAGATAGGGTTCTTGGATCGCTAGAGCCAGGTGATCGATTGTGCAATCCAAGTCTTTGGTGTTCATCTGGGCGTCGAGAACACAAAGCAGCCAGTCGTCGAAAAGCAGGGTGGTTCAACAAAGACGCAGTGCTGGCTCTGACGTCTGGTGCATATGGAATCCCTTTTCCATGGTAACTTTGCCAGTACAAGTATCGAGACGCCTCCATTGTGCTGCCAGAGTCTGTCGGCAAATCTAGGACCCCAACATCTCTTGGGTCCTGTTCCACCAACTCGTAGACCGCAGGGACGGTTGTGTTTGCCGTGCTGATCGGAAAACCAGCGCCAGAAATCAACAGACCATCAACAGCTATCAATACCCCCATCGTTCGAATGCGGTCAAGCCAATATGGGGTGGTCAAGGAAACCGCCGCAAGTGCCCCCACAATACTCAATACAGGAACTCCCAGTCGCAGTGGGTGTGTAACAGCCAATCCTGAAGCCAACTGTTGCAATGCAAACCAAGGCAGACGCAATCTGGCACCGCTGGTCATGACCCAACCATCCCCCCAATACAGGTAGGGACCCAGTGCGCACAGCATCGACACGGCACCGGCTATTGCCCACCCTTTGTGTTCTCGAACCACTCGAATTGCGAAGAAGCAAGCAAAGAGTCCCAAATACATACTGTGGACAAAACCTTCATCACTCAGATCAACCGATTGAAACCCAAAAGGCGCAAAAAATGTTCTGGGGTCCACGGCGTTGTGCAAAGCCAATGTGTCATTCATTCCATCGGGACGTTTGATGATGGCGTTGTCGACTCCGAGTTGCTGTTGAAATAGCCACAGTGTTGGGGAAGCGACCAAAATGGAGCACAAACCTCCAACCCACGACCATTTCCAAGTGGTGTTGATGGATGAAAGGGTTCGAACCCCGACCACAATTCCAACGCCCAAACCCAAATAGGGAGAAGCCATGGTCGCCAGTCCCACACCCGCACCGGCTTTGACCCATTGAATGATGGATTGTTGTCCAGACTTTCCTCGACAGGCATCTTCAGTCCACGCCATCGCCAAAGCTACGGGGCCAATGTTTACAGCTTCGGTAATTCCATTGTGAATTTCGGAGAGCATCCATGCTGAGCAGACCACCGTGATGCTCGCAATCCAAGATGCGCTTGGTGCGGCACCCAATGAGATGGCAAAGCGACGTGCGGTCCAAGATGCAAAGGCTAGATATACCCAGATTCCAAAATTGTAGGCCAACGTTGGTGAAAAGCCGGCAAAGGGTAGACCCAGAATTGCCAATACGGGATCGATGAACCATAAGGTACCACCATCTGGATACTGAAGAAGGGTGGTTTCCCAAGGTAATTGTCCATGACTCAAAGCATCAAACCACCACCAAGCCCCCCACATATGGTTCCACACATCAACAGTCCCTGAACCGATCACATTCGTCATAGGACTGAACAACACCGACAGCATCACCAGACTGGCCAAGATGACGTCTCCGAAAACTTGCTGCCACCAAGGACGCTGGGTTGGACTGAAAAAATTTATTTTTGTTTTGCTGCTCACAGACCGAATATATTCCGTATAAGAAGTGTTTTCTACAAAAAGGAGATCCCATGACTCTTCCAATGATGTTTTTGCTTTCGAATGTTGTCCATGCAGAGGGGACCAAAGTGCGTCCACACGTAAAGCCCATCTTGTCCGGTCAATCCTTTATTGTCGATGGTGATCGATACAATGGTTTGAACGTGGGTGGTGCCGTGGGGGTTCGATATGCCCAAAAGAAACGTGGGTTTAAAGTGACAGGCTTGACGCGGGCGCAGTATGTGAAAACACTTTCTCTGTCTGACACGACGGGTGAGGACTTGCGCATTGGGACTTCAATCGGACCTTGGTGGCGCATTGTGGGTCTTCAAGTGGGTGTGGATGGAGTGCGAAATTCTTATTCGAACGCGGCTGTAAGTATTCCACAAGCTTATGGCGTCGCACCGACGGTCTCTGCACTTGTGGATTTGCGCATTGCCAGTGTATCAGCGGTGGCTGGTCCCACATATTACTTTGGCGATGTGCGAGAGGGTGTTGATTGGGGAGCGCAGAGTGACTTTCCAGGCTTTGGTGATGAATTTTATTACAAAGTCCGTGCTGGGTTTGACCTGCTGTTGGTAAATGTGGGACTCACCTATTCCAATCGTTACACAGCCTATGGTGTGGAGCAAATGGTTGGTTTTGGTATAGGGTTGTTTTAAATTTACCCTTTGATGTTTTCGAGGTCATTCGAGGTCGTTGTTTGCTGACATTCATTGCTTAATATCAAAGTGCAATCTACATCGATCGTTAAAGCATCAGACTTTGAACTTTTTCAACGCGGCGTCCATCAGTGCAGAGACATCAGCCTGCCGTACGTCGAGGCTTTGACTGTCAAGGCTTTTAGGGGCTTGGCTGGTCAATACGATGTGATGACAAAGTGAGAGTTTGTCGATCTCTAACGCACGCACTTTTCTTAGAGAGTGGCGAAAGGCCTCTTTGTCTTGAATGCCATACTTGAACAGCAGTGGTGTACCAACTGTGCTTTTGACTCCGTTTATCCAAGCGTAAAAAGCTGTAAATCCGGTGGAGTTTGGTAAATAGAAGAACAAGTCTGTCGCGATCAGAGTGTTGCTTGGTTTGTGAAAGAAGAGATGCTCTTGGACGATGGGCATTCCTTGGACCTCAAAGAATTCAATCGAGTCCCATAGATTCGAATCTTGCTGCAAAATGTGGTCAATCGTGAGGTCAGGTCTCTTTTTGATGAGGCCTTTGGGCGCACAAATCTTTGCGTCTGGATGTTGTGCTTTCCAGTCTCCAACAAACATGTGGTGAAAGCAACTCGGTGCGACGATGTAGGCAATTTCTCCCAGTGCAGAAACTGCATCGTTGATTTCTTGAGACCATGGGATGGGAGAGTGCAACAGAAGACCCCCATCACTCAAGCGTACAACTGTCATTCGGGTGTTCAATTGAATGATTCCCAATACGGTGAGCGGGCTTGGCGCGGTCCATAGATCGTTGTGAAATTGTGTTAATGGCATTGATTGTCTCGGCTTTATAATTAAATGCAAATGAATCTATTGTTTCTCAATCAAAATGCCAGTTCATTTCGAAAAATGTGTTTCAACTATGCAACAAAATGTAAATATGGGTTCCGAATCTATCAAACCCCAGTTCTCATGCTACAGTGAGTTTGTTGAACAGGAGTATGTCCCATGTCCCCAAGTGAACTCAACTTTCTATTGTCCACTCCCTATTTTCGAAAATGCTCGTTGACCGATATTGCGATGTTTCGCAATCATTTAGAAAGTCAGGTTGTACAGGTTGGTCAAACAATTTTTCAACAGGGGAAAATTGAGTCCAATTGGTATTTGGTTCGAGAAGGAAATGTTCGCATTGAGAGAACGTCACCTACAGGTGTTGCCTCTACGCTAGCAGAGATTGGATCCGGTGAGGCCTTTGGAGAAATGGGAATTTTAGAGCGAGCTCCACGATTGGCAACAGCAATCGCATCTGAACAAACGGTACTTTATGTTTTAAAGTCCACTGTCTTCCAAACATTGTTGGATGAGGCAGATCCTGTAGCGTTGGCAATGCTCCGAGCAATGGCCATTACACAATCTCGTCGTTTGCGTGAAATGACATTGACGATGCAGGACTTAACGGAACTGGATGATTTGGGAGATTATGCACCAACAGCAGGTCCATTGGATTTGGGCACGTTGCTGAGTGCTTCTTATTTACTTGGGTAAGGGTCTGTTGGATATAGACGGTCAAGAATAAATGTTTTAGATACTGACTCATAGATCATGAGTTTATTTGGTCTTTGTTCATTGGTTCATTGGTTCATTGGTTCAATGAGGCTTGGCTGATACGATTCGTCGGAGTTTAGAGAACTTACCAAACACGTTTAAATTACCGAGGCTTTTGTGACCTATGGAATCCCATAGCCAAGGTATTTTCTGAAAAGTAGCAAGTTGATTTGTC
>CBFIFY010000018.1:0-66960 GCA_965661985.1 uncultured Myxococcota bacterium | reverse complement strand
CTGACACGGCCATGTATGGTGTAAACACAGCTGGTTTGATAGGAACGTCCACGCGAATGCGTCCACCGATAACGTCATTGGAGTTGACAGTTGCCGAAGAATCTTCTGTGATCATTCTCTCATATTCTAAGGAAGGTGGTGTTGCGACTTCCCAATTGTCAATCGACGTATACAAGTTGATGCGCTCAGAGTCTTTGGAGACCTTTCCCTCCAACAAGACGACCAAGATTCCAGGATAGGCACTTGCCGAAACATAGCCAGTATACCCAGTCTCATGCTCTCCCCCTTCACTGATGGCTTCATCATAGTACTGAAAGACATTCCCCTCAAAGTACCAGTCTATCCCAGCAACACCGTACAGTTCAGCATCAGCTCCAAGTATCGTCGCATCGACAGCCTCTTCGTATCGACGAATTCCACCTTCGTTGCGCAAAGACACATCGCCAAAGGTTGCCGTGACCCCATGCACACCCAAGGTCGCGTTGCCAACGCCATAAAGCATAAGTTCCATTCCGTTTATCAAATGTGGAACATCTTGATACAAGCCAATGTTTGGATTGTCTCTTGAAACCTGCTGACGGTTGCTCAATCCGCTCAACATGGTCACATCCGCGCGACCAAAGCTTCCTGTGTACTTCACGCCCCTCAAAGACGTATCTATATCCACAATTTTGTTTGACCGTATATTGAGGGCAATCCCACGGCCAAAAGCCCCTCCCATATCGCCAATTTCAACTTTGGAATTGGCAAAGTTTTTGGTCAGGTTGGCTTTTTCCAGTCGCACTAGATGATTGGGCATTGGGGAAAACAACGATGGCTCCAACAGATCAATCGAGTTGTACATTCGGTCATCTAAGATGTAGCGATTGAGTCCCAAACTCACTTGGTCAACCTGTATAGAAGAATTCCATCCCTGTTCGGCGTGATTGAGTTTGTAATAGAAACGATTTACAAATTCCGTATAATCATGCAACCGTGGATGAGTGCTTTCAAAACCGGGCTCAAGTCGGTCTGAAATGCGATAACGGGACCGAGATTCCCATCGCTTGGTTTCTGTTGCCCCTGACACAATGCCCATACCGTACAACAGGTTCGGCGGTGGCTCAGATTCTTCAAGGCTGGCCAACAAAAAGTCCAACTCATCATCCTGAGCATGACTTTCCTGCACAGTACCCAACAACAGCAATAGACTCGTACTCAACATAAACTGTTTCACAACCCAGTATTAATTGGAATCCTTTGAGGCTTCAGTCGGTGCAGTCTTGCCTTCTTTTATTTCCTGTCCTTCCCCACCGAGTGCTTCGACCACTTTTGCCCGTAGTTCAACTTCTTCACCTGGGGCATAGGATGCTTTTTGCCAAATGATGTTCCCATCTTTTCCAATCAGGACATTGTATGGTAGAACGGACTCTGGATTGTATTGATTCAACACCGTTGAGTCTTTGTCTAGCAATACTGGAAATGTGTAACGGTTTCGCTTAATCAAGGGCTTCACTTTACTGGCATCTCGAGCATTGTCGGCACTGATGGACAGCACCACAAATCCTTGCTCTTCAAGATCAACATACATCTTTTGCAAATGAGGCATTTCCGCCTGACAAGGACCACACCAAGTTGCCCAAAAATTGACCAGTATGACTTTGCCGGCATAATCAGACAAGGAAACTTGCTTTCCATTGATGTCTCGAAGCGAAAACTCCGGAGCGTTGTCGGCTGCATAAACGGTCTGTGAATGGGTCAATCCACCGATACACAACCCCATCATCAATGCTGCAACTTTAAAAAGTCTCATTCCGTTCTCCTAATTATATGGACACTACTCATGAATAACGCATCAACAAACGTTTGCATTCGATGACATCTCATTTTTTCTGAATGTTTTTCTATGTACTGGTCATGGGTTCAAAATTTCATACCCATTCAGTCCATATTCAATTCTATGTATTCCATAGGCAATCATGTTACACTAGGGTGTAGTTTATGGACACAGGACACACGCATGAAACCAATCACACAGCTGTTTTTTACATTGACCACACTCACACTGTGTACAACATCTGTTGAGGCTGGAACATTCACCGACGCCCCAGGTGCTCTACAAGGTGATGTAGCCATCAATCACCATTTTGGCGTTCGAACAGATTCCATTTATCAAGAAGACCAGATGGTTGGAAGTCGAAGCCATCAGCGAAACAACACACAGTTGTTGATGAAGATTGGTTTGGTAGATTTTATGTCAGCCGACGTTGTTCTCCCGATTGGCTCAGAAAGCATTGCCTTTGAAGGTGTCTATGAAATGAAATACGATCCGCTATCACAAACCGGCTCGTATTTGGATACACCAGCAATCCAAGATGTTGTACGTTCTGGTAAAGGACTAGAAGGCACTGAACTGGCGCTCAACTTTTACCCTTTCCACACCAAAATATATTCCAATCGTGGTGATGCTGGAAATTGGCAAATGGGCTTGGTGTATCGCATGAAAGACAAAACAAACCTCTTTACAGTAACCCCAGATGGTCAGCGTGGCTCAGGCATCGGTGCTTCAGGATTTGGTATCCAAACGGCCTTCTCCAACAAGAGCAAAAATGTAGAACCCTATTTGGTGATGAAAGCGATTCGCTCGAACAGTTTTGATGCTGAAATGCGTGGGGACGATGGCACACTGTACAGCAATGGCGAGACGTTCTCCCCTGCTCATACGGTTGATATTCGTGGTGGAACAGAACTCTATTTATTGGATGATGTCGCCCTTGCGTCCTATATTACACTCGATTTGTTTGGGGAGTATCGATACCAAAGTTTCCAAGCCATCCCATCGGGAATCTACTTGCCCTCTGTGTTGGAAAGTACACAAGACACCATCATCACCCAAACAGAGTTGGTCAGTATTCAAGGCGGCGTTGGAACAAATATCCAACTCAATTCTTTGTATGGATTTAGACTCTTTGGACAAGCAGGGTTTGCCTCCCCACAACGTATTGAACACATCTATGAAGTCAGTACGCAAGGGTCCTTTCAATGGGGTGTGTTCAGTGAAATCCGTTTCCGTTATAGAATCACTTCGTCGTAATCACTCAGTGACTTGAACGCTTGACAACAACTCGTGACCAATACAATGCACGTTGGGTACCATAGAGTTCTGTCGACGTTGGTAGGCTCTTTGAACTACCGTTTTCGCGTACAAAGTCGGTCAAATGGAACCTTTAACTTTTAACTTTTAACTTTATTGGACTTGGGGTTGGTTAATCTTTGGCATCAGATGCACTCGACTGTGAGAGCAAAGCATCCAACATAGACAAGGCCATGTCCAACTTTTCCTGAACAGCCTCTACTTCCTCTGCCAACCGTTGCTTTTCCAGCGCCGCTTCGTGCAACATATCCAAGGCGGTGATGACCGCCAAAGAAGGTTCATCCAACTTTCTGGCAACTGCAGCTTGTGCTGTCATTTTCTCATCCAGTGCCTTTGCCAACCGCTTGAGTACATCTCCATCGTCCTCTGTTCGAACATTAAACGTACGTCCTCTCACTGAAAATTGTACATTCACGCGTCACCTCCATCCCTGTGTTCCAAATCGTTGCCCAACAGAGCGTCTACGAACAATTCTCTGTCGAAGTCCCTCAAATCTTCTGCGCCCTCTCCCAGTCCTATCAAACGCACAGGAATTCCAAGTTCACGCTTCACGGCCAATACCACACCACCCTTGGCAGTTCCGTCAAGTTTCGTCAATACTACCCCCGTCAACGGCGTAGCCTCTGTGAATCCCTTGGCTTGCGACAAAGCATTTTGCCCAATGGTGGAGTCCAATACCAACAGACACTCATGTGGAGCATCGGGCACTTTTTTCTTCATGACCTTCATCACTTTGCCCAATTCAGCCATCAATGCGCCGTGAGCTTGAAGCCGACCCGCGGTATCACAGAGCAACACATCTACACCCTGTGCTTTCGCTGCGTCCAAAGCGTTGTACATGACAGAAGCGGGGTCAGCCCCTGGCTCTGAGGAAACAAACCCAGCGCCTGCACGATCAGCCCACACTTTCAACTGCTCAATGGCCCCTGCTCGAAACGTATCCCCAGCCGCAACCATCACCGACAGTCCTTCTTGAATGTATCGGTGCGCCAATTTACCAATGGTCGTCGTCTTACCGGAACCATTCACCCCAACCATCATGATCACAAATGGTCGAGCATCTCCAATGACCAATGGCACATCTTCATCCATTGAAGCCAACAACTCTCTTCGCAAAACGGTCTTGAGGTCTTCATCTTTGGTAGAGGCGGCTCGAACTTCTTTCACAATTTGTGTTGCAGTCTGGATTCCGACGTCCGCCATCAACAGTGTATCTTCAAACTCTTCAAGTACATCTTCATCAATGCCGTCCCCAAACAGTCTTTCGATTGCGCTGGCAAAGAAGCCCCGTGACTTAGTCAAACCCTTATGGTAACGCTGAGTGCGGTTGTTGCTTGGTTTTACACTGGCACCAGAAGAATCACCTTTCTCTCCAGCATCACTGCCATTGTCATCCAAAGCATCCGTTTGTTTCGATTTCTGGCGAGATTGACTGACGACAATCACAAACAAAATGATCACCAACACAACGCCCACACCTATTGCAATAGGTGTTTGTGTTCCCACTTCGGCAAGGGACTCTTGAGTCGCAATACAAACGTACATAATTTACCCCCAAGACCTCATTGGAATTTTACACTGACAAGTTGAGACACGCCCGGTGTTGGCATTGTGACACCATACACCGTATCGACAACTTCCATGGTCTTCTTGTTGTGGGTGATAACAATAAATTGGGACCGGGTCGACATTTCCTTGAGCATTGTGTTGAACCGTTCTCCATTTGCCTCATCCAGTGGTGCATCCACCTCATCCATTAGACATACAGGAGATGGCTTGACCTGAAAGAGAGAAAACAGCAGTGCAATGGCCACCATGGCTCTTTCTCCACCACTCAACAAGGACAGCCTCTCCAACTTTTTCCCGGGGGGCTGCGCAAAGATACTTATCCCTGTATTCAATGGGTCATCGGGATCAATCATTTTCACCGAAGAAGAGCCACCTCCGACCAACCGTGGATACAACTCTTTGAAATTGCTTGCGACGGCTGACACGGTTGCCAAAAAGCGTTCCGTACACAGGGTGTTGAGTTGCGCTATCGTGTCTGCGATTTGCTGTATAGAATTCTCTAAGTCCTGTTTTTGTGCCAACGTAGACTCGTATTCTTCTTCAATTGGTGTGATTTCATCGATGGCGGCAAAGTTTATCTGACCAAATTTACCAATGCTGGACACTAAGCCACCCAAGCGCTTTTCCCACTCAGTTCTGGTATCCAACGTTTCAAGGTCTTCGAGAGAAACAAAAAGAGCACGGCTCATTTCCTCGTCTTCAGTTGTTTGAGCATTCACAACGTTGACGCCTTCCAAAGGTTGAAACACAAGTTGCCGCTCCAAATCCAGTTGGTCCTTCAATGCAGCCAATCGAACATCGTATTCCTTGACAACCTCATGCTTCAACAGGGTCATTTTTGACCGCACAGCATCCAGATGTTTTTGCACGTCTACGCGTTGAGCAGTCACCGTGTCTTTCTGGCGCTGTGTTTCCTGCACCCGCTCTTCCATTTTTTCAGCATACTCCATAAATTGCCGCATACTGTCAATGGACTGGTCCACCTGTTCTTGCAACTCATTCCGCTTTGCCTCAAACTCCAACACTTTGTCGGCCAGAACACGATTGGAATGCAACAATTCTGTATGCTGCTGAATCATCGAAGCCACTTCACTGGACTTTGTGGATTTTCTACGGTGCAACAGGGCAATGCTTTGAGCCAAAGAATCGCGTCTTTGTTTGGTTTGAACCAACCTCTCCGCAAGAAGGGCACACTCATTTTCTGCTTCACGTCGACGACTTGCGCACTGTCCTGCATGTTGACGTTGCTGATGACGTTGCTCTTGGGCAAAGCGCAAATCTTTATCCCAGTCTGCCATTTGTTGATGCAACTGCTTGTGTTCTGTCACCAATGAGGTGGTTCTATTCAAAACCGTCTCCCGTTCAGATTGGCTTTTGCTGACTGCCTGTCGGTGTCTATCAATTTGACGTTGAATGTCGGACACTTCTGCATCAATGGATCGTATAGATCGTTGAAGCCTCTGCTGTTCTTCTTGCTGTCGTCGTACGTCGAAACGAAGCTTTTCTAGGTCGTCTTTGATGGTCGATACTGCTTTTCGCAATGTACCCACACTTTGATTGACAGTCTCCAAAGCAGACTCTTTGTCTGATACAACCCCATTGCGCTCAACCAAACGTGCCTGCTCTTCCAACAATGTTCGTCGGCGATGTAGCAATTCACTGGCAATGGACGATGGTGTACCAACCATGTGGACTCCATTTCGAATACAGACCGGACTACCGTTCGACACGGTACCAATCAAACTCCACGACATGGACCTTGTTCCGAACTCAGGGACATCAGAATACTGACCAAGCAGCACAGACAAGGCATACAGAGCATGTTTGGGGCCGGACACAGTGGCCAATGAACCCATCTGACTAGACCACTTACTCTGTTGATTGGACCACCGTTCTTCCCAGTTATCAGGCAGTTGTAAGAATCGCACTCTACCTTTGCTTTTGAGAAATATGTCTTCGCTATCCGCAGAAGAGTCCAATAAAATGACGTCGGCATCTTCACCCAAAAGGGTGAGCAAAAGGGATTCCTGCTTTTTGGGAACCACCAGCATTGATAACAATAGTCCGACAACGCCTTGTTCTTGCAAGATGAGTTTCGAATTACCCGACACACCTTGATTGGAGTCAATCATCCGTTGAGTACTGTGCACAAGGTTTTGCGTTCCGTCTCGCTTTCGCTTGGCCTCTTGAAGTTCCTTTCGGATCAAACTCGCTTCTTTCTCTTTGTTCTGAAGGCTGGCTTGGGCTTCTGAAAGCCGCTGAGTTTGTGCTTTTGTATTCTGACGTGCGCCTTCAACTGCCTTACTTGCTTGTGCCAACTCTTGCTCAATGGTGCTTCTCTCGGATTCTAAATCACCCTGTCGCTGACTCAATCTGGCAATTTCGCCTGCACGATTGGCATCATTGCTCTCAATATCTTTGAGTCGCTGAGTAGCAGCCACTTTCTCCCCTTCCACAGAGGCAAGTCGTCGACGCGCCTTGTCCATTTGAGACTTGGTTTGATCGATCTCTGCATCGGTATTTTGGATCGCTTTGGTTGCGCTGGTATGGGCATCAATCGCCACAGACCGTTTCTGAGAGGCCGACTTCATCAACCCTTCAGCCACAGTCACCGCGTCATTCAATTCCGTCTGGCCATCAACCAAGTGTGACAACTCCTGCTGTACCGATTGAACTTCTTCGTCCAATTTCTGCTTTCGCATTTCGAGTTCTTTGACACGCTCTCGTTGATAGGTCAGTTTTGTCTGTTGCTCGGTGTGATTTTTGGTCAACGTCTGCAGACGCTTCTGGAAATCGTTGCTTTGTTCCTGCTTGGCAGACAACGACTGCTTTGCCTGAGTCAACATGCTCCACTGACGGCGATTGACATGCTCCAATTCTGTCTCTTTATCCAAGACTTCTTTTTCTGCAGCAACCAACACATCTTTTTCTTTGGACCATTCGACATATTTAGACACAGCAACAGCCAAAGACAGTTGCCTGATCACAGATTTCGTTCTTTTGTACTGGACTGCTTTTTTCGCTTGGCGTTTCAAGGTATTCAACTGACGCTGCAACCCATCAACCACAATTTGTACCTTGTCCAGATTCTCTTGCGTAGAGTTCAGTTTGCCCTCTGCTGCAACCCTACGCTCATTGAAGTGGGAAATGCCCGCTGCCTCTTCAAACAAAAGACGCATTTGATTTGGTTTGGCGCTCACAATGTGACCGATTTGTCCCTGCTCGATGAGTGCATACCGCTGATTGTACAGACCCGTGTCCATGAAGAACAACTGCACGTCTTTGAGTCGAACCTTAGAACGATTCAGCAGATATTGAGACTGCCCCTTTCGATTCAGTTTACGGGTCACTTGCACTTCTTCAAGCCCAGCAAACATTCCTTTAAATTCAGATTTTCCTTTGTTGAAAATCAACGACACTTCCACAAAGTCTGACGGTTTCTCTGTTTCTGATCCGTTAAAAATGACGTCGCCCATGTGCTGACCACGCAAAGCTTTTGCAGACTGTTCTCCAAGACACCATTTGATAGCATCAACGATATTCGACTTACCACACCCATTCGGACCCACAACACCACTGATCCCTGGTCCCAGATGCACCATCGTACGACGCGCAAACGATTTAAACCCTTCGAGTTCTACCCGATCAATGTACACAAACCCACCACAATTGAAATCATTGTTAGAAAACAGCCCGGTCGCTGATGGCGATTGTTCACAGTTTTTGGCGTCATTGCATTCCTTCCGTTTCAATGACCTCTGCCATCAATTTTATATACTCCTCATGACCGTGACCAATCCACTTCTCTTGATCGGACTTCGACAATGTTTTGACCACCTTTGCAGGCATACCCAAAACCAGTGAATTTGGAGGAATGACCGTGTTTGCCGTAACCAAAGCGCCCGCACCAACGATGGATCCAGACCCAATTACGGCATTGTCCAAAACAATCGCGCCCATGCCAATTAAACAATCATCTTCAACAGTACAGCCATGCAACAAAACCCTATGCCCAATGGTACAGCGTTTACCAACGGCCGTTGTGGACAGTCCACCGGTCGAGTGTATAATGGTACCATCCTGTATATTGCTTTCTTCATCGATTGAGATGAGCCCTTGATCGCCCCTCAAAACACAGGTGGGCCAGACGCTCACCAAGCGTTTCAACACAACTTCTCCAATCACAACAGCCGTTTCATCCACCCAAGCTTCTGAGTCAATGACCGGTGAATGCTCTAAATGATTTCGGATATTCCCCATCTTCCGTACTCCAAATTTATACAATCATCCATTCTATTGTTAGATGATAACCCCTGCAATGGTTCCAGTCATGCACGCCGCCAATGTTCCTGCAATCATCGCCCTTAGCCCCAATGCAGAAAGTTCTCCAATCCGCTCTGGTGCAATGCTGCCAATCCCACCAATTTGAATTCCGATACTGGCAAAATTTGCGAATCCACACAGCGCGTAGGAAGCGATAATTCCAGATCGTTCAGACAACCCATTTTCGGAAAGTATTTCACCCAAATGCATGTAAGCGATGAACTCAGTGAGAACGATCTTTTCTCCAAGCAGAGTACCAACGATGTGACTTTCAGACCATGGAATGCCCATACAAAAAGACAAGGGTGCAAAAACCCAACCCAACATACGCTGCAACGTCAAGGGTTCACCACCAACACTGACCCATGCGACAAAGAAATTGATCATCGCAATCAGCCCAACAAAAGCAATCAACATCGCCAAGACATTCAATACCAACTTCATGCCCTCTGATGCCCCCATGGCGGCTGCTTCGATGATGTTTCCATAGGGTTTGTCCACAGACAACGCGTCCAGCCCCACTCTCTCTACATCAGCCGGCATCGGAAACACCACTTTACTCAAAGCCAACGCCGCGGGCGCTGACATGATAGAAGCCGCAACCAAATGCCCCGCGATGGACGGAATACTGCCACTTAAAAAACCGACATAGGCTGCCATCACGCCACCTGCCACGGTCGCAAAACCACCGGTCATGATGGCATGCAATTCTGAACCGTGCATCTTAGAAACATAGGGTTTCACCACCAGTGGGGCTTCGGTTTGTCCAACAAAAATATTGGCAGCAGCCGATAAAGATTCTGGTCCTGTTGTCCCCATCGTGCGCTGCATCACCCAAGCTACACCCCAAACAAGACGTTGCATGATGCCCACTTGATAGAGCAAAGACATCAACGACGAAAAGAAAATGATGGTCGGCAACACAATCCAAAAAGCAATATTTTTCATTGCGGGCGCCACTTTTCCCACCAATACTTGACTCTCCAGTTCCCCATTTTCATTGGGGATGGAGACTTCATGGGGCTCCATCGAGCCAAATGCAAAATGCGCGGCTTCTTCACTAAAAGACAAGAGTCTCAAAACAGATTTGTTGATGCCGTCAAAGAAAAATTGCTGCATGGTTGGATGCAAGACCACCAGTGCAATGAGTCCTTGTAAGACTATTCCCCACAACACCGGCTTCCAATTGACATTGCGCCGATCCACACTGATCACCCAAGCAACCAATACAAATACCCCGATGCCCAACAATGATACCATCCGATCCATCTGCTACCCCTACATGCTTTACATGATTGTATAGGCTTCTTGAATCAAGTTCAACGCCTCATCCAAAGCCCCATCATCACACACAAAAGCCTCTGCAAGACGTTCGCCATCACGAACATCGTCGTCTTTTTTCTTAAACAGTTGAATGCCCACACCGTGGTGAATTTCTTCAACCCCTGTGGTTCGTCCCCCACCAAGCAGCAAGTTGGCATAGCCAATTTTGTATGCATCACACGATACGATGTGACCACTGCGATTGGATCGTACAAGCACTCGTTTTTTACAAGCATCCGCAAACGGTTTTGATAAATCTCCACCTTGAGCCTCAATCATCCGAGTAAAAGTATCAAAGACCGCACCAGAACGCAGGGTTTCCAAGGCAGCAGGCTCTCCGCTCAACTGACACACCAATTCTTCCAAATCGGTTGGGCCTTCACCTTTCATGCAGCGAATGGCCTCTTCAACTTCCAACGAGTTGCCGACCGCGAAGCCCAGAGGTTGATTCATATCACTGAGTACAATTCGAGTATCCAAACCAATTTTCACGGCGACCTCTTCGATGGCAACGGCCAAGTGATAGGCTTGGGTTCTTGTTTTCATATGGGTACCACAACCATATTTCACATCCAAGACCAGACTGTTGATGCCCTCAGAAAGTTTTTTAGAGAGAATGCTACTCACAATCAATGGGACACTGGAGACGGTCGATGTTTCATTGCGAATGTCATACAACACTTTGTCAGCAGGCACGATTCTTTCGTCTGAACCCACAATAAAGCATCCCACATCTTGCAATATTTCTTTTAAGCAAGCGTGGGGCAAATGGGTCTGCATTCCATAAATGGACTCTATTTTATCCAAGGTGCCACCGGTATACCCTGCCCCTCGTGCACTGACCATGGGCACTTTGTATCCCAATGTGGCCCACAGTGGAGCCAAAATCAAAGACACTTTATCGCCAACACCTCCTGTGGAATGTTTGTCAATGATCGTTGTGTCCGCCGGCAAGTCCCACTGCATTTTGGGGCTAGAGTCAGCCATTGCCAAAGTCAATTCTACAGTTTCCTGCGTTGACATCCCTTGCCACAGAATAAATGCACAAAACGCGGCTATCTGCGCGTCGGTGATCTCACCAGAAACAAGTTGCTGCACGAAGAATCGCAACTGAGCACCGGAGAGTTCTTGACCGTGGCGTTTTTGTTCTAGAATGGTGCTGATGCGCAATCCCATTGGTGTATCACTCCTACTCTTTCAAAGAGTATGGTTACGTATTTGTCCGAGCAATGTTTCAAATCTATTCTATCAAACTTGGTCCGCGACTTGTACCCAATCTTGTGGCACCAGCATTTAGAAATTCCAATGCGGAAGCACTTGTCCGAATGCCACCTGAAGCTTTGACGCCGAGTTCACGTCCCACCACCAGACGCATAAGTTGCACATGATCAACCTGTGCCCCGCCAGTTCCAAAGCCTGTACTCGTTTTGACAAATCGAGCCCCAGCAAGTTTGGCGATCAAACAAGCGGCAACAATTTCCTCTGGCGTCAAATAGCAGGTCTCTAAAATGACCTTCACAGAAACTTTGCCCGCTGCATCTACTACGCATTTGATGTCTTGATGGACAGCCTGCCAATCGGCCGCTTTGACATCCCCAATCGAGACCACCATATCCAACTCTTCAGCACCAGATAACACTGCTTGCTTGGCCTCAAAAGCCTTAATTGTGGAAGATACAGCGCCCAGTGGAAAGCCAATGACGGTACAGGTTTTAACAGATGTCGCTTTCAACTTAGTCGATACGGTAGACACCCACCGTCCATTGACACACACAGAGGCGAAGTCGTACTTGATGGCGTCAGCACACAGTTTTCCAATCTGTTCGTAAGTCGCCGTTGCAGACAGCAAGGTATGATCGATTGTGCTGGGCGGTACGGTATTGTAATGTGTTGGATGTACTTTATGGTCAACTTTGGGGATAGACACACCCGACAAAGCATCTTCAAGATTCTTGCGTATTGATTCAATGGTTGAGAAACTGAGCACCACACACTCCTTCGCCTATATTTACGTGAAAATCACGTTACAGATCTTTGTATCCTGTAACCAAATACAACGCACGTTCCCTTTGACTCGACTATGGAGAGAATAACACTAAATATAACACACGATATACAAAACTTGCTTTTATATAGAAAATGTGTCAATGTACATTGTTCAACAATTTTGTATTTCGAGGTATACGTATGTCACGTTGGTTGTTACTCCCCTTATTTGCTGCCTGCTCTGATTATTCCTTTGATGAAGGAAAAACTTATGTTTCCGAGCCGGACGATACTGCCGTAGAAGAAGAATACATCCCAACTGAAGACCCTGATTTGTTGGTAGAACCAAGCACGATCGATTTCGGCTACCTCATGAAAGACTGTCCATCGGAGCCAATCGATGTCACCATTACCAATCGCGGTCTTGGGGATGCAGAAATTACAGACATCTTCGTGGATGGAAACGGCGCTTCAGCATTCTCCACCACCTATGATGGTTCTGCTATCACTTTGGCTCAAGATGAGAGCATTACCATTGGCATGTATTTCCTTCCAACATTGTATTTGGATTACCAAGTAGAATTAGAAATTGACAGCAATGACCCTGAGCCGCCAGAAACTTTTGTCACTGGAGTCGGTTCACAAGGCGCATTACACGAAGAAAGTTTTCAACAAGATTTCAATACGGCTGTTGATGTATTGTGGGTGTTTGACAACTCTTGTTCGATGGATGACAACATCAGCAACGTAAAGAACAATTTCTCTTCGTTCTTGGGATCGTTCCTCTCTTTGGGCTTGGATTACCAAATGGCAATCGTCACAACTGATACTGCCGACAACGGAATGTTTCAAGGCCCTGTCATGAACTCCTCTCAAGGCCAACAGAGCGTGGTAAACACCTTCACCTCTACCTTGGACCAGATTCTGACAACAAATGGGTCTGCTGACGAGAAAGGACTGGAAGTCACCTATGCCGCCTTGAACAATCAATCCAGTTTTATGCGAAACCCAAGCAATGGGCTCAGCGTCATTCTGGTCACCGATGAAGACGACTCTGGCTCCAACATCCAAGGACAAAACTTCATCAGTTGGTTCCACGGTCTCAAGCCGAATGACTACACTTTGGTTCGACTCAGTGGCTTCCTTGATGCCAATGGTGGTCTGTTCGGTGGCAACCCCATCTATGAAGAAGTCATTCAAGCAACTCAAGGGTACATTGCAGACATCAACGCCAATTCCTACCAGCAATCTTTAGAAGAGATGGCTTTGGCGGCGGCTGGTTTGACAGTACGTTTCCCATTGGAGAAAGAACCTGCAACGCTTGCTTCCATCACCGTAACGGTTGATGGGGCTGAGATTTCTCAAGACCCGTTTAATGGCTGGACCTACGATTCTCGAAGCAACTCTCTCATCTTCCACGGTACTGAAATACCAGAAGCGGGTGAAGGCGTAAACGTATCGTACATGATTGAATCAGAGTGCAACTAAAGCATTGTTCATCTCCTCCATCAACAAGGAGATAAATACTTGCCATTTGTTGGCACAGCTTTTGCAAAACACCATGTACCATTGATACCTCTTTCTAAATAAAGACCGTTCAATGGCACATGGTTTTCTTGTTTAGAAAACCCATCGTCTCTTTTTTATTTTAGCCCATCCCCTCTTCGGAGTATTCCAAATGACCAACAAATTATTTTTACTGAGCAGCCTTGTTTTAAGCCTTTCAGCCTGCCGCGCTGAGAAAGACGACACCGACTTAACAGTTGAAAATGCCGAACCCATCCTACTTCCTTTTGAAGATTGTTCAGATACCCAAAATTACTTGGCAGAGATCGTTCTCAATCAGGCTCTATCCTATCGCTATAGTTATTATGGCTGGGGCTTTGCAGAAGACACAGAAGCTGGTGCAGATGACAGTGCTGGTGGTGGCGAATCTGCTCCCACAGACTATACCACCACCAACAATCAAGAAGAAGGCGTGGACGAAATCGATTTGGTGAAAACCGATGGTCAATTCATTTATGTTGCACAAGATCGAGCACTGCACATTGTGGACTCATGGCCCGTGGAAGATGCTGAAAAAGTCTCCACAGTTGAAATCGACGGCTGGGCTCAAGGACTCTTTCTCAATGGGGATGAAGTTGTCGTCGCCTCTCAAGTTTACGACAATGGCTTCAACGGAACACAGTATACTTTCTTTGATGTCACAGATCGCAGCAATCCCGTTGAAACACGGGTTATTCAAATCGATGGCTATCAAGCCGATGCTCGGATGATTGGCAGTGACATGTACTTTGTGTTGAATCATTGGTTGAGTTTGCCCTCAGAAGCTTGGGACATCATGTGGGATGAATCGTTGAACCTTCCAGAAGTTGATTGGAATCTCAGTGGTGACGAGTTGGAAACGGACATGGACAACAAGCGAGAGCAAGCAAGACAAATCTTAGAGCCACTCGTCGAAGAAATGGTTGCTGACTGGGATGTTGCGGAACTACTGCCCCAATGGAAAGACAGCAATGGTTCCAACGCTTTTGAGCCAATGTACGACTGTGATGACCTGTATCGTCCAAGCAATGTCTCTCAATACAACATGCTCAGTTTGTTTCACGTCGATATTGAAGATGACAATGTTGACGCCACTGGATTGATGTCCAATGGTTGGACCATCTATGCATCTCAAGAGAATCTGTATGTCGCACAAACGTCTCGCTGGTGGTGGTGGGGCTGGGGACCAATGAGTCTGGATACTCACATCCACAAATTCGAACTCAATCCCGATAGTGAGCCTGAATATGCAGCATCTGGGTCAGTAGACGGCTGGATATATGATCAATTTGCCATGAGTGAATACGATGGACATTTGAGGGTTGCTTCTACCTCAATCGATTGGTGGTGGGGTTCAATCACTGACGAAGAAGAAGCCGGCAGCAACGTCACTGTGATGCAAGATGTTGGCAACGGCTTGTTGCGTGAAGTTGGTTCTATCACCGGAATCGCTCCTGGAGAACAAATCATGGCATGTCGAATGATGGGAGACAAAGGCTATGTGGTGACATTTGAGCAGACGGATCCCCTGTTCACCATTGATTTGACCAATCCTTTGGATCCACAGGTTATTGGCGAACTCCACATTCCAGGCTTTTCGACGTACTTACACCCAATGGATGGAGACCATCTGTTGAGCATCGGAATGGCTGGGTTAGACGATGGGACGTTGACAGGGATGGCAGTCAACATCTTTGACGTCACCGACTTTACAGACCCACAGTTGAAATTTCAATACGAACTGACCAACCCAGACGATGGTTGGAGTTGGTCTGAAGCACTTTGGGAACACCATGCCTTCACCTACCATAGAGATGTGCTAACCATTCCAGCCTATCGCTACAATTACACAGAACACAGTGACGGTTCGTGGGAATACGATTATTTCTCTGGGGCTGTTTCTTTTGACATTGATGCAACTGACGGAATTGCAATGGTTGGGGAAGTCGATCATTACCCTCTCGTTCAAGACTCTCAATGTCTATATTCGCTGAATTATGATTATTACGAAGAGGATGTCTGTGATGATTGGGCGTGGTATGCCAATGTACGGCGCAACATCTACATTGAAGACAACTTGTTCAGCATTTCCAACTATGGCATTCGGGTGACCGATCTCAACGATCCCACCAATGAGATTCAAGACGTGCTCTTTTATCCAGCGGAATAACGCAGGGGCTGAAACAGGTATAAGGGACTCTGTATTGGGTCCCTTTTTTATTCTGTTAAAAACAAAAAGCCCATATCCAACGATTGAAGATACAGGCTCTATTCAACGCAACGAAATGGTCATCGAACGATTTCGATCGATTCCATCATCACGGGTGTATTTGGATTGTCGCGGTGATCTGTGGGCACCTGCTGAACGGCCTGTACCACATCCAAACCATCAACCACTTTGCCGAACACTGGGTGTGCATAGGGGGTTGTTGGGTTGAACCAATCCAAGTATGCATTGTTCTTGGTGTTGATGAAGAACTGAGAGCCCCCAGAGTTTGGACCAGCATTGGCCATAGACAAGGTGCCCGGTGTGTTTGAGATGCGTGCAGTGTGCTCATCTTCAATCTTGTATCCAGGATCGCCAGTGCCACAACGTGGAGATTTGGGGTCCTTAGAATGTGGACAGCCAAACTGAATCATGAAGTTGTTGATGACGCGGTGGAAATGCAACCCATTGTAAAAACCTGAATTGACAAGGTTGATAAAATTGGATGCTGTGATGGGCATCTCTGATTCGAAGATTTCAGCGGTGAAACTGCCCATTGAGGTATTGAAAACGGCTTTTGGATTGGCCATGAAAGACTCCAAGTTAAGGGTTCGTTGTCTTCTATATTCCCACAATGGGAAAAATCAAGCCTCTATCCTTCAACAAACCATTTTTCAAATCATTTTGGGTTCTATCTGACACAATCGGTAACTTTCACCACATCACACAAAACATCCACAACCATGGTGTCTACAAAAGCCTCATTGCATATTTCACTTCTATTAAGCACCACAGATTCTCAGAGAAAACTCGACAGATTGCAATTAAGCATATGGTTTTAGAGCGTCTTCTGGAATATTGTTGGCGATGAGAACCCCTTCTGTGCTCCAAAACTGAACGGCATAGCGCACTTCACCATCAGCCTGCTGACAATTGTGAATGTAGCCATAATCTACCGATGGCTCTCCATCCTCCCCACGCAAAGAGTCCTTCGAAACAGAGACCTTTGTTCCCACCGCAAAACGACCGCGACTGGGCGACACATGACCGTGATCACTCCAAGCAGCCCAGCCATTTTCCAAAGACCACACGTTGTCCAGACCCTGATTGCGCAGATATTGAGCCACACTCCAACTTCGCATCCCCGCTGCACAAACCACGACGATAGGCTTTGTTAGTGCGAGGTGATGGTACTCATTGGGGACGTCATTCATTGGTACGAAAATGCTCTTTGCCAAATGACCCTGCTGGAGTTCAAACGGTTCACGAATGTCCAAAATATCGAAATCCTGATGGTCATCGAGCCAAGCTTGCAATTGTCTTGGACGTACATCTACTTCAAACTCTTCCATCTCTTGACTTTCGTTTTGGCCTGTATTGTCCGCAGTGTCATCCTTTGTACTTTCCGTAGAGGTCTGAGTGTTTACCGGTGTGTACTCTGGTCTATTCGCCGTTGACTGTTTTGGGCGAATTGCTCGGTATACACTTCCGACAACGCTGTCTTTGATGGATTGTGGCACCAGTGATTTCAAAAATTGCTTCATGTTCATTCCTTTAGTTTTGTCTAATCATCGCGACCGCCCAACAACCCCGCTCTCAAAGCGAAATACAGCAGTTGCAAAATGGCTTGAAGGGCGGCAGCCAAATACGTCGCTGCGGCTGCAGTAAGAACTGCACTCACGCCACGGGCTTCTTCTCCTGTTACGATACCGTTGTCCAACAACAGTCTACGGGCCCGCATACTCGCATCAATCTCCACAGGCAACGTTATCACTGTAAACAACACAAAGCCACCGAACACCAACACACCAAGTTTGGCCACCGTCATTGAAATAAATGCACCAAGCATGACCATATAGACCCCAATTGACGTGCCGATTCGTGCAATGGGTACCAAGTTTTGACGTAAACTCATCAAAGCGTATTTATCCGCATCTTGGATTGCATGACCAACCTCATGCGCAGCAATCCCAGCCGCAGTCACAGAACGTCCACTGTAAACACCACGACTCAATCGGAGGGTTCGAGTTCTGGGATCATAATGGTCCGACAACACACCAGCGACCATTTCGATGCGAACACCACGGACGCCACGAGCCTGCAAAATTGCTTGAGCGATGTCTTTGCCCGTCATCCCTCCTTTCAAAGGAACTTTGTCCCAACGACTCGTTGCAGACTTCACCCAAGCTTGAGCCCCCAAAGACAAAATCAATCCAATGCCCATCACCAATAAATACAAAGGGTCAAAAAACATGTGTACCTCCAACGTCTAGGATAACATTTGTACACGAACCATACGATGTCAATTCGGACACTGGAAAGAAAGTGCAGAAAAATTGAAACAGACTGTAAGATTGACGGTCCAATATCGTTCAGACAATGTAACCACACAATTACGGAGACAACCTATATGATTCCAATCCTTTTACACCTCTTGCTGCTTAGACCCTTGGGGGCAGATGTCCCAAAGGTCACCTTGAGTCCCGATACGGTTGCCGTTGCTGAAGCTGTTGAAACGAGCATCGATACAGTCGTTCTTTACGGAGATAGAGCGGTTGTACACCGTTCTGGAAAAATGAATGTCGCAAAGGGCACAACAACCCTGACTCTCCCAAACCTTCCAAACACCATCGATCCAAACTCTCTACGATTGAAAGTTCCAAACGCCACACTGCTGAGAATGGAGAAGCGACTGGTGAACACTGAAGAGTATCCAATCAAAGAAATTCAGGGCATCATCGAAAAATTAGAAACATTGGACGTTGCCATCCAAAAATTGCAGTTGCAACGCTCTCTGTTCCAAGCAGAAATTACGCGCTTACAGCAATTGACCCCAGCCAGTCTGAGTGGAGATGACTACACAAACAACATCGCGCAGTACAACTTGCAAATCTGGCGACAGAACTGGCGCTTCATTCGCTCTCAAATGGAACGCGCACAAAGTGAACTCTTCACCATAGACCAGCAACTTAAGGAAGAACGCAAAAAGTTTATGGAACTGCAACGTAAAGCCCAACCCTACTTGCAAGGGAGCCTAAGCAAAAGCAGTTATGAAGTCGTTGCCGTCATTGATTCAAATGCAGGTCGAACGGTCAAATTCAACCTTGAATATACCATCAATGGTGCACGATGGACCCCAACCTACGATGTTCATTACGACTCTGAAACCGATACCGCAAGGATTGAGGCTGCAGCGCTCGTGGTGCAAAGCAGTGGAGAAAATTGGGAAGGTGTTGAATTGGAATTCGCCACCTCCAATCGCCAACATTACCGTTCTCTCCCAACCATGTTGACGTGGACACTGGGAGAACGGAATGAATACATTCCGATGGCAAGAGCCGCAAACTCAAGAACGCAACAACCGTTGTACCCACCCTTTTCCAGTCAAGTTTCGAAATCAGAACTCGACACCGTTGCAAATCGTGAACAATATGCAAGCGAGAAAAGTCACCTCACACAACTCACTGCTCGCCTGAATAACATACTTCCGCAATCGACTGAGCAATCTGGGGTGTACAGCCTTGGCAGAGTAGACTCAAGCATTGTTCAAGGGGTCTCAGGAGGTGCCTATGGCAACACAGCCTATGGTGCCCTGGGATATGCCGAAGCACCACCAGCCCAAAGAGAATACGAAGAGGAAATGGCGCCCCAGTATATGTTCGCAGAAGACATGATGGACAGTGCCACCGTCGAAAGCGTTCAATCGCGCAGTATTGCAACGCTGTCAGGAATGTCACAACGATCCAAAAGACCAGAAATGGCTAAGGCTGCGAAGGTCAGTACAGGTTCTCTGGCAAACATCCCTTTGGCGCTGGAGGCTTCCAACCTCTATGCACCAATCCGGGTACACAACGACAGGTTTAACATTCCGACTCAAGATAGCCTAAATCTCAAATGGAATTCCATCGGTCAATTTGATGTACCGAGTGATGGACAGCAACATCGAATCCCTCTAGAGAGCACCGAACACAAAACGATTTCCTTCTATGAGGCTACCCCGTCGTTGGAAGAACGTGCCTATTTGAAAGGCACTGTTACCAACACCAATGAGCAAGCCATTTTACAAGGCAATGCCAGCATTTTCTTAAACGGCCACTTCACCGTACAAAGCACCCTAGCGACAACAAAGGCCGGTGGACTATTGGAGCTGCCATTGGGCGCAGATGAAAGCATTCGAATCAAACGCAACATCACCCCGATGCAGCGAAAAGAAGGATTGCTAAAACAACAAGACATCACCGACTACACCGTCAAAATAGAAGTTGGCAACTACAAAAAAAGACCAATTGCCATTCGAATTCTAGATCAATTGCCAATAACCCAAAACGATGCGATCACCATTGAGTCGTTAACGGCATCCCATCCATACAAACAGGAAAAAAACAACCAAGGAATTCTTCACTGGGACTTAGAAATCCCAGCTGGACAAACTGAAACAATCGAACTGACCTATTCAATCACCAGACCATCCGGCTGGAAACTTTGGGGGAACTAAAAATGATTTGGATGACCATCGCACATATGGCTTTCGCCGACAGCATTGACTCTGTTCTGGTTTTCACCGACCGCGCAGAAGTCACCCGCAAAAGCACAGGACAATGTATCAACGGCAGTAGCACAATTACCTTTGCCAACCTTCCGTACACGACAGACATCAAGACTCTGCGGGCAGACACCAACGGTTCCAGCAAGGTGATTGGGGTACGACACACCACAAAAGCAACGAAAGAAAACAGCAATGAGAGAGTGAGTTCCCTCCTCAAAGAAAAAGATGCATTGTTGCTCAAACAGCGACAAGAAAACGACGCCTATGCCCTCAGCAACAAAGAATTACAGACCATTCAGGCATTTGAAGAGCAATTTCTGGCCAGTCTACACACCGAGCTCAAGGCCAACAAAGACCTGCGTAGCAAATGGACCACAGGCCTAGATCGATTCCGAACAGACAAGTTGCGAATTCAAGAAGAGATGCACAATACACAACTGAAATTGAGTGACATCCAAAGGGACGTTGCGCTCATTGATCGACAATTGGGAATGCTCAATGTACAACCAACCCAACAAAGCATCGATGCAACTGTTCTTCTACAGTGCAAAGGCAACACTACAGTCAATACAAATCTCCACTATGTCGTACCGTCTGCGAGTTGGACTCCAGAAAGCGATCTCTTTGTTGAACACAGGGATGGGGACATGTCGGTCAAACTGCAAGTCTCGGCTCAGCTTCGACAGGCAACAGGAGAAGACTGGAACAATGCCAAAATCACTTTGAGTACTGCAAAACCCAACCTCGGAGCCCATGCGTTGTATCCTGCACCCATTTGGGTCAACGGCGCTCCAAATGAAGAACAAAAAGTGATGGTACAAAGCATGGAAGACCGCTCCTCTCTTTCCAATGCAGGCTATTCAAGTCAAACCGCCACCAACGTCAGCATTGATGACAATGGACAATCGATGCAATTAACCCTTCCACACCGCAGTAATATTGCCAGCAATGGCCAAGCACACTGGGTGCCCGTCGATCACATTCAAACCGATGCAACCATTTCAAACATATCCATTCCCCGTGCCACACCGTATGTATTTGAAACGGTGACCTTCAACAATCCAACAGCCTATGGATTGCTCGGAGGCTCCATGCACTTGTATAAAAATGGTGTGTACGTTGGAGACCACATTCATCCAACGGTGTCTTCAGGTGAAAAAATGGAGATTTCTTTGGGCACTCTGCCTCATTTGAAGGTCGAGCGACAAACGGTTCAAGAAAAGCGTGATCGCAAAATGCTGGGTAAGTCACAGCAATTACAACGCGCCTATGCCATTTCAATTCAAAATAATTCAGCAGGTATAGAATCCATTGAGATTCGAGAAGCCATCCCCCTGTCAAAAAATGAAGACATCGCAGTGGGCTTGGATAGAGAAGCCACAACAGGAACCTACACGTTCGATGAGTACAAAGGGTTTATCGTGTGGAATATGGACTTGAAAGCAGCACAAAAAGAACGTGTGGAACTCGTGTACCACATTGAGTTGCCGGCAGACTGGCAAGTTCAATAGACTAGAAATCTCGATTGAGTTTCTCGATGGCTTGGGGTTCTCCACGAGGGAACTCCAAGACTTCCCAAGTCACATAGAGTCGAGGATTCGGTCGCAATGTTGGCTCTAATGCCACCCCCACACTCATGTGGGTACAGGTTTCACACAAAAATACTTGAAAATGACCCGGTGAATCTTTGGCCAGCGCAAGAGCCTCATCGGCTGTAAGGGCAGCTGCTACGTTCTGAAAGTGATTGGCTCTTGGATGGGCCAGTTTGGCGGCCTTGCTGGGCACACCGTCTGTCACTCCAGAAATGCGATGCTGAACCGTCTTTGTAGAGGCCATCAAGGCCGAATGCTCTCTTGCCAAAGGGGTAAACAAGGGAAAAGCTTTGAGTGGGTGCAGCCCTCGTTGCCGTCTCAATTCATTGACCGCCACAAACAATTTTTCCTCTGCCCGCATTGGATTGGGTTCTTCAAGACGTACAGACGTGGAACCGACCACGGGGGGTGCGCTGTCAACATAGACACTGAACAACAAAGCAATCTCATTGTATTGTTCAGCACCTTCCGTATCCTGCAACAGCACTTCCATACGATATTCCCCCGGCACGTGAAAGTCCTGTATCCATCGATGGGCTCCTGGCAACAATTCTATTCGATCTACGGGTCTGTCTGGAGAAGCAATGTAAAGCAAGGCCCTGTCTGCATCGAAATCTCCAATCCGCAACGGAACGACGCCATCCAAAGGGATTGTCAACGGCAATGGGTCTATCTCCAGTACATGCTTTGCCCATCCAACGATCCACAGCACCTTCCCATCTCCAAACTTCCGAGAAGACCACCCGATGTCCACGGGTCCTTTCTCACGCAAGTGCGCAATGCTGTCATACGGAAATGCACCACCGTTCATCACTTTCAAAAAGTGTGCCTGTCCTGGATACCCAGTTGCCTTTTCCGCATTCAACATGGATTGAACCGAGAGAGGTGCCATCGGGTCTCGACTCGCAGCGATCAACAGTTGAGTGGTCTCCTGAAGAGACTGATCCAATGTCGCATTGGGAAGCCGTTCAAGAACTGCCTTGGTTGAAGATTCCACATTCAAATCTGGGTCATATTCAACCAATTGCATGGCTGACTGCCCCGCGGATGTACTGGATGGTTGGACCGGTTTACAGGCGAGAAATCCAAACAAGGACACTGAAAGGAAGGATGCTGTCATAGGAACTCTTAGATGGATGACAGGTTGATCACCATGACCACACCGTTCGTTTGGACATGTAATGCCATTCCAATGGAGCGAATATCTGGGTCCAAGAACGCTTGACGCCCATTCAATGTCCAACTCAAACCATCCAAACAGGCATACACCGTCGAGCCTTCACAAATAACCTGATAGACAGGACCGCCAACAAATCCAACTTTTCGAAGCAAGTCAATGTTGGCTTCATGATTCCAATTTCCAGAGAGCACCTCTTTGAGCGCTGAATCTGCAAAGGAAGTCAGCAACTGACTTTCCTCAAAAACAGAAACCATTCCTTTTCGCTCTCTCATTTCTTCAAGCAAAATAAAGGCGTCTTCTTCCATGCGGTCTGGTTCTTCAATTTCCAATCCCACATCTTCCGTGACGAACAATGGATGAACAGGCGTACCCTCATCCACATAAAGTGGAATGGACACAGAAGGAGAAGAATCCAATTCAAGCCACCACTCCCCAGGTTGCGAAAAACGTTTGGTCAGAGGCAATGCCCCAGTCGAGACTGTACCCTCAGGCGTCAACAATCGAAACGTTCCACGACCTTCAACGGTGACCTCTTCATCCAGTTCCACTTCTCGTGGGAAATCATTTGTAAGATTCCCCTGTTGAGCCACCAACACAACCCAGCGATCCAAAGTTCCTTTCCGAACACGGACAATCCCAAGATGGTTGTGCTTTTGCTTCAACAGCAACCCGCGCAAATCTTTGGGAAACTGATCAATCTCGACGTCTCCAACAATCACGTTGGATACGGTGAAGGGATACCCTGCTCGCACAGCCGCCCATTGAGCGTCTTGTAATCGAATCGGTCGGTCAACAACCTTCAGTGCCACCTCTGCGGCCGCGCCCGACAGGGCTTCTGACCAAGAAAAGTCTCGCGCCATTTGGGCAACGAGAAAGTCTTTTGGCGTATCTGTCTGAACCGTATACCACGACGCCTGTGGCGCTGGAACTTGAGGAATTGTAGCCAAAGGGCCTTCTGGTGCGACAGCCTTGGGTTGACAGGCCAGCATCAGCCACAGAAAGTTCATTGTTCACCTTCAAGAATGGGCGTGTGAGAAGCACCTTGGTGTTCTCGAGCTACACTCAACTTTTTCTGATATCGAGCCTGAGCCATGTCTACCAAAACCAACACCGCCAAAGAGAAATAGAAGGTTGCCTTGGACATCGGTTCAACGTGATATCCAAAGAATGACAAATGGGCTTCATGACCGCCCTCTCCAAGCAAAACAACCCCAACAATCAACAAAATGAACATCCCCAGCACTTCATATTGTCGATTTTTGGCCAAAAATGTGGACACGGCATCAGCCAAGAACAACATACCCAGACCAGAGACCACAATTGCGACTGCCAACACGGCAAACACATCGGTGATCGCCAATGCTGACAAAATTGAATCGAAACTGAATACAAGGTTCATCAACACAATTTTGAAAATGACCACATTGACGCTGGCACGTTCCCCTTTCTGAACCCCTTCTTCCAAGTCGTGTATACTCAGCATATGAGAGATTTCCTTCACTGCGGTGTACATAATAAAGCCACCACCAAGCAAAAATACCAAGGTCGAAAAAGTGAATTCACCTTCAATTACGCTGTTGTGCAGAGAAAAGAATGGGGTGTCCAATGCACTCAATAGTTGAATGATGACGAACAACAGTACGACACGCAACACTATCGCGATGAGAATACCCTTCTTGCGGACAGAGGCTTGTTGATCTTCAGGTGCACGCTGAGATTCCAAAGAAATATAGAGCAAATTGTCAAATCCAAGGACAGCCTGCAAAAAAATCAGAACGCCCAAGTTAAATATGTTTTCCAACGTAAAAATGTCCATTCTATGCTCCTTGTTTCAACCACAAAATTTTGAAACCATGACAGTACATATTCAGTTTTGAAAAAGTTGCCTACCAACCACCGATTTGATTGAGTCCCAATTTTATCAACCAGACAAAAGAAAAGGACAAGAGTCCTGTGACAACCAAGGATGTCATGGTCACAATGGCAGTCTCTGCAATTATCAATCGACGCATTGTCTTCTTGGAGCCACCAATTCGACGAATCAATGTGAGTTCCCCTCGCCGCAATTGCAACGACAGATGCACCACCAGCACATAAAAGAACGAGGTACTGACCAAGAGCATTCCAAAGTACACAGACAACCCCTGCTGAAGTTTGAGAACGATTGAGAGGATGTCGTCTACGACTTCGATGGGTTGAATCGCTTGTAAAGAATCGGACAACGCCAGTCGCCCCAACAAAACATCTTGTTCGGGTTGATCTGTTGGAAAAACAGCCACCGAACTCAAAGGCATCGCTTCTTCGCCCCCGTGCAAATGAAAACTGTCTCGGTTCTTTTCTGTCAGTTCTGCAAACATGAATATGGCTGCCGTGGCTTCAAGATTTTCTTCTGTTGAAGCACCATTCAACGCGTTGTTCGACGTCACTTCTTCATGACCATGCAACAAGCCGTCGAGTGCCCACACCGTTTTGAGATCGGCCAAGACGATTGCATCGTCCGCGGTGCCTGTGGGTTCCAATATTCCAACAACCGTTAAAGACATCGGGTACGACCCTGCCAAATTGTACAGGTTTTGAAGGTCAGATCGAATGGTGTCACCAACAAATAGATTGAAGTCCTGTGCTGCTTGAGCCCCCATCACAACCTCACCAAGCCCTGTGAAGGTGCGCCCTTGAGAAAGGGTGAGACCTCTGGCATCAAAGTAGTCAATGTTTGACCCGACAATCGGTGTTTGAGAGGCTGAATGCGAAATATACAGAGGCAATACCATTCCTTCGTAGGTGTCAGCTAGAGAATGAAAGACAGACATTTCAGTCGTTTCTTTGACGGTACCTCGAAAATACAAAGCATTCATCGTCAACGCAAACTCGTTTCCCTTTTTCCCAACCAAAATGGGTGTATTCTCTCCGCGCTCTGTCAACTTTGCAGAGAGAAGTTTGACTGCAACTGCCGTGTTAATGGGTAGAGACAAAGCAATGGCAGTACAAAGTACCAATACGCCAAAGCGAAACTTGGTGGACAGCAAATAATGGTATGCCAGAAAAACTGCGTGTTTCATTGCCCCTCCAATCGCAAAACATTCTCGAATCGCTGAACGATTTGGGGTTCATGTGACACCACCAACAGTCCCACCTGACGCTCAGTCGCCAAAGATTCTAGCAGAGACATGACTGAATGTGAGCGGTCTATGTCCAACCCTGCTGTCGGTTCATCTGCCAATATTAGTTCGGGATTTGTAATCAATGCGCGCGCAATGGCGACCCGTTGACGTTCTCCTTGAGAGAGTTCATTGGGCATTCTAGCCCCTTTTGCCCCCAGCCCCAGTTGTTCCAACAAGGTTGATGCCCGCTCAAAAACCGTCTGTTCCAACAAGAGCGCTGGATTGACACGGTAAGGGAAAACAACATTTTGAAGGGCATTCAAATAAGGGACCAAGGGAAAATCTTGAAAGACATACCCAATGTGCGCTATCCGAAAAGCCTGACGTGCGCTGTAATCCAACGTTTGGATTGACTGTCCAAGCACTTCTATGCGTCCTTGTTGAGGAAGCAATTCACCCGCAATCAAATTTAACACAGTAGACTTTCCAGACCCCGAAGGACCCACCAACATCCATTGTTCACCAGCCCCCAACTCAAAATCAGGAACCGACAGTTCAAAAGTTGGAGAGTTCTTTCTAGATGGGTACGCAAATCGAACGCCTTGAACAGATACAATTGCCGACATCTATTCTTCTCCTTTTTCGGGTTTAATGCCTTCACCCTTCGCACTTGGAAGTTCAAACATCCCCGCTTCTAAAAGGTCCATTGGGTCTAAATACCCTCCTCCAGCATCTACGCCATTCAATATATCTTCATCCGTGGCTCTGCGTATGCGTTCAGCGTTGCGCATTTTAACGTCAGAAACCCGCCAACCGTCAGATACTTCAAGCAATGTGTAGACCGCATGATAGCGATTCACCCGCGTATGCTTGTGTCCTTGATGCGTCACCACGCCCCCAACAGACCAGTCCACATCCAGTTTGACCAACCCAAAGTCAAAATCCAACACTGTAATGTCGTTGTAATCGACTTGTTTAACATCAATGGAGGTTTCTTCCTTCTCCATATGGTGCAATGTCGTGAAGTGTTCAACATACTCTTGAGTCAACTTACCCCCAACAAAGACATTGGACAACAAATCGTGGAGGTCGTACTCGGAACGTGGCTCACCGTAAATAGAATAGACGGTTGGATGAACCACCTTGAACTGTTGGACGACCAAATCCAAATCTGGAGGCGTGGGTGTCTGACACCCCATGAGAGAAACAAATATAAAGAACATGTAGGTGAATATCATTTATCGTCTGTCGATGACAGCCACCACGACAAAAAGTGCGTAGAAATTGAGTAGGATCTTGTATTGGATATCGTTTAACAGTATATTTTAAATATACACTTCTCATGGAGACAACATGAAATCCAACTTTCCCTTATTGCTAATTTTGTCTACCTCTTTTGCTTGTCGCAATGCCAGTGTCAAACTGGATGAAGAAAATGGTGACATCACAGAAGACACAGCTCAACTGGACACTGCGGAGATTGAAGACACCGACGACACGAATATTGATGACACCGGTATCATTGTTGACACAGGCGATACAGACCCTGTAGATACTGGCGACACCGATCCTGTGGATACTGGGGATACAAACCCAGTCGACACAGGCGATACCGATCCTGTGGATACAGGAGATACCGACCCTGTGGATACGGGAGACACAAGTGTTGATCCAAACGACGTCGACGACGATGGAGATGGATTTACAGAGAATGGCGGTGACTGTGATGATGCAGATCCATTGGTCAACCCAGACGCTCAAGAGATCGCGAATGATGGCATCGACAATGATTGTATCGATGGAGACGCAAACAACGATGTGGATGGCGACGGCTTTCCAACCGATGAAGATTGTGATGACAATGATCCAAACATTGGTGCTTTACAGGACTGGTATTTGGACATCGATCAAGATGGATACGGTTCGACGATCATTCCACCAACAACGGAGTGTACAGCCCCAGTGGACGGGAATGGCAACCCGTACTCAAGCAATGCATTGGACTGCGATGACACCAACGCCAATATTTATCCAGGTGCTACTGAAGTCTGGTATGACGGCATCGATCAAGACTGCAATGCCAATACAGAATATGACCAAGATGGCGATGGATTCAATGTGGACGCCGTAGATTGTGATGGAGACGGCACCACTGAATCTTCATGCGATCTGGACGGAGACGGCGTTGATGACTTTGTGGGTGGTGGAGACTGTGTCGACACTGATGCCACTTCGATTCCGACTGATGTGGATGGCGACGGTGTCTCTGTCTGTGCAGGTGACTGCGACGATGCCAATGCCAATGTCTATCCTGGTGCTACAGAGGTGTATTGGGACTTCTTAGACAACGACTGTGATGGAACGCCCGATTACATCAACCGCAATAGTTACACGGGTCGCATGCAAGGAGATGGTGATTCCGATGCCATTGGCTTTGATCATGCACTCAACGTTACCGATATTGATGGCGACGGTGCGTTGGACATCGCTGTGGGTGGTACGTTCTACGACTCATCATACAGTGGAGTAGTATTTTTCACCAACAACACAGCTCGAACATGGGACAGTTCCGCCACGTGGGAAGATGAAATCGTAACCTTTGCTGACAAATCGGTATTTGGGCATGATTACAATTGGTTGTCCTCTATTCCCCGTAACTTCGGGGATAACAATGCTGATGGAACTGTAGATGTTGCGTTGACGGGAACAGATGTGTTGAATGATACCGACAGTTCCTATGCCATCGCCGGTGCTCTCTATTTGGATTACACACAAATGGCAACCGAAGAAGACTTGGGAGACAACGCCACCATCACCTTCTCCAATTCCCTGTCAGGATACTCGGGAACTCGAATCTACAATCAATTTGATTTCAATGGAGATGGATTTGATGACGTCATCTTCACTGACTTCAACGGCACACGCGTATCCCAGTCTTGGCAAGGTTTGCGACTGACCGCCGATCCAGACAGCAGTCGTTGCTCTGAGGACTGTGGCGCCAGTGCCATCGGTTTGTATGATGGTAGCAATGTAGACAACGGTACTTGGACTGGAGACATAGACGTTCAAAACAGCCATGATGCATACATTGAGGGCTCCGATGGATTTGAGTACTTGGGTATGGCCATCAACGGTGCCGACATCGATGGCGATGGCGACGACGATATGGTGATCACGGCTCCTGGTTCTTCCGAAGTCGCGGATTCCAGCGGATGCGTCTTCTTCATTCGTGGCTACGGTGGATTCACTTTGGACAACTTTGACGGCATCACCCTCAATACAACTGCCTATACAGGTAGCATCTTCACATCCGCCATCAATGGCGCCATGATTTGTTCTTCGACAACGGAAGCGTGGTTTGGTTGGAATGCCACGCCACAAATCGCCGACTTTGATGGAGATGGTTCGATGGACTTAGCAGTGGGTTCTCCTGCAGAAAACAAAGTCTACATTTACCTCAACATGGACAGTCTGTCTGGTGTATTGGATGCGACCAGCGATGCCGACTTGATCATTGATGGAGACCGAAGTTTTGGGTATTCACTGGGTACCGCGGACCTAAATGCTGATGGAAAAATGGATCTGTTGGTCGGTGCACCAGATATGGAAAACCCAGAAGACATGTACCGAGACATCTCTTTGGTCTACGATAGAAACGACGGTGGAAACGGTGGGCGAATTTACATCTACTCAGGGGCTTCATTGACCAACGGAGCAACATTGAATCAAGGAGATGCCGAAGGTAGAATTGCGACAGGTGACAATTTCTTCTTTGGTTCGGACATTCTCACTGGTGACATGAATGGCGATGGGAAAGACGATATTTTCGTTTCAGAACCTCTGTGGGAAAGTGGAAACGGAAACGCTGAGGGCGCTGTTTATTACTTCGTAAACCCATAAACACCTGAAACCGTTTTGGCGAAAGGCATCCGTTGGATGCCTTTTTGTTTTGTATTTTATGGTCTCAAAACAGCGAGAGTTCCAAATGAACATCTTTTATGGATGCACATCCAAACCTGCACTTCGCATCTGTTCTAGCACCTGTGCGGCATCGTCAGAGCCTTCTCGATAAAACACTGCCGGATAGCCTATGGGAGCATTGACAGAAACAGTCTGCCCACCAGAATGGGTCTCTCCACTCCACAAGTGAACCCAAACATCAGCAGGTTCTGAAAATTCAGGCAAATAGACATCCTGTTCAAAGGTACAAGTAGAAATCAAGCACTGCTCCAAATGGGGAGCAACCAAAATATCGGCCCCCAACAGAAACTGCAATTCATGCTCGAACACCTTTGGGTCTTCAGGATGGTGCAACCACATGTGTCGAACCACAGGATAGCCCAGCGTTGAGGCCTCGATAAACAACATTCTTCGATAGTCTTTGAGTGCAGTATACAGTTTGGTCATTCTTGCAAAATGCGACATGACGTTGTTGCTTGAATACACTTGAACATTGGCAGTCGGTTGATTCCCTTCATGCGTCCGCATCAAACTGGTGAATGCCGACATTTCAGCCCATCGCATAAAGAGTTGTTTCTCGCGATCGTATCCATCGCCCAGTTGCATAATTGAGGTGTATCCCCCAATGTCCGAATGGTTTAGAGCAATCCCAGACAATCCACCGTTGATCAACCCACGAATGGCAGAGCGAAATCCATCGTAAGCATCCCAAGTTGTGAGTTGGTCCCCTTCCCACACCATCAGAGAATGACGGAGCGTTTGAGTGTACCCTGCTCGATTGTAGGTCAAGATTTCCCCACTGAGACCGGCTTCTCGAATGGCAGTTCGGTTGAGTTTCATCCAATCGACTGGGTACTGGTTGTGGTAGACGTCGGCTGGTGTCTCATCATAGAGTTCAGCCTCAAAGGGAAGCGCTTCTGCAAAGTCAACCATCCATCCTTTACACCCAGCATTCTCCACCATTTCTTCTCGAATCACGGTACGCATCCACGTTCGGGCTGCTGGGTTTGTAAGGTCGAGCAATGCCACCTCGAAAGCCGTGACAGGCAATTTCAACACACCACCATTTTCATCCAATACAAAATATCCCCCTTCAACACCTTCTTGATACAAGTTTCGACGCGGATTGCTTTCATGCCCCGTTACATCCAAAAACATCGGATTGACATAGCACAGAACTTCAATATTGTTGGCATTCAAGCCCGCTACCCAATCGCTCCAATCTGGATGATCAAACTCTCCTTGGACCCAATTCCACAGCACTTGTTCACCAATGAAGGTACGGTTGACGCCTGACCACGTTTGGTTCCACACGCCTGCAATCTCGACTCCCTCTGCCAACAAACCATCAATGTACCCTTGCCCCTCATCCAACGGTCTGGCCAGTGCGACGATGGCTCCGTTGTCTACCCACGTAGGCGGTTCAGGCATACGACCAGCATAGTCCGTAAACTCAGTCAACACATCCAGCGGTGAGTCTTCAACAATCATTGTTGCCGTCAATGAATCCGAATCGAGACGAATTTCAGTCACGGTATCCTGAAAATCAAATTCAACATATTCAGTGTTGTGCAAATAGAACCCTTGATTCGAATCGGTCATGTAAAATGGCATGGCAAAATACGTACTATTTTCATCACCCCCAGAACCATTTGAAAATTGATTGATGAGGGGCGTTACTTCAGGATGACCACGCCCAACCCCTCCTTCTTCCGCCAATACGGGAATGCTTCGCCCTTTCAGATTCAAGGTCTGATGTGGAAACTGCTCTCCGAGTCCAAACACCTTTTCATCTTCCGTACTTTGTTGGCGCAAAATGACTTGATGTTGCCCCATCAAATCGGACTCTATATCAATCTTCATCGTCAGTTTGACGTCGGTGACCTCACAGACATCCACCGTCACCGTTGTTCCAGTACACCCTTCGTCTTCAAAAGAAGCAACCAAATGCAAATGCCCTTCTGCACCAAGCACTTCTTGTATTGAAAACTGTGAACAAGCCTGAGAGATACTGTGGTCGATTGTAAACGAACCCTGGTACTCTTCTACAGAGCGTTCAACAGACTGAAATGAAAGCCAGTCACTCCCCCCGTCAAAAGCAATGGCGTCGCTCAAAGAAAGTTGAAAGCCCTGATCCAAAGACACTTGAAAGGTACCCAAGTCAATCGCACTGAGATCTGCTTGTGACGTGAGTTCATCCAGAGAGCCACAGGACTCAAAATCCACATATGGATTTGCGGTATCAAAACTGTCTGGTTCAGGATTGGATACTTTGTCCCCTGTACATCCGAGTAGACTAAGTAGATTGAATAGCATAATGTCTCCAAAAGCAAGGTATAATTTGCTAAAATAACTCTAACCGAAGAATATGTGACTGAAAATAAGGAATGAACAACAGATTCAAATTGTTCTTGACAATAGAGTACAGATGTTGAATATTTAATATTGACACGTCAACAACGGAGGACAGAATGAACGTCACCAAAATCTTTTGCTTATTGAGCATTTCACTGCTCAGCCTCAACACGGCCTCTGCAAAACCAAAAGGGAAAGGGAAAATCTTCAAGCCAGCAAACCATCGCCCCGACCCCAACAGAGCAGGTCTCGGTTTTGGTGTTGGGATGAGCGTCCCCTCAGAACAACTGGACACATTCATCTTACGCATTCGGGTCAATCCAAATTTCACGCTGGAACCAATGGTCAACATGATGCAAATGTCCACCTCAGAAACGACAACCACTGTAGACGCAACAGACCCCAGTCTGTCCACCAGTAGCACCTCTAATACCGATTTGAGCACCCTTGGTGGTGGCTTAGCCATGCGCTATCGAGTGGGACGCCATGGAAATACGGACCTGAACGCCATTGCGGGTATTGGCTACGCTGAGTTCAGTTCAGAAACGTCCATTGAAGGACAGTCTGGCAAAACCACATTGTCTGGTTCTTCAACAGCGGCAAACTTGGGACTGGGGATGGAAAGTTTCTTTGCTCCTCGATGGTCAGCCGGCTTTGATGTCACTACTCCAGTTTACCAAACGTCCTCTAGCCAAGGTGTCAGTACTGAATCCATCAGCACAAGTATGGCCTTTGCCCCCTCTTTCAAAATCATGCTCGCACACTATTTTTAAGCAAAGAAGAATTGTCTGCATGTTGTAAACTTCAGTTGCCTCCGAGTTCATTAAACACTACATAATGGCTCGGAGGTTTCCATGTTCAACTTACGATACGACACACCCCAAGAATGGGTTGACACCGTTTTTAATGATTTCGACACGTTTCTACTCGATCACGCAGCTTGTGAGCGCAAAGCCTCAGCCAATGCAGTGTCCTTCTCAGTCCGATACCCCAATCACCCCAAACTTGTCCAAACCATGGTTCGTGTGGCACAAGAAGAAATGGAACATTTCGTTCAAATGACCGACATCGTCTATCAACGTGGTTTGCAGTTTGGCAAAGATGTCAAAGACCCCTACATCAACGCGTTGATCAAATTGACTCGATGGGAAGGAGATGAAAGACTCATCGATCGGTTATTGCTATTTAGCATTGTAGAAGGACGAGGCTGTGAGCGTTTTCATTTGCTTGCCAATGCACTACCAGATGGTTCTTTGAGAGATTTCTACACGGATTTGGTTCGTTCCGAGTCTCAACACCACATCGTCGGCACACAACTGTTGAAAGACCTCTTTCCAAAAGAACAATGGGCCTCACGCTACGAAGAACTCCTTGAGGCTGAGGGAGAAATTGTTCGCCAACTCCCTTTTCGCCCAGCCCTTCACTGAAGCTGTACAATGACACTGTCTGTAAATTCAATTCCCAATTTGCCATTCAAGAAATATGACCGAGTCATTTGCATACCGACCTATGATGAGTTTCAATATCTCCCACAAGTACTTGAAGATACAGCCGATCTACCCCATTCCGCGCTGGTCATCGTTCACAACAATTGCCGAGTGGATTCGTCGAATTCGGTATTGGAAAGCAATCAGCAACTTCATGCGTGGCTTCTATCGTTCCCACATCACTCAGACGGGCACAATCATCTGATTCAATACAAATCGATTTCCATTTTGCTGATGGATTACAGCCACAGTCCTAGACTGTTCCCTCATACTGAAGGCGTCGGTCTAGCAAGACACATGCTGGGGGAAATGGCCGTTTTGCTGATGAAAGCCAAAATTGTGACCTGCCCTTGGATGTGGTGTACCGATGGAGACGTTCGTCTGCCCCCAAATTATCTCGATGCCCCCTCCTTGAAAGAAGGCGTTGAACTCATGGGCTATTGCCACAGTCCTGCGCCCTTGGAACTCTCTTTGTACGAGATTGGATTGCGCTATTACACACTGGGTCTTCAATGGGCACAGTCTCCCATCGCTTTTCCAACCATCGGTTCGTGTATCGCAATTCACGCAACCACATTTCAGAAAATCTACGGATTTCCCAAACGACAGGCTGCTGAAGACTTTTACCTTCTCAACAAAGCGGTCAAAGTTGCCCCCATTCATTACTCGGCAACCAAAACCTTGACCATACGAGGTCGTCCCAGTGATCGGGTTCCCTTTGGCACAGGACAAGGAATGCAGAGCATCGCCGACGACAATCTTCAGTATCGACTGTATGACCCACAGATTTTTGTCTTATTGCACAAATGGATTTCAGTGATGCGTTTGGCTTCTGACGCCACGCTCATCGATGAATTGACTGCACTCGTTCCAGATTATCCATACTTCAAAAAATTCAAGAAAGCCATTCAGCAACCTTGTCCCGAAAAGCAAAGGATTCGACGACGCTTTGTCTTCTTTGATTGCTTTCAAACCATGCGGTGGATTCATCATCTTCGGGACAATCACTACCCTTCTATACCGATTGAACAGGCTCTTGTACAAGCTCCTTTCCTAGATTTTACTGCACCCATTCCATCGCCGTCCAATCAGACAAGCCACACATGGCAACAGGTGCAGCGACAAATCTTTGAACTAGAGACTCAATGTCGAGGTCAAAATTTCCAACTGTAAACCGTCACTGTTTCGCTGGAATCGTATAACTTCCTTTCCAGACAACGGGCGCGTCCAAGTTTTGACCGGTGATGCTCCAAGCACAATTTTGCTCTCCCAAGCTTGACGGACTTTCTATCTTGTATAGTGGTGACAAGCGATACCCGTATTCTGTTCTTTGTACATGCTTGACCGTATATTCCTTCGAATAGGTCTTTGAGGTTTTGCTTGTGGAATTGTTTGATGTCTTGGTGATTTCACAATCCACCTCAAACTTGATGGTCCAACCACCGTCAGGACTCAATTTTGGCGCTTGAAAATCTCCACGAATCATGTACTTTCCGTCAGCAAGTTCACCCGCATCCAACCCTACAAACTCATCACAACTTTTGCTTTGCCCTTTGCACACGCCAACGCTATTTGGTTTAAACTCTCGGATGCCCTCTCTCAAATCGGTCAAAAATGGTTCCAACAATGCGAGTTCTTTGTCTGACACTCCACCATTCCCACCAGTCTTTTGCTGGGCAGTCGCTTTCTGTGCAACATTCTCTACTGCTGTTGCACTCTTTTCGGCGACCTGAGTGGTCTGTGTTGCCCCTTCATCTCCGCAAGCCCAAATCAGCCCCAATCCTGTCAATAAAAGCATACTCTGTCTCATACTTGCCTCCCTGTTTAAATGTACACAATACTTGAGCGACGTAAAACCATACGCCAATCAGACACTCTCAATGAGAGAATAGCCTTTTCGGCTCACAAATGGGTGGGAAAATGAATGCAGATGCGATAAATTACTCATAATGAAACTTCATTTAGGAGCCCCTCATGATGTCACTGTCCAAGACGCTAATGCTTTTTGTCATCACAGCAACCGTTGCCTGCGGTGGAAACAAAGACCGAGACGGCGATGGATACACGCCCAACGAAGGAGACTGTGATGACAACAACTCGTTGGCTCTTCCCGTTGACAACGATGGAGATGGCTTTTCAACCTGCGATGGCGACTGCAATGACAATGACATCAACACGTTTCCTGGTGCTGCTCAGTTAGAATCCGTGACCGACTGCATGACCGATGTAGACAACGATGGCTATGGAGACATTGTAGCTCCTCCAGGCGGTGTTGCCGGAACAGACTGTTTTGATGAAAATCTGTTATTGGGTCCCTTCGATTTCGACAGAGATGGATTTTCAGGCTGTGATGGAGACTGCGACGACCAAGATTCCACAACCTTCCCTGGAGCCGCAGAACTCGACTCTGCCGATGCATGCATGACAGATGCCGATGATGATGGATTTGGTGACGATGCTCCAGCGGATGGCGTACTCGCTGGTTCAGACTGTGACGACAGCAACGCCTTGTTGCAACCCTTGGATTCTGATGGAGATGGATACACTGGCTGCGCGGGGGACTGTGATGACACCGATGCAACTTTAAACGCCAACGACCGAGATGGAGATGGATTTAGCAACTGCAATGGAGACTGTGACGATACCGACCGTTTCACGTATACAGGGGCTGCTGAACTAGAATCTCCCAACAAATGTATGACCGATGCTGACGAAGACGGGTATGGGGACCCCAACCCATCGGCGGCTGGTGCTGAGCCAGGAACCGACTGTGACGACAGTGATGCAACAGTAGACTCTTCTGACTTGGACAACGATGGTCAAACGTCCTGTGATGGAGACTGTGATGACAGTGATGCCAACACCTACATTGGCGCGGCAGAGATTGAGGCTCCTACACTATGTATGCAGGACTCAGACAACGATGGTTTTGGGGATATTTCGCCTGAAAACGCTGCCACTCCAGGAACAGACTGTGACGATGACAGCAACAAGACATTTCCAGGTGCGGCGGAACTCGATTCGTCTTTGCTGTGCATGCGAGATGCAGATTCCGATGGGTATGGAGACTCCAATGCTCCGAGCACCGTTATGTCTGGTTCAGACTGTGACGATGCAAATGCCTCTCTCAATCAAAACGATTTGGACCTCGATGGCTATTCCACCTGTATGGATGACTGCAACGATACTGACCCCATTACCTACCCTGGGGCAGCCGAGTTGGATTCTGCTACCCTGTGCATGACGGACATCGATGGCGATGGATATGGAGGTATCGCTCCTGCATTTGGCGCAACACCTGGCAACGACTGCGATGATTTGGATGGTCTCACTTACTTGGGGGCGGCATTCAATGAATCACAGTTCATCTGTATGACCGACCAAGATGGGGATGGATATGGAGATGACTCCCCTGCTACGGGTGTTACCCCGGGAACAGACTGTGATGACACCGACCCACTATTGGAAACCTCTGACGACGATCTAGATGGGTTCTCAACCTGTACCGGTGACTGTGACGACGAAGATATGAGTCTCAATCTGTTGGACAACGATGGTGATGGATTCTCAACCTGTACTGGAGACTGTGATGATACGGACCCAACCGCTACGGCATTTGATGGAGATGGCGATGGTTCGACAGAATGTGACTTAGATTGTGACGACTCTGACCCAGCCTTGAACACCAATGACGTCGATGGAGATGGATTCTCCACTTGTGAAGGGGATTGCGATGACAACGATCCAACAGCTTATCCGGGTGCCGCAGAATTGAACTCCGCCACCTTGTGTCTCAAAGACACAGACGACGATGGATATGGAGACTCGGTCCCTGGAACTGGTATCATCGCTGGAACAGACTGTGACGACAACGATCCAAACACCTACATTGGCGCTGCCGAACTGGATTCCACGTCTTTGTGCATGACCGATGTGGATGGAGATGGCTATGGTGAACCGATTCCAACGTTGGGAATTTCTCCGGGAAGTGACTGCGATGACGGCAATGCGAACCTTGCTCCCGGTGACTTTGATGGGGATGGATACTCCACCTGTACAGGAGATTGCAACGACAATTCCGTTCACACCTTTCCAGGTGCGGCCCAACTTATCTCCGCAACGGCTTGTATGACCGATGCCGATGATGATGGATATGGCTCAACTGTTCCAGCAGCGGGTGCTCTAAGTGGAGCAGATTGTGATGACAGCAACCCCTTCACCTATGTCGGGGCTGCCAGTTCAGACTCCGTGAGCGCTTGTATGACCGACTTGGACGGAGATGGGTACGGATCCACCACCGTTTCGGGGGCTGTGGTTGCTGGAACCGACTGTGATGATGACGATGACTCTCTCAATGCTGCTGACAACGATGGGGATGGGTTCTCTTCTTGTACAGGTGACTGTGATGACACCGATGCATTGTTGACAGGGGCAGACCTAGATGGAGATGGATTTTCCGCTTGTGATGGGGATTGTGAAGATTTAGACCCCACCATACATCCAGCCATTGAAGAAATTCGCTACGACGACGTTGATCAAAACTGCGATAACTATGACTATTTGGCCTTTGATCTTGTCAAAGTAGGCGCAAACCACAGTTGTGGAATCTTAATCGACGGCTCCATTGAGTGTTGGGGTGCCAACCAGTATGGACAGTCGGCAGGATGGGACGACGCGATCTATGTTGACTTGGACGTGGAAGAAAACCACACTTGCGCAATCCAGGACACAGGTCTACTGTACTGCTGGGGCTTCAACCAAAATGGTGAAACCAGTGCCCCTTCTGGAATCTTCAGCAAAGTTGAAACCGGTCAAAACTTCAACTGTGGATTGGATGCCAATGGCTATGTTGAGTGCTGGGGGAACGACACTTACAACCAAATCACTTCCGCACCACAAGGAAGTGGACACATCGACTTGGCTGTTGGTGACCAACATGCATGTGCCCTAACTGCAACGGGAGCCGTGTATTGCTGGGGGGCTGGAAACTTCAACCAAACCAACATCAATGCAATCTCAAGTGTACAATTTGCCTCGATCTATGCAGGAGACAACTTCACTTGTGGAATTGATACCGCTGGTGGAAATCACTGCTGGGGCGCCAACCTATTCCAACAGAGCAGCAATGTACCCAGTACAACCTTTTCAAGAATGTCCTTGGGCGACAGTGTCGGCTGTGGGTTGGATAGCAACAACAACGTACAATGCTGGGGACGAGGTGTACACTCGACGTACAACGCACCCAATGCCGCCTTCACCCACTTTGATTTGAGTGAAAACACCGGTTGTGCTGTCACAGCGCTTGGAGAGATTGAATGCTGGGGCGACAATGGCAATGGACAAGCAGCCGCGCCAACCTTGCAGTTCACCCAAGTAAGCGCAGGATGGAATCACGCCTGTGCCCTCAACGTCACCGGTGACATTTATTGCTGGGGACTGAACTCACGATCCCAAGCACCCGTTATTCGAAACGGAGATTACATCCGTGTCGAAGCTGGATACGAACACACTTGCGGCATCAAAAGCGATCAAACCATTGAGTGCTGGGGCTCAAATGACGTTTACCAAGGGGACGCCCCCGTTGGAATCACTTTCATTTCATTGGCAACGGGCTATTATCACACCTGTGGGGTTACAACGTCCGGTACAATCAACTGTTGGGGATTCAACACCGATGGACAAGCCTCTCCTTCCACAGCCACCCCATTTCCTGCAACGGGCAATACATGGGCTGAGGTCAGCGCTGGACATTCTCACACCTGTGCACTCAGTTTCAGTGGGGAGGTTTCTTGCTGGGGCGACAACACCTACAACCAAAGTTCTGAACCCAATGGAAGCCACATTGCTATAACGTCAGGCGAATACCACAATTGCGCGGTTCAAGACGACTATCAAGTCGACTGTTGGGGGACCAATGGTCAAGGACGTGCCGTAGACCAACCACAAACCTACTTGGAAGTAGACGCTGGATACAACCACACCTGTGGTGTCCGCACGAACGGTTCGGTACAGTGCTGGGGTGACAACACCTTTGGACAGAGTACCCCACCCACAAATTATTTCAGCAACATCTCCGTTGGGGAAAACTTCTCTTGTGGAATCAACGAAGACGACGCCGTTCAATGCTGGGGTGACGACTCATACAATCAGTTGAACACACCGTAAACCAAGTCCTACAACAACAACAAGGAACCAAGGCCGATCGTGACAACCCCCACAAGGTTGATGACAAACCCTGTGCGCATCATCTCTTTTGCAGGAACTTTTTCAGAACCAAAGACTATGGCATTGGGTGCTGTTGCGACCGGCAACATAAATGCGCAACTGGCAGAAAGTGCGGCAGGAACCATCCAAATTTTTGGATCCATTCCAGATGCGATTCCAGCGCTCACTAAAATGGGCATCAACAATGTCGTAGTCGCGGTATTGCTGGTGACTTCTGTCAAAAATGTCACTGCCAAGCAAATACCGACAATCATGAGAGGCAACGGAATTTTCTGTAACAGCAACAGTTGTGTACCGAGAAAATCGGACAATCCAGAGGCCATAAAGGCCTTGGCGATTGCAATTCCACCTCCAAACAAGAGCAGCAATCCCCATGGAATCTTGACTGCTTGATCCCAAGAAAGCAACCGTTTATCCTGAACCCCACTGGGCACAACAAATGCCAATACAACCCCCAACAGTGCGACGGTGTCGTCTCCAACCTTGATACCCACAAACTGTCCAGACCATCCGCCAAAAGGTTGCTGGCGAGTCACCCACAGCAACACTACAACCCCAAATACCATCAACACACGTCGTTCGCAATCGGTCATTCGCTCCAGTGTGGGTAACTCAATGGTTGCAACAACACTGGACAATCGACGCTTCAAGACCCACCAAGTTGCCAACAATAGAACACAGGCAATCGGTCCCGCCAGCAACATCCAAGACAGAAATGGAATGCTCTCTCCCGTACTTTCTTCCAGCACACCAAGCAGTACCAGATTTGGAGGAGTACCAATGGGAGTTGCCATCCCACCAATGCTTGCACCATAGGCCAGTCCCAGCAACATTGGAACTTCCACAGATCGTGATGAAGCCATCATTCCGGTCAATGCAATGACAATCGGCAACATGATCAGCGTCGTGGCCGTGTTTGAAATCCACGCAGACAAAAATGCCGTTGACACCATGACCCCCAACAGTACCTTGGCTGGAGAATTTGTCCCAACACGAGACAAAATTTGAATGGCAACCCTGCGGTGCAACCCTGAGCTCTCAACCATCTTGGACAACATAAAGCCCCCCATCAACAGCAAGATTAGCCAATGCCCATACGCACCCGCAACCTCTTTGTTGCTCATTACGCCCCCCGCTGGGAACATCACAAAGGGAACCAAACTGGCTACTGGAATGGGTACAGCCTCTGTAATCCACCACAATCCAACCCAAACGGTGACACCCAAAGTCCAAGCCATGTCCCAAGTGAGCGTTTGAGCGCTCAATAGCCCGACCACTACCCCCATCAAGGGAGCAAACCAAACAGCCCCCGTTTTTGGACTACCCGTTGATGCGCTACCCGTTGATGCGCTAAAGTTTGAGTTTGTTGAAGTTGGCATAGCGTCTTCCGGACTGATAGAAATAACATTTCATACTGATACGATATGGGTTAAGGAAAGTCACCCTCCCCCCTCAATTATGACAGTACGCTCACTTCGACAACGCCTTTGGGAACGCTTCATTCTTCAGCGCCTTGGAGAATGGTACGCAGCAGTTTTTCTCTTTGTGGTCTGTATCCCCCTATTAAACGAAGGAAACATCACCTTCAGTGATTTGGCATTTGGTAAGGTTTCAGACAATTACCTCAATTACGTGATCGGTGTTTTCAATGAACAACTTGGTACACCAAACTGGTTCAATTTACCCCGACTGCTGTGGATAACTCCCTTTTATCTCCTGTCCTATGTGTTTGGATCAGACGGTCACCTCTTCTTGGTGTCGCTCATTTATGGAATCTTCTTGGTCTCTGCTTTTGCCTTTGGTTCCTTGATGCGACGTTTGTCAGAGCATCGAAACATCCCCATTGGTAACTTTGGGATATGTGTGGGTGCCATCGTCTATGCCATCAATCCTTGGGTCATCATTCGTGTACAGCACATTTTTTTGTTGTGTGGGTATGCACTGGTACCGCTTGCACTGTCGTGGACATGGCGTGTTCTCGGAAGAGAATCGTGGGACGGAGAGCGTCCATTTTCCATTCGTCCCACCCTGTCAGAACTTCGCTATCACCTGACCTTGGGGTTGATCGTATCTGCAAGTTTCGCTGGGATTCACTTTGGCATCTTCATCATTTTGTGTATGGGGTTGTTGGGTGGGTTGTTTGCCGCATTGGCACTGCCCAAAGCCATCGCACTCAAACTCAAATTTCGATGGTTTGGATGGTTCCTAACCCGCGCGATCATGGCTGGAAGCACGTTCATGATCTTTGCAGCCTATTGGGTCATGCCCTTCGTTTTGAGCATCGTCAAAGGTGTGCGTCCCAGTCAAAACAACGTCAACGCAATCGAAACGGTGGCCACATTTTCTAGGGCTTCAGCATTGGAAAACATCATGTTGGGCGTCAGTTATTGGTGGCCCATGTTTCAACACAAAGATTTGTCCGGTATATTTTGGTACGCTGGATGGATTGTGATTTTCATTGGTGCCCTCGGAGTCCTACATTCGAAACGATGGATTGTTGGATTGGGAACAATGGGGCTCTTTCTGATTGCTTCAGGAACATTCTTTCACCCACTGGCAGCCACCTATATTTCTTTGGTATTTGATTCTCCATATCCATTTGGAGACATGATTCGCGACCCCAACAAACTCTATGGGGTAGCCGCACTTCCAATATCGCTCCTCGTGGGCTGGGGAACAGAGTGGTTGAGACGCTACCGTTGGCAAGGAATCCCTGTTTTACAATGGGAAGCATTGCTCTTTGTGTCTTTGTGGCTTTACCCAATCTATGACGTCTTTATGTTGGGCTTCTATGCACCCGTTGAATGGCCTGCGGAATATGAAGAGATGTTTGACGCGGTTGACGCCGTCGCCAATGAACACAATGGCAACATCAAAGTGCTCTACCTGCCCGTTGCTGACTTTGCCATTGATCGACGTCTTGGATACACATCTCCAGACTTCAACAACATCCAATTACACGGCAAAACACACCACAAAGCCACTGGTGACCACGTCGCATTTGACACTCGACAGGACACCATTTTTCCATTTGAAGGAAACGACATCAACGTCATGTACTTCTTGCTCTACTTTCACCACCTCATGGATGAAGAAGATTTACAGCATGTGGGTGCCTTGGCGGCCAAAGGAGGCATTACCCACATCGTCATGCGTCAGGATTATGGCACTTGGGCTGAGCGCTTTGCCCATTACAACAAAGTCCTGGGGGAACAGAGTGATCTTAAGCAACTCTGGGCAAATGACATGATGACACTCTATGAGGTGCAAGACGTACAAGCAGACGCCGAAGCATTAAACCATTTAATCTACAGTGCAGGTGGACTCGAAAGACTGACTTGGTACCCCAGAATGTTCAATCGCTCATCGAAACAGTTCAACATTCTCTTCCCCTATTCCAGCCATTATCAAACGCTCAACATTCTCAGGGAAGGCGATGCTGTAGAAACCACCGACCTACCCGACTTGGCATTAATTCAACTGCCCAAGGATCGATTTGTCTTCGCTGCAGACAATATTGTCACAGCCTCCCCACACCTTCGGTGGTCCAAAATCGTCGTTTCAGGGCACGACTGGCAATACATTTCAAAGTATTACCAGATCAAAAGCGATCAATTCAACTTTGATATGGGCTCAGGGGTTGCCTTCACTACGACATCGGTTTCTGTGCCACCAGAAGCGTACATCACTCCTCAAACAGGCGAAGATATTGTCCAAGCTCCGTTTCAGAAAGGGGCTGACTGGTTCGCCCCCTATGAAGACATGGACATCTCGGTTCGAGAGTTGAACGAGCCCAAAGCACAGTCTGTACGGGTCATCGTCCCAGATGATGGAATGGATATTCCTCCTGAAGATGAAGAGGAACACATTTGGAGAATGCTGCAGTCAGAGCCATTTGACATTCAACCACAAAATCTCTACCACATCACCGGTCGGATTCCACGCGTCCACAATGCCGACTTAGAACTTCGCGTCGCCATGTACTCAGTCGAGGGACACTTACTGGATACCGTGACAGCAGAGATCCGCACCAGCATCCCAGAGCCCCCCTTAGCTGAACGAAAGAAAAGTTTTTTAACACCACCCAACACCGCCTTTGCACGTTTGGAGATTCGAGTCAGAAACCGTCGGGCTGGACTGTTGGAATTCGAAGTCCACGACATTCATCTACACGACTTACAAACCTTTTCCGACCCCAATCGGCTACCATTGGAACTCAAAGAACGCTCTGGAGAACAAGACGGAAAGTTGTGGGTGCGACTCATTTGCTCTGACAAAGGAGGCTCCATCGGTCTACACCTCAAAACCGATGACAAAAAGTGGATGGAAACACTGTCGACAGAGTGCAATCAAGCCGCCCATTTCACTTGGAGATATGTCAACACACCCGCGGGTCTAGATCGCCAAGTAATATTGGAAAACCTCGAAGGCATCAATGCTGTCAATGCTTTACTGTGGACCAGTCACGAAGAGTACACACAGTTGATTGATCACTTAGAACGAGAGTTGTCTGACAAAATCCTGTTTCACATTGTAGACTCTTCGATGTTTCAAGTGGACCAAGCCCTACCCAACCATGAACCCAATGCCAACCTAGTTTCCGGAACCATGATGCATTCGCTCAACGGAAGCCTTGAAACGACGGTGGACATTGTGCATACGGCCCAGTATGAGTTTCAAATTCAAGACTACCTACCCAACGTCAGCGATGGGTATCGGTTGTCCATTTGGAAGAAAAAAGATGGACGTCGCACCGGACTCATTTATGAAGACTTTGTACATCCCACAGATTCTAGAAGACTTTTAGAAGGGGAATACTTGGGCACCACAACCGTCGCAAATCTAGACTTACACCCCGGTCAGTATGACATCTCCGTGCAATTTGAGTCTTCTGAGCAACCCTTGCTGACAGAACAGGATTTTGGTTCCCTAACGCCAGCAGAATGGATTGAACGCTCCCCCGATCAGAATCAAATAGAACGTCAGATTCCAATCGACGAACGCAATTGGGCAAGCCTCAACAGTCCCCTATTGGAGGTCAGTCACGAAGAACCATTGATGCTCTGGTTTCAAGCCACGGTTGAAAATGCTCGAGAAGCACACACAAAGTTGGTGTACCTCGACGAACAGATGAACGAAATCAAAGTTGTCTATGTCCATGGAATTGAGTCAGCCAGCACAGAACCATCCGCTGTACAACACTACGAAGAGCCCCCAGAAGAAGCCAAATATTTACGGGTTCAATTTCTAGCCAAACACACCCTCACTCCACACAAATCCGCGCAATACACCATTCAAGATTTGCGACTGTGGCGCATGAAGCACTCTCCCGCAATTGATGCACTGCTCTTCACACGAAACCCCGGACTCAATTTGGAAGACTCTCCAGCCAACATTGAAGTTGTGGTCAAGAAACTTGGAAAAAGAGACATTTTGGTGTCCAATCCCAAAAGCAGTGAAGCGGGTACATTTACGCGCTTTGTTCTATATGAATCCCCCATTCGACACTGGGATTTTTATTACAATGGCATTCCCATTGAAGGTTTTGCCGTCAACGGTATCGGTTTTGGCGTCAACGTACCGGTCAACAATGCCATCATCTATGTTGAAGTTCCCTTGAACCGAATTTGGCGCTATGGTATTCTCATTGGTCTCATCGGTTTTGCGTTGTTGGGGTTCTTGTCGACCGTTAAACTGTGGCGTAAACTCAATGAATCAATAAAGCGACGGCTCTCTCGAAAGCGTACTTGAGTACTGTTCTTTGCCAATGTCGCGATTGAGGGTCATTGAAGCCCTTTTCTGAATACGATACAACGTTCTCCTTAGAGAAACACTGAATGCCAAGCCAATCACCACAGCACACGCAAAATCTACAACTGATTCAATCCATCTCCATCAACAGATTTGGAATTTTGGTTTCAGAAAAGCGTGCACACCGTCTGTTGACACACCAACTGAACTTGTGGTCCATTCGACTCAAAGAGCCCATTCACTCGATTCTCAAACGGGTCCAAACAAGTCCCGACGACAGCCCCATCGTCAAAGAGTTTGTCTCCCACATTACGATTGGTGAAAGTTACTTTTTTCGGCATCGTGAACAATTGGAGGCTTTGGTTTCTTGGATCAAACACAACGTCGGTCACCCCGTACGCATTTGGTCGGCGGCTTGTTCGATTGGGTGCGAAGTTTACTCTTTGGCTTATTTACTCAAACAAGCGGGCATTGAATACCACATTTTGGGAACAGACATTGATCGAACACGGCTACATATCGCCCGAAGTTTGGGTCCATATGGAAAATATTCCATTCGCGGAACAGAACAAGGTCCTGCTTCACTGATGACCTTTGAGGATGGCGCATACACCATTCAACCCTCTTGGTCCTACAATATTCATTTTGAATATCACAACCTTCAATCGACCCAGTGTCCCACCCCAAAAGTATCCTACGCGAACAATCAAAATTGGGATGTTATCATTTGTCGCAACGCCTTCATCTACTTTACTCAAGAGCAAACACGTCGCATTCTACAGCGCATGTCCAGTGTTCTTGCTCCAGATGGTTCGATTTGGTTGAGTGTCAACGATGCTCTATTTGACACCAATGCCATTTTGCACCCCCACAAATGGAATGGACACAACTTTCTACACAAACACCTCGTTCAGCCCACTTTGACTACTTTGAATCACCCAACCTTGAAACCCTCCCTCCAAATTGGCTCTAAGGCTCCCTATTCCTCACCATCGAATGGCAATAAATCCACTGTGTCGATTGAACTGTTACAAAAGTGCTTAAAGAATGGATATGGAAACACTGCCAAAGACATGCTCGAAGAGTTGCAAGTCGCCAATCCAAACAGTTTACAACTAAAGCTTACACAGGCTGTTTTGTACGGACAACAACACCATGTTCACGCCGCGCTCAAACTGTTGAGACAATTGCTCAAGCGCCATCCAGATTCGGAAGAAATTCCATATTTGATGGGGTTGTTTCATTTTACCAACCACAACTATGAAGCCGCCAAAATCTGTTTTCAGCAACTGTGTTCCGTAAATCCAAATCACTGGAGTGCAAAAATATATTTGGGGACAATCCTAATCAAAGAACGACGATGGCTACAAGCAGAAATTTGCTTTGAAGAAGCCAAACATCTACTGAATGCACCAAGCATCGTACAATTTTCAAGCCTCATCACACCACAGGGATTCCACGAAGACCCACAGGAAGCCGAACGCTATGTGGACAGCCAATTGATGCGCTTGACCTAAGGCATTCTGGCCTGAAACAACAAGTCGCTAATCTTCTCGGGTGACAGTTCGTGGGCAATCGTCGTTTGACGTTTCGCGGAGTCCACCATTCCTGAAATCACACAGGTTGTGGAATCTTGAACCACTGAGACACCACCACACTCTACCAGTGTTTGTAAGCCATCGGCACCATCTGAGCCCAAACCGGTCAAAACAACCCCCATGCTGCGGTCTCGATGCGCCTCTCCAATCGAACGCAACAGTCGCGTACCAGACGGTTTGAATTGTTTGTACGCAGGACTGACAGCGTCGACGACCATTCGATGTCCCTTTACCAATAAATGGGCATCTTCAGGCGCTATCCACACACCTGGTTTAAGCAACTGAGACTGGGCAACCACCCTCACCGATAACGGTATCCGACCATCCAGCCAATGGACAAAGGACTGCAAAAAACCTGCAGACATGTGTTGCACAATTAAAATTGGGATCGGATAATCGACGGGCAACCGTTCCAAAATACTCACAAGGGTATTGGGGCCACCGGTTGAAACCACCATCCCTATCACAGAGATGTCTTTTACCCTTGTGCTGGTAACGTGCATCGGTCTCTCAACGGTGTCTTGAAAAATCTTTTGTCGAAGGCGCTCTGCCACCAGTCTCATTTCTTCTCGGGATGACGGCTTGGGAATAAACTGTACGGCATCTAAGACTGTGGTTTTGAACCCCATACGCTGTAAAGATTCTGGTTTGGCGGCGCTCATCAACAGCACCTTCAGAGTTGGAAACTGTTTTCGAAGTTCTGTGACCGCACTCAAACCATCGGTATCTGGCATCATGATATCCAAGACGACAGCGGAGTAGACATGTTGACGCAACAACGATAAAGCCTCTGAGACAGAATGTGCCACATCGAGTTTCGCTGAGAGGTACTTTGACAACTCTCGTGTAAAGACTTGGAGAAAAAACTCAGAATCGTCTACCAGCAATAGCCGTTCGGCAGACAAATCTTTACCGTTTCCACCAAGACTTCTTGGCGGCAGGCTTTGACGCTGTCGAAGGTTTGGCTGCAGATTGTGCTATTTTACCTTTGCTGTCTTTGGCACCTGGTTGGCCAGCTCCTGACGCATCCGAAGTTCCCTCAAGCAGTACAGATGGTGGCATATAGGACTCGACATCTTGGAGAAATTTATCGTCGCCTTGTCCCTTGGTGATGTATCCATCCATCCCACTCATTTGGGTTAATTTATCCAAATGACTGTCTGATTCCGCGGAGAAGAACACAATTTTTGAGTCTTTTGCTTTTGGGTGCATTCGGAGTGATTTTGCCAAGTGATCCCCAGAACGCATTCCTGGGAGGTTGACGTCGACCAAAATGACGTGGAAAGGATCATTGTTTCGAAACTCTCCTCTCGCCGTAGCCCAGTCCTCGGCAACAGTCACAGAATGCCCCCCATCTGTCAAAACCATCTCAACATAGGACAACACCATTACTGAATCGTCAATTGCCAATACTCTACCACCCATTGCATCTCCAATTTTTGATTTTATTTAACCCAGCAATGAGAGGCGACAACAAGTTTTTGATGGGCAAATCGGTAATGCTTAGGGACCTTGATGGACCAACACTTGATTCTGATAAATCCGCCAAGGGATAGAGCCTCGAGTTTCAAGCGTTGCAAGACCTGGAATCTCAATGTTCTTGATGGAAATTCCTGTTGCATCTTTGGTTGAGTTCAGACTGAACACCTCAAATGTTGGCATTGAGACTGTCAACACTTCAGTTCCACACACAACATTGGTCAAGAGATTGCTTTGAGTTCCAGCGGACACCGCGTCATATTGCAACACCAATTTGGTTTTGCTCACCACTTCGTCCACAACATCTGTGTACACCGTCACACGCTTGGGGGTGAGTGCAACTTGAAGGTTCGTGGTCTGAAATGTCAACTCACAATCGGATAGGTGCAATGCCTCCACCACGATTTCTCCACGGTCTCCGATGATGAGACTCGGTGACATCGTAGCAGATAAGGGTTGTATCAACCCAAATGGCAGTTTTGACTGTTCAAGTTGTTCCTTGTGCTGTTGCAAGTCCGTATCTTGTGCCAATACCCATGGATGAAAAGTCTTGTTGAACAGCAAAATTTGCAAGTCGGCGTTGGCCTTTGATGGAAGCCCCATCAGAAGGTGATACTTTGTTTGAACCAGTCTCAATTGAGCATCACCTGGATGAGAGGCTATGTAGGCTTGAATCCGCTGATATCCCACTTGTTGAATCGTGCCATCTCCCTTCATTTCAGCCATCAGCAAACTTTCCAACACCGCTCTTGACTTCGGAAACCGCTGGTTCACCCTCCGCAGTGCATGAACGGCTGCAGCAACCTGTCCATCTTTGAGAAGTTGTTGAGCCCGTTGATGCTCAACATAGAGTTCTGACAGTGCTGTCAATTCCTGATCTTGTTGGGTACAACCAACTGTACATGCCACAACAGAAACCCAGCAACCCCAAAGGCAAAACAGTACACGAAACGACATCGAATCAACCCCTAATCGGCTAAAATTCCAATCACCGACAAAATCCGTCCAGCCTGTTGAGCATCTCGACGATAGGAAGCCCATCCCATGTCGGAATGCGTGCAGAAACCAGCAATCTCAATGTTGCGTACATGTGCAGAGCGCAACTGATGATCCACGGCCAAACGACAATCCAGATGGGGTCTGGGATTGCGCTCTTGTGCACAGATTTCTCTGGGAACCCCTGTCTTCACGACAGCCTCAATGACTTCCTCACCCACTTCGTATCGATTGACACCAATACAAGGGCCAATCACCGCAGTGTGAACATCTTTCATCTTCTCAATTGTTTTTGGAACAATGCCATTGGCAATGCCACGCCATCCAGCGTGTACAACCGCTACTTGAAGAGAATCTGCGCGACCCGCAATTAAAAAAATGGGCACACAATCAGCCGTTTGAACCACCAAACCGACTTGAATCAAACAAGTTGTTTGAGCATCCCCCTCTCCTTGAGCCCCAGCGTTCTTCACCACATGCACTGTATCGGAATGGGTTTGATCAAGCAGTGCCCACTGAGAAAATGGACTGTTCAACCGTTTCACGCGTTGTGCCACCGTATCTTTAGAATGGTTCACCTCACCATAGGTCCACCCCATCCAAACATTTGGAAAGGTTGTCACTGGTTTTTTCCATACTGTTGCTGGTAACATAACGACTCCTATTTCGTTGTTTGGGATGTTGCTTGCTCAAAATCAAAGACCTCTGGGTGTTCAGCCAACCAGTCTGCTATGGGACCCTGAATCCACTCTCTAGGGATGGTTCCCGTCTTTATGTGCTTTCGAATATCTGTGGATGACACATTGGGAAAAATCATTTGTGCACGATGACCGCTGTACCCCACCCTGCCAACGATAATTGGAGAAAACATGGATTCAATGGTCGACCAATCTTTCCATTGTGGAAGTTGAGACACAACATCTGCACCAACCACCAGTCGAAAATGGTGACTGGGATGCTGTTTTTGTAGGGCAAGCAAGGTGTCTATGCTGTATGAAGGGGTCGGCAACGTAGACTCTATATCGGTCACTCGAACAAAATCACCCACCTCTGAAGCAGCCAGATGACACCAATGCATTCGAGTCTCAAAGTCCACCAACCGTTTGCTGTGTATGGACTCAAAGGCGTGTCTATAGACTGGTACCATCCATACTTCGTCGACAATACCAGTCCATTTCAACCAAGACATGACCATCGCATGTGCAACGTGTGGTGGGTTAAAGGAGCCACCATAAACGGCTACTCTCATACACATCTCCCAATTCAGATTCAACCAACACCCCCAACAGGAATGTTGGAATGCCGACACAAACAGGTTAACATTGTTGAATGCAGAACAAAGATGCGATTGGTGTTTTTGACTCTGGTGTTGGTGGATTGACCGTACTGAACGCACTTCAACAAGCCATGCCAAATGAGTCATTCCTATACCTTGGTGATACGGCTCGAGTTCCCTATGGCACTCGCTCGCCTGAGACCATTGTGCGGTATTCCTTTCGAGTGGCTGGCCATTTAATTCGACACAACATCAAGGCACTGGTCATTGCCTGCAACACAGCTACATCCTATGCACTCGAACCCCTCAGAGAAGCATGTGACCAACTGGGTATCCCAGTATTTGGGGTTATCGAACCGTCATCACAAGTCGCGCTAGAACACAGTCGCAACAACAACATCTTGGTGCTCGGCACTGAAGGCACCATTCAAGGCAACAAATATACAGAAACACTGCAACGGTTGAACCCCGCTGTCAAGGTTGAAGGTTTGGCCTGTCCTCTCTTTGTCCCTTTGATTGAAGAAGGATGGCACACCCATGCGGTCACAGAAACCATCGCCCGTGAATATTTCTCTTCCGTTGAAACACTTACATCTTTTGACACAGCGATTTTGGGATGCACCCACTATCCTTTGCTCAAACCGTTGTTGAGCAGGATATTCAACCACATCCATTTTGTCGACTCTGCAGAGACCACTGCCACACAAGTGTATACAAAATTGAAAGAACAACAGCGATTGCAAACCATGCCAAGACAAGCATCGCGCCCACAAACACGATTTTTGGTCACCGACAACCTACAACGGTTTCACAAAGTTGGTTATTACTTTGTGGGGCACCATCCAAGTCCACTTGAAATGGTTGACTTAACCGATGCTGATGAAAACATCGTCACAAAGTTATTATGATAAGACTGTACAACATACACAAAAACTATGGGCAACACGTTGCCTTAAGAGACATTTCTTTCACCGTTAGCAAGGGTGAGTTTTGCTACATTACGGGTCCTTCTGGTGCCGGAAAGACAACCATGCTCAAACTGTTGTATGGGGCCATTCAACCAACCGCTGGCCAGTTACAAGTGGCTGGAATGAATCTGTCTTTGCTAAAGAAGAGCCAACTTCCAATGTTGCGTCAGCAGATTGGCATTGTGTTTCAGGATTTCAAACTCATCCCAACGCGAACCGTAGGCGAAAATATTGGTTTAGCCCTCGAAGTTATCGGAACGCCAAGACACCTCATTGAGAGACGGGTACAAGCGGTTCTCAACATCGTTGGTTTGCCTGGACGAGACCATCTGTACCCTGCCTATCTCTCTGGTGGAGAGCAACAACGGGTCGCAATTGCCAGAGCGATCATCAATGACCCTTCCATTTTGCTGGCGGATGAACCCACCGGCAATCTCGATGGGGCGATGGCAGTGGCCGTGATGGATATTTTGCAAAAGATCAACCTTCGTGGAACGACAGTATTGGTCGCCACCCACGATGCGGCGCTCATGAAACGTTTCCCCTATCGTTGCATCCGATTTCGCAATGGTCAATTGGAGAATCGATGAGTCTTACCTTCTTGCAACACATTTTTCGTCGGGCCACCCGATCGATTTGGGAAAACTTGTACCTCAATGCCGTGTCCGCAAGTGTGATCGGCGCCTCTCTCATCCTGCTCGGTCTCTACAGTTTAATTCAAAACAACTTGAGCACGGTCATCGACTCTTGGAATAAGGACGTGCATGTATCTGTGTACTTCACAGATGACACCAGCGATGAAGAAAGACTGGAGATTCGAGATCAGATTCACGCAATGCCTGAAGTGGTACAAGTGCGCTATGTTTCAGAGCTGGAGGCAAAGAAGTGGATGCTCGAAGAAGTCAGTGGAATCGAAGATACCCTCACTGAACTCGGTGACAATATCCTTCCGTCCTCCTTGGAGATTACCCTAGACGCCCAGATGGCAAATCCCAAACGCATTGGAGAGTTCGCAAAGAAGATTCAATCGGATGCCTTTAGTGCAACCGATTACGGTGTTGAATGGGTAGACAAGTTCAATGCATTTTTGCGCATGTTCCAAGCCTTGGGCACATTTGTGGGACTGCTGATCATCATTGCAGCCATGTTTTTGGTCACCAACACAGTTCACTTGGTCATTTACAATCGCCGAAATGAAATCGAAATCGCCAAGTTGGTCGGCGCAACTCGCAGTTTTGTCATTTTGCCATTTCTAATTGAAGGCGCCATTCAAGGTCTATTGGGTGCCTTGGGAGCCATCACCGGTCTATGGATCATTCATCAAACCTTGATGAACCAGTTGCAGGAAAGTGAAACCCTCAAAATGGTGACCAACCTCAGTTTCATTTCAATTGGCCAACAGTTGTCTCTCATTTTGATTGGGTTGACACTGGGGCTGGTGGCGGCACTGATTGCCACATTGCGATTTTTGCGAAAGGTTGGATAATATGCGTTCAACTCAAACAGCCATGCGAATCTGTCGAGCAGTCGCCCTGATATTGACTGTGAGCACCGTGGCTGGCGGCTGCATCGCACTGGCACAAAGTCCGGACGACCCGCGAACCCAACTTTCGGAAACCTACGCCCAAGAAAAGTCGCTACTCGAGTCTCTGTCACAAATCGAAAACAGCCTTCAAACCCTTCAGCGAGAGCTCAAAGAACTCGTTGAACAAAAAGAACAGATTGCCATTGAGCAACTGAAACAGCAACAGAAGGTCAAAAATATAGGTGACCAGTTCGCCGCCATTGAGCAAAGATTGATTGAAAAGACAAACTTGCTTTACAAAATCCATCGTCGTGGGCTTGCTCGCATCATCTTTGGGGCGGAGAGTCCCGTTGATTTGCGACGTCGATCCGTCTACCTTCAAATTTTGATTGAGTCTGATAAAGATCAACTCAACCAACTTCGTGGACTGGTAAAGGAACGCAAATCTGTACTTGACAGCCTTAAGCGCAACCAAAATCAGCTTGATATGCTCGAAGAGAACTTGCTCACCAAGACCACTTCTCTCAAAAGTGAGCGCAAACACAAGCAAGAGTTTCTCAGCACCGTCCAGCAAGAAAAATCACTTGCCCTACAACTTCTTCGCGAACGCCAAGCCGCCGAAAATCGTTTCACACAATCTCTGCCGTCGACAACACAACAACCCCAAGCACTTCAACAAGTCCGTGGAGCTCAGTCACAACCAAAGAAGCCCGCTTCCTTTGCTGACATGTATGGCTCTTTACAATGGCCTCTAAACGGAACTGTACTTCGTCGATTTGGAAAACAGAAGGACTCGATCTCTGGACAAAGCATTCAAAGCAACGGCATTGATATTCAAGCCCCGAGAGGTACACGCGTCATTGCTGTATACGATGGTGTTGTAGCCCTCGCCAAATTTATCGACACCTACGGACAAACGGTGGTGGTCAACCATGGACGATACTCTACGGTCTACGCCCATCTGAGTGGTCTCAACGTGCAACAAGGTCAGCGGATCAAAGCCGGTACTGCAATCGGCATGGTCGGCAACAGTGGCATTACCGATGCGCAAAATACCAATTGGTTGAGTTTTGAGATACGATACAATAAGACCCCACAGGACCCGTTGCGCTGGCTCAAACCCTAAAGGACACTGATACTGTCTCAAGCAAAGGCTTTCTTGTTGGTGACCTTTTCTTTTTGATGGATTTTCCTAAGTTGATATGCTGAAACGATATTTCAAAGCCTTTGCGGCAACCCTCATTTGCTTTTGTGGCGGAATCACTGGAGGTGTTGTCGTTGCAAATGAAAGCAATGAAAACGTTGTCGACCCTTATGATGGTTTCTACACTTTCTCTTTGAATCTACATCGAATCCAAAATGAATATATTGAACCTATTCAGACCAAAGATTTGATTTTTCATGCACTGTCTGGGATGGTCAATGCCCTCGATGAACACTCGGCATACTTCCCCCCCGAAGAATACAAAAGCCTACAGGAGAAAACCGGTCAATGGTCCGTTGGTGCAGGTCTTGAACTAAACAATGAGCGCATCATCACCAAGATTGTTCCCCATGGTCCAGCATCGATTGCTGGATTGATGGTGGGTGACCAATTAACGAAGATCAATGGCCGCTCTCTGTCTGACTGGACGGCTGGAAACATTTACGCTGCGTTCAAAAAAGACAAAGGCAGTAAGGTAGAACTTGAAGTACTTCGAGATGTCACTCCTGTAAACGCGACTGTGGTTCTCGACGATGTTCCCGTTGTCAATTATTCTCTCCAACCCATACAGCCAGGGTTTGCATACCTGTCCATCAAACGTTTCTCTGGTGGCTTGACCGCAGACATCTTGGCAACCTTACAGTTGCATGAACGGACTGTTTCTCCGATGAAAGGGTTGATTTTGGATCTTCGAAACAATCCAGGTGGCAATGTTTTGGAAGGCATTCAATTGGTGGATGTCTTTCTACAAGAAGGTCCAATTTCGCGCATCACATATCGAAACACTCAGCAAAATCAACAATACGACGCTGTGTTCCACGACACTGACTTTCTCGAATTGGAACTGGTTGTCCTCATCAACGGTCAATCGGCATCTGCTGCAGAGTTGGTTGCGGGCGCACTGCAGGAAAACAAACGGGCGACGATTGTTGGCACCCAAAGTTTTGGCAAAGGGTCCGTTCAGAAACTGTATACCTCCGACACCGAGGCCCTAAAACTGACGGTCGGACGATTCACTGCTGGGACCCAATCCATATCCAAAGAGCATCCGGTCATCCCCGATATTCAAATCAACAGCACCATATCCTCACCCAAAGATGCGTTGTTGGGAGAAATCGACCAAGCCAAACTGTCCAGTGCACAGAAACAAATTATGAGGCAACATTTGGCGAAACTGTCCAGCCCAGACAAACTGACCCCAATCCCGTGGCACCATGACTTTGAAACGCGATGCGCGCTGGACCCTGTGTTGTCAGAAGCATGGCAGGTTCTGGTGAGATGACTCAGAAAACAAAGATACTTACAGCACTTGGACTGCTGATTGTCGCCATAGTCGCGGGCGCGACTGGACTGAAGATTGGATTTGCTTGGCTGATGAAAGATTCCAATGACACCATTGTTGCGACAAAATCGGGTCTGAATCAAGAAGAAACGACAAAGATCGTAAACGCCACATTTATAGAGTTCAACCTTCCCGTACCGGAATTGGGGAACAACAGCCTATCTGTAAGTGAAGACGATAGTCTAGGCAACATTCGAGCCCACCTGTTAGAGCGCAACATTGAGATGTATGAGTTGACCAATGGTACAAAGCGCACTTGGCGCATATACAATCGACTCGGGCTCCAATACGAAATAGTTTGGACAGGCACTCAAGCTCCCTCTGCAATGGTTACAGACACACCCACCAAGTTTCCGAAGACAACGGATGGAACTGTTGCCCTGATACTCTCTGGTACAGACAACAAAAATCTGGAACCCCTGATCAACTTGGCAACCCCCATCAATTTTGCATTGACCCCAAACAACCCTTTCACGTTGCGGAATGCTGTTCACGCAGCGCACAATTGGCACGAAGTGCTTCTAGACATACGTTCACTCGATGAAATCGAGTTTGATGCTGTGCCATTTGCTACCGCGCTTTTGTCAGACGAACCTTTTCCAATGTCGAGTTTGCCTGCCCATCAAATCAACAACTTGCATCAGGTATATTTGGATGGGTCTAATACAGCTTGGACGGTGGATGCATCCGCAAGAATATGGCTATTGGATATCTCTCAGCACCCTGTTCTCACGGTGAAAGATTGGATTGAAAAGTTGCCAAAGAACATTCGTTTGGTGCGCCTTTCCCACTGGGATATTGTATCCCTCTGAAGCATCAAAGGCTTGTTTCTCTACGGTGTCGCTCTTTCCAAAATGAAAGACTCTCTCGAAATGCACTCAGCACCACTCGAGGATTGGCACCTGTTTGCGCACCGTTGACCCTTGGAAAATGACGCACCGGAACTTCTATCCAGTCGCACTGCTGTTGCCGAAACAACGACAACAGTTCAGCGTTGATGAAGGCACCCTGACTCTGCAATGAAAATGATTGCAAAACTTGGGTTGGAAAGAGTTTGAACGCACAATTCAGATCTCGAACGTCTACGCAGAACACTCGACGAACATATTGCCCCCATAGCCAGGCGTTCAACTTTCGAAATGGGGGGTCACTTCGATGTTCTCTATAGCCCAAGATCAAGTCAGCCTCGGCTCTTCTCTTCCACAATCGAACAAAGTCTTCGGGGTTGAATTGGCCGTCTGAATCCGTAAAGAATGTCCACGTGGACTGTGCCGCTACAAAACCCGATACAAGGGCTGATCCATAACCTTTGTTGACAGAATGGGTGCACACCTTCAATAAAGGATTGCCCGTGCCCATCGATTCCAACACCTGTGCAGTAGCGTCTGAAGACCCATCATTGACGACAATGATTTCAGCAGCGAGTTCTAGATTTTTGACGACTGCTGTCCATGCAGACACGGTGGTTTCAATGTTGTCAGCTTCATTGTACGCTGGCAATACAATGGATACGTCTTTCATCAGATTGGTCGTTTTAGTCGTTGGAAACGATGGTTCCTGCCAAGTCATACTCTTGTGCCTGAGTGATTTTGACGTTGACAAAGTCACCAGGCGAGATGTTGGCGACATCAGAATTCTCAATGTACACTTGCCCATCGACTTCTGGCGCTTGGCTCTCCATACGACCCACTTGCACCCATTCGTGCTCTTCAGAAGTACCGTCGACCAGAACTGGCACTGTCTGACCAATGAACGCCTCATTTTTTTCTTTGGAGATGGTGGCTTGGATGCCCATCAATTCTGCTTGGCGCTGTTCTTTTATCTCATCGTCCACTTGTCCATCCATTGTGGCGGCTTCGGTACCGTCTTCTTGGAAGTAGGTAAACACACCCACTCGGTCAAATCGCTGATCTTCAATAAAGTCTTTGAGAACATCAAAGTCATCTTGGGTCTCTCCTGGAAAGCCCACAATAAATGTCGAACGAATGGCAACGTCTGGGATGTACGACTTGATGCGTTCCAAAATGCGCTCTTGGCCAGAGCGGGTCACACCCCTTCTCATCCTTTTCAACATGTTGCCAGAAGCGTGTTGCAAAGGAATGTCAATGTAGGAACACACCTTTTCTTCCTCAGCGATGGCACGAAGCAAAGACTCCGGTAGACCGATTGGATAGGCGTAATGAAGTCGAATCCACTCCAGTCCATCAATTGGCGTCAATGCACGCAACAGTCCACCCAGATCAGACCCATTTTTCAAGTCTCTGCCGTAAGCCGTAGAATCTTGGGACACCAAATTGATTTCTTTCACACCTTGAGCGACCAACTGCTCGGCCTCAGTTACCAGTGATGGAATGGTTCTAGAGCGCAATTTCCCGCGAAGTGTTGGGATGATACAAAAAGCGCATCGGTGATTGCAACCCTCAGATATTTTCAAATAGGCGGAATGAGATTTCCAAGATGGCACCCTTTTTGCAAACTCATCATGAATGTACATTGGAGTATCAATGAAACTGCGTTGAACAGGATTCTTCGTGCGCAGGATCTCTCCAAAACGATGGTATTCTCCCGTTCCCAAAAAGAAATCGACTTCTGGGAGTTCCCCTTCAAGACTCTGGCCGTACCGTTGAACCATACAGCCTGTCACAATCAGTTTCTGGCAATTGGCATCCGCTTTCTTCTGCGCCATTTCCAAAATGGTTTCTACGGACTCTTCGGTAGCCGATTGGATGAAAGAACAGGTGTTGACCACAATTACATCTGCCCCATCGGCGTCGTCTGTCAACACATAATCGCTGTCTAACTGACCGAGCATCACTTCAGAATCCACTCGGTTTTTTGGACATCCTAGGCTCACAAAGTGTACTTTTTGAGAATTGTTGGGCACGTGGCCTCCGCTATATTATTGTCGTGAATCTTGAATATCAGCCCCTTCGGGTGCTGTAAACACAAATTCACCGGTTTCAAAAGTGGGATTGAGGTTCAAGTCTGAAAACTTCACTGTCGTCAAGGCATTGTCGGTTTTCACAATCACTTGGCTCAATGTATAGGTCTCCTTGTCAAAGGACAAAGAAAAGTCACCTTGCGCCAACATTTCAGACGCTTCTCCCTTGGGGGACAAGGAAAATTGCACCACATCCTGTTGCTTCTCATCTTCAATGAGTTGAATAACATACTTGTCTTTCAAACTGGGCAAATCTGTCAACACCGCTGAGACATCGTTGCTTTGTTGATTGGCAGAAATGATGACTTGATTTTGCACAGGGGACCAAATGGTAATCTTTTGCGTGTCAGCATAGAAATGTTGTTCGACCGGTGTATTAAAAGTCCAATGCAACAACGACGGCTTCGAGATGGATACAACGCCTTCTTGCACGACGGGCTTGGGAAGAAAGGGATTGGAAGTTTCCTGCACAAAATTGGCTTGAATTCCCGTTACGTCTTTGTATTTCTTCTCAATTTGCGTCAGGTGTTCGTCCAGTGGATTGGCCAAGCCAATGGATGTCAATGCAAAGATTCCAAACATCGAATGCTCCTCTCATTAGGGTTAGCCCAATGCAAGTTGGTTGTATCCAACAATGGGCAGTTTCGCAATATGCAGTGGGTGAATGTGCAGTGGGTGAATGTGTAGACAGTGTGTCAAGTCCCTCACTCTCTTTTCAAACGTCGCTAGAAAATCATTTATTCACTCAACTGAACAAATATTCGACATCGCCATCCACATACACCAGATCATCTCCGATGAACAGTTCCCCGTCTGTCTCATCGATTTCACAAGGCATGGAATCCACTTCGGGGTTCCATTCCAAGACCAAACCCGTGGCAAGCAGTATCAGAATGCTTTTTTGACCTGTTCGGACAATCACATCCATTATGTCGTTGTTGTCAAAGCGCTTTGTTGTCCTTTTGGTGTGCACCACCACAATGGAAGTGTCGTAGACTGCAACCCACCACCCAGTGGACAGCGCCAAACAATAATCCATGGTGTCCCTTAAAGGCTCCAAAGCCTTGACCCCTTCAGAATTGGCTTGAAAGAATTGTCCCCAATGTGACCACAACAGTCCATCGTCCGACAGTTTCCAAACCTTTTGCACCCCCATCGGCAACCGTTCAACCGTATTGGAATCGATATTCCAACGTTGATAACCGAAGTCGTGAAAACCCACTGCCCCCCATTTTGCAATCTGCACTTTTTGCCAATTTCCAATTGGGGCATCGATCGTTTCCAGCAATATTTGCCCGTCCCACCGAGAAAACCCCGCAGAACTGGCAATGAGAATTTGGTGTCCAGATACAGCAACATCCAATATTTTCTCTGCCTGAAACCGAAATCCTCTACCGAGTGTGCGCCACCAACACAGCAACGATGCGTGGGTGTCCGAATCATCCCAGTACCCCACACAGATTCCATGTTCCCACACATACCAGTGGGCCGCATTTACATTGGCCAATGCTGACTGTAAAAAGAGTTTTGGTTGTGCCAGTTCGACAACGGTAGCCATCTCAGCCTCCTTCCATCCAATATTCTGTGCTTTGCACAAGAGACTCTATTGCATTGTCCAAGGTGTCGCCAACACAAACCTTGCCTACGCTGTATCCTTCCCATCCGACAACTGCGCAAGATTCGCAGGGGTGCTTGTACCAATCAAACCAATATCCTGAGGCGTCTCGTATTTTGAGGGCACCGTAGGCTGTGCCTCCACACCGGTTCACGTCATACTCAAGTTCATCAAACACCAAGGTAATCTCTGGGTATTGAACGCCACCGGTCAACACAAGGATATCTGTTACAACGCCATGAATCTCGAAAGAACTAGACCCCTGTTTCATCCAGGATTCATCATCATCCAGCCAAAAGGACCCACGAAGGTTCATATCCAAACCGCCATCTTGTGTGGCAATCGCCATCTGTCCAAGCCCACCAATGGTGCGAATCTCGCCACTCGAATGGATGGCATCGAAAGACCCCCATACAGACGAAAAAATACCGCCGTTGCCGAACTCATCTTCTTCTTGAACTGAAAGAGCCGAAAAATTGGCAAATCCGTAGAAACGATTGCCATCGGCGGTCACACAATCATCCACCCAGTGACCATCAACCTCATTGAAACGCTCGTTGAACTGCGGACAAGACTCATCTCCCCACTCTTGAAGGGTGTCAATATACCGCTCCCCAACTTTAAACATATTGGGTAGTCCCTCTGTAAAGCCATCATTGAGATGTCGCTCCAAGTCTGGCAAGGCGGTTTGAAAACGACGAATTTCGGGTGGAGAAGCAGGCTCTGTGGATGTACAGGCTGATAGAGTAAGATATGAAAAAAGCATCACTGAATCGCACCCAAAATGGGTGGGACATCTTGAATGTGGTCCAATGGATTGGCATCCGCCAACCTTAACAACGTAGCTCCAAGATGTTCTGGTTTTAACAATACACCACCACCGTACACATCACCAGTCGATAAGTCTACTGGTGAAGACATACACTCCTCGTCATATGCCCCAACCATATGGTCTCCCTGAATGCCTGAACCAATTAAAATGGCAGATGTGTGCATCCAGTGGGTCTTGCCTTGACGCTGATTCAACTTTGGAAAACGCCCCATCTCCGATAAGACAACCACCGTAAGATTTTGATGGAGCGATGGATACACAGACTCAACTTGCTGCAGTGTCATCCGCAATTCGTGGAACAGTTCCTGTAAGTTTCGACTTTGTACCGCATTGGCGGCGTGTGAATCATACCCCAGCCCTTGAAACCCACCGTGTTTCAAACTCACGCACCGTGATACATTGTTTCCCAACAAGGCGACCGCACGCTGTAAATCCAATGCCAAATCGTTCCCTTCTTCAGCATCCAACAAGTTCAATGTGGCATCCAGTTCTTGGATGGATTGTAGATTGTCCTCAGCAACCAACCCACGCTGTTGCAGTTCTTGAAAACGATTTGAACGAGGCTCTGGAACGCCTTGCAACTGACTCAACCAAGCATCCTCGTAAGCGTCCAAGGATGAACTGCGAAAGTTCTCAGAAGGCAAAAGCAATCCCAATTGACCATTGCTGCCCACACGAGAAACAAAAGACGAAAAGTCTGATGCATAGTTGGGTCCCGACAACACCACGTGCGGCAATAGAAAATCTGACTGACTTTGGGCAGCAATCAAACTCGCCCAATCGTTGCATCGATCATTGCTGGTCCCCGCCCAAATCAAACGTAGGCAAGTATCGTGGGCTACCGATCGCACACCAATCCCGTGTACGAAGCATGTTTGGTCTCCATAATCCCGTAAAAACTCTCCCACAGCAGGTTTGATATCTGAATCCACATACTGAATATTGCCCACTTGACCCAAACTCGAGTTTGGTTCCATGTCGATCATGGGATTGTTCCACAACGGAGCAAAGAGATGACACTGATCCCATCCTCCTTCAGCAAACACAAACAAAAAACGACGTTCACCATTCGTGCCATTGGCCAGGGATAGAGATGGGTTCATCCCAGAGAGCAGTGACAGTCCCAATCCACCTTTCAAAAAGTCTCGACGACTTAAGTGCGTTGTCCGACTCTTGCTGGTAGCAAGTCTATGGAAAAAACTCATGTGTCGCACCTCATCCTCTCCAGTGTCTCAATACAGCCAAGTTTGTGAATTTCGCAACAAGATGGACAGTAAACTGCTCCAGGCCTGTTCGAGTCCATGGTCACGTTCTACAGATTCAAACCCCTCTTGAAGAATAGACAGTTCTTCTTCGGTCGGCTCACGGCCCATCAAGCGCTGATACCATTGACCAACGATGTCTTGAAAAGCAGCATCGTCAACGGAAACACTCAGCGGGTCTAATTGATTGAATACCTCAGAAGATTCAGATTCTATCATGGCTTGAGACACAGCGTGCTCCGCTGCCAGTTGTGCAAAACGTTTGAGCGTCAACTGTCGCGTCGCCGAAGGTGCTTCCAGCCACTGCGTGGTAGAACGTCCATCAATTCCACCAAGGAGCATCCTATACCCCCATTCATCATTGTCCAACAACTCCAATGTTCCATCGTTCCAGTCGAATCCAGTAAATTCACTAATTGCGTGTCGCAATTGATGGGCAGACATCATCTTTGCTGCTGACATTGTTCTCTCGTCGGTCGAGTCTTCAGGCAGAGACATTTGATACTCTGGAGAGTCCAGTATGCCCCTCACAATATCAGCATATCGACCACCCGCTTGCTGCGCCTCATGAGAAATGGTCTCGATTCTGCCTTCATCACTATCCTGAATCGGTCTCCGCCAGAGTCGTTCTGCCAAACTCGAAACGGCACAACCATAAAATCGCTCGTCGCTGGCGATGGCTTCACCCAGTTCTGCAGGGGCAGACAACGGTTGTCCATACCACCCCATCTCAAGTTGTAAATCTCGCTCTCCATCCCACTCTCGTTCAGGGTGGTAAATGGACAACTCAACGACATCGTGCATATCGTGCTGCCAAAAACCATACAAACTTGCCGCCAAAGGATCCAGCGTTCGATGACAGGACAAACATCCTGGGTCGGTACGAACAAACTCATCAATATTCTGGGCATCCACTTGTAGAGAACTGGGACTGGTAACGGCACGGCTCAAAATGTCGTCACACACCAACAATCGAGTCAAAAATGCTGCACGAGCACGAGACTTGTTGTTTGGGGTTGTATAATAGCGCCACCATATCCCATTGGTGGACACAACCCCCAACGGTGGACGACCATCGGTATATTGCGCCTGAACCCAATCATCAACGCCCGTAGAAGCCTGCCCCATTGGTTCTAAATTCCATATGTCCATCAAAATTGAGTTTGCCATAGTGTATTCTGCATTTACAACGGCAGTCCAAGGCACATCGGACATCGCAATGTGTGCCATTAGTCTTGGAGACTCTTCGCCAATGGACTGGACAAAATCATATCCCTGCGCCTCATCCAAATAAAAGTCTGCTTGTGTGACGTTGAACTCATCGACTTTGGTCAACAACATCGACGAGAAAATATTGATCAACTCTGCCTTGTGGCCTTCTTGTTGCATCCACTGAGTAGTCAATTCAGCAATACTCGATGGATCCGCCAAAACTCGTTGTACTTCGGACATGTCTAGAAATTCACCGCGCACATCCATCGAGATTCGTCTCGCCAAAGGCAACCCTTGCAACAGTTCCCCCTCGAAAGGCGCTGGGGTTTGTACTTCTACTTCTACTTGCTCCGTAGATGTTTTCTTGTCTTCCCCAGAACAAGCCATGCCAAACGAAAAACAAAGCAATGTCCAAAACAATCCCCTAGACACCCTAGACGACACTCCGCCTTTGGAAAATTTGAATATGAGCGACATAGAGTGTTTCATACTGTCCATTTTAGCACATCTCCACAGTTTGACCAACCTCTCAAACGAAGCGTGCATCTCTGTGATCCCTTTACAGTCAAAAGGAGCCGCTCACCAATCTTCAACGCTCGTATAGGCAAATGGAGGAATTCGCTTGTACTTGGATACGCCCCAATGGCTCTGGAGGAGATTTCAAACATTTGGACACCACTTTTGTCATCAAAATCTTGCCTCGATGCGCAGACAAATTCATCATCCAACGAGTGAGGTAAAATGGACCTGCCAACTGCCAATCGCCAACTGGGGCTCTATTTTGTGAGCCGATTCGCACAACACCCGGTGCGATTCCAGCACTGACTCGATAATCTGACTGACGGGCAAACTTTCTCAACGAAAACGTTGTTTGCATAGCCTTTCGACATGTTTGCTCTAGCGAATCTTCGACAACCCAAACGGCAATTAAAGAACCATCGTTTCGCTCCCAAATCGCCCCTTTGTGTTTCTGAATGAGTTGCACGCACGTTTTAATCACTTCCAAGGTACTGAGTCTCGCTTGAACTTTTGGAAGTTTGATGATCTCTAGAGAAACAACGACTATTGTTTGAGGCAACACCGGCTCAGCCTTGCCCATTTGAATCATCGTACCACCTGCATTTTGAGCATCATCCAGTTCGCGAATGAACTGAGCCAAGTCATTGTTTGTTGCCCGATAGCCTTCATCTCGCATGATGCCACTCAAGGCTTCAAGCATATGCAACGCCGAACCATAGCGTTCTTTCAGATTTTTCTTCAGTCCTTTGTTCACCACATTTTCAAGTTTCAAAGAGACTTCAGTCCGCGCTCTGTGTAAAGACGGAACGATTGCCTTGCGTACATTGTTTAGGGTTTGGGCCTTTTCCTTCTCTTTGAACAACCGCTTCCCTGCCAACAACTCCCACAACACAATGGTGAGGGCAAATACGTCTGTTTGCCCTGTGAGAACCCTGCCTTCAACCTGCTCTGGTGCCATGTAGGCATATTTACCACGAATGACTTGGTGTTGCTCCTCCATCTGAAAGGCGGCTCTTGAAATCCCAAAGTCGGTCAGTTTGACTTCTCCTGACCGCGAAATCAAAATGTTTTGTGGTGAAATATCACAATGAACAATATTGAGTCCCTTTCCAGATTCATCTTTTCGATTGTGCGCAAAGTTTAGGGCTTTGAGAACCTCAGTAATGATAAACAAGGCCAAATGAATGGGAAACGCCCCTTTGACTTTTCGAGCCTTTTGCATCAGTTTGCTGAGGTCCAAACCGTCAACGTACTCCATTGCCATGAAATACTGTCCATCCAATTCACCCAAATCGTACACCTGAACGATGTTGACATCCATCAGTTGAACGGCAATTCGCGCTTCGTCCAAAAACAGCGTTTGAAACTCTTCGTCTTCCGCCAGTTTTGGCAAAATCTTTTTGATGACCAAAATCTTTTCAAATCCGGCAGCCCCTCTTGAACGTGCACGAAACACTTCAGCCATACCGCCCGCCGCGATCTTCTCAAGGAGTTCATACTTTCCAAACTGTTCGACTACACCTTCACGCACCGCATTCTCCACACTGGTATTGTACATTCAGGATAACACTAATGTTGTTTGGCTTCATACAAAGTCCCTAGAATAAATCGTCGCCTGTTGTTCACACGAATTGATTGACGAGTGACGCATTGACAGTATACAACCATGTCAAAATATTGTTCACATTTTGACTTTGTTCATATTTGAATTGGTTCACAGTAAATTTGGGGTAGATAATGAACAGTGAAATTATTGCCATCACGATGTTGCTTGCCGTCGTGGGTTTTGTGTTGGGTCGGTTGCCCGCTGTTGAAGGCATTAACCATTCAGATGCTTACAAAAAGCGTCGGGTCATGAACTGGTTGCCTCTCGGTTTAACCTATGCCTTTCTATACATGGGTCGCTACA
>CBFIFY010000017.1:0-67482 GCA_965661985.1 uncultured Myxococcota bacterium | reverse complement strand
CTTACTTTACATCCACCACGCATGACCATTCGAATCATCGTGGAGATGGTGGCTTTAGAAGCATTCGTATTGCTGTAACTGGTGTCTGTCATGGTTGCGACAGACTCCATTTCCCAATAGTCCGAACGAAAACCATTTTTTCCAAGTTCTGTAGAATACCCCGGTGGTGGGTTTCCGCACCGCAAATACACTGCATCAACTGAGTACACGCCTAAGTTGTGTACACCACTAGCCGTATGATAGGACAAGCCACCAAACTTGGTTTCTGCTGTCGCCTTGGCGATGTACATGGCGGTGTCTTCTATACCGTACTGGTTAAAACCTTCAGAACTCGGCAAGACTTTATCCCTCATCAAATCTCGTGCCTGTTCGGTACCCGCATGAGATGTGTGCACCACCACCGCATGCTGACGGTTTCGATACGCAATTCGTTGATCTATCCCCGCAATGTTCATCGTTGAAGTCCCCATTACAGCAAGCAATGCAAGCAACACCAAGGCCACGAGCATGATGTATCCGCGGCGTTTGTGAATGGATTGTCTATGTAAAAGAAAAGGCGTCTTCATCGTTATTTAGTGTGACAGAGTTTATGGGGTTGAGCAAGAATGAAGCAGCGCTTCTACACTGCAGTTTATAGCAAGATGTTAAAACAGTCGATGATTCCGGACGGTCACCTCTGTCACCACAACATTTCGATAATATCCATCTGTTGTCGTCGAGGCTGCGTTGTTACCCAAAGCGGGTCGTGTGCTGTAGGACCAAGTAAAGCCTTGATAGTTTTCTTTGGGGGATCGAAGAACCAACATAAGGCGCACCATCCAAACATCGTCCGCACTACCAGTGGTCACCGAGTTCCCCCAGTTGCTAAATACCGAGCAGTCAGTATCGTTGTCGCCACCATCCACACAATACTGAACCTGAAGGTCTTCAACATTGTCCACCAGTGGAACATCGTCGTTGTTTGGGAAATTGCCGTTCAAGTCCATCATCAACACAGGATGACTGGGTGTACCAGGTCCGATTGCGTTGTCGGTATCGTCAATGTAGAACGTCATGACTTGACCTTTGGAACAACGAATCACTGGAGAAATATTGGAACTCGCAGGGCAAGCCGCTGAAAAATCAGACAATGTCGCAGCTGAACTGTCCACGTTGATGGTACCAAATGGCGTAGACGTACTGGCATCCGACGTGATGGCCCACAAATAAGTGTCATTCGTTCCAATGGCCGCATAGTCATAGCACATCAACAAATCCCCAGAGCGAAACTGCATCAATTTGTCGAAATAGTCTAGGTGATTTGGATTAAAGGTAATCGTAGAAGTTGTACAACTTTCAACTGTAGAATAAGACGTATTCATCACCAGCGAAGGTTCCATGTATGCAACGGTGATCGCATCCGAGCCATTTGTTCCATACGCATCATAGGACACGATGGTTTCCTGTACATTGCCGTCACTTGAGCCAGCACCCATCACGCCGACGATGCTCCCTCTTGAACCGAATCCTGCCATACGCACAGAACGAGACAATATTTCCAATGCGAAACGACCATTTTGGTGCATTTCCATGCGCATGTCTTGATTCATCAATTGCTGTGTTTGCACCGTAAAAATACCGTACATACCCAGTACCACGAAAGTCGCGAGCCCAACAGCCACCGCGAGTTCAATCATGGTGAACGCTCGAGACTGACGAATGCGCTTTTGTATAGACAGTACTGGTTTCATAGTTTAAGAATCCCGAAAACGAAAGGAAGAAATTGTGGTGCCGTGCCAGTTGTTGAAGGTACTGTCAAGGTACTGACAGCGCACCATCATCTTCAACCAGGTAGATGAGGTATCCATGACTTCGATGTCCCACGACACATAGTATGCCAATGGTCCAAATGCGAAATTGGTTGTCGGACCATTACCAGAAGAACGGGCTGGTGGTTGTGCACCCCCGTTTGGATGCTCAAAATATGCCCATGGCGCTGTGCTGTCCACGCCTGAGTCTACCAACTGAGAGGGAGTTGAACTCCGTGTCCACGGCAGGGCATGAAGTTGCTCCATTCTAGCCTGTGCCAAATAGGTACAATCGGTCATCCGTTTGGCATGCATATTGGACCGAACAGCCTGCGAATGTAAAGACAGCATGACGACCAAGGCAAACCCCATCACCGCAGAGGCAACCATCACTTCGAGCAAGGTAAACCCTCGATTTCTGTGCGTTCCCCGAACCCGTTGGGTCAGTCTGCGCTGTTGTATTGATGAACCGTATACTTTCATTGCACTGAACTCGTCGTAGATGTACCGATGGGGTTAAAGTTATGTGGTCTAGGAACTCTTAACAAGCGCACCATTCCAGCGCGACTGACTTGTACTTTCACCGCATCAAAAACACCTGCACGGCGTGCATCTTGATTGAAGAAGTGAAATTCCATGTACCCGTATGCATTGAAATCAGACGATGGATTGCGCAACCATCCGCGTGGAGAAAACACGATCGCGTCATTGTTGTTTCCGGTAAGTGGTCCTGTCAAACGCCCCCAGTCTTGAAAACACACGTCTTTTCCAGAATCGGTACCGTCTCGAAAGAAGCTCACCAATGCGTCTCCTTGCTCATCATCAACACCGTCTTCCATCGTGTCTTCAGGCAACAAATCCCATTGGGTCGATCCCATCACTTGATCTCCAACAGACTTCTCCCACGCACCACCCCACTGGGTCGAATCCGTGCAATCACCACCGCTGTGGGCCAACAACTGAAATTTTGTCTCCCGATTGGTTTGTACAGCGATTTGACGCATGGATATGAGTTCAGAACGAAAGTGTTTGGCGATTCTCACCAAGCGAAACCGAGGCAAATGCTCTTGCATCGTACTCCAACCGATCCCCGCCAGCGCTGTCAAAATCCCCAGTGCTACAACGATCTCAACCGTTGTAAAGGCGCGTCGATTTCGAATCAAAAAATGCGAGGTCCTGTTCAAAAATGGCTGAACACCACTTTTGTTCTCCTTTGAACACACCAATGAATCAGGAACATGACACATAACAACGAGCAAATTTACAATAAAAACAAGGCGACAAATATAAGTAAATGTAACACATTTGAAGACAAATTTTTACATTTCGAGATAAATTCAGCAATACGACCGCTAGACTCAGTACTATTGTCGCTCGTCCTCTTTCAACACAGTTGGACAACGCTCAGATAACGTGGTGCGTCTACGTTCCAACTGTCTGTGGATCATACCGGAATTGGGGACTTCAACCCCTGTTGACGTAGATTCTGTCAACGATCTTTCTGCTTCAACCACCCACTGTTGAATCGCCTTGAGTTGTGAACAGTCCTCACCCGCCCGCGCCGACATTTCCAGCAACAATCGAGCCCGCAAAATCCACAACATCGCACGGGTTCGTCGTGGAACCGTAAGCTGTAATGCGGTCTGAACCTCTTGCAGTGCCAACTCTGGATTGCCTGATTTCAGCAGTGCTTCTCCATAAGGAAGTCGATACCGCCCCTCTTTGGGAAACCTCTGTACAACCAACCCCAACTGACGACTCGCCTTGGATATTTCCCCTTGCGAAAGTTTCCAAATGGCATCAGTGACCAACACTTCAGGATCGTCATCGTCAATCCGCAATGCCTTATCCAGCCAAATGCGCGCTTGCGTTCCATCACCTTGAGACAAAATGACGCTTGATTTGCCACGCAAACAGTCAATATTTTCCGGCTCCAAGGTCAGACAATGTGTAAACTGTGCCAAAGCATCTTCTTTTTTCAACGCCAAATGGTACGTCCAACCGAGACCAGCCAACGCTTCAATATTGCTAGAGTCCTCCTCCAATACGCGCCTGTATAAACGTTCAGCATTGGCAAGGTCATGCTCATCCAAAGAATCCTTCGCCTCTTGTAAACGATTGAGGTTACAGCCAGTAGACAATCCAATCATCCATATCAACCACAAAACACGCTTCATGCACATTACGTATCTCGTTCATGGCTTTCCGCCCTTTGAAAAAGCAGGCACAGAACAGCACACCGCAATCTTGGCACAAGAAATGCGAAGACTTGGGCATAGGGTAACCATCATTTCAGCCACTAGACGTCCTGGGGCTTTACATGGTGACGTTCATTCTGACACTTGGAACGGCTTGTCGGTGCACAGAATTGTGAACAACATTGCGACCATCCCGTTGCGAGACGGAGAGCGAAGACTTGAAATAGAGGCGATTATTGAAAGGCTCATTCCTAGTTCTACGGACATTCTACACATACAGCACACGCAATTTCTATCTTCAAAAATCAAATTTGACGGTCCTAAAATTTGGACGATACACGATGCTTGGGGGTGGTGTCCAGCAGGTGGAACCCTCATTCGAAACGGCGAACATTGCTATCAACCGACAGCAACGGACTGTGTACAATGCTACTCCAAATGGAGACCTGTACTGTCTTTACAAGGACAACAACTGATGAGATTGGGACGGATACTCAGCAAACTCAGTCGATTCAATTCTGCCTTTGAACCACAAAATCTACATCGACAGTGGCAAAAGTTTCCCACGTTTTTACGCAATCGCCTTACCAGCGGCTCTTCTCCAAACGCACCTGAACCCACAGAAAATCTTCTTCATCGCAATCGTCAATTCGAGAAGTTGGCAATGGAGTGTAGCACCATTGTATCCCCTTCCCACTATCTTGCTCACCAAGCCTCTCTGCAAGGTTGGCAAAATCTACGGGTGATTGAACACGGAATTCCTGAGGCACCTTTGTGGGGACAACACATTGGTGGCGATGGCTTTGTGTTCATTGGATCAATGGTCAAACACAAAGGACCGCACATTGTAGAAAGCGCCTATCACAGTGCATTCCCCAATGCGGAATTCCCGATTCAGTTTATTGGGTCTGGTCCTGTACGAGTAAAACTGCCACATCGACCGGCAGTTTCAAATGCAGAAGTCTATAAAGTACTACAAACAGCAGATGCACTGGTCATGGGCTCAATTTGGCAAGAAAACTATCCTATGATTCTCTTGGAAGCCAAAGCGGTTGGTTGTCCAATCATCGCACCGAACTGTGGCGGCATACCGGAAATTGTCAAAGATGGAGTAGATGGTATACTATACGAAATGGGCAATGTAGCGGCGTTGGCACAAGCATTGTCAACCTTCAACGACACCAACAAGACTACTTGGAAGGTTGAACGTCCCAAGAGCAGTCAAACAATGGCCACAGAATACATTCAATTGTACGAAAACGCCTGTACCAATGGCGGACACAATAGAACAAGGTAGATAGGAAGCGATGGACAAGGCAACACTCTTAATTGTGGCACATGGATATCCCACGCAAACAATCGGTGGGGTCGGTCAGGTTGTCCAACAATTGTTGGAGCACTTGCCAAACTTGGGATGGGATGTTCATTTGCTCGTCCCGAAGAGAACTCGGTCTAGAATACTGCGTCCAACATTGGTGCAGACATCTTACTCGTGGGGCACACTGCACACAGTACTGCGGTATGATTTTCGGTGGTCAACCAGCTGGATGGACCGTCAGACCGACTCTTTGTTGTGCAATTTACTTGATCGAATCCGTCCTCGACGCATTCACATCCATCACCTCGGTGGACTTCCACTCGAATGGCTTCTCGCACATAAAAATTCTGTGTTGCACATGACCTTGCACGATTACACGTTGCCCTGTGCCAGAGGTCAACTTCTCGATCGCAATCTACAGGTATGTGCTGGTCCATCTTCAACAGCTTGTGCAACTTGCATTGAACCTTGGACACCGTTTGAACGCAATCCAGAATCTGCCATCTCAACCCGACTCCGAATCGTCTCTCGAGTTTTACACAAAGCAGATCAACTTGATGCACCATCACACGACCTAATCAAGCGATTCAAAGCAATATACCCAACGTTGCACATTTCCCATTGTGAATTACCGATTGCCCTCGCACCCCAACCACCATATACATCCGATCAACCATACAGATCGGAACAAAAGGCAGAGACCATACCAAGATGTTTGTTTGTCGGCAGTTTGCACCCCAGTAAAGGACTACATATAGCCCTGCAAGCCTTTGTCCGACTCGACATCTCCGCAACTCTATCAATCGTTGGTTCTCATTCCCCATCCGACGTTCAGCCACAATACGAACATATCTGGAAGGACTTTGCGACACAATACCCCAACATCAAATGGCTCGGCTCATTGCCGCATGGTGAACTTCTAAGGCTAATGGACAAGCACGATGTGTTGATTTTACCCTCTCTTTGGCCAGAAAATTCTCCCATCGTTATTCGAGAGGCGTTGCAGCGTGGTCTGCGCGTTGTTGTCGGTCGAGGAGGCTCGAAGGAACTCTCCAATTCCATCATTCAGGCAGACCCACTCAGTGTGCACAATGTTTGTCAAGCTTTGCAACAGGCACTGAAAACACCACAAGAGCCCCCTCAGACGTTTCCATCGCCTCGCTCGACAATCGCTCACTGGATTGGATCGGCTAAAGACATAGACTGAGTGAATCAACCTTCGATAGCAAAGAACACACAAAATGGTTAAATCACCATATTGAACATAAAATATTGATTACAAGGATTTCGCATGCCAAAAAAACAAGCGTTCATCATTCCACAAGGCCTTCAATTTGAACAAACGGACAAAGGGATCACCATTGAAAACCAAGGGGACATTGTCTTAAAAGGTTCTTTGGGAAAAATACATCGACTCATCTCCACCGATGGGGACATTCACATTGAACAACCGATGGAAATAACAGAAATTGTCGCACTAAACGGCCGTGTCTCAAGTGATTCAACACTGAACACATCCACCATTCAAGCAAAAGAATTGGAAATTGGCACTGATCTAACCGTGCACAAACGCATCCACGTGTCCAAAAGTCTGTTGGTGCATGGCAACGTTCAATGCGAAAGACTACAAAGTCTCGGCAGCATAGAAGTGCAAGGATCTGTGACGTGCGATGAACTGACCGTTGAAGGAAATGCTCACATCACCGAAGATTTACACGCCAAAGTACTGACATCTCAAAGCCATCTCATTGTACATGGAGAGACAGTCTGTAACGAATTTGTGCACACCGGTGAGGTAATAAAGTTTGGCGTTGTAAAGACACCTTCCCTACACGCTCCAAACGCATCCATATCGATAGCGCACACTTTGGAATGTACCGCGGTACGTTGTCATAGCCTTGAGGCTTCTGGAACGGTAGCATCGGGAACCATTCAAGCCGATAATCAAATTTCTATTATCGACGGCACCATACAGTCTGATGTTGTGCTCTGCCAAAATTTTGAAACACAGGGCGAAGTCAGTGGAAAGATTCTTGTGTTGGAAGCACCCTCTCAAAGTGGCTCCCACCGCATTAAAGGATGTTTGGAATTGGCAGATTTTGCGGATCTGGTTCCGGATTTGGATGCCTTTCTGGCAAGCAAGGGATTGGAGCGGCAAGCGGGCAAAGTAGCCTTAAGTGCATCGTCCCCATTGTCTGTCTCTCAAGAGATCGAAACACTGGAAGAATCATCGGAATCAGAGTCTGACAGCATCGATGAAAGCACCAGTTTGCATGTAAATCTGAATGCTCTACAAGACGTTGAGCCAAGCACGTCCGCCTCTGTACACATGATTGATGAAGACGAAGCGATTGCCCAAGTCGACGACGAACTCAGTGTAGAGATGAATGCTGAACCCGCTCGCATTGCCGTCCCCATGATTGAAACAGAGCCAACCACCCCCATCAATCCATCTATCAATGAAGGAATTGTAGAATCAGTCGACTCTATCAACATAGAACAAGAATCCATTTCAGTAGAGTTGCAAGACCCCCAAGATTCTTCAAAGGAAGATTTGGCGTTTAAGGACGCTGCCTTAAACACAGAAAGCAGTGTAGGAGACGACACACACAACATCGAAGCCCCCCTGTCAGAACTCTCTGCAGATTCATTGAACGATGACGAAATCTCTTTGGAAAACTCAACAGTGAATGATGAAACTACAGCAGTTGAGCCCGAAACCCCTCTCAACCCCCTTTTCATCGAAATCAGAGCCAACATTCAAGACTTACTGAAGGAATACGAAAGTGCGGAAGCCCCTTTACCCATCCAAGAATTGGCCAGCTATTTAGAATCTGAAGATTACCTTGCCTTGCAAGATGAGTTGCGTCACATTTGGAGTCGCCTCCTTAGACACCATCAAACACTGGATTCTCGCATCCCTTCCGCTGCAACGATGGCTTTCACGCACTTGGGCAAAAATCTGAAAAAACTTTGAGCCTCACTGAGCCTAGCCTTGTTTAGACACAAGTGTCTCGATTAGTTCACGGTCTCTCTCACTCAATACTGTGAACTGTACACCCACCCCAGGAAATTTTGCATCCGACGACACCCAACGAACAACACCTGTCGCGTGAATATCTTGTCCGCTGGGCAACACCAAAATCAGTTCAATGTCCTGCCCCATCTCAAATTGCTGCTGGGTATTCAAAAAGCATCCACCAATGCTGATGTTGGCCGTATAGTCATTCAAAAAATTGGTGATGCTTTTGTACAACACTTTCAGTTCAATATCTCGACGTTCGTGCTGGCGTTTGTCTATGCTCATGGTTTGTTCCTCGTGGTGTGTTCAAACTATAGCCTTTTTCAAATTTTGCCGCGCAACAATTGTCATAGGTAAGCAAAATGACCAATCCTGCCCAAGCCTGAAATCAATTTGTCACATATAATTGAGTAGAATACACTACCACAGACCAAAATTCCGAATGAGCCTGTGAACCGTATCGAGGAGAAACAATGCTGCTCACCCTTTTGATGTCCTGCAACCAATACGAGTTTTTCAACGTCACGGGTTTTGAGCAGGCAACTTTTTCCAACGACGCCGACATTTTGTTTGTGCTGGACAATTCTGCATCGATGTCCCAAGAAGCTTCGGCATTGGGACAGAACTTCAACGTGTTCATCAACAAACTGGCCAACCAAAATGGGTCGGGAGCTGGAGTCGATGGACTTGGAGACGCAGTGGATGACTTTGTCGCCTACGTCACAGAACGTGGAAATTTCATCGATTACCAACTGGGCATCACCACAACCACGGTAGACTATACCAGTGCTGGAGAAACAGATGCTTTGGAACCTGGAGAAGCGGGTCTGTTGACGGGAAGCCCCACCATATTGGGACGCGACAACCCAAACATTGCCCAAGCATTTAAAAAGAATTTACTCTGTGATGCAACCTATTGGGACTCTCCAGAACTCTTTGAGCCAGAAAACCAAGATCCCGACTATGTGTGCGATGAAGAGAATGTGCAAGACCCAGAGTTCATTTCACTTCAATATTTGGACTGTTTGTGTGGGACAAATGGCTGGGACAACCCGTCCGGGTCCGGACAAGAGGAGCCACTTGAGGCCGCTTTGATGGCACTCTGTAGAGCAGAAGAAAACCCACCTGACGTCTGCTATGAAATTGATGCAGGAACCCCTTCTGTGTTTACGGAATCCGATATCGGCACCAACGATGGCTTTCTTAGAGATGGATCCACGGTGGTCATCGTCATTCTTGGAGATGAGGGCGATACATCTAGACGCATCCCCAATGGCTCAGCCGACGTGACACCTTATCTAGAAGCATTCGAAGAGTTTGAACGCAACATCAAGGTGGTCACGCTTGGCCCCAATTTGGTACCGGACGAAGATGGACTTGGCTACTCACTTCCCTGCAACAACGGGGGTTCAACCGATTGGGCAGCAAAGAGGCTTCTAGACATTTCGGGGCAAACAAAGGGTTTTTATGAGTACATTGAAGAGTCGGTTGAGGGCTCCTGTGAGTTGTCGGACTTTGCCGTACACTTAAATAAACTCGGGGACCTCTTGAACAACTTGGATACCAACTTTCAGTTGGCCACCATTCCCGATGTAACCACCATTCAAGTCTATGTGGACGGCGAGACGATCGACCCATCTTTAATTTTGGATGAAACGCCATCTGGGATCCCTCTTGAGTATGGTGAAGGCTGGTCGTATGAGTCGGCTGACAACGCCGTAAGTTTCTGGGGCAACCCCATCTTGAACCCCAAGAAACTTGAAGAAGGTTGCTGCATCCCAGATTACAGTTCAGACGTTCGCATCTATTATCGTCCTCTCTCAGGTAAGCCCCGAGAGTTGCCTTTTGAATTTGAATAGCCCCACAGTATTGACAACTGACAACCGAGAGAGTTGAGATTTTAAGGAGTTCACAGTGAGAACAATCATTTTACCCATCCTTGCATCACTGTTGTGTGTGCAAACAGCGCAAGCCCAAGAAACAATCGATGTTGGGGCTTTGCAAAACAAAGATTTCAAAGTGGTCCAAAAGCAACTGTATGACAAAAAGAACCTTCGTGAAGTCGCTGTTCATGGTGGGGTCATGCCCTTTGATGCGTTCTCGGTAACACCCAAGATCGACGTGACCTACGCCAACTATACTTCTGACACGATGGCGTGGGAAGTGGCCGTTGGTGCTGGCTACGGACTCAAGAACAGCAATTACAAACAACTGGAAGGACCTGCCTACGGTATTGAGCCAGATGTGTATCGATACCTCACTTCGGTGATTGGCGATGTTCAGTGGGCGCCCATCTATGCAAAGATGGCAATGAATGGACAAAACATCTTTCACTATGATGTGTACGGCATTGGTGGTGGTGGACTAACCGTAGAACAATCCTTTCTTCCTGACAAAGACCTCTCTTTTGCGCCGACCGTCACCATGGGAATTGGCTCGAGAATCTTCTTGGCAAACGGTTCTACGTTGCGCGTTCAATTGCGCGATGACTTTCTGTTGCAACAACGGGCCAAAACCGTGGACAAGCAAGGACTTTATCTCAAGCAAAACATCACCCTTTCTGTAGGCTATACCTTCGATCTTCGAAAAATGGCTGACGATGCCAAAGACGCCGTTCAAGGCTTGACCCAAAAGGAAGGCTAAGCGATGACAAAACTCTTTCGAAACAGCATGGTGTTGATGCTCACCTTGGGGTTGAGTGTTGCATCCAACCCTGTAGACGCACGACGCTCACGCAAAGCCAAGCACACCTTTGAAGAGCGAATGGAAGTCTTTGCCGATGTTTTTGCCGCAATTGAGGCTGGCGATCAAACGTTGGCGGCTGACAAACTCATCGAGTTGATTGAAAATCCAGACAATGAGTACTATCATGTGGATGCCTATGCTCAGTTGGGTGGAATCTACGCCAAACAAGGATTCCCCTATGCCGCGTTGCTGTCCTACAAAGCCGGTCTCAGTCTAGACGCGACTCGCATTCCTTCCAGTGTAGAAGAATCCATTGCTTTAATTGATCAGGTTGGCGACTCCGAACCTGTGGCGGAGATTTTTGCCAACAACTTAAGTTTGGAAGTCTCACCTGAAGTTCGCTCTAGAATGTCCTATTTGGCTGCAAGGTTTGCTTTTTCAAAAGGAGATTTTGCGCCTGCTCAGGGGATACTCATGATGGTTCAACCATCTGATCCAGATTTTCCGGAAGCCCAAAACTTGTTGGGAGTGATCAAATCTCAGCAAGGTCAGCACGATGGGGCAATTGCACCACTCCAAATTGGCTATCAAAAGGGATTGGATGCCAAAAAATCCGCTAAGTTCCAAGATGCCGTCTTGATCAACATGGCGCGCGCCTATTTTGGGGCAAAGAATTACCCTCAAGCGTCGGTGTACTATTCTCAAATACCAAGAGGATCTGCCTATTGGTTGGATGCACAATTTGAACGGGCGTGGTCTCATTTTCACATGCAGGACATGAACGGTGTACTGGGATTTCTACACACCCTGCAATCTCCATTTTTTGAGGACGAACCCTATTCTGAAGGAGAATTGTTGCGCATCTACGGCATGGTCATGTTGTGCAAATTCAACGAAGCAAACAAGAGCATTGATCAGTTTGCAGTGCGGTTTCAGCCCCAGCAACAAAAGTTTGCCTCGCTGGCCAAAGAGTCTCCCCAAGCATTGTTCTCAGCCGTTCAAGATGCCCAAAAGGGTGACAACAGCATTTTGCCAGACATAACAGTGCGTCGCTATCTCCAAGAAGACCGCATGCTTGACGCCCTAAAGAGCATCGAAGTCGCCAAGGGTGAAATGGAGCAGTTAACCGGAGACAATCCCAGCAACAGTTGGGCTCGAACCCAGTTACAAGAACGGGTTGAATCGATCATCAATACCGAGGGAACCCGTATTCAGAGCGATCTGCAACGCCAAGCGGATCAATTGCAGAATCAAATCACATCCTTGCAAATCAGCAAACTCGATATCCTAGATATGGAAACACAATTGCTCAACCAAGCGGCCGATCGTGGCAAAATGGAAGAGACAAAACGTCAGGTCAAGCGAGAAAAGCGAATCAAATCAGGCGAAATGGTGTGGGAATATCAGGGTGAATACTGGGCCGATGAAGTTGGATATTACCGACTCAACACCAAGTCGGAGTGCCCTGCTTCGTTGTACAATCAATAGTTTCAACGATCCATGCTTCCCCAACACACTTGTGTCAGTTGAGTGAATAGACATCCGTAAATTGGTCAATCAATCAACCCTCTTGTAGAAAAGAAGAAAGATTGGTTGACCATTCTTTGAACATTTATTATAACATATGTTATATAAATACACACTGGTTCATTCTCTGGGAGATTTCATGTTGCGCTCACTTACTTTTCTTTCTCTGTTGGTTGCCTGTGGAGAAAAGACCCCTGTTTCAGATACGGGCATCGTTGAAGACACTGGCTCTGAAGAAACCGATACAGGTGATACCGAGGACACCAGCATCGAGGACACAGAAACAACAGACACAGAAGATACAAGTTCTGAAGACACCGATACAAATCCCGAAGATACCGATACTGAAGATACAAATGATTCGACATTGTCCTATTTGGATCAAGAAGGTCCCTTCAATGCTTCTTCAACTTCAGAGAGCATCAGCCTACCCAGTTGTGACTCAGCAATGACCTACACGCAGGTACAAACATCGGCATCCAATGCCCCAACCGTCATTGTTGCCCATGGTTTTTTGCGTTCTTCTGGAAACATGATTGACTGGGGTGGTCACTTGGGAAGTTGGGGTTTCAACGCTTTGATTGTGGACATGTGCAACTTCGCCGATCACGCAGCCAACGGACAATCTCTGGCGGAGTTGGCCTCGAATTTGGGTATTTCCTCACCCTTGTATATGGGATTCTCAGCCGGTGGACTGGCTTCTTTGATTGCTGCAGCGAACAGCAATCCGATGGGTGTACTCACGCTCGATCCGGTAGACGATATGGGTGGTACAGGCTCGAGCATCTACGGACAGGTCAACGCTCCCCTGTTGGGCTTGATTGGTGAACCATCTGACTGCAACAGCCAAAACAACAGTGTTTCGCTGCTGCAAGGAACTGGTGCGACACACATCTTTCGCGTAACCGATGCCGATCATTGCGATTTTGAAGCACCCACCGATGATCTTTGTGAAAATGGCGTGCTGGGATTTGGGGCCTGTGGAAACACCAACGCCAGTATTTCGGACGACAGCATTCGCAGCACCATTCGAAGCATGGGGACCGCAGGACTGCTTTGGCTCAGTGGCAACAATGCCAATGGAGAATTGTGGTGGGATGGATCAGAGAATGAGAGTCTTCAATCACAAGGGTTGGTTTCTCCACTGTAAACTCAACTGTAAATTCAAAGAACACTTGCTCTTGATTGGCACTCTGAACTTTCAGCGTTAGATCCATTACAACCGTTTTGGAGATAAACATGACACCATTTGGCATTCGCAAAAAATTGAAAAAGTTATTGGGTTTTGACGATGGACCAAAAGCATCCAGTAACCCACCTCGACCACAATACCCCGTCACTTTTGTGTTGCCGAATGGTGAAGAATACGAGGTCAATGCCCGTGAGGGTGATTCTTTGGTATTGGCATCTGGACGTTCGGAATATCCCATTTCTACTGGGTGTATGGACAGCAGTTGTGGAACCTGTGAAGTGATCGTCTTGGAAGGACTAGACAATCTTAGCCCCGTCACCAGCAAAGAAACAGCGACCAAGGAAGCCAACCAAATCGCTGAAGAACACCGTTTGGGCTGTCAGACCGCTGTACTGGGCACTGGCGTCAAAGTACAAATTGTCAATGTACTGGGTGCCGACGGCGACTACTGATTTGAATGCCGGTCAGGACCGTACCCTTTTGACATAAATTCTGGATGCACCTTCGTCTTTGTCGTCTTTGATACAGCGCCCCACTACAGAAGCAGCCAACGCTCCTCTGGACTGAAGTTCTCTTAGCAGTGTATCAAGATTCTCAGGAGCAACCGCCAGCAACAAGCCTCCCGAGGTCTGAGCATCGCCGATCACATCCAAATCAATGGGCGTCACTCCACGCTCAACAGACAAGTGTGGTCTCACAAAGTCTAAGTTTCTTTTGGTTGCACCAGGTTTTACACCTGCCTTGAGTAAATCTCGAACCCCTCGAATCACAGGCAATGAATCGACCCACAATTCAACAGATAAGTGGGCTGTTGAAACCATTTCCCAAGCGTGACCAATCAATGCAAAACCAGTAACGTCGGTGGCAGCTTTAACACCAGAAGCGCGACCTGCTTCCATGGCCACATCGTTCAAAAACGTCGTTGTTTCAACGAATGTCGCATATTGTTGATTGTCCAGCAGGGCTTTCTTGTTGGCCGAACCAAAGACCCCTATTCCCAACGGCTTTGTTAACACCAGGAAATCACCTTCATCAACTCCGTTGTTTGTCCAAATTTCTTTCGGGTGCACCACACCTGTCACAGACAGACCAAACTTTGGTTCGGTATCGTCAATGCTGTGCCCACCCAATATGGGAATGCCTGCGCGGCGACAAATTTCAGCCCCACCTTTCATAATTTGGTTGGCGACATCCATCGGCACTTTTTTGACGGGAATCCCCAAAATGCTCAATGCGTTGATTGGCGTCGCACCCATCGCGTAAATATCGGAGATGGAATTCGCAGCTGCGATCATACCAAAGGTGTACGGATCATCCACAATTGGCATAAAGAAATCCAAACTTTGCACAATTGCCAAATCAGGCCTCAACTGCGTCACTGCAGCATCGTCATTGCTGTGAAAGCCCATCAAAAACTGCTCTTGATGAACCGTGGGTAGATTTTGAAGTACTGTTTTGAGATCCGCCGGACCCAACTTACAGCCTCAACCACCACCATGAGAAAATTGTGTCAATCGTACTTGCTCTATCATGGTGAAAATATAGTCTGATTGCCAAAGTAAACCCAGTAAAAAATGGGCAAGTTGATACGGTGTGTTAAAATTTGAAATATGGAGGAGCCATGCTTTGGATTTTGTTGGCCTGCAACACAGAGAAAACCACACCGGTAGACGATGTAACAATAGAAGATACCGCTGCTGAAGACACCAGTACAGAACCGAGCACAGAACCTGTTGATACAGGTTCGGACACGGATGCTACAGACACTGCGGAAATTGAACCAGAGGTTCCACCACAAATTGTGCGATTTGTAGCCATGGGCGACGGTGGAGAAGGCAACGACACCCAATACAAAGTTGCGGACGCCCTCAAAACCGTGTGCGACGCCAAAACTGACGAAAATCTAGAGGGATGTGAGTTCGTTCTCTACCTTGGTGACAACATCTATGACGTCGGTGTCGAGAGTGTACTAGACGAACAATTCTATGACAAATTTGAGGCGCCCTACGCCAACATTGATTTCCCTTTCTACGTTGTTCTTGGAAACCACGATGCTGGGTGTTGGGGTGCGGGCTGTGAATTTTACAAAACGGAGTACGAGGTGGATTACACCCACTATTCTGACAAGTGGACCATGTTCGATCAGTATTACCGTGTCGACATTGAGCATTTGACCCTGTTTGGGCTCGACACCAATGAACTGATGTGGGAACCCATCTTTGGCGCTGACGACCAGTGGGCTTGGTTTCAATCAGAAATCAACACCACCAATGACTGGGTGATCGCCTTTGGACACCATCCCTACATCTCCAATGGACGACATGGAAATGCAGGAGCCTACGAAGGACTCGACTGGCTGGAAGGTACATGGGGCACCGACGTTCCGCTTGGAGCCGGTGTCAAAGAGTTCATGGATGCCAACGTTTGTGGACAAGTGGACGTCTATTTTTCTGGACACGATCACAATCGACAATGGCTGGATCCCGTTTGCGGCACTGAGTTCATCGTCTCTGGAACCGCTGCCAAACACACAGACTTAGAAGGTCGTGGCAACCCAAGTCTCTTTGAAGACGATACGGTGGGTGGCTTCATGTGGGTTGAGATTGAAGACAATTGCTTCACCGGAGAATTTTACAACGAAGACGCCGTACTGGAATTCTCACATCAGTTTTGTAAATGAAACCCAAGAAAGGCATTCTCCGTAAACTGGGATTTGCGCTGGCATTGACACTTGGATTTTTTGGGGTCGTTGAACTTGGTCTACGAGTGGCTGGTGTTGCCGAGGGCAAACACTATGCTCCCCCTCGCTTGATCAAAGTCGTCAAAGATGGAAAGCTTGAAGGCGAATACGTGGAAAGCAACACCCCTTTTTTCCAACGTCAGGGGCAATATGTCGTCACCACTCCACAATACGCCACTGGTCGGGGAGATGGATTTCCAGCATCGGGGGCCATGCGAAAGTTGAAATTCACCCCAGAACCCACCAAACCTCGATACTTTGTCTTGGGTGGGTCCGCTGCACTTGGTCAACATGGCGTGGACATCAAGGTACCAGTCAGTTGGTCTACAGAACGTTTGGGGCAAGGTGTATCGGTTCTGCCTGAACCACTCTCACTGTCCGGCCAAATTGAATCCATGCTTGAAGCAAGAGGACAAGACGTTGAGGTCTTAAACGCTGGAATGATCGCTCAAGATTCTGGGGGTGTTAGACGCATTGCATTGGAAGTTTTACAGTACAAACCCACCGGTTTAATATTGTACCTTGGCAACAATGAAGGCATCGGAATGGCGTTTGGTATGCAAGGAGAACAACTTCCTTGGGTGCCAGAGGTCAGAGATCAATTGAGGGTACTCAGAACCTATCGCGTTCTCTCAGAAAAAATCATTCCTGTCCGACAACGATTCTCACAGGCACCACCGGTATTGAAAGGCACCAAACCTGTGGTACTGGGACAAATGACACAGACCCAATGGCGCGCCGCAGATCACCCATTGTTTGACGAGGGCATCCCAACCGACTCTGTCTATGAAGCTCTACTAAAGCGTTTTGAGCAAAACCTCACCTCCATTGTCGACGCCGCAAATGCTGTTGGGACACCGGTGTACATCATCACGACGGTTCCACATCTTGGCTATCCACCTTTCTACGACGCAAATTCTCCAGATCTCATCGAAGGCAGCATTCAGGCCTATACCCAAAGAATTGGACAGGCGAAGCAACTTGAACAGCGTCGACAGTGGAAAGAAATGGAGACCACCCTTCGTTCTGCACTTGATATTGAAGAACACCACGGAACCGGCCATTATCTTTTGGGAACAGCCCTTCAACAGCAAAAGCGCTATGCCGAGGCGTGGGATTCCAGATCGCGAGCTCTCATGTTGGACATTTCTAGAAAACGCTCCCTGCCTCAATACGCGACCATTGCTGAAGACATTTGCAAAAAACGGTCCTGTACAACCAAGAATCTCAATCCCGTCATTCAACAACTTGCTTCCAAAAAAGGGCTCGACATTTTCCGAAACCTCTATGGAGACCATGAACACCTCAATCCAGACGGCATCACACTGGTCGCAGAACAGTTCACAGCACTCATTACTGAACAATCTTCAAAATAATTTGAATTATTTTCACTAAAATACTTGAAATGCAAAAAAATGCGTCTATATTTTGATTGGTAATTCTAAATGAAGGTGGTTCAATGTACTCAATTTGCTCTTTGGAACAAAACGATGTTCTCAACAGCATCATTGCAATGAAACAACGTGGCTATCGTGGACCGGTGATCCAAACGACAGATGAAAATTACGAACGACTCAAATATCAAAAAGGTGGGGTGCGGGAATTTGCCGACACTTTGCTTCGTGAGTCCACTTTGCACATTGATTTATTACAAAACACCTTGCATACCACAGACTGTGGCATCATGGACCGTATAGCGGAAAAGGAAATGGTACACTGTTACCTCATCGACATCGGACGCTCTGGATTAAAACTGTGCGAATGCTGCCAGAATGAGCATCGACTGAATCACAGTTTCCGTCAGACACCTTGAGTTATTTAGAGTGATTTCGGATTCAACAATTCCAAAAAAATAATCCCCAAAAGACAGAACAATCCCAAAAAACAATCAAGGTCAAGATGGTCAAAGCCAGTCTTCGAAGGATTAGGGCAGAGACAATCCTGATTCAGATGGGGCACACTTTTTCAGAGCAGCTTGAATATTCGGATCCAGCCCTTGCAAGCGTTTTGCCACATTGATCAAGAGTGGTAGAGCCCTAGAACATTGATCGGCTTCAACCAACATCAATCCTGCACGAACTGCAGGTCGAGGATCCAGTGGTGCATCGTTGATCGCCTGTTGATAATGCTCCAACGCAACATCAATATGCCCTTGGCGCTCATTGGCGATGCCCAACCACAATGAGACATCGGATGCACGAGAGCCATGTTCTTGTGCTTTTTGCAAGTGAACAACCGCTTCGGCATCTTGGTTTAGGAACGCGTGGGCAAGTCCTTTGAGGTAATTGAGATTTGGGTCCGTCGGCTCAATCTCCAAACCATCTTTGGTCACCACAATCACTTTATTGGGATCTTCCTTTTGGGCATAGACTGCCGCCAAATATCGAAATGGACGTACATCTTGTGGATTGGCCTCGTGCATACGATTGGCAAATGCGATTGCCACATCCTCGCGCTTGAGTTTGTTGGCCAAAATCACAGCGTTGTTCAACGCAACCGAATGATCTGGATTTTGACGCAAGACATCCACACAGCGATTCAACGCTCCCTCAAAGTCCCCTTTCGCACTTTCCAAATAGGCAAGCGACAACTGAATATCCAACATCCTTGGATACTGTTCAACCAAAGCACTGAGAGCAGAAATGGCTTCAGGAAGCGGTTGTTGCTCGGCAGCTTGTATCTGCTGTAAAACATCAATACGAACTCTGGGATCGGGCGACTCTTCCAACGATGGAAACACAAAGTCAGTCTGATACCCCAAAGACTGCAGGGCCAATTCTTCAGCCGCTGTCAATCGACTCTCTGTTTTTTGAGGAAGAATGGTCCCTTGTGCCTCTCTAAGATACTCGAATAGTTCTGGGTCCTGAGAGAGCCCTGTTCTCCCATGGGGATGAAAAGCATCTTGGGTTACTCCTGACTCTATGCGTTGTTCTGAACTTTGAGCCATCGCCAGTGGGTGCCATCCATAGTGAAAGTAAGGAAAATACGTCTCCGCATAGGCAATGGATTGCTCATTCTCAACAAATAGACTCTGTCCATTAACAAAAGATAGCCCCGCCATTTCCGCCATTGTCGCTGCCAAATCCAAACTTGACGTCGGTCTATCTACAATCTTGGCGGCTTGAATCGGTCCTGTGATTGGCGACAAATCCAACATCTCATCAATGTGCTCTGGTCTTTGAGTCACTGTGGGGACTGTAGGTTGTTCAAGGGTTTCCGTACCGTTTAATCCACCTGGGGGACGAATGATCAAGGGTACCCTCGTCACACTACGCCCAAGCAGAACACCGTGTTCACGCTCTCCATGGTCCCACAAGCCTTCACCATGATCAGATGTAACCACAACCCAAGCATCTTCGGCCAGTCCCAACAGGTTGCCCAATAAATGGTCCACCTTGGCAATTTCTCCACGGTATGGATCGCCTTCCCATCCAGTCGGAGGCTCCCACGGGGTATGAGGCTCATACAAATGTACCCATGCAAATTTTGCGCGCTCGGTGTCCTGTGTTCTCCACCATTGCGTCGCGGCATTCAACACTTCAGCACCGGGCAACTGTGCTTCCCCAAATGCTGCAACTTCCAGCAAATCTTGAGGATGAAAGGGATCATGATACAAATCGAAGCCCTGATCCAATCCCCACGTGTGGCTCAGCACATATGCAGAGACAAAAGCGCCTGTAGAATAGCCTGACTGCGAAAGCGTCTCGGCGATTGTTTGATGTTGCTCAGCCAAGGTAAATCCAGCATTGTCACGAATCCCATGCTCTCGTGGCAACAAACCAGTCATCATCGTCGTATGAGAAGGCAACGTCAACGGGGTAACGGCGTGTTGCTCGGTAAAGAGCCACCCCTCCGACGCCAACCTATCGAGATTCGGTGTCTTTGCTAAGATATCTCCGTAGGCCCCAAGTCTATCCGCTCTCAATGTATCAATGGTCACAAACAAAATATCGGGAGGATTGTCCTGTTTCTTCTCCACCATTGGAGGCTGTTCTGTACACCCCAATACAACCCAAAGCATCATTTTACTCCCTCAGCACATACTCTGTCCTAGCACAACAGGTTGAACAATGTCCACTTTATCCGTCACAAAGCATCGACATATCCAGTTGTTGGGTGGTCTAAATAGCAAATAGGAATTAGAAAACAAGATAGATTCCACTGGAGGGCTTATCCAATCAAAACCAATCACACTCAATGGTGAGCAACTTTCCCTCTCAGTAATTGAGACTGTTGCCTGTAAACGGTGTACACTCACTTTGTGCCCTGCCGCCAAAGAGAAGATGCTTCAATCCTATCGATGGGTTCAAGAGGTGTCTCAGACAAACAAACCTGTTTACGGTGTCAATACAGGATTTGGCTCATTGGCTAGAGTCTCCATCGATCCAGCGCAAAGTTCCCAACTCAGCACGAATCTAATTCGTTCACATGCCGCTGGAGTAGGCCCCATCGCTGATGAGGCAACCACTCGAGTGATGCTTCTACTACGAGCCAACGCGCTGTCCAAAGGCGTCAGTGGCTGTCGCCCTTTGTTGGTAGAAAATTTATTGCATTTGCTAAATGTCAATATATTGCCCAAAATTCCAATGCAGGGTTCTTGTGGTTCAAGTGGTGACTTGGCTCCGTTGGCGCATTTGGGACTCATGCTAATTGGGGACCCCTTGGGTGAAGCAATCCTGTACAACGATGATGGTACCTCAAAAGAGATGGATGCACCCACGGCTTTGGCATTGGCGGGCATTGAACCATTGACATTGGAAGCCAAAGATGGATTGGCCATCACCAATGGCGCTCAGTTGTCAACGGCAATCGCAACACTGAACATCATTGAAGGAAAACGGGCTTTGCTTGCTGGTGAACTGGCTGCCTCAATGAGTATGGAGGCGCTGTTGGGAATCTCACGCGCCTTTCACCCCGCCGTTCATGAAATGCGTCCCTATCACGGCGCAAAACAATGTGCGTACAACATTCGTCAATTGACCCGTGGCAGTACCTTACTCGATTCGGTGCCAGAAAAGTTGCAGGATGCCTATTCAATTCGATGTACGCCTCAGATTCTAGGAGCAGTTCGTGATTCCCTTCGGTTTGTCGAAGAACAGGTCTCGGTTGAGTGGAATTCTGCCACAGACAACCCCCTGATTTTGCTAGATGCCAATGACAGTTCACAAGGCGACGCCGACAACAAAGCGTTCTCTGCTGGAATGTTCCACGGTGAACCCATTGGAATGGCAATGGACAACTTTAAAATTGCCATCTCTGAACTGGCAAACCTCTCAGAACGACGGCAATACCGTCTAACAACGGGAAACTTATCTCAATTGTTGCCCCCTGGTCTGGTTGGCAAAGACAAGCCAGCCGTTGGGATGATCGTTCCACAAACGACGGCCGCGGCGCTGGTCAGTGAGAACAAAGCACTCGCTTGGCCTGCCTCGGTAGATTCCATTCCCACCTGTGAAGATCAAGAAGATCACATTGCGATGAGTACCGTGGCATCACGACGCGCCCGAGATGTCTTGAGAAACACCACAAAAGTGATTGCCATCGAACTGATGAGTTCGGCACACGCCCTGTCTTTCCGACTCGATGAACGCCCAGATGCAACATTGGGAAGTGGGGTCAAACAAGGACTCAAGAATGTTCAGGATTGTCTATCAGACTGCATCCAAGAATATACGACCATTGGTGAGCAAATTGAAGCGCTGGCAAGACGCATTCAAGATGGTACAATTCTCAAAGATCTACCACAACTATTGGAACCGACCAACCTCGACATTCCATCTGATCCACCGGAGGTAGGGCTATGAACTGGTCACAGACACACAATCATGAGGCGCTTGAACTTGGCGAACAGTCGCTGACCTGTGATGCTGTTTGGGCCATTGCGACAGGTGCCCCCGTTTCAATTTCCCAAAATGCAGTTGAGACAATGAATGTCAACGCAGACAGCATCCCTGCCAACAGTCGAATTTTGGCGACGAAGCGACACTGGTTGACTGGTGATCCAGACCCATCCCAGTCCACCGAGGACTTGGCCCGTGGGTTTATTTTGGGACATTGTGCTGGTGTCGGCGAACCGTTTGACGACACAATTGTCCGTGCCGCCATGGCCGCCAGAATCAACGTCTTGACGTCGGGTCATACTGGTTCTCGAGGCATCGTCGCAGAAAAGTTGGCAGACATGCTCAACCTCAACATTACCCCAACAGTCCCCTCACAAGGCTCTGTTGGTGCTGCGGGTGACTTGGCTCCGATGTCCTACATTGCGCGTACACTCTGTGGATACGACGGAAAAACACATAAAGATTTTGAGGCGTTGGTACCCACGGACAAAGAGGCGTTGGCACTGATCAATGGGGTGTCGTTGAGTGCTGCGATCGCAGCCATCGCAGTAGTGAGAGCAGAACAGGTATTCAATGCGGCGATTTGGGCGGCTGGATTGACCATGGAAGTGGTGCGTGCACACAGCCAATGCATTGACGATCGAGCTTTAACCAGTCGCAATCATCCAGATGTTCCAGCGGTCGGTCAACTCTTGAGAAACCTGCTCAAAGACTCTCAACGTGTCTTGTCCAGCAATCGAATCGATGCCTTTTCCATTCGAGCCACTCCTTCAGTCATGGGGGCAATTTGGAGCACCATTCGTTTTGCCAAACTTGAGGTCGAGCGCGAACTCAATGGGGTTTCCGACAATCCCCTGTTGTTTGATGGAGAATGGTTCGAGGCTGGAAACTTCCACGGTGCGAGTATTGGCTTGGCAATGGATCACCTCTCGACTGCATTGACACAGTTGGCAACCCTCTCCGAAAGACGTACCTTTCGACTGACACACGGCAAATTGTCCAACAATCTTCCCAGTTTTCTCGTTGAAGGAACAGGCCTAAATTCAGGCTTCATGCTGGCTCAATACACAGCAGCTGCTCTGGCTTCAGAATGTAAAGGCTTGGCTCATCCCGCGTCTACGGATTCCATCCCGACAGTACAGCACCACGAAGATCACGTATCCATGTCGCCAATTGCCGCCCGCAAAACCCTACAAATTCTCGAGTGCCTCGCAGACATCATCGCCATCGAATTGCTGGTAGGCGCTCAGGCCCTAGATTTACGCCACAAAGAAGACGGACTTCCAGCTCCGGCAATGTTGCACAGTCTACACACCAACATTCGAGAACACGTTCAATACTGGCAAGATGACGAGGTTCTACACCCCGCGATTCGTGCGTTGTCCAAAATGGTCAGAATCGGTTTGCCTGCACTTTTCTGAAAATTTGAGTGCCAATGAATGTCTATACAATAGACTTAACCGCAGACGATGGACTAATGGTGATCAATTTTGTGCACGCTTCGAGCATCCATGATCGTTTTAATTTCATCAAATGAGTACGGACGAAACTCTGGATGGGTGTCTATCCCCACATCCATCACCTTGCGCTGATAATACACGGGATCATCCAAATGACCGTGCGAATGACCGTGTAAGTGCCACACCCCACGATGGTGATCCTCCCACACAAGCATCGGAAAATGACACATGTTCATGCGTTCATCATCAATGCGTTTGACCATCAGTTTGTCGACCGATGCAAACTTAGCCTGAACCTCATCTCGATTTTTTCGAATGTGATAATCGTGGTTTCCCAACACAAGATGAATGTTTTTACACTGCAACCGCTCTAAGAAAAGGTGCACATTGTCAAACCCGCCCATGGCCACATCGCCCAAATGGTACAACGTGTCATCGGGTTGCACACAAGCATTGATATTCTCAATCATGGCATCGTTCATCTCTGCAATCGTTTCAAAGTCACGACAACCACTTTTGTTGCCCCAACTGGATACTCCGCGAACGATATTTTTGTGCCCATAGTGGGTGTCTGATGTAAACCAAATGGTCATAATTCAATCCTGCTTCAAAACTACACTTAGAGGTGACTGCGTAAAAATTGTTGTACCTCACGCCCTTGAGCATCCACTCGGGTCTGTATTTCGGTCAACAAGGCTTCTGCTTGTGTACGGTAGGCTTCTTTGCGCTCTAAGTCCTTCAAATCTTGTAGATTGATCATGACATTCATCCAAGCCCCTTGTGCACAGGTTCCCACCAATGACGAAGCCACCCCTGCATCCGAGCGGGCATTTGGATTGCCTCGCAACGCTATTTCAACACACTCTAAGGTCTGCACGCAACGACTCAACACCCCCATGGGCGTTTCGATGGCTTTGCGACGGGCTTCTCGAATTGCATGCACACGCACTTTTCTCTGTTCGGGAGTGCCCTTTGGCAACCTCATAGCCGCCATCATATCGTCAAAGGCAGCCGTATCGGCATCCACATCTCGAAGAAAAGCCTCTTTGAGTTGTTGTGCTTGCACCGCACACTCATCAAAGTCTGTCCACCCTTCTGGACGAGGATGTGCGTAGGGCCAAGTCTTCGCTGAAATCTTGGTTGACAACTGTCCGACCATTGCGGTCAATCCATTCGCCAAAGCGCCACACAAAGCAGCAATCGACCCACCTCCAGGGGCTGGCGCATCACTGGACAACAAATCTGTAAACTCACGAACAGTCAATCCAACCAGTGGACCATCAGCCTGTATCTGATACTCTACAATGCTTCGTTGAGGTTCAAAGGGCTGTAAATCGTTCAATCCCAGCGAGCGAATGGCTACCCGCAACAGTTTGTCGTGTGGCAATCCAGGGTTTTCCCCCGCCTGACTCAGGTAATGGCGACCAGCACTCAGCAAAGCCTCTAAAGGAATCAGCCCAACCAATTCCGACCCTGTTACCACCACCCCCGATTCCAGTGCCAAGGAACGTACAGCATCGTAAATGGTGTGCAAGCCAACTTGGGTAAAATCCAACACGTTGCAAGAAATCTGACAGTGACCGTACTCATCTATTGTCCAACCAATTGCGTTGAGGTGACGGAACAATCCAGGAGAGCGATAAGGTTTGCCGTCTTCTCCTCTTGCAAGTTCTCCGTTTGAATCGCGTACATAGGCACCTTTGTCGCGAATCGTGGCCGCTATTTTCTCAGCCTTTCGCTGATTGTTGGTGTTGAGGTTAATATTCCAAGCGATCAAAAATGGACGCGCACCAATGACCGTCGCACCAGACTTGGCAACAGAGTCCGTCCACTCTCCACCAAAATCAGGCCCCCATTTGGGGTCGCCCATTTTACTTTGCAAGGCCTCGTACTCTCCTTTTCGCAAATCGGGCAGTCGTTTGCGATGAGGAGCACTGGCTGCTGCCTCGTATAAATAGGTTGGAATACCAAGTTCAGTGTACACTCGCTCGGCCACTCGACGAGCCAATTCGGCACACTCTTCGAGCGTAATCCCTTGAACAGGAACAAAAGGACAAACGTCGGTCGCGCCCATGCGTGGATGTTCACCACTGTGTACAGACATGTCGATGCGTTCAGCAGCAACTCGAATTGCATTGATCGCCGCTTCCTCCACACCTTTTGGAGACCCCACAAAGGTAAATACTGTACGATTGGCAGCAACTCCAGGATCTACATCCAATACTTGAACATCCGAAACCATTTCAATGGCATCGCGAATTGCTGTAAGCGTTTCTTGGTTTGATCCTTCGGAAAAATTGGGAACACACTCTACCAGTACTGACATCTTAAACTCCAAATTGGGGATACAAGTGAGAAGAACACAATTTCTTATTGCACTGAACAAAATAATCTAGGACAGAACGCATAAAATCATCAAAATTTGTCGTCCCGTGTCGAAGAAACAAAAACAGTTTGGAGGGCAACATGATTTTGTTTTGGATGACCATAGCACTGGCATCAACAGTGGAGCACACAATAGAGAACACTGTGGTTGGAATTTGGAGTGAATTTGGATGTGCAAAAGATCAACTGATATTGAAAAGCAATGACAAAGTAACGCTTAGACTCTGGGCAGGAGAGGAATATGGTTGGCTACAAGAGTACCACTTTTGGTCAATCGATGGCAATGTGCTCACCATGAGAGAGAGACGTGGCAAAAACAGTCCAGTGATTGAACAGTGGACCATAGAACGTTTCGACAAAAATGGTGTGCACATCAAACGGGGTCCAGTCAGTGAAGATTCAATGGAAAAATACACGCCAAGAACAGTACAACTTACACGATGCCCATGAAGTTTATATTGACATGTCAACTTTATTCTTCAAAAACCTTTGAAATTGTTGAGAAAAATACTATAATTTGCATCTATCTCTCTCCCTGAAAGTATTATGATGCATTACACCACACTGTTTGCCAGTCTTTTCCTGTTGGGCTGTGAATCTGAAATCAAAACCCCTACCGTCGAAACCAATGAAGACATCGTTGTATCTACAGATGCAGATGGCGATGGGTATGTTGGCGAAGATGACTGCGATGACAGTGATGCAAACATTCATCCCGGTGTCGAAGAAATCTGTGATGGACTCGACAACAATTGCGACGGCGAAATTGATGAAGGGGTCACCATCACCTTTTATTTGGATGCCGATGAAGATGGATTTGGCAATCCAACCATCTCTGAAGAGCGGTGTGAGCAAGGTATAGACAGCGTTCCCAACAACAATGACTGCGATGATAGCGACCCAAACGTTCATCCAGGTGTTGAAGAAATCTGCAATGGCATCGACGATGACTGCGATGATGTGATTGATGACGGAATCGGCGACACCTATTTTCTGGATGCCGATGGGGATGGATTTGGCGATCCCAATCGAGAAGTTCTGAGTTGCAACGGCGAAAGTGAGATCGGCCCGTTGGTTGAAAATGCCGATGACTGCAACGATCAAAACCAAATGGTGCATCCTGACGCAGTCGAATATTGTGACCAAGTGGACAACGACTGCAATGGTTCTATCGACGAAATCGGAACGAAAACCTATTATCAAGACTCCGATGGAGACGGCTTTGGAGACGATAGCAATACTGTAGTTGCCTGTACACTACCCGACAATCACGTTGATATTGGTGGGGACTGCGATGACAACAATCCCTCCCTACATCCCAACGCCACTGAAGCCTGTGATGGCTTCGACAACGATTGCAATGGCTGGGTCGATGATGCCGATCCTGGGTTGCAAGGTGGCACCACCTATTACTTTGATGCAGATGGAGATGGATTTGGTACAAGTGCAATTCAACAAACAGCCTGTAGCCAACCGAGCAACCACGTCCTCAATGCCGATGACTGCAACGACCTCTCTACTCTTGCCAATCCAACTGCCACAGAAATCTGTGACGGCATTGACAACAATTGTGATGGATTGACAGACGATGACGACGCCTCGATTGATGTCAGCACACAACAAACAGCCTATCTGGACATCGATGGCGATGGATTTGGAGGAACGACAACCACCACCGCCTGTTCATTGCCCAGCAATGCAACTACCGACAACAGTGACTGCGATGACACAGATGCTTCTGTTTCGCCAAACAGCATGTGGTACTTTGATGGCGATGGCGATGGGTTTGGTGGGGCTTCGTTCGTACTGTCCTGTGTCCAACCAACTGGCTATGTAGCACAAAGTAATGACTGCAACGACAGCAATGCCGACATTCACCCCAACACAGAGTGGTATTTTGACGGCGATGGCGACGGATACGGTGCTGGCTCAGCATTGGTACAGTGTAGTGAACCCAGCAATTATGTACTGAACAACGACGATTGCAACAACATCCAACCCCTCGCTTGGTCGGGTGCTGAAGAAGTATGTGACAGCATCGACAATGACTGTGACGGGGAAATCGATGAAGATGTCACGCCTGCTTGGTATTTTGATGGCGACGGCGATGGATATGGTGAAGATTCAGCCGTCATCTACGCTTGTACACCTCCATCAAACGTCTACGTTGAAAATGGTGGAGATTGTGACAATACTTCGGCCGATTACTCACCGGGGAATGCACCTGGTTGTGATGGACGAGACTTGAACTGCGATGGGCAAATTGACAACGACAGTGATGGCGATGGGTATTCTGACTTCTCGTGTGGGGGAACAGATTGTGACGACTCCGACATCAACTTCACACCTGAAATCAACGGTGGCTGTCCCATGGGGCGCAATTGTAGTGAGATTCTATCCGACGGACACAACAACAGTGACATCTACTTGATTGACCCTGACGGCATCAATTATGGCAAAAACCCATTCGAAACCTATTGTGACATGGGCACCGACGGTGGTGGGTGGACCCAAATCTCTTATGTGTTCCGTGGAGATTACGAAAGCTACAACACCGATTACGCTTCTGTGTTCTCCGATACTGCTCGTGGTATATTGGGTGCGGGCTCTTACAAGGTGGATGCATCCGATCTCATTTTGGACGCAACAGAATTCCGATACTCAGAGCCCTATGATTACACCAATTTAGATGATTCCACTCAAAATGTTTGGTATGCCGACGTTGGCTGTGAAATCACTTCAGACGTACTCGACAACATCCTAAATCCCGGAATTGCAGACCAACCCGGAGCGGACGTTGCTTGCACCAACCTCAACACTGGTACTCCTTCAACGACCGCGGTCAAAATGAACTACCAAGGCTGGACCGGATCGTGGTACCCAACACGTTTGTGGGTTGGCTTGATCGACGACAATGGGGGCAATGGAATGTACCATGGTGATTACGCCACCAACGGAGTTGCAACGTGGGCAAATGTATCTGGCACACTCGGTGTCTATTACGGTCCCGCAGGTAGAAACTATACATCGGTTGCATTTTGGGTGCGTTGAGTCCATTCTCAAGAGTCATCAATCAATTCGGATAAGTTGAGGCGGCTCTTCAGTGTTTGTTATAGTAGATAAAACACTGGAGGACTTGTGAGTACTTTTTCTGAATACACCCAATACGATGCCATGGGGTTGGCTGAGTTGATGCACAACAAAGAAGTTTCCCCAAGTGAAGTCCTCGAATCAGCGATTCAACAAATTGAAGAACACAACCCCGCTTTGAACGCTGTTGTCCATACACAGTTTGACAGAGCCCGTCAGCAGATTGCCTCTTGTGACCCAACTTCTGCACCATTGGCAGGCGTACCATTTCTACTCAAGGACCTTCTTGGTGAAGACAAGGGAGAACCCAGTACTTCGTCTTGTCCACCGATGAAAGATTGGCGAGCACCAGAAGATTCTACGTTGGTCAGTCGGTTTAAAGATTCTGGCTTACAGGTCTTGGGACGTACCAACACACCTCAATTGGGAATTTATGGTGTCACAGAATCTGATTTTCGAGGTCCCTGTCGCAATCCTTGGAACCTCGACCACACTCCAGGTGGGTCTTCAGGTGGCTCGGCTTCGGCAGTTGCAGCAAGAATGGTGCCCATTGCCCACGCTGGGGATGGTGGAGGTTCCATTCGGATTCCCGCGGCTCACAGTGGACTTATCGGACTCAAAGCCTCGCGAGGTCGATTTCCCGCAGGCCCCTACCGAGGGGAACGGTGGAATGGACTGGTCTCTGAAGGCGTGGTCTCAAGAAGTGTTCGCGATACCGCGTTGATTTTGGATTTGGCTTCTGGTGCAGATGTGGGAGCACCCTACGCCTCTCCCGCTTCCGATCAGTTTTTGCAAGCAATAGAAGTGGCTGAATCTGCACCGAGACGCCGAATAGCCTTTACCAAACGGGCGTTGTTTGGCCAAGAGACGCATCCCGACAACCTCGCAGCATTGATGCACACGGTAAAGTTGTTGGAAAGTCTTGGACACACCGTTGAAGAAGCCTGTCCCGATTACGACCAAGAGCGCATGACCTATGCCTATTACATCATCGTTGCAACTGGTGTGGGACTCGGTATTCGACAAATGGAATCCAAACTGGGGAGAAAGATCAAACTCGATGAGTTGGAAATGTCCACTTGGGCCCTTGACGCCATTTCCAATGCCTTCACCGCAAGTGAATACAGCGAGCAAGTGGACTTTATGCACCGTGAAACCCGACGTGTAGCCCAGTTCTTTGAAACCTACGACGTCTTGTTGACCCCCACCGCGGCAAAACCGCCCGTTCCAATTGGCAGTTTTAAACTCTCCAAAAAAGACAAACTGCAAATCCATTTTCTACGTCGCTTTCCAGTGCGCTCCTTGATCAACAAAGCCTTGAAAGCCTTGGCGACCAATGCCATTTCCGCTACGCCAAACACCATGCTGTTCAATCAAACTGGACAACCTGGCATTTCTGTTCCGTTGTATTGGAATGGGGACAACTTGCCGATTGGCTCTCAATTGGTCGGAAGATTTGGGGAAGAGAAAATCCTGCTTCAACTGGCGCGAGAACTGGAAATCGCTCAGCCTTGGGCAGACAAACTTCCAAGTATTCTGCAATGAGTCCGCGCCTCTAGGGCACCAATAGAGTCCCTTTCCATAGGTCTCCAGAGTGCACACTTTGCGTTGATGCAGACACACGTTGCCACTTAAAGGCATCAACCGATGGGCACCGACCTGACCAGCACAGCACAGTCCCACCAGAAACACCAGAGATCAGACGCGACTTCAACAGTTCAAATACCCCCTGAACATTGTGTCTTTGTGACAACGCACCCAAATAGCACCCTGCCAAAGAGTAGTTTGCTTGCGCTTGCAACGCACATTCCATTGATTGATTTTCGAATGACCACTTAGAGGCACCCGCTCGCACTTTTGCCATCATTCTCTGAGCAAGAGACGCTGGACCATGTTCTAAGGCTTCAGGCGACCAGACATCATTGAGCACCATGTGTGAATAAGGACTGTTTGGTTCAAGTGCAGTCAATTTGGAAAGAGACAACAAAGGAAAAGTGCGTTGTAACAACGATGCTCTACGTCCCAACGACGTGGTCTCTGTGTTCGCATGAAGGTTCAAGTGTAGACGCTGAACCCACTGACGAAACCTTCTGTGCTCCTGCTCAGTTTGACCAGCGTGTATCAACCCTTCTCGCAAAATGTGTTCTCGTCGATCCCACCACTGTCGGGTGAATTCTGACAGGTGTGGACGCAACTGATGGTACACATAAATGCGTCTACCAGCAGGATGTACCCCAAAAAGATTGTATACATTGTCCGAGTGCAAGTGACGCATCGCAGTATACTTGAGTTCAAATAGGGCAAACTCAACCGATTCATCCGACACCAAATGAAGTTCAACGTTGGACAAACAACTCAAGGCCAACGCCACATCCCCCGCACCCAGTACAGAAAGAACAACACCAGACATTGTCGAACAAGTATCAGCAACGACACACCCATCTTCCCAATCCAGCGAACGTCTCAAATCAACCCCATACTTCGTCTAACCCACCGACATACTTGACAAAATGTCACTTTTTTGTTAGTACAGCCTATCACAACAGCCAAGGAAAACCCATGTCTTCACGCACCATCCTGATCGATTCGGCCGAAAAACTTCGCGAAATGAGACATGAGTTGGTTAAAGAAAGCGTACTGGCCATCGATACAGAATTCCATTCTGAACGACGGTATTTTCCAGAACTCATGCTCGTCCAAATTGCCAATCGAAATGGAGACGTATGGGTCGTGGATCCCAAATCTGTTTCAATGAAGGCACTCGGTGAAGCCCTTCGAACTGCGTTGCTGGTAACACACGGTGGGCAACAAGACATCAAAATCTTCCACCACGATTTGGAACTTCGACCGGCCAAACTGTTTGATACACAAATTGCTGCTGGATTTTTAGGACTCCACTATCCCTTAAACCTGCAAGTTCTGTGCGAAAAGATTTTGGGTTTGAATATTTCCAAAGTGGAAACCCTCACCGACTGGTCCAAGCGACCGTTGAGTGAAGACCAAATACGATACGCCGCGGATGATGCCCGTGTGTTGCTGCCACTGTACGATGCTTTGATGGAAAAGTTGCAAGAGACAGACAAAGAATCCTTTATGTGGCAAGCCTGTGCAGAAATGGTTGAACAGCAATTAATGCCCCCCATTGTAGGACTCAGTTGGGTCCACTGGGGCGTGGCTCAAACCCTCGATGTAAACTCACAAAGGGTACTCACTGCCCTGTTGGAATGGAGAGAAGAAACCGCCATTCGTAAAAATCAATCGCCCAATTACATTTTGCCACGCAGCATTTTGTTGTATCTTGCCAAAGCCAAACCCAAGAGCATCGACGAGATACAAAATAGAAAAGTACACAAAAGTTTCTTACAACGACATGGAAAAAAAGTCATCAAAGTCATTGCAGAAGGATTACAAGACACCGATGAATTTTTGTTGCCCACCCCTGACCAGAAAGAACGTGCCGAAGTTCTACGATTGTGGATTCAGATCTTTTCCAAAGAGATTGGCATTGCTTCGAGTTTGTTGTTGCCAAAAGATATTGTAGAAGCCATCACGTTGAATGGGGTCTCCGTACTTCAAAACTGGAGGAGAGACGTCGTCTTGGATCGTCTCAAAGCATTTTTGCGTGGCAAGGAATGCATCGTCGTGCAAAAGGGGCACCCCGTATTGCAACCTGTACAAGAGTGAGCGATGGATCCTGAGAGAAGGAAAGGAAGGGTACAATCCTTCTTGTCAGTTGAATTATCATGTGAACGTGCTAATTCAAAATGATTGAAACCCACTCGTTCTAGGAGAAAATCATGTTGAGTTCAATGTTGTGGATGTTGTCTGTTGGATGTGGAGAAAAGAAGACAGAGGTTGAAGTTCCAACCCCTCCTGTTGAAGCACCGGCTGAGGTTGTAGAAGAAGTCGTCGAAGAAGTCGTCGAAGAAGTTCCAATGCCCGACCCAAAACCAGTGTCCAATGTTGATTTCAATGCTACGCTCAATTTCTCGGATGGCAGCAGCAAATCTGGACACGTTATACGGGTTGAAGTATCTTCCGATTTCTACGGGATGAAGGACTGGTTGGACAAAGAAAGTCGCTTGACGCTCTTTGCAGAGTCTGGCTCTACAGCAAAGGACCTTGCTTGGACAGAAGTTAAGTCGGTATCGGTCTCTCCAAAATCAGGAGACATCAGTTGTGTATACGAAAGTGACTGGATGCCTTGGCTCTATATTTGCACCAACAAAACCAACACTTCTTTGGTGGATTTGGAAGGCAAAAAATGGAATGTAGATACCAAAAATAAGTGGAAGTTTTATTTCGACGATGAAGAAGAAGTTGAGTTTTGGATTCAAAATTACCGTGCTTTGCAACAGGACACCGTTGAAGTCGAACTGGGAATGGAAGCCTATGAAAACCCAGAACTCTATTCTCAACTTCAAAATGAAGTCAAAAACATGGTCTACGTAAAGAGCATCACCATAGACTGAACCCAGTATTATCCAACATTGGAGTGGACATGTCCACAACAGCAAACCCAGTCTCGTTGGCAAAGTTTCAACGGTGGGTCATCATCGCCATTGTGTGTTGCATTGTGCTCTACGTCGGCTTCAGCGTTTGGTCCGGTCTTGATGACATCAACAAAGAACTTGGGCAGTTTAATTGGTGGATGTTTGTTGTGGCCATCGGACTGACATTGAGCAATTACGCCCTACGTTTTGTAAAGTGGCACTATCTGTTGGGACGACTGGACGTTAAAGTTCCTTGGATGTTGGACGCTTGGAACTTTATTGCGGGCCTGTCCATGGCAATCTCTCCTGGCAAAGCCGGTGAGTTGCTCAAACCATACGTGGTGCGCCGCGTCACGAAAACACCGATGGCACGAACGATTCCAGCGCTGGTAACAGAGCGACTCACAGATGGAATTGCGATGTTGCTGCTGGCTGGTGTGGGGGTCACAACCTATGCTGCCGATAAAATCGAATGGTTGATCATCCCCAGTGTACTCACAGGGATTGGACTGCTCGTATTGGCTAGCAAACGCGCCACCGACGCAATCCTTGGGTTGCTCAGTCCACTCCCAGTATTCAGCAAACTGGTGCCCAAAATCGCGGAAATGATCGACGCAATGCGAACCTGCGTAGCCCCAATACCCTTGTTGTGGACAGTGGCATTGAGCGTTGTGGCTTGGGGAGCAGAATGCTTTGCCTTTCAATTAATTTTTAAAGGCATGGGCGTCGATGCTGGTTTCGACGTGTGTTTTTTCGTCTACGCATTCTCTACCGTCGCAGGGGCTGCAATGCCTGGTGGGTTGGGCGTTGCCGATGGAGCATTGGTTGGTGGTGCGATGCAATTTCTCACGGTAACCCAAAGTCAAGCGGTCACTGCCGCATTACTCACACGCGTTGCCACCCTCTGGCTGGGTGTTGGACTCGGGGCATTGGCGTTGCTCAAAGTGTCATCCATTCTTGAAGCTTATCCTGCAGAACTCGACACAGCCGAGACGGTACGCGACCCTGTTCATCCAGATGATGGAATAGACTCTTCAAATACAGCCAACCGTTCTTCTGACGTCGATGCCTAATCCTCAACCTCCACACACCTTTTTTCAACGCTGGGCTGTCGGACTTCACAATTATGGAATCCAACTTGTTGTACTGCTTAGCCTATTGAGTTCCCTATTGGGTTGGGGTGTATACAACCACATCTCGACCTTCGGCATACCGTTGGACTTTACGCCTCAATCCATCTTTTTAGACGATGGAGAAATGGTGCAACATCTACGCACTGTTGAAGCAGAATTTGGAAGAGAAGACAACGACTTTATCTTGTTGCTCGAAGGCGAGTTGCTCACCAGCCCTGAAGGTCTCTCTTGGCTGGAAACGACCCACACGGCCTTAGAAACCAGCACTGGTGTGACACAGGTTCTCTCTTTGGTCAACGCACCCTTCGTCAATGGTGAGGATGGTTTGCTGAGCATTGAGCAATCTTGGGAGCAAGAGAAACCGTGGCAAGTCGTTCAATCCCAACCGATGCTGCGCAATATTTTAAGCACCGAAAATGGTCACATTCAAACGATGCAGATTCGGATAGAACAACAACGAGAAAAAGTCTCGGACTTAAAGCCAATCTATCAAGAGTTGCAATCATACATTGAAAACCATCCCCCACCAGATGGCATCTCTTGGAAAATAACGGGAGTTCCACACATTCGTACTGAGATTGTGGATCTCATGCTCGAAGATGAGATGTTTTACGTCCCCGTTTCTGCCGTGATGTTCTTCATTACCATCGTTTGGCTGTTTCGAGGCATTCATCTTGCGTTGGCTCCTGTTCTAACCGTTCAAATTGCAATGGGATGGGCCATCGGGCTGTTAATTTTGTCTGGGGTTACATTCAACATTTTGTCGATGCTGGTTCCTGCCATCGCAATGGTCATCGGTATTGCAGACGGTATTCACTTGGTCTCTCGGTATCGTGAAGAGCGGTTGAGCAACAACGACCCAATCGGAGCATTGGCGAGAACGCTCGAAGAGATGAGTGGCGCTTGTTTTCTGACGACCTTTACAACCGCTGGTGGATTCGCATCTCTCTTGGTTGCCGACACCACCGTCATTCAAGATTTTGGCTGGCACGCTTGCGTCGCGGTCACGGTTACGTACTTCGGCATCATGCTGCTCATTCCGTTGTGGCTTCGGTTCATTCCGGAACAAGTTTTCGAAAAGAACCTACGAACCCAGCCTCAATGGACCCCTTTCTTTGATTGGTTGCACGCCTTTACCACCAAACAACGACATGCCATCATTGTGGTATCAGCGGGACTCTGTCTGTTGGTCGGTTGGGTCGCCAGCAATTTGTCCGCCAACTCTTACATCTTGGAGATGTATGCCCCCGATCACCCCACCGTTCAAGCACTGGAGACGATGGAAGACAATCTGAGCGGGATCGTTCCAGTGTTTGTGCACCTTGAGTCTACAGAATCTTTATACACGCCAGAAGCACTCCGTACAATCGACAAGTTGGAGAATCATTTACAAACCCAACCCTTCATTCGTTGGACCTCGTCCATCGCTTCCCAGCAACGTATCATTCACCAAGCCTTAACGGCTGAAGTCGGCTTACCCACATCCGAATCGCTATTGGCACAAGAGCGATTGTTGGTTGAGTTGGGTGGTGGATTGGACACTTCAACCATCGTATCGAGTGACGAAAAACAAGCCCGAATCCTCATGCTCTGTAAAGATGTTGGTGGGGTTGAATTTCTACAATTTAAGAAAGAGTTCGACCAATTTGCCAATACGCATCTTCAAAACACCGGTATTGACTGGAAACTCACTGGGGACGGCATGCTAGCCAGCATTGGCATCGACAAATTGATTGGGGACTTAATGAGCAGTATTGGTCTCGTATTTGGCATCATCCTTGTGGTTCTGGCGTTGTTGCTCAAACACCCTGTACACACACTCTTGGCCTTCATTCCAAATGCCCTACCCTTGCTGACAACCCTTGCATTTTTGGAACTCGCCGGTAGAGATTTACAAGTCAGCAACATCGTTTCCTTCACTGTTGCCATCGGATTGGCGGTAGATGACACAATTCACTTTGTGGCGCGCTATCGATCTGAGCGACAAAAAGTTGAACATTCTACCGCCATCGACCGCACTCTAAAAGGCGCAGGGCATGCAATCATTCTGACTTCAATATTGTTAATTTGTGGCTTTGGCTTGCTGGCCACCAGCGAATTGTCTTCAACCTTTTATTTTGGTATGCTGACCGCCATCACACTCATCAGTGCCATCGTCGCTGACCTATTTCTACTGCCGGCAATGCTCAACTGGTATGAACTTCGAGGGTCCACACCACGAGATTCAACACCTCAATCTATCGACAACTCATGATGTAAGGAAACAACACTTCGCCTTGGTCGATTTCACAATTAAAGAATCCACTGCAGTGATCGTCGTCGTTGATGAATTCACCTGTGTCCCCACAGTTGCTTGGGACAGTGCCAACCCAACCCGCATTGTCGATGTCACACGTTCCCCAACTCCACGTGCAAGAACCCAATTGATCGTTGAACTTCTCTTCTGAACCACTGCAATCATAGTCGAAGGAACCATCCCCACGATCCACATCAAAAAACTGAGTCTGTCCAGGAAACACATTGGTCGATTGTGGCATTGTATTGTCCATACAGTCGCCACCATCGGTGACATTCAGCATTCCTGAATTTCCACCGGGCTCACACCAGCACTCCGAAGGGTAAAAGCTGCCACCAAACCCGTCACCATCGGCATCGTGGTAGAAGTCGATACAGTCGATGGCGTTTATTTCATTTTCAGTGCCGTTACAATTGTCATCAATGCCGTTTCCACACACTTCCAACACGATTGGTGAGACGTTGGGATTGGCATCATCGCAATCTCCTTGATTCTCACTGTATCCATCACCATCGTCATCATAAATCACAGTCTGATCGTCCACCAATCCGTTGCAATCGTCATCAATGGCGTTGATGACCTCAGTTTGTGCTGGATTAACCATTGGGGTGGTGTCGTCACAGTCTCCGTCGTTTTCTGTAAATCCATCGGCGTCATCGTCGTAATTGACCGTGTTGTCATCCACAATTCCATCACAGTCATCGTCAACACCATTTGGCTGTTCTGTGGCAACTGGGTTGACGGTCGCATCGTTGTCATTGCAATCCCCGTCATTTCCAGCATACCCCACAGGTTGTGTACAGGCTGCTTGAACGGCTGCCGAAGATCCAAAACCGTCTAGGTCCACATCAACGTACCAAACCGTCGCATCAACGGCTGTATATTCATCGACCTGTCCATCACAGTTGTTGTCAAAGCCATCACAACGCTCTTCACCATTGGGATAGTCTAACCCTGAAGCGTCATTGCAATCCCCTCCTGCCAACACGTCACAGGTCGCGATTGTGCCATTGCAGGGTAAGGTTTCACAAAAACAGTCACCATCATCGTCAAAGTACGGCGTCTGATCATCCACATAGCCATTGCAATCGTTGTCAATCGAGTCTACAACTTCTGCCGCGGTCGGATACAGAGATGGATCGGCATCATCACAATCGCCTTCTTCTTCTGTGTACCCATCGCCATCGTCGTCAATTTGGGTCAAGGGCAACACGGACCACGGAAAGGTCAACTCTCCTTGATAACCATGACTGTCCGTCGCCGTAAAAGAAATCTGGTACTCTCCCACCGGCAAAGTCTCTGTACAGGTCGCTACCCCAGAAGCATCTGGATAGACGTTGCAAAAAATTCCACGCTCCAATGAAGAACCTTCGACGGCAATGACATCTGGTGCATCTTGCAAATCATCGACCAACACTGCAAATGGAATTGGCTCACCTGCTGCCGAATAGTTTCCTTCAGGAGACACTAGAGACACGGTTGGGGCATCGATTTCATCAATGATTTCAATGGAAATGCGGTCTGAATACACACCAGAATCTGGCAGGTCTATCGAAAATGCAATCTCGTGATTGCCTGGAGACAAGTCTGCATAGGAAAATTGCGAGTTGCCAGTCGCACCCAGAGTTTCTGTATGAATCTCACCATCCACATCACTGGTCCAAACACCCGTATATTGGGAAGCATCTCCTACACCTTCGACAGTTCCAGCAAATACTACCGCTTCATACTCTCGAAATTGAGACAACGTCGTGGGTTGAGAGATCGAAACTTGCGGGTCCAACAGCAACCCTTCGTCTGCTTTCTCAATGGTGCGCTCACACCCCACGAGAGACAAAGCCCCACCAATCCGATTGTCCTTGGCATCGATTTCATTGCATACCTCTTTTGTAAAGATTGTCTGTCCTTCAAGGATTCTCTTATCGACACCGTTGCACTTGCGCACTATAGGATGGACCACCCACTTCACAGCAAAATGGCACTCCAAAGACCTCACAGCCCGCCGAGCAAGAATCGTTGTCATGAAGGTAATTGCCTGTCGAACCACAAGCAGGTGCTGAACCATCCCAGCCTGAAGTATTGAGTGTACAGTCGCCAACAGACGATCCCCACCCATTGCAGGATCCAATCGTTGTCAGTTCCTTGGTTTGACTACCATCACAGTTGTAATCGAAGGAACCGTCTCCACGATCGGTGTTAAAATACGATTGCTGATTGGGCGAAGCTGCCGCGTTTCCATCAAAGCAATCACTGCCGTTGGACACATTGAACTCACCTGTTGAACCACCGGGCTGACACCAGCACTCGGTCAAGTTTGGATCGCCAAAGCCATCCCCATCACTGTCGCGATAGTAGGTCACACAATTAGTCGCGTTTTGCTCATCTTGAGTACCGTTGCAATTGTCATCCATTCCATTTCCGCAGACTTCCGTCGCAACCGGACTGATTTGCCCATCGTTGTCATTGCAGTCGCCTTGATTTTCACTGAAGCCATCTCCATCGTCATCGTATGCGTTCGTTCCTTCGTCAGTGACACCATTGCAGTTGTCATCAATGCTGTTTTCCACTTCAGGGGAGCCTGGATTGACGGTTGGATCATTGTCGTCACAATCCCCTTGATTTTCGGTAAAACCATCACTGTCATCGTCTATATCCAATACGGAAATTACTTCAAAATACGCAGTCGCTTGGGCTTCATAGGCAGCCGAGTTCACAACGGTAAATGTCAACAAGTGTGATCCTGCAGTTAACAGTGCATCGCATTCTGCCACACCATTGCCACTTGGATTGGTTTGACAAATCTCACCGTCCTGATCTGATTCCATGGTGACATCAAGGGTTGTAAGATCGTCCCGTGCATCCCACGTTTGAACCAGCAAAGTAAATGGATACCCTTCGATGGCGGAGTCCTCATCGGTTGGCTGAATCACGTCGATCGTTGGGTCTTCAGGCAAATCAATGATTTCCACACTCACAGAGTCCTGTGCTTGGGCGCCGTCTGTGTCGAGAACCGTCAGTGTGACAACGTGTGTACCCACTTCCAAATTGGCTGTTGAAAACATCAAGTTTCCTTGAGTGTCTGGCAAAGCCTGAGAATTGAGATCTCCTTGAATGTCACTTCCCCAAAATACAGTCAAATCGGGTGGTGAGTCGTAAGAGTCTGACACCTTAGCCTGAAAGTGGATGATGCTGTCCTCTTCAAATCCTTCACCATCACCCGGAGACAATATCGTTACCGATGGTGGAGAATTGGTTGTGCCAATTTTCACTTCTGTTCCGGAATTGCAAGCCAATATCGAGACAAAAGGCAAAAGCTGTATGGTGGTCATTAGCATGGGGGCTCCAAATAAAAGAGAACTTCATTTGTATTTTAGCCGATCCATTCCACATTTGCCCACTGTTCAAGGCGAGAAAAGACAAACTCTTCACTCAATGTTCATATGTGTTTATTGTGTATGGTTGACTCAAAGATGGTGAGTCTTTGCCCAAACAATACTTCTATCTAGAACCACGGTCGTTCAAAATCTTTTCAATCTCTGGGTGCAACTGATAAATTGTCACCATGTCACCGAACGTATTCTTCCACTGACGTACACGCTCTCGGGAGACACCAAAATCATCGGCAATGACCTGGCCAGACTTGCCTTCCGCCAAACTGCTCAACAACTCGCGAAACTTACTGCGCCCGTAGGACTTGATAAAATTTCGCGCTACCTTCTGACGCTTCTGTGACTGTGATTTGCCTTTCTTCTTTTCAGGGCCATTTCCAGAAGATTTGTCTGCCATGATTCATCTCCAACATCTGTAGTGAGGCGACATGCCTCTAAACATCCATCTCATGCCTTTCAATTTATAAGTTTTCGATTGACACGTCAAATATTTTGTAAAACGTTTTTGTTTTACACTTGGATTGAATGTGCTACATCACCCACAATAAGATATGATTTGCACATTGCATTACTTGGAGTTCACATGCTATCGAATCTTCGTAAAACCAAAATTGTAGCCACTCTTGGCCCCAGCATCAACCAACCCGACACCTTAGAAAAAGCGTTGTTGGCTGGAATTGATGTGTGCCGTGTCAATTGTTCACACAGCGATGCCGCTGGAATTCGAAAAAGTGTGGCTTTGGTTCGCCGTACAGCCGCCAAACTCAATCGTTCTGTTGGCATTCTATTGGATTTACAAGGCCCAAAAATTCGATGTGGTGAAATAGACGGAGCGCTCAATCTGAAACCAAAAGATGTTCTCACAATCGTCATGGACAACGACTTTGTACAAGATGGAAATCGCATCGGCACCACTTGGGTCACCATGATCGACGATGTGGGCGTTGGAGAACGTGTTCTCTTTGCCGATGGCGCCCTCACAGGAACCGTTCTAGACATACGACCGGATATCAGCCCCGGCGAGATCGACATTGAAATCAATGTGGGTGGAGAATTGTCTTCAAGAAAAGGCATCAATTTGCCCGATTCAAACATCCAAGCACCTGCGCTCACGCCTAAGGACGAGGCAGACTTGGTTGTTGGACTGGCTGCTGGAGTCGACTTTGTCGCCCTGTCTTTTGTTCGCCATGGCGACGATGTGCGCCTGCTCAAACAACGTCTTGTTGAAAATGGACATGCAGGCTTGCCAATCATTTCCAAAATTGAAAAGCCACAAGCGGTAGCCAACATTGACGACATTCTTGAAGAAAGCGACGGCATTATGGTGGCGCGTGGTGATCTCGGTGTGGAAATCCCCATCTCAAGCGTTCCGGTGGTGCAAAAGGAACTCATCAAAGCAGCCCAAAAGAAAGGCCGTTTGGTGATCACAGCCACGCAAATGTTGGAGAGCATGACCCATCATCCATTCCCGACGCGTGCAGAAGTAACGGATGTGGCCAATGCAATCTTGGATGGTTCCGACGCAGTCATGCTGTCTGGCGAGACATCGATTGGTCTATACCCATTCCGATGCATCGAAACGATGTCGGACATCGCTTACAAAATTGAAAGCAGTGAACACATGCAAAGCACTCAAATCACCGAAATGGAGCGGTTAAAAGGAAGCTACAACACGGTTGTTCGTGCCGCCTGCTACGCTGCTCAAGAGGGTGATCGTCCCATGGTGGTCTTCACTTGGTCTGGAAATGCAGCGATTGTAGCCTCTCGCTCTCGACCACCCAAACCCATCTTTGCCATCACCCCGTCCAAAACAGTTGCCGATAAACTTCGCTTGGTTTGGGGTGTTTTCTCGGTTGTCGTGCCACACATGGACTCAACGGAGGAGTTGATCAACGCCACTGAAGAAGCCCTCAAAGAAGCCGGTTACCTCGTTGCAGGTGATGAGGTCGTAATTCTAGGGGGGACTGCACCCATTCGTGGTGCCGCCAATTTAATGAAAATTGAAATCATTGATTGAAGCCGCATATGTCACCATTTTCCATTGTACAACCCAAAAGAGTTGGCCCATTTTTGTTCAGTTGCGAACACGCATCCAACAAATTGCCAAACCACATTGTACCAACAAAGCAAGATAAGCATTTTTTAGACACACACTGGGGAGTCGATATTGGGGTCGCGGGTGTAACTCGACACTTGATTGCGTCCACTCAGTCTCAGGGAATCTTCGCTGAATACTCGAGATTGTGGGTCGATCTCAATCGTTCTTTGGATCGAACCGACTTGATTAGAACAGAGACAGAAGGATACCCACTGTCTTTCAATCAAGAATTGGCCCCAGAACAAGTCCAACAACGACTTGAAGTGTATTATCGACCCTATCATGAGGCTTTTGACCAGTTGGTAGAACAACGAGTCGCGCAGTCAGCCCCTGTATTGCTCGTCTCCATGCATTCCTTCACACCTGTTTGGAACGGTCAAGTTCGAACAATGGACATCGGCGTACTCTTTGACAAATGTGAAGACTTGGGGTCAAAGTTGGCGACGCTGATCGGTGAACAAGAATTGGTTGTGGAACTCAACCAACCCTATACTGGTCGGAATGGATTGATGTTTTCAGTGGAAGACAAGGGATTGCGCCACCAGTGTCCACATTTGGAGATTGAAATCAATCAAGCGCTCATCTGCACACCAGACCGGCAACAGCGAGTGGCTCGCAAATTACACACTGCGCTCATGATGGTCTATCCAGAACTTGTCAATTTCTAGTGAGAACTTACAGCTTGCATTGAAAGGTCCAGCCGAAATCCAGTATATAAGGATAAACCTTCCACACTGTATAGATGACCATGGCACAATTTCAAATCAACAAATACGATCACGTTTCCCGTACAACTTTCACGACGCAAGCAGAAGATTTCAACGCGTTGATGACCATGGCCAAAAATGGGAGTCTTGCACCCAGTGATTTGATTAAACCTCAGGGCAGTAAAGAGTGGCTCTATGCGGGTGAATTGCCAAACATCAAAGACTTGCTCTACGAACAGCCGATGGAAGAAGCCTCCAAAACACCTACCTTAATTGGCAGTGTGCTACTCTTGGCCGCACTCGGATGTGGATACATCGCCTACGAGAATCAGCAGACAATCCCCTCGGCACAAGATTTAGAACTGATTGGAAGCAGTGGTCTAAAAGAAAGCGATGCGCTGTTGACCAACACAGCCAAACTGTATGCAGATTCCGATGCACGTCAAACGCTTGCAACATTGGACAAAGACGAGTCTGTGGAACTGGTGGACAAAACTGGCAACATGTTCAAGGTAAAGTACGGTGGAAAAGAAGGCTGGATATCCATTGATGATGTGGTACCCCTCTATCTTTTTTCAGAAGCCAAAGTACGAGAGCAATACCAAGCGCGGTTCGACCCACACCGAAAGATCAACATCTTGAATACCAGTTGGGCACGCCAAGAATACGGCTCGGACAAAACCAATATTTCTTTCAAGCTTCAAAATCTCTCGCCCTACCCCGTCAACAACATTGTCGTGACACTGGCGATCAAAGACAGCAACGGCTCCGTTCAACGAAAGGAACTGTTCAACATCAAGGGCACCATTTTAGAGGGAGATACCAGCGCGGTATACACCGTCAATCCCAAGCCGAAGTCCGATGAGTCTCCAATGCTTGTGACTCGAGCTGAGTTGGAAAAAATGGAGAAGGCAGACCCATCGGTCAGTGGGCGCATCCTCGATTCCATTGAACGCAGTTTTGGAAAAGGTACAGTCGGTGCAATCTCGATGCGCGTGACTCAAGCCAACGCCATCGTCAAAGTGAAAAAGTAGAAAAAATTAGAAAACGGCAAAATTCAGGCCTCAAAGAATTTGTCTTTTAACATCAGCCTGCATCCACATCAGTAAATGGACCATTTGGTGATGCTTATCTTTGTATGTCCTTCAAAGTCTCTGTCTATTCTTCTGAGAAATATGACAATATGAAGAAGGTACATACGCAAAAAGGGTGCCCAATGGACACCCTTCGAACAACTGAAGAGACTGATTATTCAGGATACTCTTTCATCAAGTCAAGATCCAAGTTTGGATAATCTTCGTACCACCAAGAACTTCCTTGTACGTATACGTTACGAGAGCCAAAGTTTTCATTTTGGTCAGCCAAGTCATAATTTGAGGCACCGTCTTCTTCGACTGTCAATACTTCACCACAAACTTTGCCTTCTGCGTCTGAGTCTGATGTGATAACCTCACCAGTGCTTGCGTCAACGCAACTTTCTGGGTCAATGTCCACCATGATGGCACTGGTCCAGTCGTATGCTACAAAGTTGTAACCCAAGTCAGTGTCGGCTGGATGGTTCACAGCAATGTACTGTGTGTGGTAAGAACCTTGAGCGTCCATGTCGTCAGCCCACCAGTCTGTCGATGTGAACTCATTGGACATATGGGTTGACAATGGACCCATTCCGATACCGAAACGCATTCCATCGAACTGATCCAAAGAATGTCCTTCGTCGAGTTCAGCACAGCGCTCAGAAGCAGAGTCCAAACGGAAGACCAAAGTACCTTCGAATGATTGCCACAACTCAACGTTGTCCAATCCACCACTACCATTTGTCCAATCGAAATCTTGTGCCAACAAGTTTGCAGGAGAATAAGCGAAGTCAGCATACACTGTACACGTTTCAAATGCACGCTCTTCATCTGTCGCAGAAGAACCCAGTGAGAAGTACTCAACAGATGCCAATGTGACGGTAATCAAGTTGCCCAACGCAAACGGTACGCCTTCATTTTCATTGTTGAGGTCTGGGAACAAGTATGGCTCCAAAGAACCTGCACCATCATTTCCAGCCTCGTTCCAAATACCTGCGTACTCAAAACCGATTGCAACAGGAACCAAAGGCTCGTTTTCCACGACTTCTTCGCCTGTATCTTCTGTGTCTTCGACGTCAGTGTCCTCAGAGGTTGTTTCTTCTTCTTCAATTTCTTTATCACCACAAGCTACCAATGCCAATGGCAACCCCAGCAACAACAAACTTTTCCAGTCTTGCATTGTTTTCTCCATTCAATGTTTACAATTTGGTTGTATAAAACAACACTCTATTCTAGTCAATGAGTGCCAATTGTCAAACACTCCGATGTTACAGGCAAGTGAACAATCAAATAAATCGTTCAACCATATACCGTACACCCACCAACAATCTCACTATGGCATTGGGCAAATTCATGCATTACACTAATTGTGACCCTCTAACTTGGTGAGCACATGTCATTTCTTGGTTTACTCCCAGTACTTCTGTCCTCTGTATCCGAAGCATCTACTTATTACCTCTCTGATGTGGGCATTCGTGCCATGGGTCGTGGAGGTGCCTTCGTTGCAGGTGCAGACGATATCTCAGCACAATGGTACAACCCTTCGGCACTAACGCGCATACACGGTAGCCATTTCCAGTTTGACATCATGGGGGTCAAGCAACAAATCTACTTTGATCGACAAGATTATCCTGGGGAAGGTCCAAGCCAAGATGGCAACCCTTCGGACTTGATGACCGACCCGATTCAAAACACTGCGCCACCACTGCCCATTCCCCACTTTGGCTACATTAACGACTTTGGCAACCCAGATTTGACAGTGCTCATTGGTTTTACCACACCCTACGCAACAGACATCGCCTATCCGAAAGGTGGTGCACAACGATATTCATTGGAAGATTCCATCGTCATTCACACCTTTACGGGACCCGCTGTTGCCTACAAAGTGAAACCATGGCTATCTGTTGGCGTTGGAACAAGTTGGAATTACATGATCGTTGGCCAGTCCATGCAGGTCGCCTTGCAAACTCCATTCGCTCCTTGTGACGGTCAAACGGAAGACCCCAAATGTGACATTGGCTTTGAAGCGTATACAAAAGATGCCCGCATGTTTACTTGGAATGTCTCCGCGACAGCAGAAAGCCTCGATGAACGGTTTGCCGCGGCTATAATGTTTCAGCCAAAAATCAAATACGATGCCACTGGCTGGCTCAAGGCTGATTTCAGCAACAACATCTTCTATGAAAATGGCACGGTCCAATCGAAAACGACAGAAGATGATCACGTGACCATCACAACTTCCCTCCCCATCATTGTACGCAGTGGACTCTTATTTAGACCCAAACCCACTTTCGAGATTGAACTCAGTGCCATCTATGAAGGCTGGAGTACACTACAATCTCTCGATGTCGAAAATGTCAACATGACCATTGAAATGAGTGAGTTTTTGGGAGATGCGGTGATTACCGATGACATTTCATTGCCGACAAACTTTAGAGACTCCTATTCTCTGCGACTTGGGTGGGACTGGGATATTTCACCGACTTGGAATATTCGGCAAGGATTTCTCTATGAATCCACAGGACTCAAACAAGCTTACATGAGCCCTTCTTTGGTCGACAGAGACAAAGTGGGTATGGGATTGGGTGCCTCGTGGAGTCCCACACCTCAGTGGACCATCGACACCGCATTTTTTGGTGCAACAATGGGGTCATGGGAAGTCAACAACTCCAAAAACAAACAGATTGCTGTCTTCGTTGATCCTTTTGGAGAAGACGGCGCCCAAGTCATCGAGGGACGCTCTGTTGCCGACGGCGCTTATCGCTCAAACAATCTACTGGGTGGATTGTCCGTGACCCACCACTTTGGTACCAAATAAAAGTCGATAGAAAAAGAACGTCCTACTTCATCGTTTACCGTTGATATACAATAGACTGTATATTACTGAATGAAACCGTTTTCCGTATAGTATTGACAGTCGCCGAGACATACAGGATCTGTTTGAGAACCGTCAGAATACTGAAGGGGTGTACACATGAAGCCATTTGGACACTGCTCCTGAGAAGAAGTCAAGTCACAATAATAGGCTCGATAGAAGTTGATACAAGTCCCCGGTGTTTGACCACCCGTCAAAAAGTTGAAATCATTGGTGTCGTTCGGATAGCAGACCGCTCCTCCGGAACATCCTGACTGGTTGCCGTTGATGTCGGTTGAGCAAGAACCCGTGCCAGAGTCAAAATTCACACACTCATAGCCAGTCGTTCCATTTACCAAGTCGTTCCAAGAGCAATAACTCTTGCAGTGTCCTCGAGTGTCCTCAAAACACTCCGCAGTCATTGGATTGCAGAACTCTCCGATTTGACAGTCCAACAAGGTGTCGCGACATCCGTAACTTTCACACTCTTTGGCGTCGGTGTTGCAACTGTCCCCAGCAAAACAATCGTTGTCGTCTGTACACCCTGAAACACACTCATAGTCTTTGGTGCAGTACTGTTCTAGGTCACAATCCATTGAAGTTGCACAATCCACTGCTTGACAGGACTGTTCAACACACAGTTCTCCTTCCAAACAGTCCGAAGAGTTGGCGCACACCAAACCTGAGGACACCTTCGCTTCTTCCACATCTGGTGTACAGGCGATCATCGATACCGCTGTTGTCCCCATCATCCACAATAATCGCATCACTCACCTCCACAGGTAAATTCTTGTTCGGTGTAACTGATATTGTATTCTACCGATATCTTGGCGCCAGTTGGTGGCATGCTACTTCTATCAAAGCGTATCGTTGGCTGTGGTTCTCCACCAATATCAATCTCTTCATACACCCATGGATAATCTACAGAGTCACACGGGATTTCTGCAGAGAATGTTTCAGTGTCAATGCTGACGATTAAGGTGTTCAAGTCCGGTGTGTCATTCAAAAAGAACACATCGTTCAATCTAGAAGAGTTCAAGGACAGGTCGGTGACAATCGAGGCAAAGTCCTCAGCACAAATGTTCACTTGGATTCCTTCCGACTGCTCCGCCACATCCAAGTATCGCGAGCCCAGTGTTGCACCCGAAGCCAACTGAGTCGCATTGCACTGCGAAGCATCTGTCACAACCAGCGAAGATGCATTGTACACCTGACGTGCAGTTGCGTCTTTGACCGCTCTCATTTGGTTGATGTAATCATTGACAGGCGCTGGCGACACATCTTCTTCGTCACTGACGAAGATGACCGACAAATACGCATCTTCTCTCAACAAACCGGCATTGGGGTTTTCAAGAACTTGAAGTGCAGCCTCCAACCCCATTTCCATTCCAGCACCACAGGTTCCCACATTCACCAAATCGGAGAACACTTGCGAGGCGTTTGGCGTTTCAGAGGTCACAACCGTATTGTCAACAAGCGTCCCAGCCAAAGGCACAGCCGCAACATCAGCTGCTGTACATCCACCATAGGGCTCTGGTTCGATCACCGTTGTGGTCGCGACACCAATCTGATAATCCACGTCTCCTTCAATGAAATAGGTTAAAAATGAGTCAAAATTGTTGGCCAATTCTTGTTGGTAGGGCTGCATTGAACACGAATTGTCCACCACCAGAAGAATATCTACCGCGCCAGCGTCGAGTTGATAGAACACATCTCCCAATTCTCGCTTTGACAATTCATAATCGGGAGTACACGCCGCCATCCCCAGTGGGAACCAAGCCCAAAATACTGCATTTCTCATCATTTTTGTCCACCATTTGGTCGAAAAACGGGCTACAAACCCACTATAAACAAATAATTGCCTTTTCCAATTATTCAGTATAGTGTATTTTCCCAACCCATTCAAGAACCACCCCTTACCGAATGCCATCCAGACGATACAAATTGTGGTCCCAACTCCACAGTCTTTTTCCTCCAAGCCAATCCTATTTACATAGATTGAGCAAAACGGACCGACCAGGGCTACAAATCACCCTGCCAAAGCCCCCACTGCTGGAAGGAAGAGAGGCGCTTGAACGACAAGATTTTCAACAAGCACTTCAGCACTTTGATCGATGCATTGAAGAAAATCCGAAAAATGCGTGGGGATGGCATGGAAAAGGGGATGCCCATCAGTGGCTGAACGATTATAAGGATGCATGTGTTGCCTATGAACACGCCTGCACCCTTAACCCTGTTGAGGGCTTGCACTGGGGTGGACAGGCAAACGCCCTTCTTGGACTCGGAGAGCGAGATCGAGCCTTCGAACTGCGTACGCAGGCTTTGACTCTCAATCCAACATTGCACTGGATGTTCAAAGACTGGGAACAACAATCGTTCTAATTCTACTGTTTATCTCTTGTTTACCTTCTTCATGAGGACACAAATATGTTCAACAAACTATCGGATGGCTTTCGCAACGCAAAACTTAAGTTGCAAGGCAAGACCACTTTAACCGAAGACAACATTAAGTTTGCACTCAAAGATGTGCGCATGTCATTGATTGAAGCAGATGTCGAAATCGATGTCATGAAGGGCTTTCTAGCAACCGTAAAAGAACGTTCTTTGGGAGAAGTTGTCACACTGAAAACCAAGGGAAAGAAAGGCAACATGCAGGTGACGCCGGCTGATCACTTCATCAACATTTGTCACGAAGAGTTGGTTGAACTGATGGGACCCGTCGATGCAACGGTCAATACAGAGCAAGAGCCCTCGATCATCATGATGGTGGGATTGCAAGGGTCAGGAAAAACAACCACTTCTGGAAAACTTGCTAGGAAACTCACAGAAGAAGGCAAGAAGGTTCTGATGGTTGCCGCAGATATATACAGACCTGCCGCCATCGACCAATTGAAAGTACTGGGAAAAAGACTCAACGTTGAAGTGTTTACACTACCGGGGATGAACCCCGTCAAGTTGTGCGAACTGGCAATGCACAAAGCCCGAAATCAAAAATTTGATGTCGTCATCTTTGATACTGCCGGCCGATTGGCGATTGACAATGCCCTGATGCAAGAGTTGGTGGACATCAAGGAGCAGAACAACCCGAACAACATCTTCTTCGTCTGTGATGCCATGATTGGACAAAGCGCTGTTCAAACGGCCAAAGAATTTGATGCACGATTGGATTTCACAGGGTTTATCCTGACCAAACTGGATGGAGATGCGCGTGGTGGTGCCGCCCTTTCGATAAAGGCGGTCACTGGAAAGCCGATCAAATTTTTGGGAATGGGAGAAGATCTCAAAGCACTCGAAGAGTTTCGACCCGAAGGATTGGCCGATCGCATTTTGGGTTTTGGAGACGTCGTTGGTCTGATGAAAGACTTTGAAAAAGTCGTCGATGAAAAAGAAGCTGAGAAAGATGCCAAAAAAATGCTCAGCGGAGATTTCACTTTTAGTGACTTCATGAAGCAAATCCAAATGATTCAGAAAATGGGTTCAATCCGATCGCTGTTGGAGCGAATGCCTGGCATGGGAGAACTGTTGCGTCAAATTCCTCCAGAAGCCCTCGACGACAAAGAGTTGATCAAAGTCCAAGTGATGATCCAATCAATGACCAAAGAAGAACAACGAATTCCCGACATCATTGACACTTCCAGAATGCATCGAATTGCCAAAGGTTCAGGACGTTCTTTTGAAGAAGTGCAAGGACTGCTGGAACGTTTTTTACAAACCAGAGCCATGATGGGGCAGCTTGGTCAAAGTGGAATGATGCAGAACATGATGAATGGAATGAATCCTTTTGGTGGCGGTGGAAACCCATTCGGTGGCGGTGGAAATCCGTTTGGTGGTGGAATGCCTCCAATGGGTGGCATGGGCGGCATGAATCCATTTGGTATGGGACTTCCTCAAAAACCCAAAAAGAAAAGTAGCAGTAAAGACTTGGCCGCTGCTCGAAAGCGAAAAAAGGACCAAAAGAAAGCCCGCAAGAAAAATCGCAGATGATCGCACTCTCCGTCGATTGAAAGTAAATCGTAAATTTTGCTCAATGGACACGCATGACATCTGAATATTGGCTATTTTATTGTATTGACTGTTCGGATAGTCACCGTTCGGTCAAACAATCACCAAGGAGATATCATGCGTTTTGTTCCTGTACTGTTCAGCCTAATAGCCTGTTCAGAATATTCTTTGGAAGAGAAGATCGACAACAATCTTGGTTCAGACAGTGGTCTCATAGAAGACGGAACGGATGGTACCACAGGCACAGACACAGCCAATCCAGATGAACCAAGAGATGAAAATGCACCTTTTGCAGTGTGCTCTGTGTCCCCAACCACTGTCACTCCACCTTTTCAAGCCGCGACATTCGATGGTTCTGCGTCCTACGACCCCAGTGGTGCACCATTGGCCTCTTATGAATGGGAAATAATTTCCAAACCAAATGGGTCTTCTGCCACCTTGCCATTCACTTCGGCCAACCAAATCCCCGGCTTCTATGCAGACTTGGCTGGGAGTTACATTGCACAACTTACTGTCACTAACCAGATGGGTCTACTCGACAGTTGCTTGGTCACTTTGCAATCACTGCCCTCACAAGATTTGTGGGTCGAAATGTTTTGGGAGCAAACGGACGATATGGATTTGCACTTGGTCGCACCAGGTGGCTCTTACGACGATTGGGATACCGATTGCTATTACAGCAATTGTGTCAATGGTGGTCCGGACTGGGGGATCTTAGGAGACTCTTCCGATGACCCACGTCTAGACTTGGATGACATTGACGGAATGGGCCCTGAAAACATCAACATTTACACCCCTCAATCAAATGGTACATATACAGTATATGTTCATGACTACACCGGCTCTGCGATGTATGGCGATACCTATGGTCCAAACAACGTGACCGTCAATGTCTATCTCAATGGCTCATTGGAATGGACCGACACTCGAGCCATTTCGGATGATGGTTCAGTTACGCCATTTTGTCAGATCAACTGGGGTACAAAAACGGTCACCCCTCTGTAAACACAGATGTACATGTATGCCTGATTGTCTGTCACGGCGCTTGCCATAGCCCCCTACCAAACAGCAACAGCTGAAACAGTGTACGCATCCCTAGACCAACACCTTTTCCTCAATTTGGAGGCAGTATATGTTTGATGCTTGTATCAACCTACACAGCGAACAATTTGCGAGCGATCCTTGGGGCGTTGTTGAACGAGGGTTTGACAGAGGGTTGACAGGGATGGCGTTGACAGGGTCTTGCTTAGAATCCAGTCACTTGTCCATCAAACTCGCCCAAAGAAACCCAGATAAACTCTGTGCCACTGTAGGGCTACACCCTCACTCTGCACGTCGATTTTCCGCCGAATTGTTGGACGAGTTCAGAGAACTTTTGCGACTGCCAATCACCAAAGCCGTGGGAGAATGTGGACTGGACCACTTTCGAAACCTCTCAACGCCAAAAGAACAACGACACTGCTTTATCGCTCATCTACAACTCGCACAAGAAGTCAACAAGCCCCTATTTTTGCATCAGCGCGATGCCTTTGATGAGTTTATTGAAATCTTGGACACCCACGCCCCAGATGTACCAACGCTGGTACACTGCTTCACCGATGGTCCCACCGAAGTGCAAGCGCTTCTCGATCGGGGCTATTACATTGGTGTCACCGGCTGGGCCGCTGATACCCGTCGCAATCAGGCACTGTTGGCCGCACTTCCACACATTCCCCTCAGTCGTCTGTTGATTGAAACCGACGCCCCGTGGCTTACCCCCAGAAACATCCCAAAATTTCGTAAAATCAAAGCCAACGAACCACAGTACCTACCCTATGTCGCCGAGGCGATTGCTTCCGCTACCGAGCATTCTGTTGAGGCGATCATCGAACACAGTACCGCAAACGCAAGAAACTTCTTCGGGCTCAGCCAAAAATAATCCCCAGTCTCTTTGGTTTGCTATGGGTTTGCTATGGGTTCTCTATGGGTAGCCTGATACAGGAATGATACACTGCTGTCATGCAATTTGCCTCGCTCCACTATTGGTACTTTCTACTCATCACAATCACGTTGTTGTGGAGCGGTGTACGCGTACAAACTCGATGGTATCGAAATTGTCTTTTACTGTTGGCATCCTATTTTTTCTATGGCTATGTCTCGACCGATGCGCTCATCTTGTTGATATTTTCAACGACCGTCAACCACATTTGCTCTGAAGGACTGTTGAGCGCCAATAGCAACAAACGCAGTGCTTGGCTTTGGGCAGGTATAGGCTTCAACATTGGATTGCTTGGGGTCTTCAAGTATCTGGACTTTTTCAGAACCAGTGTTGAATCCCTTACTTTGACACTGGGACTCAGTATTCATTGGCCGATCATTGACCTATTGTTGCCAGTTGGGATCTCCTTTTATTCCTTTCAGGCCATTGCTTATTTGGTTGATCTCTCGAGGGGACACGGGATTCGGGCCAAAACTTTGATCGATTTTGCACTGTTTCAATCATTCTTTCCCCAGTTGCTCATCGGTCCAATCTGTCGAAGTGTAGACTTGTTGCCACAAATTCACGCGGCTCCATTACAGATGTTTCCGCACCTCAACCGTGCTGGATGGTTGATCGTTTCAGGGTTGTTCAAAAAAATTGTGGTGGCCACACTGCTCTTTGAAAACGGTTCACTGGACGTTTTTTCTTCGCCAGAAAACTATTCTGCTTTTGGGTTGTGGGGTGGAATGTTCGGATATTCCATTCAATTGTACTGTGACTTCAGTGGATACACCGACTTGGCACGCGGTTCCGCCCTGTTGCTCGGATTTGATATCCCTGACAATTTCCGACAACCCTATGCGGCAACCAATCTCGGAGATTTTTGGCAACGTTGGCACATCACCTTCTCTCAATGGTTGCGAGACTACATCTACATACCCCTTGGTGGCTCAAAACGGTCTCCCAATCGTGTATCCTTCAATCTGTTCATCACCTTTCTCGTTTGTGGACTCTGGCACGGTGCCAGTTGGGGGTTCATCATCTGGGGTGGACTCCACGGTATTGGACTGGCCATACACAAAAGAAATCGAGATAGAAAGCGTAGACTGGGGCTAGATCCAAAGGTCCTACCTACAGGATGGTATTTTTGGACTGCTTGGGCTTGGACCTTTTCATTCATTGCCATCAGCCGGATTTTCTTTGTGTGCCCCAACTTGGATGTGGTTGTGGTATTCTTAGAAAGAATGGTCGATCCATCCGCCACAGGCTTGGGAAGTAAAGTCACCTTGATTTACGCCATTGGTCTCGGGTGGGTTATGAACTTTTACGGCGCTGAATTCTTTCAGGCTCTTTGTCAAACTACATCCAAACGCTCTCCTCTCTTTCAATCCTTCCTACTCATCACCTGCCTGTTTGGACTGCTGATACTGCGTCCGGGTGGCGTGGCTCCCTATCTCTACTTTCAATTCTAATCGCCCCTATGTTCTCCAACCGACATCCCAACAAATACCGCTCCGTTGTCCAACACCCCAAAGGATACAGCCCCATCAAGCCCACGTTGGCCATTTTGTGGGGGTTTACAATTGGCTTGTCGTTCTATTTTATGGATGACATTTATTTGTTCAGTATTGGTTTAGAGCAACAGGCTTCTCAACGAGAGCAACAAATTGGGCAACGGCTGTCCAGCGTCATCGCAAAGAACCCGCAAGTACTCCGAGTCTCAGAATACAAACACAGGTGGACCGCTCCGATTGAAGAATTTTATGAGCGAGAAATGCGATTTGGCACCAAGCGCCTTTCCAAGACAAAAGCCCTCAACCAACCAACGCCCAAAGAACATGTTGTGGACAAACAACGTGAACTCGTTGAACGCAGCCCACAGGTTGCTGTAGAGAGAGAAAATGACACAACAATGGACATCCCTACCCTACCCATCAAACAGAAAGAGATTCTACCCCAAACCACCGTGCCTCGAAAAGTACTGTTGCTGGGTGGCTCATCCATGAAAACCGCAATGGGGTCGTTGCTACAGTCGAAATTTAGAGAAATCGGTGTAGAAGCAATTCGAGAAGCGCAAATTGGAACCGGTTTGGCTCGAGCGGATGTCGTCGATTGGCTGAGCAAGGCCGATACCATTCTCTCCGTCCATGAAGACATTGATCTGCTCATCGTCCAGTTCATTGGCAACGACTGTCAAACATTGGTCGACTCCAACCACACAATCGAAGCACGATTTGGCTCTACAAACTGGACAGCAACATACCTCAATCGATGGGATAGATTGCTGGAAATCGCACAAAAACACGACGCCCAATTGGTCATCGTTGGGCTGCCAGTCATGAAGAGTCGCCGCTTTGACAACAACATTCAATCGGTCAGCCGTACTGTTTTTGACTGGGCCGACGACAATGACGTCCCCGTGGTCCAAATTCGAGACCTGACCACAAACCCAGAAGGAAACTATCAACAGTACAAAAAAGAAGGCGATGTGATGGTCAAAATGCGACTCAAAGACGGTGTACACCTGAGTTACCAAGGGTCCAAAAGAATCAGTCAGCACATTTTTCTGCGATTACAAGAGCATTTTCACTGGACAACCAACCCCTGAATTTGAAAAGTCCACCATTTTTAGACCGCCCAACGTCACCAGTTGGTTAAATGGGAAGAATACGCGGTTGATTGTGGATGTTCTATGGCAAAATTCGACGCGTTTGGTTAGGTATCCACATCCAATTCAACCTGAGGATGCCTATGTATTTTCAAGACATGATTTTCACCCTTCAGCAGTTCTGGGGAAAGCACGGATGTGTAGTGTTGCAACCCATGGATATGGAAATGGGTGCCGGAACCTTTCACTGGGCCACATTCTTACGCAGTATCGGTCCCAAACCATGGAACTGTGCATTTGCTCAGCCTTGTCGTAGACCGACAGATGGACGATATGGGAACAACCCCAATCGATTGAGCCACTATTATCAGTTTCAAGTCCTGATGAAACCATCTCCTCCAAACATTCAAGAGTTGTACATTGAGTCCATTCAGGCTTTGGGTGTCGATCTCACCAAACATGACCTGCGCTTTGTTGAAGACAACTGGGAATCACCAACGTTGGGTGCTTGGGGATTGGGCTGGGAGGTCTGGCTTGACGGAATGGAAGTGACGCAGTTCACCTATTTCCAACAATGCGGTGGAATTGAACTGGATCCAATTTCGGTTGAACTGACCTATGGACTCGAGCGGATTGCCATGTACCTACAAGGCGTAGACCATTTCAAAGACATCCAATGGACCAAAGGTGTCAGTTATGGAGATGTCTACATGCGGAACGAACGAGAGCAAGCCACTTACGCATTTGAACAGTCCACCACAGAGCAGTTGTTTGAACAGTTTTTGCATTGCGAACATGAAAGTGCCCAACTGTCAGAAAAGGGGTTGGCTCTACCGGCGTATGAACAGTGCGTCAAGAGTTCTCACATTTTCAACTTATTGGATGCCCGGGGTGTGATCTCTGTCACCGATCGAGCTCAGTACATTCGTCGTGTTCGCAAACTCGCACTCGCTGCGGCTGAAGCGTGGAATGCCCCCATCGAAGGAGAACAATAATGTCTACAGAAAACTTGTTGATCATCGTTGGATGTGAAGAGTTGCCAGCTCGTTATGTGCAATATGCGGCACTCGAACTCGAAAAAAATGTACTGACGCTATTGAAAAACATCAGCCATGGTGCCAGCAAAACATATGCAACTCCCAGACGCATTGCCGTATCCATTCAATCGGTGGCGTCACACACACCGTCTGAAGAAAAAGTAATTACTGGTCCACCGGCAGACAGAGCTTTCAAAGATGGCGAACCCACCAAGGCAGCCATTGGATTTGCACGTGGAAAAGGCGTAGACGTTTCGGCTTTGGAAATCATAGACGGCCCCAGAGGCCCCGTAGTCGGTGTCAAAGTGCAAACTGGTGGTGAATCCACTGTCGACTTATTGCAACAAGGCATCGAGTCAGCCGTGCTCAAAATGGACTTTGAGAAATCCATGCGATGGGGATCCGGAAAACTTTCTTGGGCTCGTCCCCTACACAAACTTGTTGTGCTCTATGGTCAGCAACACATCCCCTGTACATTGGGAAATATTCAATCCTCCAGTACAGACGAAGGGCATCGATTGTTCCCAACCTCATTTGAAGTACAGTCGGAAAGCCAATGGGTTGAGACCATGCTCGAAAACCGAGTTGTGGTGGATCGTGAAGCGCGTACAACGCGCTGCCGAACGCAGCTCGACACACTCAGTACATCCTTGGGTGCTGATATCAAAGACTGGGATCTCTTGGAAGAAGTTGTGGACTTGGTGGAATTCCCCAATACCATTCGATGCCAGTTTCCAGAAGACCTATTGGAACTTCCACCACGTCTGTTGGTCGAAGCCATGAAGTTGCACCAGCGAGTTTTCCCACTGTACAACACAAATGGATCCTTGCGTTCGGATTTCTTGGTAGTCACCAATCATCCTTTTGCAGACCAGCCCGATGTCGCGTCCACAATCGCCGAAGGCAACAAGCGAGTATTGACCGCTCGCTTTTACGACGCCAAATTTTTCTTTGCCGAAGACCGCAAGAAGACCCTGCCTGAACACGGTAGAAAACTTGAAAGTATGCGTTGGGTTCGCAAGGGTGGTACGGTCGCCGAAAAAGTTCAGAGACTCGAAACACTCAGTACAACTTGGGCAGACGCATTCAATGCAGACGCAAACCTGTTGCAACGTGCAGCAACACTCTGTAAATGCGACTTGACCACGCAAATGGTGTACGAATTCACGGATTTGCAAGGTCACGTTGGGAAACTGCTGGCTGGATTTGATGGAGAGCCCGACGCCGTATGTGACGCCATTGAAGAACATTATCTTCCGCGAGGAGCAGAGGATGACTGTCCTTCTTCTTCAGAAGGATTGGCCCTGGCATTCATTGATCGCCTCGACTCGTTACAACAGTGTTTTGCACTGGGACTGCAACCCAAAGGTTCGTCGGATCCATTGGGGCTGCGTCGAGCGGCGAACGGATTGGTGTCCATACTGTTGGCAGCGGGCATGCCATTGTCCTTTTCTTCATTTTTGTCTGGAGACCTGTTGGACTTTGTCATGGCCAGAATGCGTTCTCACTTTCAAGACTCTTTTGGTGGAGAAATAGCCGCCTCCGTGTTTGCAACTGGATTAGATTGTCCAGTGTCATTAAACGGTCGTATGATTGCGATGAAGCAACTCAGCGAATCCGCTGACTTTACAGCGATGCGCGCTACGTTCAAACGGGTCATGGGTCTGACCAAAGACCACAGGAACACCAGCATTGAAGGGGTTGCGTGGGTTGAACAATCTGAATCAGCACTGGCAACAGCCTTTGAAACAGTTCACAAAGCGGTTCACGATTTGATTGAGCAGCAACAGTTCTCTGAGGCTTTGGATGCACTGTCCAAACTCAAAGAGCCCATTGACGCACTGTTTGATGCGGTGATGGTCATGGACGAAAACCTTGAAGTGCGACACAATCGTCTATCTTTGTTGAGAGCCATCGCGAATGATTTTCGACAATTTGCAGACTTTACCATCCTATCTTCTTGAACGAAGTCAATTTTGGAATAATTTTATAGTACAACACGTCCTCAACATGGTGGACGAGCTGACATGGAGTGTACAATGAGCAAACTGGTCTACAATTTTGGGGATGGTTCTGCCGATGGTGGAACGGAACTAAAGCACCTTCTGGGTGGCAAAGGGTCGAGTCTTGGAGAAATGAGCCGATTGGGTCTACCGGTGCCTCCAGGATTTACCATCACCACTGAAGTTTGTGTAAACTTTTTCACCAACGACGGTGCGTGGATGGATGGATTGTCTACCGAGATCAACACGTCCATGACACTGTTGGAACAACGCACTGGGAGACAGTTCGGATCGTCGACCAACCCGCTGTTGGTGTCTGTTCGTTCTGGCGCACCCGTTTCTATGCCCGGAATGATGGACACCATATTGAACTTGGGACTCAATGATGAAACTGTTGAAGGACTCGCTGCCCAGACTGGAAACCCTCGTTTTGCTTACGATGCCTATCGACGCTTTGTCAAAATGTTTGGAGATGTGGTGCTCGGCATTCACTATGCCCTGTTCAACCGCGCAGAAACAAAGTTCAAACGTGGAAAGTCAGACGCCGACCTCACTGTAGAAGAACTCAAGGGATTGATTGCCGTTTACAAGAAAGTCATCCGTGATGAAAAATTCGACATCCCCGACGATCCGAAGGCACAACTGAAACTGGCCATCGATGCTGTATTCAATTCCTTCAACACTCGACACGCCAAGCACTTCCGAAAAACACAAGGAATTCCAGACGATACCGGAACCGCCGTCAATGTTCAGGCCATGGTTTTCGGAAACATGGGAGAACGTTCGGCAACAGGGGTATGCTTCACACGCAATCCCAAAACGGGTGAAAAAAGTTTCTTTGGTGAGTGGTTGCCCAATGCCCAAGGTGAAGATGTTGTTGCAGGAACCCATACCCCTCTTCCCTTGAATGCCGCTTCTACTGAAGATGCCGAGGCACACACGCTTGAGCAATTCATGCCAGATGCCTATGGTGAACTGAATCGTCTGCAAGCTCTGCTAGAATCTCATTACAAGGACATGCAAGACATTGAGTTTACGATTGAAGAAGGAAAACTCTACTTGCTTCAGACTCGAACTGGAAAACGATCGCCCACGGCGTCCATTCAAATTGCGGTGGACTTGGTACATGAAGGTCTCATCTCAAAAGAAAATGCTCTCCTCAAGGTCGAAGCCAGTTCGCTGGAACTCATTTTGCGACCAGTCATCGATCCCACAGCCCCAAAAAACATCGTGGCAAAAGGATTGGACTCCTCTCCAGGAGCCGCCTGCGGTCGCGTGGCTTTCACATCTGAAGCAGCACAAGCCCTACATGAACAAGGTGAACCAAGCATTTTGGTGCGTTTGGACACTTCTCCCGAAGACATTCAAGGCATGACCATTGCAGAAGGCATCGTCACTGCCCAAGGAGGACAAACCTCTCACGCCGCGGTGGTGGCACGTGGAATGGGAAAACCCTGTATCGTTGGGTGCACTGAGATTGTCGTAGACTACGAGCGAGAATTATTCTATGCTGGTGACTATGTCATCAAAAAGGGAGACTGGATCACCATTGATGGTGGCTCTGGTGAAATCATGGAAGGCAAAGTCAACACCCTACCTCCTGCAACCGAATCCAATGTGGTACAAGAGTTCTTGATGTGGGCAGACGAATGTGCTGAACTCAAAGTGCGCAGCAATGCTGACAATGGTGAAGATGCTGCTCGTTCTCGAGAACTTGGAGCGGTCGGAATTGGACTGTGTCGGACGGAGCACATGTTCTTCCAAGCAGATGCCTTGCGGGCAATGCGACAAATGCTGTTGGCACCGAGTGAAGATGGGCGTCGACGCGCTCTTCAACAAATTCTGCCCCTTCAACGTGAAGAGTTCAAAGAAATCTTTCGTGCAATGAACGGTTTGCCCGTCACCATTCGCCTGCTCGATCCTCCGCTACACGAGTTTTTGCCAAAACGAAAAGAGAACATGGTGTCGCTGGCTGAAGACTTGGGACTTCGTGACGCAGCCTTACAAGAGAGATTGACTCAGTTGCATGAAGTCAATCCAATGATGGGGCATCGTGGTTGTCGGATTGGAGTCACAACACCTGAAATCTACCAAACTCAAGTTCGCGCCATATTTGAAGCAGCGTGTCATTTGGCAAAAGAAAATGTTGTGGTCATGCCAGAAGTGATGATTCCGTTGATCTCGAGCGCTCAAGAACTGGAGATCTGTCGTTCCTACGTCGTAGAGGTCGCCGAAGAAACCATGACTCGTTTTGGATGCAACATCGAATACAAAGTGGGCACCATGATTGAGTTGCCACGCGCTTGTTTACAGGCAAAGTCGATTGCTCGTCAAGCAGAGTTCTTCTCTTTTGGCACCAACGATCTCACCCAAATGACCTTTGGATTCTCCAGAGACGATATGGGCAAATTCTTACCCTTCTATCTGCAAGAAGGAATCTTGAAAGACAACCCCCTCAGTACATTTGACATTGACGGGGTTGGAGAACTGGTCAAAATTGGTACAGAGCGTGGTCGACATGCCAATGCCCGATTGAAAGTGGGCGTCTGTGGAGAACACGGGGGCGACCCCAATGGCATCCACTTCTTCCACAAAATTGGATTGGATTATGTGTCTTGTTCACCTTTTCGAGTTCCAGTGGCTAGATTGGCAGCCGCACAAGCCGCTTTATTGGAGCGTGGATAAATGCTGTTTTGGTTGTTGGGATGCACCATCTCAAAACCCCTTCCAGATTTAGGGGATTGTGCGACATATTCAGATGAAGGCTTCGACTATGGAACAATTGACATTGGAACGTGCCTGTCAGGGGTCACGGACTTGGCATTTCGAAGTACAGACGACGGAGAACTCTACTTACTTATGAGCAACGCCAACCCCTACGTCAATTTCTCCGGAGGGTCTTTGTTGAGTGTCCCATGGGAGGCTGTCGATAGGACCAAACGTCTCAATTACAGTCATGACTTACCTTCAGTCGCACTGCCCTTACCCAGTTTTGCTGGTGAGATGGCATTCACCGACGATGACACGGCTTTGATCAGCGTTCGATTCTCTGAGGACTCACGCACCCGCACCGACGCTGATGACATTCACCTCGTTGATGTTTCAGATCCAAGTTACCCTATCCCGTCGAATCGAGGCAGCAATGGTGGCTCTACACTTGAAGTATCCAGCGACCCAGTAGCCATTGCCATTGACGCGACTACGGGTATGACCTTTGTCGGCAACAGAACCAGTCACGACATCAGCGTCATCAACAGCGAGCGCACACCAATGCAGGTCATTCCCCCTTGGCCGTTGGAGGTTCTTGGTGAATCGGTGTTTTCCGATGAAGACGATTCCAATTCCTTGGCCAGTTTGAGTCGCCTTGAGACTTTGGCAACCCATTATGGTGACAGTCTAGACAGTGACGAGATGGAATCATTGGCTGGACTGACCGATGATTACTGGCAGTTGGATTGGATTGAAGGCACATGGGATATTTGGACACCAAGTTCAAATGGCTATCAGCGATACAGCAGTGTCAATGCCGTAGACTTTAGCACTCAAGGTGTCGGAGATGAATTTTCCAGCATCGAAACGCTGCTCGGAGAAGACGTAACAGGTCTTTTCATTTGGGGGGCAGAAGCCTACTTCGTTTTGGCTGGAAACATTGCGGCTGCCGACTGGAATGCACAAGACTACACTTGGCAACTGAGAGACAACAGTGTACTCTCAGCGGAGGGTCTCACGTTGTCCTCTCCGTCCTTGGTTCGCCATGGCGATGAATTGAAAATGATCGTTGTTGCAGAAGACGATACTGGAAGTTGGATTGCCGTCGCCACTCAAGATGCAGGTGGCAATTGGCGACTCGGAAACAGCATTCTGGACAGCGATGAAGGCTCCATCGTAGATGCCACCGTCGTCGAAGAATTCGGACTCAACCAATGGCGCATCTTTGCCACAGTCGATGGCACCAATGGCATGCACATCCAACAGTGGAGAAGCGTGGATGCGGATTGGAGTGGATGGGCATCTGCTGGTGGTCTGGATGTCGAAAATATGGACATCGGCGCACCCGTTCTATCGGAGGAAGCAGACCGATTTCGCATGTGGTATGCCGTTGGAGAGAATGGCATTTGGAACATTGAATACGCAGAAAGTGTCGACGGTGAGTACTGGGAGCGCATTGGACCAGCCCTATCTCCCAATATTGAAAGTCCAACCCCTCCCCGTGTCGGCATGCAGGCTACACCGATGTCGGCCTTTCGACTTGAAGGGGAATCAGCCGGCTATCAAGGCACTGTAGAAGTTGGTGAAACGGCCGTCTTGGACGCACAAGGTTGGGCGCTGAGCATCGCTGCTGGGCAATGGCTGGATACAGATTTGTTCGGTGCAGACTCTGCCGGTGGGTTGTACATCGCCAGTCAAGTGGACAATATTAGTGCGCTGTCATTGACGGACGCAACTGGTACACAGCGCATCGGATATTTAACAGCACTTGGAGAACAAGGACTTTGGATTGAACCAGAGGGTGACGCGACATCCGTTGAGTCTCCGACACTTTGGAAAGACAACGACACTTGGCATCTTGCCTATGCTGAAGTATTGGGAGAGCAAGGGGAGCAAAGTCGCATTGTAGAGCGCACAAGTATCGATGGAATGACGTGGTCTGAGGCGACCATCATCTTAGAGCCCCACGATGATTGGGCAAGCATGAAGGTTGAACCCACAGACTGGCTGTTGATAGATGGAACCCCTACCCTTGTCTACGCTGGATTTGACGACAGTACTTGGTCCATTGGTCTGAGCCAATTGGATGGTGCCACGTCCACATGGACGACCAGTGCAGAACCTTGGTTTGACTTGGGACGTCCTGGTTCTTGGGATGATTCTGGTGTTCGAGACGGAAAAGTCGAGTTCGAAGAAGATCAGTTGCGCTTGTGGTATGCCGGTTTTGATGGCGAACAGTGGCGTGTCGGTTCCAGCCTTCAAGTGGACAATGAGTGGTATCGCTTAGAAGAAGCCACCGTCGACCAAGGTTGGTTTCACAGTGAAGGTGTACGACGACCATTGCCAAGCTACATCAACGGTCAATGGTTCTTATATTACGGTGGGCAAATGGATGGCGTCCTGCGCGTTGGACACGCCATTGGCTCGAGTCCCAGTGCAATGCGCACACTCTATCGATATCCAACGTTGGGCGATCACATCTCTTTTGAAACCCAAAAAGGGGATGAGGAAGGGAACACCATTCCTCTGGAAACCAGTGTCACCGATACCACCACATTTGGCATTGGACTCACCGATATCTCGATTGACTCAGAACGTGGGTTTCTCTACGCGTCCAGCAAACTGATGCCCCACATCGCCGTTGTCGACATTCGAGATGATTCTCAAGGGGATTTTGTAGATCGAAATTACTTGGATGAAGAAGCGCGTTTGGTGCTCCCCACTTCTATGGGCTCTGCTGGTTTTCGGCAGGTAATTCCACATCCAGATGGACAACATTTATTGGCCATTGGCGACTCTCCTGAAGCCGTCTTCATCATTGACATGACAGAAGTGCTTGATGACGCCCAAACAGATCGCCTATTTGATTTGCAAAGCGACTGGTTGCCACTCCCTGTTGGTGGTGAAGAAGATGCTGGAGAACGTACTCGTACAAGTATGGGGCCCGCGACCATGTTGCTCGACACCATACACAATCGCTTGTTTGTCAGCAATTTCAACGCAAACTCAATCACTGTTTTCGACTTGTCCATTCAAGGTGGAACACAAGTTGTTGAGCTGGATACCCAAGGTGAAAATCCCTACTCGATGGCGTTGACACCTGATGGCAACACATTGGTTGTGTCCAATTACACCGGAGACGTTGTGGACAATGTTTCGCATAGTACCCTATCTATCTTCGATGTCAATCCACTTTCAGAAACCTTGTTCACGTTGCAAACACAGGTGGTGAACCAATGATTTGGCTACTGTTTGGCTTTGGATGCACACAAAACTTACCCTACAATTCCTTGTTTGATGGGCCTTCTACGGGTGTGGTCTTACCAGCCCAACAAAGCGCCTTTGAGCAACCTTTGGGGTTTATTTCCAATCGACGCAGTGGGGCAATCGTACCATTGGACTTGCAACACAACAGTCCCCTTTCGGATCAAATTGCCACCCCTTTCATGAGACCAAGAGGTGTTGCGTTGGGTGCGAATCGCCAAATTGCATCCATTCATGTCGATACACCCGCTGAAGATAGAATCTCCGTATACGCCATTGATCAACAGCACAACACATTGATCGTGAGCCCATACATTGTTGGGATGACGCCATCCCCACAAGTCATCACACCCACATTTGGCGAAATATTATTCGACGATGTTGATGGTTCAGGCGATACACCCACATTGACCGTTGAAGGATTGATGCCGGGAGCGACCACTACAGAATACTGGACTGTTCAATGGTCTGAGCGCGATCAAGGATGGACGGTGTTTGGCAGTCAATCTGGATATCAAGAAAACGTTCTGCTTGCCAATACGGACTATGTGTCAGACCTTGAAGAGATTAGACTGCGTGTCGATGGTTCAGCCACCGATGGAGACCAATTCACATTCTCTACGGATACACAGATTGTTGAAACGGATTTGGGTGGAATTCCCCTTGCAATGGAAGTTTGGGATGAAGCCCATCTTTTGATCAGTGTTTGGAACCCCAACACCCAACAGGGTTGGCTAACGGTGTACAACAAACGTCAGCAAAATGAAGTGGGACGATGGACTGCTCCCGATGGCAGTCAGTTGGGCACGATGACCATTTTGGACAATGCCGTCTGGGTCGCCGATCAAAACAGTGACCGATTGTTCGAAATCATGTTGGACCTTGCCGATGTTGAAAACAGTGTCAGTACAGAAGTGGTGACCTTAGGACCGATTTCAGACCTCAGCGCTTTGAACACAGAGGACTATACACGTCTGTATGTCGCAAGTGAACAACGCATTGACATATGGGACACAGAAACAGACAAATGGTTGCAAGTCAATCCGCTCGACTCATTTCGTGGCGGTGTAGACTTAAACTCTCCCGTTGTTGGTATTTCCGCCACGCAACACCCCATTCAGTTACAAAGTACCAGCGCTTGGTTGGCCCCCAAAGAAGACCACGTTATCGTTGCTACTCTGTTCAATGGTTCAACCGTCATGCTCGAAGGGTCAACGGGTTGCATTGCGACCGTACCAGGTGGCTCAAGCCTCAGTTTGGACGGTACAGCCTATGGTGAGATTGAGTTTACCGATACCGGTCCGACTTCCAATCCTCAAATCTTTGCATCCGATGATGGCACCATGTTGTCGACCTCCAATTGTGGCGGAATCTTGCTGGATGAAGATTGGACTGTGAGCTTTGATGGCCGGACAGGAGATTGGCTGGTAGAAGGCTCTCGCTCGGGAGAACAAGAGAATCGCGCCAGACTCGATGAACGATACCTGTCCGACAACGGAGCCTTTTCCTTCTTGATTGTCAATGGTGGGCTACCCCCAACAGATGGAGATGCCTTCATTTTTTCGACGTTGAGCAACATCTTAGAACTAAGCCTTGTGACCAACACTGCTGGCTCTACAGAAGCCTTGGAAGTCCCAGCAGCCCCGATTGCGTTCACGGACTTTCCAGACTCTGACAACGGATGGGATGAAGCCTCGCCCAATCAGTATGCCTTGATTCCAGTCACCAATACCAACGTGGTCCTTCGACTCAATTTGGAGACTTGGATTGTGGAGCATGTCTGGAATTAACACCGTAACTCTTTGACGGTTGAAACAAGAAAAGGAGACCATTTGGTCTCCTTTCTCAGTTGTCGGCACAGTAATTATTCTACGGTTCCGTCACAATCATTGTCGATGCCATCACCAGTCACTTCAGAATTTCCTGGGTAAGCGAGTGGCTCTGTGTCATTGCAATCGCCATCACAGGTTGAAACGCCATCTCCGTCCTCATCCAACTGATTCAACAGTACATCGCTATCGTCACAGTCATCGGCTGTCGGCGTTCCATCTTGGTCACAATCTCCAGAAAGAGCCGCATCGCTACTGTCAGCATCATTACAGTCATCAGCTGTAAGAACACCGTCACAATCTGCATCGTCTGCCACTACCGTTGAATTTTCATCAGCATCGTCACAGTCATCAGCCGTTAGAACACCATCGCAGTCGGCGTCATCTGCCACCACCGTTGAAGTCGCATCTGAATCATCACAATCATCGGCTGTCAGGATTCCATCTTGATCGCAGTCTCCAGAAGAAGATGCGTCCGTTGCATCTGTGTCGTCACAATCGTCGTCTGTTAAAACACCATCACAATCCATGTCCAAAGAGATGGCACCAAAACCAGCATTCGTATCGTCACAGTCATCGACAGTGAGAACACCGTCACAGTCTCCATCATCTGCCACGACTGTCGACGTTTCATCCGTATCATCACAATCATCTGCCGTTAGAACACCATCACAATCGCCATCATTTGCATTGTCCCCAATCCCTGCATCTGCATCATCACAATCATCGGCTGTCAGGATTCCATCTTGATCGCAGTCTCCAGAAGAAGATGGAATCCTGACA
>CBFIFY010000016.1:0-72391 GCA_965661985.1 uncultured Myxococcota bacterium | reverse complement strand
CCACCTTCGGCTTTTGGTTTCACATAGGCAACCTGTCCTTTGATCAAGACCCAGAGTTCATCCTTGCCCATCATGGTGTCCAATCGAGCATTTTCAGAAATGGTCAGCAGTTCTGGATTGGAGAGTTTGGAAAAGTCTGGCAAGTCTGTGGATTGGGTTTGCCACTGTTGATATTGTGTACTGTTGGGCACATTTCGAGAGTGTTGGACGGGCTTGGGCACCACCTGTTCCAACAGATTCCCCGACAGTCTCAAGCCTTGAAAGAGAAAGTAGCCATAATAGAAAGAGATCAGCAGAACGATGAGACCCAACCACACTTGGCCAAACAACGACGGGTATTGCAGTGCCTGTATCAGGAATGTCGCGATGTACGGCAACACATAGAGGCTCAACAAATGTAGGGCAATGCCAAACCACAGCAACCAAATGCTCAGGGTGATGCGGAGACCGGTCTGTCCTTCCACTTCTCCAAAAGGATTGCGCAAAGAGGAACTGCGTAGAAAGTCCTGTGTGCGCAGTCGCTGTTTGTGAATGGTGATGGTTTCGAGCAACTGGGCGCCATTGGTGTCATAGAATGGGCACAAGTCCCACATCAGAAGCAACAGGAGTGCAATCGAGACACTCGAACCAATACCGTTTTGCAAGAACGCTTCAAGCGTCCAACACAGCCCAATGCCAAAGAGGATAGAGCCAATTCCCACACCAGCATAGTGTCGTTGTGTTGAGGTGGGGGTGTGAAAGATGGGGACGCGATCTGTGCTCAAGTGTAAGATGCCCAGCGTGTGCTTGATGTGCAGTGTCACGGTTGAATTGTGCGCCGCAGACATGGATGCTTGTAGCACTGTGCCCAGCGACAACACGGCGCTTGCACTCCAATAGGCAACCAAACTTCCCCAGAACCAATCGCCACCAAGACTCCACGGGTGTTCGACCAACGACGCTTGTTGCATCCAAAAGGCAATCGCCCCAGTCAAGATGCTGAGCATCGACAGTACCAACAGTACCGATGCGGACTGAATCTGAACCGGCCACAGTACCTGTGTGGAGTAGAACGTCCCAAAAAGCCATTGTCGCTTTTTTAGCGTCCACGATGTCGTACTTTGTTTGGGAAAGAGAAAGGCAAAGACTTCCTCGCTGTTCACCAAAAAGTTGCCACGACAAAGTCTCTCGATCAAGCCGAGAATGTGGTTTGGACTCTGTGCGTCCAGTTCGAGGTCTTGTAGGCTCTGGTCACCGGTGAGGCTCTCAATCCAGTCTCGGTCTTCCTTGCCAACCCTTAAAGTGGCTCGGTTTTGTGGATTGAACAAGAGGTGGTGCTCGCCCCATTCTGTCCACGATACACTCGAACGGAGCGCTGGATTCATTCAGAACCCTCAGATTCAGGATACTGTTCTTCTAGCGTGAAAAATGCTGGAATTGCCGTGTATTCAAAAGCCACAGAGATTGCAGAACAGGTGCCGTCCGCGGTTGGGTAAAGGTCCGCCGCTGAAGCGACCAAGTCTTGTACAAACTCAGGCAAATTGACATCGGGTAGGGTGGTGATGTCGGTGAGCGTTTCAATAGGCAGAGCACCCGTAAAGAATCCGGACATGTGTCCAGTCTCGGTCAACTCAATGTGAATGCCACCATTGCTCATTTTGAAATTGAGGTCTTCATCGAGCACCTGAACGGGCAATTCAACATCCAGTGGCGTTGCGACCAACCTTCCATCGACGATTTGCATGCCGTCAATGTGAGAGTTTGGCATGGAGGGGTCTTTGAAGAAGGACTGTTGTAGCATGAGGTTGCCATCGGTTCCAATAAGAGGGGTGCCCTTACCACGCCAGATGCTGACGTCAACGCAGTCGTCATTTTGCCAGTCTTGTACCCCCGAGATTTCCACCATCAGCAATAGGTTGCCGTTGTTGATGGACTGTTGAACAAGACTTTCTAAGGCAACTGCCTCGGTGCTGTCCAGCGCAGGAATGAGTGCTGAAAAAGCGTTGTCGATGCCGGTGTTGCCGTTTGGATCTACCAAATCTTCTTTGTAGCATCCCGTCGGGTCACTATTGGCCGAATTGATTCCGTCAATGTCCAGTCCCCACACTACACCGTCTTCTCGACGGGCATGGGTGATCGAAGAAATGACGCCTACGATGGTTTCTCCCTGGGCGCATTGCGCCACACTGGTCCCCGAATCGGACGATTTGTCGCCACAAGCAAGTACAAGACTTGTTGAAATCAACAACCAACGAGCCACATTACACCTCCAACGCCGTAAGACCATCGGTCACCAATGAATCCCCAGCACCAAAAGACACCAAGTTCATGCCCATTGCTCTCAACACTGAGAGGGTAAAGTGATTGGCATTTCCGGTGCTGTGTGAGCGATGGTGCAGATTTTGTTGCAGTCTACCACCCGCAGAACCGGCTAGAAGCAAGGGGTATTCATCCAAGGAGTGTGCCCGCCCCTCAGAGACTTCGCTGCTGATCACCACGGCACAATTGTCCAGCAGGGTACCATCGCCTTCTGGAATGCTGTCGAGTGCCTGTAAGAACACACTGGCCTGCTCCATGGTAAACTCGGTCACCTTTTGAACCAGTGGTTGATCTCCCGGTTCATTGTGGGTCAACGAGTGGTGCCCCATATCGGTAAAGTCATAGAGAATGTTGTTCAAAGGGCGTGTAAAGGCATAACTGACGACGCGGGTTTGGTCACAGGCCAGCGCCATGGCGATCATCTGCGACATGACCGCATTTCGAGCAGCCATCTGTGGGCGGGATTCAATGTCTGGATATTCTTCCAACGGTGCATCGGGTTGGTAACAGGCTTCTAAGGCAGGTGGGTCTTCTTGAAGTCTGGCCAATCGCAACTCGATGTCTCGAATGCCGTCCAAGTGCTGTTCCAGTCGAATGCGATCGGCAGAACCCAGTTGGTTTTGCAGGGCGAGGGTGTCCTCTCGAACAACATCGAGCACTGAACGACGAAAGCCCAATGTCGGATCAACAATGCCCTCTTCGCCCGGTGCACGAAAGGTCGGACCAAAAAGTTTTTCGTAGAACTGAAAGGGGTCGCTTTCCACGGGGTTTCGAGCATTTGGGCCATTCCAAGAGACAGACTCGTCGGCAACACAGCCTGTAACGAGTGAGCGATAGACCGTTTCTCCACCGATCTCTTGTGCGAGCAACTGATCAAAACTGGGCACAGCTGCGGTCCAGTTGTCATCGTCGCCAATCAATTCCTGTCCGGTTAAAAAACCCAGTCCACCTGACCAATGCGGCGAAGTATTGGGGACTTTGAGAGACATCCCAGTGATGACCGACAACTTGTCTTTGACAGGGGCGAGTGCCTGTAGACTCTGCGAGAGTTGCCAGTTCTCTCCAAACCCTTCACCAGTGGGCACCCAATGCTCGGGTCTGTTTCCATTCCCCCAATAAAAGAGTCCAAATCGTCGAGGAAAACCACCGTCTTGAGCCAGTGCCTTTCGACTCATAAACATTTCCAACAGTGGAAGTTGAAGGGTGACCAACCCACCGGCCATCATGCCGCGAAGAAATTGTCTGCGTTTCATGCTTGTCTCCAGTGTGTATTATTCAGAATCTGCTGTGTCTTCAGAACCAGTCTCAGAATCGTTCCCAGAAGTATTGTCTTCGGAATCATTTTGGGAATCACCTTCGTGGTTGCTGGTACCGTGGCTTCGAAACGCCTCACTGAGTGCAATGGTTCGAACCAAACTGTTGAAATTCCATTCATTGTATTCAAGGTTTTCCACCAGCCAGTCTTGGTGTGCCTCTTCTGCATCGGTCATGCGGTGTCCCAGTGCATAGGAATACACTTGATCGGTCAAACAGGGACCCAGATTTCGATGGTTGCTGACGACCTCTCCCATTTCCCACGCATTCAAGAATTCCACACCGTCAATGTTTCCAGAGGGATCAATGGGAGCGTTGTTTTCTAAGTCTCTCCACTGACCGATTCCGTCAAAGTTCTCCAATCCAAGTCCCACCAGGTCCATCATTTTGTGACAGCCTGCACAGGAAGGGTCTTCGAAGTGCTGTTCCAGTCTTTCGCGCATGGTCGGTGCTTCATCGGTGGCTTCTGGAATGGACGTGTCTACATCGGCTGGGGGTGGAGGCACCATTTGACAGAGCAACGTCTTTCGGATGAATACACCACGCAAGGTTGGCGAAGATGCGGTTGCGTGGGCGTGGAGATTCAACATGCTAGCCTGTGTCAGTAGCCCTCGTCGACCCGTTCCTTCGGTCAGTTGTACCTCGCCAAATCCTTCGGAGACCGGTGCTGGAATCCCGTATAAGGTCGCCAGCCTACGATCGACGAAGGTGGTTTTGGTGGTCAACAAATCTCGAAAATCCAGTTCATTGTCCAAAATGTATTCGATGGTGCGAAAGGTTTCTTCCTTGGCAGATGCGTACAGATCGGGACTGGCGTGGGTATACACGAGGGGGTCTTTTGTTAAACTGTCTAGGTCATAGAGGTGCAACAGTTCATCGAAAAAACTTCGAACCCCAGTTTTGAATTTGGGGTCCGCCATCATGCGATCGACCTGTTCTTCAAGGGTGTTGGAGTCCAAGAGGTCTCCACTCTGAGCCAACTCGAGCAGTTCCACATCGGGTCCGGAGTTCCACAGAAAGAAACTCAGTCTTGAGGCCAGCGACCACGCATCAAGGGTGTACACCGTCTGTTCAGATGCATCGAGACTGCTGGTGTTGAATTCGCTTCGGTACAAAAAGTTGGGAGATTGTAGCAACGTCGCCAGTGTGTACTCAACCCCAGTTACCGAGTCCGTTTGACCGGCAATTGTTTGATAGAGTCCGTTCAACCGTTCTCGTTGCGCACTTGTTAGGGGTTTTCTCCACAATTCCAATCCAAGCGCGTCGATTCCGTTTGATACACACGCCTGACTGGGAGAGACCGTCAAATCACAAGCAAACCAAGGTTCCAGTCGAGAAAGGTCTTCTATGACTTGTGTTGCGATGCTGTAACTGGCTGTTTCATAGCGCTCTACACCAACGGGACTGATAGCGGATATTCCAGCACCGAGAGACTTGAATCCCTCTGTTTCGATGTCGGGTTCGAGATTGCTGGGAATCAACAGCCCTTCACCAAACACGTCTGAGATGGTGTTTGTATACTGGGCAATTGTGAGGCGTCGCAACGTGGGGATTGGACTTTGCACAGCAGGTTCCGAACTGGGAGGGGTGAGGCCACTTGTATTGGCTGTGTCTTTTGACTTCTCTCCACTGCAACCCTGTGAGATTCCGACGGTCGACAGACAAAGAAGTGTCATGGCCGTTGGGTAGTGACTGAATCCAAACGATGGCTTGAATTTGGTGATGGTGGATGTCAATTTCAATCTGTAATTCATGAAAATTCCCAAAAGTGTAAACTGAAATTAGATTACCACATTTTCGATTCAACCGAAACCATAACAATACGACTCGGAAATATTTTTCCATTTCGGCGAAAAGTCAACCAAAAGTGGACTAAAAAATTGATCCGTGCGTAGAATCCCTCCCCGTTTGTTGATTGTATGAAAGAGTCCCACTGAGTGGTGGTTCCCAAGGGATAAATGGCTCGATGGTGGTGTCTTTCCTTTCCTCCATATATACTAATTGTACATTGGGGAGGAAATATGCGTGTTGGTTTGTGGGGATTGGGAACAGTGCTTCTGGGTGCGTTGTCGTGTAGAGAAACGGAAAAGCCAGACGACAATGCTGTTGAGGACGCTGTCGAGCCAACTTATTGTGAGACGTTGGGATTGAGCGAAGTGCCCTTTGACCCCAGTGGAGAGAGTGGTGGTTTTGGTGAGGTGGCACCAGACTTTACGTTCAATTTATTGGATGATGAAGTGTGGACTTTGTCAGAACAGTGGACAGGGTGCGACAATTACATCTTTGTGAATTATTTCAGTGCCAATGAGTATCCAGCGAGACTGACCCGTCCGCGTGAAATTCAAGAATTGTTGGAGCTTGCACCGGTCAATACGCACATTTTTGTTCTAGCCTATCCTGGGCAGGGCGAAGATGTGGCGGCGTTGATGGGTGAGTTGGAATCCAATTTCGAAGCGGCTTACGGGATGTTGTCCGATGATGCGGTTGCAGATTGGTGGCGTGAGAAAGTCCATTTTGTGGTGGACGATGCGTGGTCGGCTGATTGGATGGGGATGCTCAACAATGACTATTACGACCCCAACAATTTTGTTCTGTGGTCGGCGGCCATCGATCGCACTCAGCATGTCAGAGAGGTTGGGAATTATTGTGACCCATCTACTGGCTGGGAGCAGTGTCCGCCATTTTTTATGGCGTATGAATCCATCTATTTCAACTTTGAGGCTGAACGAGAGGCTGAATTGGCCAGTCACAACGCGGATGTTGTATCGATGTTTGACACAGAACTCATCGCGGACCCCAATTGGGCTGGAGAACGAAGCATTATGGAAGTTGACTTGCCGTCAGCGGAAGATTTGCTCGCCTATGACACTCTACACTTGGATTTGCACTTGGAATGTACAGGCTATCCTGCAGGTACACAGTGTCCAGCGTGGGATTACATCGTAAACCTCTACTTGTGCGAACAAGACGATCCGTCCACCGATGAAGATGAGTCTGAGGTCTGCAATAAAGAATTTGGTCGATGGATCACCACCTACTGGCGTCCAGGACGGTGGGTGCACGATGCAACGCCTATGATGGCGTGGATTCAGGATGGGGGAACCAGAAAATTTGCCTTCTATTCTCAGCAACCCTACAACGTGAGTCTGGACCTGCGCTTCAGCAATCAGGACAAGGGTGTTCGACCGATTGGGATTGAAGAAGTCTTTCGAGGTGGTGCCTTGGACGATTTTTACAATTGGGGTTCGCATCACACGCTGACAGATTCAGAGTGGCGCCAGTGGACGGTTGAAGATCAGCAAGATGTCTTTACGATACAATCCACCGAGCAGGTAGAAGACGACCGAGATTTCATGTTCATTTATGGCACCATCCAGTGGCAACATTACGAGACCGCCCTTGATGAAAATGGCTGGGAGTGGCTCGACATCACCACCATCATGCTACACAATGAAACCGAACAGTACTGGATTACAGAAGACAACAACGATCCAGACCTCGAAGAGTATCACCGCATTGATTACACTTGGACTGGAGACGCAGAGCGTCCACTTGCCGTTTGTCTGACGGAAGACAGCGCAACAACCATCGAAGAAGCTGAATTGGCAACGGAGCATTGCATGGTGGACGACCCCACCACTTGTCATCCCCGTGCAGACAGAGACAACCTACGGAGTGGTTGCAATTTTGGACCATGGACGATGCTCACTTCTGAGTATTACGATCCTGCCGATCCTCAGTTGGAAACCCATTGGGTCGAAGAACGCCGTCAGCAGTATTGGTTGATGGACAACGGGGCTGGCAACGATCGTTACCCCAACAAGGATTCTCGCTGGGACTGGTTTGTTGAAGGAGAGACACTGTACTTCTGTGCAACGGAACCCAATCTTTCAGATGTTGCGGATATCAGTGGTGTGTTGTGGTCCTGTTCCGAAGACAATGCCAATACCGATACTGTGGATGAGTCGAAAAATTGTACACTGCAAGCAGATCGTCAAGATTTGGAGCGCGGATGCAACGGCGGTGCGTGGCGTAAAATGAACACAAACGATCAAGCGACGCTGGATGAAGCCACACCAACGGGTGATTTGACCGAGATTTGGCATGAAGACAAGTTGCCACTTGAGTTCACACCCCCAGAGGGAACGACAAAAGTTGAATTGGCAGGCGTAGTTTCAGGTCATGGATTTGGGGCTGATACCTTAAATTGCGCTGAGTTCTGCGATCACCAACACCAGTTTACGGTGAATGATGGCGAGCCGGTAACCAAAACACATCCAGAGGCGGGAACCCCAATGGGCTGTGCAGATCAGGTGGCCATTGGCACAGTGCCGAATCAGTCAGGTACGTGGGTATATGGAAGGTCTGGTTGGTGTCCAGGTATGGAAGTGCCCGTTTGGCGCAATGATTTCACTGGGGATGTAGATTTGTCGGGTAGCAATACACTGTCCTATCTTGGACTTGTGCGTGGTGAAGTCTACCATCCTTCCTATACATCAGGTACGTTTAGACCCCGTGTAGATATGCGTTCTTATTTGGTGTACTATCGGTAAGTTGTACCGTTCTATAGAGCCACGACTTATAATTTGACCGAAACTCAAGCGTTGACTTGTTTAGTTTGAGAATCGTTCGATTTGATATGATGACTGCGGGAAGAACGAGTAAGGAGCTTTGGGATGACACCTATTGACGAGATCGAACGACTGCGCAAAGAAATGTTGGTTGGGAGTAAGAAAGGAAATCGTTTCTTACAGGGGTTTTCTAAGTCTGCACTCATTTTACACAGCGTTACTCTAGAGCGGCTGTGGGAGCGTCTGATTGAGTCCGATCAAAAATTGAAAGTGAAAACTGGAATTCCGACACCAATGGTTGTTTCAAGTATTGATGATGAAGCCGTCGAGACTGACAAAGAGTATCAACAAGAGCAATTGGCTGCCCCAACAATCGAACTGGCAGAAGAAGCTGATGATATTGATAATAGAGAATCAGTTTCATTCCGAGTTATTCAAACGGCTGCCTCGCAATCGTCCTTAAAGAGATTGATGAGAAAAGCCAATGAAGGAATTGAAGAACGTGGCTTTAATTTTCTCAACCTGTGCATAGGGAAGGTTCATTGGAAAGATGACCGTCATACCGGGCTTGCCCCAGCATTACTTATACCAGTTCGCTTTGTACAAACGGCTGTGCGTTTGGGCATTTCGATTGAGTTTTCTGATGAAGCCATTCAGTGGAATCCTGCACTCCTTGAAAAACTTCGCACACAGCTGCCTGCTGGAAGTGTACCAGAAGAACTCTTTATTGATTTTTCAGCTGGTGATTTTGAAGCGATCGAAGCAGGGTGGGAAGCACTCAAGTTGTGTATCGAGGCTGCAGAGTGGACGTTGGGAGATGGGTTTGCACTCAATCTCCTAGAGACTTCTCAGATTCAAATGTATAGAGATCTAGATACTTCAGATTGGAAAACCGTACCCAAGCTCATTCAACAGACATTGGGCACAGGCTTCGTTGTGGATGCACAGCTGCAATCTTTTCAAGCCGGAGAAATTAATCAAACGATTAAGGAACCAGAAGCCCTTCCACTGATTCTGGACGCTGACTCCGCACAGGTGCGTGCGGTAGCCTTGGCTGCACAGGGGGGTAACCTTGTTATTCAAGGGCCTCCAGGGACTGGAAAGTCTCAAACGATTGCCAATATTATTGCCACGATGGTCGGACAGGGCAAACGTGTTCTGTTCGTTGCTCAGAAAAAAGCAGCTTTGGATGTGGTGTACCAGCGGCTGTGCAATGCCAATTTAGAACATTTGTTGCTTGAATTGCACTCGAGTAAAAGTAAAAAATCAACGGTATTAAATAGCCTCACCAAGGCCCGTAATCAAACTGGGATAAGGCGGACACATAAAAAGGGCCTACCAGCGCAAACCATTCATCACAGAACGAAAGTAGAGAAGATCAACACATTATTGCAGCAAAATGTTGGTCAGAGTGAGCATACGCTAGCAGACATATTTTCGCATGCGCATCAGTCTGTGGCAGTAGAACGAGCGCCCATTCTCCAGTTTGACAATGCATTGGACTGGAATCTAGAAAACTGTACTAGCTTCGAGCAAGCGTCGATAGAACTGTCCCAGCTGATTCGATCTGAGCAGCTTCCGTGGAGTAGCAATCCATTTCGGTATGTACAGGCTACGGACTCTGTCTTAATGAAAGACACTGGCATCTTTGATTTGTTAACAACATTGAGGGGGGAATTGGCTCACCTTCAAGAGCTCTTGAACGCTCAGCAAGAGCAGATAGGGTGTTCGTTTGATGGAACTTTGGGTGGTGTTCAGACATTGGTTCAAAATTTGGACTACTTGGTCTCTCGTCCTAATATTGGCGATGTGAACTGGACTTTTTTGCAGCACGATCATCGTTGGGATGAGGCAAGATCGTTAATAAGTCACGGTCAAGCGCTTGGAGAAACTCAAAAACGCCTTGAAATATTGTTCGAACCCACTTCGATCATTCAATACAAAAGGATTGAAACCCTGTTTAACGTAGTGGAACAGCTTCGAAACCGGTGGTGGAGACTCCTTCATCCGACGTGGTGGTCCTCGATAAAACAACTGGCGACCTTTTTCAAAAATGGTGTGACACCAGCTGAGGTGGACGGTCCGATTCAAGAATTGGAAGCCTTTCATCTAAAGCTGGTGGACTTCGAAGAACAATCTGAGATGGGTGGTATTTTCTTTGGTCCATTGTGGAAAGGAATACACAGTGATTGGGCAGATCTTCAGCGTCGCTTACAGTGGATAAAGCAGCTTCCGATTTGGGCGACGAAGCATCCACGAATATTTGAAACTGGATTTGTGCAGGTTGCTGAAGGCAGAGAACTCGCACATGAACACAGCGTGGCCATCTCCAAAGCCTTACACGCAGTACAGAAAACATTGACTGAGGTATGTCAAAAACTGCAACCTCTACCCCAAGCACCGTTGTCCACAGACTTGGATTTGTCACTGTTATTTCTACGAGAGTGGCTTGATGACGTCAATCTTACCCGTCCTGCTTTGGCGCGTGGAATCGCCATCAATCAGGTTTGTAGACCCCTGCGCGAAGCGAGATTAGAAGACTGGATTACATGGCTGATGCAAGGTCAAAGTGATGCAGACGTGCACCAGCAATGGGAACACCTGCTTGGTCACAGCCGTGTACAGCTGATTCGCTCGAGACCTTTGGTGCAGCGATTGACTCGGTCCACGCTTCAAATCTTGCGCAACAATTACATTCAGTATGACGAACGATTGCCGATGTACGCTCAAGAGAAGTTGGTTGCTCAGCACATTGTCGACGTACAATCTCTGTTGACAGTCGGGCAACTTGCAGTTTTGACAACAGAAATGTCTAAGAAACGCAGTCGAAAAAGCATTCGCTGGCTGATGGCAAATTGCGGACAGGCAATACAACGTCTGAAGCCTGTGATGATGATGTCCCCCATATCTGTAGCGACCCACTTGCCGATAGACGTAGAGTTTGACGTCGTGATTTTCGATGAAGCCAGTCAGATGACGACCCCCTTTGCTCTTAGTGCATTGATGCGATCCAAGCAGGCAATTGTGGTGGGGGATTCCCAGCAATTGTCTCCAACGAGTTTCTTTCAAGCATCCAAAGATATGGAGAGCATTTTAGATCGCTTTGTGGCCAGTGGCTGTCCGAGCATTCAGCTGTCGTTTCACTATCGTTCCCGTCACCCAAGCTTAATATCCATTTCCAATCGCTATATGTATGATGGTGGTTTGAAGCCGTTTCCCACACCAAATACCCACCCTCTGGCTCGAGGCATACGTCTCATCTCTTCTGCTGGATGTGCATATGACCGAGGAGGGACTTCGACCAATCCTCATGAGGCGGATCTCATCGTGCATGCGGTAGCAGGAAGAATCGTTGAGGCCATTCAGGAAGATACAGCACCATCGATTGGCATTGTTGCATTTAGCATGGGACAAAAGGAAGTCTTGCAAGATGCGTGGGACAAGCTGCTGGTGCAGCGTCCAGACTTGAGACAATATTGTGCCTCTCTTCCGGAAGGTGAAACACTGTTCATCAAAAATCTAGAAGATGTACAAGGAGATGAGAGAGACATTATCTTTGTGAGTGTTGGGTATGGATTGGATGCAGAAGGGCGGTTTACACACAACTTTGGTCCCGTAGGAAGAGAGGGCGGCGATCGAAGACTCAATGTGCTCTTTTCTAGGGCTCGTTTTGAAATGGTTATTTGCGCTAATTTTACGCCAGATTTAATCACATCGGACAACAAGGCCTTGCAGATGTTGAAAAGTATGCTTGAACTGTCGGTGGAAGTTCCTGTGATACGGTCTCAAACAGCATCAGGATTTGTGGAGGACGTATGTGTATTCATTGAAGACCTCGGATACAAGGCCTTACCAAAGTTTGGACCCACAGGAAATGCCATTGATATTGCGGTTCAAGATTCGGAGACTCAACAATTTAAATTGGCCATCGTCTGTGAGGGCGGAACAACAAGTGAGTTTGGCTCAACACGGCACCGAGAGAGATTGTTCACTCAATCATTGGAAGTATTCGGTTGGCCAGTGTATCGAGTGTGGTCCTTGCCTTGGTATACCAATCCAAAAGCAGAGCGACTGGCGTTGCAAAAAGCCATCGTAGATTCTGTGTCATCGAAGACCAGCCGAAACCAATTTGTGGTAGAGCGTGTCATGACGGCAGAGATGTCAACCTTTGACTGGGTGAAGACGACTCAACTGGACATCAGTACATTGGATGTGGACATTCCAAGTGATGCCCAGCCAAAAACGCACTCCCATTTGGTAACGCAACTGTTGATACCTTTGCTAAAGCAAGAGGGACCCCTATCCACCAATATGATCATTGTACGCATGTGTAAACTCATACCGTCAAGGAAGACGAGTCGAAACAAAGACGCCATAAAAAAGGTGTTGCGACAACAAGTGAGCGTGAAAGCAATTCAAACAAAGTATGGTTTTTATTGGCATCCGGATTCCAATTTGAAACCTCGTATACCCACCAAAGAGGATCGAGATTTTGTTGCTCTCTATCCACCACACGTATTGTCCTTCCTTCGATTTTATTTGAATGGTTCTGTCGAAAAGCAACTGGGCTTGAATGAAATGGCGACCTTGTTGATGCAACTCGTTGGTTGGGAAGTCATTACGGACAACCGTCTCAAGGAATTTTCTACTGGAATAACTCAGGTCTGTACAGACTCAGATATTCAAGTCCGAGATGGTATCTTATGCTTTCGATAGTGGGTGAGTTTGGGATCTATCGCATCGCCTATCTCAAACTCATACTCCACAGCCACAGTCCGTCAATGCTTTCGAGACCATCAGGTTCACAAACCGGTAGTTTGAGCGCATACCGTTCAAGTATAGCGGGCTCCAACGGCGGGTGATGCGTCTGCAAGTCCGTCAAGATAGCGAGTCTTTCTGGAGATTCGGTGTTTGTTTGAATCGGTGGTAGAAGAATCGGCGTTTTGTTGAGTAGGCGTCCTGTGATTTGAATGCCCTTTTCTTGTAAAGCCTCTTTGAGGGCTTCCAACTGGCGAAGACGACGATTGGGTACTTCAACCATCCAGTATTCTGTCTGTGGATCTACGAGCATGGTTTGGCACTCGGTTGCCTTTTGTTCCAGTACGACAGCCGACTGTGCGAACAGTCGAAAAAAGTCTCCAATTTCCCCGATGGTTTCTCCACCCAGAAAAAAGTTGAGCCCTTTGGAGAGTATGCCTTTGGCAACGTTGAATGAGCCAAAACCAGAAGACTTTGACGTGAGCCACTGCAGTCCAGACTGAGAAAAAAGATGTTGAATTTTGCTTGGGGCATCAAAAAACTGTTGTGCATTTTGGGCAGGGGGAGTATCCACAACGATGGTGTCATAAAGACCTGTTTCGACTAAGTCCATCATTTTCATCACTGCCATCATCTCTTGGATGCCACCCATACGGTCCTTGGCAAACTGATAATAGCGATTGTGTTTGAGTTTGTGCCATGTCTCGGGAGGTGTTCGTGCTTGACTCAGTTCTTCAAATGTCTTTCCTGCGTCGAGCATGAGTGCCCACATCCGTCCGGTTGTGCCATCGGGCAGGGTGATTTCCGTTGGTTCGGTGGCGTCGATATTGAGGTGAAGGGCATCGGCGAGTCTTTTGGCTGGATCAATCGTCAACAGTACACACCGTTTTCCCATGCGCGCTTCTCGCATTGCCATGGCAACGGAGGAGGTCGTTTTTCCAACTCCCCCAGTTCCACACATGAAAATCACTTTGGCGCTCACAGCCAACCTTCCAGTTTATCGAGAGGGGCGAGCCCAATGTCTGCTTCAAAAGGAGTAGAAGCAGTCCATTTGTTGTATGTCAGCATCGATAGACCTTTTGGTTGACCCAACTTCTGGTCTAACCAATCGTGCCAAACCTGTTGTTCTCTATGCTGCATTTCTAAGAGTTTGTACACTGTCTGATACTCTGGATACGGTTTCAATATGCCGAGTGTATCTGCCTGATTGAAGGCATCCTGAAGATTCTGAGAACATTCATTCCACTGGTTGATGACAATTCCGAGCACTTTGGAATGGAAATCATTTCTCATTGTATTCCAAAGTTGTAGTGTTTCTCGTGCAGGCAACTCTTCTGGCAATGTGACCATCACCACGCGACCGTACGTGTGAACAATGTCTTCTACCAGTTTGCTTTGGTTGTACAAGGGACCCCGTCGACTGAGGTCCATCATTGTTTTGGCAGCAGAAATCAATGACACGCCATGTCCCGTAGCAGGGCAGTCCACCACAATGTGATCCCACTGTCCGCTAATCTGCAGATCGTAAACTTTGCCCAGTTGAACAGCATCGTGCAACCCTGGAGCGGCTTCGATGAGTGGTGCCACCAAACGATTTTCAAAAATTAGTTGATAGAGTTTCCGCATTTTGAGTTGTTGTACCACATAGTCTTCGATGGCGGACATTGGGGAGACAGAGATGCTTGAAATCAATGGACTAAGTTGTGTGGGAGTATAGCCTTGGCTTACTGTATTGTACAAATCAGGAATGTCTGCACATCCGTTGCACTCAACGATGATGGTGGTTTCTCCACGCTGTGCATAGTGTTGGGCGAGCAGCATCGAGACCGTTGTTCGTCCCACGCCACCTTTGCCCATGACGAAATCAATCGTTGTATCAGCCATGGGAAGACTGGTCTTCTATTGTGGTGGACTCAATGCGTTCTGACAACTCATCCAAAAAGCGGTGAATGTGCTGAAATACCGGCACCGACACCAAGACCCCCAAATGACCAGCGTTGGTAATGACCAGATCATTCGCATCATCCAAAGCGGTGTTGGAGAACGGGACAACAACCCAATCTCTCGTTGAACGAACAATGAGGTGGGGTACGGGGGGTGCAGTGGTGATGCTACACACCTCTGAGCCTGGTTTGAACTGGCGACCGACTTTGCCCCTGCCCAAACGATAGGTTTTCGTTCCTCGATAAGGTGTTGCCAAAGAAATTGTCGATGCCACCTTTTCTGTCCCGTACTTCTCAATGTAATGTCTACAAATGAGACCACCCATGGAATGAGCAATGAGGTGGATTGGCTGTCCACTTTGTTCGTGTAGGGCATCAATTTTATCTTTGAGGTTTTCCACGAAAACGAACACGTCGTCTTTTAAGATGGGGTTGTTGATTGCCCAACTGTTGTGATATCCACGTCGATACAAATAGTATTGAAGAGGAGCAAGAGACCATCGGTTCATTTGATAACCGGGCACAAACAGGATTGGGTTTGGATGCGGAGACGTATTTTTATAGGCTGGTTGATCTGGAGAAAAATGCATGGCCTGCGAAAGAAATGTGAAAAATATCCCCACGATTTCCAATGTTTGGCATGATATGTTCTCCCAACTGACATCGACCGCTTCATCGTTGACGATAGCGTGCATGAGTACACCGGCTACGGTGGTGATGACGCTACCGGCAACCGCCAGTGCGAAAATCAGCGGGGTGCCAACCAAGATTCCCATCCATATTGTGTCTATCCAAGAGCCTAAGCTTGCGATCATTGACGTTCTCCTGTAAATTTTTTAGCCCATTTAAAGACAAGATTCAATCGAACCTTCCGAATTGTCAAAGGTTGTTCGTTGTCTCACCATCTGTGCTTGCGTTACAGTGCTTGGACTTGAGGTGTGTATGATTCGATTTATGGATGCAGAGCGGCGCGTGAAATTGTCAGTGCACGACGTCATCGATGCGGGTCCTCCGAATGGTGATCTGTACCTAACCGTTGCGTGGACTGCGCAAACTCGGATGCGGATTGGAACCGAAATACACAATCAGTACCAAACCCAAGCGTTGGAGACAAATCCCAATTTCCAAAAAGAAGTCACGATTCGACATGTGGTCTCGATCGACGATTGGGAAGTGGAAATCACCGGTCGGATTGATGGGGTCATCATTGAAGATGGCGTTCACCGCATTGAAGAATTGAAGACTTCAACATTGCCAGCCTCTGCTCTCTCCCAAAAAGATATTTCCGATATGGCTCACTGGCGAGCACAGGTTGAACTGTATTTGTATTTTTTGGCAGGACAAGGGGTTGAAACCACTGGAGAACTGGTCGTGATTTCGGTGGTGGACGGCTATCAACACCGTTTACCTGTTCCCCACAATCCAGCCCAAAAAGAGTACATCGAGCGACAGTTGCGCTGGTTGATTGGGGAGCGTGAAAAGCAGTTGGCGTGGTATGTGACGCGAATTCAGGCGGTTGAGTCGGGGTTGCCCTTTGCACATGAGCACTGGAGAGATGGCCAAGAAGAGATGAGTCAGTTTTTGGAGCGTGATCTTCGAGACAACAAAGTGTTGCTGGTTCGGGCTCCGACTGGGTATGGTAAGACAGCAGCTTCGTTGTATGCAATGTTGCAGGTGGCCTATCGAAGCAATCGAAAGATTTTCTTTGCCACCGCTCGAAATACCCAACAGCAAATGGTTGAAGATACGTTAAAAAGTATGCATGCCCGTGGTCTGCCGGTCAGGGCCGTATCATTGAGGGCCAAAGAGAAGGCTTGCTTGAACGATGTGGTATCTTGTCGCCCCGATCGATGTCCTTTTGCAGAAGGATATTATGACAAACTTGCCGACAATCGACTGTTTGATGAGATTTGGGATGGTGGGGTTCTGTTGGCGGATGACTTACAGTCCGTTGGGCAGTCGACGGGGGTGTGTCCCTATGAATTGTCCAAGAACTTGGTGTCTTCAGCGGACGTTGTCATTGGAGATTACAACTATGTGTTTGATCCCTCTGTGCAATTGAGTGCGATTTCTCAAAATCCAGATGCTTGGATGGTCATCGTTGATGAGGCACACAATTTGCCGATACGGGCTCAGGGGTATGGGTCTCCGTCGTTGAAAATTCAAACCTTGTGGAAAGGGATTGAGTCGGTTCAACGGTCCGCAGACTTTTCACGTTTTGCCGAACCACTCCAGAAAATTTTGGATTGGTTGGTGTTTGAAACCCAGCAAGGAACCCCAGATCGCTTTGGGCAACGATCGACCAGTGTGGATGAAGGCGTCAATTTGGAAGTACTCAAGGAGGTGGTTGGAGAGATTCAGCAACTGGCTTTGGAATACGCCACGCAACGATACGAGAAACCCTTGTCAGACGACGCGGAAGGCGACCCTTGGTATGAGGCTGCTTGGTCCATTTTGTCTTTTCAAACGGCCTTGGAGCGAGCGGGGGATGAAACGGTGGTCGTCGTTCAACGCTTGGGGAAAGACAGAGGCGGTTTGTTGCCGGCATCTCTGTTGAATTTGGAATCGCCAGCCCAACATCCCGATACGGGAGTGGAACTGTTGTGTCGAGATCCAGCGGTGTTGCTCGGTGCATTCTTTGAGAAAATAGGTGCGGCAGTCTGTATGTCGGCTACCTTAGAACCTTTTGACTTTTACACCAATTTGTTGGGCTTGGAGCCCGACAGAACGGCTGTACACAAGTTTGACACGCCCTTTCCAGTAGAGAATCGAGCGGCATTCGTATTGCCCTTTGTATCGACGTTGTACCGTGACCGAAGTCGAGAGCACCCCAGAATTGCACGGCTTCTTCAAAAGATTGTACAGTCCATCTCTGGGAATGTGGCGTTGTTTTTCTCAAGTTTTGCTGTGCTTGAAGATGTACATGATCAAATGGATTTGGGAGACCGAGAGACCTTGGTACAAAAAAGGCGAATGCGAGAAGCAGGGCGTCGAAAATTGTTGAAGACGATGGGCAAAGGCGAAGGGCACGTGTTGTTTGCGGTCATGGGGGGTATTTTTTCTGAAGGGGTGGATTTACCAGGAAATGCTTTGGAAGCGGCTGTCATCGTTGGACCTTCATTGCCCCAAGCAAGTTTGGCGCGTAAGTTGATGCAGGAATGGTACGAAGAACGCTATGGTGAAGGCTTTCGGTATGCGTGGGTGATCCCAGGAATGGCAAGGGTCAGTCAGGCTGCGGGTAGGGTCATTCGTACTGAAACGGACAAGGGCATTGTGATTTTGGTGGGCAATCGTTTTGCGACGTCTCCGTACAAGGAGTTGTTTCCTTCTGAATGGCACCTGAGACAAACGAGTCGGTTGGGTGATGAAATTCGTACATTTTTTGGTTATGATGCCATAGACGGAGAGACTCCAGTTGCTGAATCCTAGATTTGGATAGACATGTTCCCACGAGAAATGACACAAGAAATAGAGTATCCACCGACATTGCCACCCATGTTGGATGCGGTTGATTTGGATGTTGTACAGGAAAAGCGTCTACCCTTTGTGCGTTTGGAAGCGCAAATCGTTCGAGCGGTGATGACGGAGCCCAGCGTTTTGAACGCCTCAGAAGTGGGATGGCTTCGATATGTGGTCTCATTGGCTCGCTCCACTTGGATCCGTGCGGTAGACGATACCGACGTGTATGTTGAGCCATTGCTCTCTCGTTTCCGTTGGTTTGTTCAGCACACACTCAACCCAATTTTGGAACGGCGATTTCCAGTCCGCGGATTGAAGAAGGCATTGCCACTGTTGGTTTCAGAAACCCAGCGGGTCCGTAGGGTTATTTTGGAGCAGACGTCGCTCGACGCCCTGTCGATGCAAGAAGAGGTGTGCAATCGACAATTGGTGTTGGCGCTTGGTGGTGGCGGTGGATCTGGGTACGGTTATGCAGGTGCGATGAGAACTCTTCATCACGCTGGAATACCGGTTCACATGCTTGCAGGAACGTCAATAGGTTCATTGATCGCGATGTTTAGAGCCCGTACAAGGGTGTTTGATCAACTTCCAATGATGGAGGCCGTGCGGAGTCTGAACTGGACTTCGGTCCTTCGTGTGCTGAATATTGAGAATCGCTACGGTGTACCAGCGACCCTTCGATTGTATTTGCGCAGTAGTTTGGATGAGTTGCTTCAGAGCAAAGAAGGGCGCTCGATGCGCTTTTCGGATTGTGAGATACCGTTGCTGGTGGTGGCGACAGGGTTGACAGTGGATGCCTTTAAGCACGATCTTTCTTTTTATGAACATTTGATGGACGATGCGTTTGTAGATTCTCCTCGTTTGTTTCGTCAATCTTCAATGCGTCGAATAATTCGGATGACCAGCACCATTTACGAGTTTCTATCCAACCCCAATGCCCTACGGGAAGTCGTCTTTGGTGCGGATGAGTTGACCGCCAATGCAGACGTGATTGACGCAGCTGGATTTTCTTCTGCCGTGACGGGATTGTTGCACTATGATGTTTTGCGAGATGAACCTCGAATGACTCAAATTTTGGACAAAATGTATGGGAAGTTCGGAATCACTCGACTGACCGAAGGGGGATTGGTAAACAATGTACCAGTCAAACCCTTGCTTCACCAAGTTTTGCGGGGACGGATTCGCAGAAGAAACCCATTTGTACTTGCCTTAGACTGTTTTTCACCGCAATTAACCAGTATGTGGTATCCAGTACAAAAAATGATTGTTCCCAATGTGCAAGCCAACGTGCAACATGCGGACATGTATTTTGCGCTCAAAAAGAGATTGTCGCCAATCAATGTTGTTCCGACGGTTGAACAATCTCTCACTGCGATGAATTGGACGACATCCGAGCTCCAGCCCCAAATGCCTTTCATCACGCGGATGTGTGCGGGGCATGAAGACCTTCCATATGAGTCGATGGCCACATGAGTGTATTCGGTTCGTTGAACGCTCCTCCCGCACATTTGGTGTTTTACGATGGGAATTGTGGTTTCTGCGACCATACGGTACAGTGGTTGTTGGCACGAGACGCCAAAGAAGCGTTGTACTTTGCGCCGTTGCAGGGAGAAGTAGCGGCTTCGGTGTTACCCCAGTTTGGTTTGCCGGAAGATTTGGACAGCATCGTCTATGTTCGAACAACGCGCCACGGTGAATCCTCAAGGTCATCGGTGTACATTTATTCAGACGCGATCGGTGAGATATTGAAAGTACTCCCATCGCCTTGGTCGTGGCTACGTGTGGGGTGGGTGGTACCAAAGTTCCTGCGAAATGCTGTGTACAAAGGCTTTGCTGCGAGAAGGATACAATGGTTTGGTACGGTAGATGCTTGTCAGTTGCCAGATGAGCGACAAGCTCGTCGACTGTTGTCTTAAATTACGGAACGTCCATGCCCCAACCCAAAGCCAATCATGATGCCCAAGAGCCCATTCGCACATTGTCTGCGGAGGTTGAGCCGGGTCATGCTTCAGGTGGATTGAAAATTCTGTGGTCTCACCGTTCTCTGTTGTTGGATTTTGTCAAGTTTGACCTAAGGCAGCGATATACTGGTGGCTCGTTGGGCTTCTTTTGGACAGTGGTGACCCCCTTGCTGGAACTGGTGACCTACACCTTTGTCTTTCACGGACTGTTGGGAATCCAGTTTGAGGCCCAGTCAGGATGGACTCATTACGCTCTGTACTTGTTTTGTGGAATGGTTACGTGGCTGTCATTTTCGGACGGTCTGTCTCACTCTGCGGTTTCTTTGGTGAACAACGGCCACTTGATTCAAAAGATTCGTTTTCCAACGTTGCTTTTGCCGACTCACTTGGTGGTGTCTGCTGCTGTCAATCAGGTCATTCGGTGTTTGATTTTGATTGTGGCGATTCTAATCTTTACCCACAATTTGTCATGGACAGTCGTCTTGGTACCGTTTGTCATGGTTCTTCAATTGATGTTTACGTTGGGTGTAGGCTTGATGTTGTCTGTTGCATCGGTGTATTTTCGAGACATGACGCATTGGGTGAACGCCGCGTTGTTGTTGCTGATGTTTTTGACGCCTGTTGTGTATCCAGCGGCTATCTATCCACGAAAGTATTCGCTGTTGCTTCAATTGAATCCATTGGCTCATTTGGTTGGGCTGTACCGAGAATTGTTGCTCAATGGCGCGATGCCTCATCCACATTCTATGATCATTGTAGCCGTCAGCAGCGGTCTGGCATTGGTGGTTGGCTACTCGGTCTTCCATCATCATCAGCGACAGTTGGCGGATGTTGTATAAGGAATGAAATTCTGTTATTTACCAATTGCGCATGTTGCGCAATTATTATTGCGCATTATTTCTTGGATGCTTCAATTGGATTGGTTAATCTAAAAACAAGCAACATGGGTTGAGCATTTGGTTGAACTATCGAAGTTGAAGTCGAAGTTGAAGTCGAAGTCGAAGTTGAAGTTGAGCCGCTAAGCCTATTGATTGTATTGTTGAAGTCCCTTTTATTGAAGTTTAGTCCAAGAAGCCTGTTCGCAGGCTTCTTCCACTTTTTTGGCAACACACTTTTGGATTTTGGACTTGAACATGTATACTTGGACAGCAGAACATCAGACAAGTTGGAAAGAGCGACTCAAACACATCATTAAGTCCTCTGGCCAAACCCAGGCAGAAGTGGCTCGAGAAATGGCGCGTCACGTTTCGCAACGAGAAGAATCGAACCTTGTCGATACCGCATTTGTTGCACCCTTGTCTCGTTTTGTGAATGCAAAGGGCAGTGAGATTCATCGTTGGTTTGAGTTGGAAACCGAGCGTTTGACTCCTTTAAGTCTGGCATTGAAACTGGATTCGCCAACGGTGTTGATGGCACTTCGAGATGATGTCATCTTTGGCAAGGACAGTATTCGAACCCATCCAGCATTTCCCAAAGTCGAATGGACTATTGATTGGGTGGTCAATGGACGACCTGTGCACCCCAATCAATTCTTGAGGGCATCTGGATCGTGCAAATTCACAAAGGGGCTGTTGTCAGTGTATTGTGGTGAACTTGAGTGGATTGAAGATTCACTGTGTACCACTGTGCGGTTGCCAATCTGGGACGCAATTTGTGAACAAATTCGTCCAACTCTTGAGCCTGTCATTCAAGTGCGGTTGCAAAAAGTTTCTTCAGAATTTTGGTATCGCAGTGGATTCGAATTCGGTACAGCATTGCATGCTTTGAATCTATTGTTGTACACAGATGCGCTGTGGCATGATGCAGAACTTGTGGTGAATTGGGCGTCCATTTGGATCGATGCGTGGGTTGACCGACACTTTTGGGATCCGCTATCCAATGTACTTCCGGACTCGTTGCAACCAGTAGACGATGCGCTGTTTTTGCTCTTTAAAGAACATGTTCTTTTAGGAAAGACCTTGCAGGCTTTTCAAGATGCATTGGCAGTTCAGTTGTCGATTGCCGATCGACGGCCACCATTTAACCCAGAGTGGATACAGGCACTCAAAACCGCTAGGCACCGAGAGAAGGCCTTGAGTGAAATGACTCGGTGGCACGATGGATTCGGAGTGAAAGAGTTCGTTGATGCCCTTCAACGCAGTGAACTGATGATTGTAGATGGACAGCATTGTCGTTTGGTATACCCAAAAGTCTGGATGCCGATTGGTGAAATTTCGATGTTTGAACCCTCCAACCCTTTGTGGTGGTCGACATTGTGGTGGAAGATTCAGGCTGAACAATGGGACTGGGTACAGGAATTAACAAAACTTACCAAGTGGCACCGTCAATGGTCCTTGGCTTTTGTGTGGTCTGAACTGTCCGAATCCATGCTTCATGTGGATGGCAATGGAGTCCGTTTGCAGGGTTGGCATTGGGAGGTTGCTGAGGTACAGGCTGTGTGGGCACAGACTCTATTGAGTCAATACTCTGGCATTGGACTGCCTTGGTCGGAACACTCTGAGCGGGGGGTACAGGCTCGATTGCATTCACTGTCTAAAATCTTCGCACCTTGTCTGCCACAATGCTACTCGATAGACGATGTTGTACAACATTCAAATTGGCCATTCCCCATTTTGAAAACAGGGTATCCTTTGGTGTATTGGGCCCCATATCAGTCACCACCCAGAACTGTCCAAGAGTGGACCCACTTTCAGTTACAAACATCGTACCCCCTGTGGAAAGTACTGGAGTGGTATGGTCAACGAGATCAACGAGAGGACCAATCCTCAATGGTGTTGTTGGCCCTTGGAGAAGGTTCATTTTCTCCAGTATGGGAGGCTGTACCCATTCGACGTCGGTTGTATTGGCTGTCTAGAGTTCCCGAAGCAAGCAGCCGACTGTATGTATTTCAAGCTCTGTTGGTAGATTATTGGAAGGAGCATGTCACCAATTCGCAGAGTGACTTGGATTTTGTTCTCCAAATTGGACGCCAAATTGGTTTTGATACCGTCATCACTTGGATGCAAGGCTGGTTGACTCCCTTGTTTTTGGCTCAGCACAACGATGGGTATACGTTGGGCAATGTTGCCCTGCACTTTGCTCAGTATTTTGAACGTCCAGATTTGATTGGTCAGTGGTCTCGTATGCTATGGAATTGGCTTCGATCTCCGGATGCTTTACAGCAGGGGTTTGTGCAGTGGAACTCTCGTAGGGTTCCCATTGCCAAAGAGGGGGTGGCAAGCCTGTTTGAAACTGTACGGTCCTTACTCCTCTTGGGGCTCGAACACGTACCACAGACCAAGTTGACCAGGGAGGCTGTACTTTCCCAACCGACATTGATTTCCAGATGTACCGTGCATGAACAGGGTCACACTGTTCGTCAAGTGTTGCTGATTTGGAAGCGACAATTGCTTCAAGCGGGAGATATCGTCTTGCTTCAGTCTTGGATTGCTTCTGCTCCAGAGACAGATCTGGAGGTGGAACGGGCTGTCTTAGATGCTCCCTCTTTACTGACGGTTCTTTGGAAATTGGATGAAGAAGCCCTAAGGCGTTCAGAGATATTGCGTCTCGCTGGGTTGATTCGTCCTGTACCCAATTGGGCGATTGCCTTTGGACAGCGACAAATCTACCAACATGGTTATTGGCCTACGTGGCTGTCTCCACACGTTCCAGAAGCCTCTGGATTGATACCGTTGATGCTACAACACTCAACTGGTGGACATCGGTTGTGGTGGTTGAAGATATACTCTCAACATGTTGGTGTAGATGCATCCATATGGTCCGAAATTCAAGCGTGGTTTGAGTCGATTGGATGGAAAGAGGCAGTGGTTCAAATGGTTCACTATTTGGGACCCACTCAAACTCCGAAAGTGGATCTCAACGATGTGTTGAGTTGGTTGCTGTGGATACAAAGAAATTATGTGTCTGTTGCACAAAGCAATCGAGCATCTCAGTTTTGGACATACTTGTATACCGTCTGGTGTGAAGACTTAGACAAACTTTCCAGCGCAAATGTTGTGGCGTTGAAAACGATCCTGAGCAAACAAGGCTACGGGACACGCTTGTGGAATCTGGAACTGATGAACAACCATTGGGATAATTTGTCGGAGGAGGTTCGCCGCATTTGGCACGACATTTGGTATGGTGCTCTGTCGGATTTGAGCAGTCACAATCTCGATCATCCTGTTGTCGGTCAATGGTTGTTGCGTGTATACATAGAACAAGAGCATCCAGATATGGAACGTCTGTTGTTGGGACAACTTAAGAAGGGTGACTTGTCAGGATTGTCTTTGTTGGTTCAGCAACCAGACTTTGAAGACGTGCTGATACGTCTGTTGGAAGACTTTCTACGTCAGGCTGAAAATTCAACGTCATTTGAGACTTGGTTGTGGCAAAATCCACACCTGTTTCGACACGATCACGCTGTTTGGCAAAATTGGCTGCACCGCTGGCTGTCGAGTCAGTGTGACGACTTCTCAGGAGTCTAAGCCACTCACGGATGGCCAAAAACTAAACTTGGCTGTTTCCAAACGTTGTTGGATATCTTGCATGCGTTGTATTTTTCTTACCAGCACCTGTCGATCGTGCACGCGTTTTTCTTCCAGTGCCGTTTGTAGAATGTCTTGAATCTGTCGAGAGCACTCTTGTTCCAAAGAGCCTTTAAAAGAGTGCAATTGTGTATTCATGTGCTCAAAAGTCAGTGTGACACTTTCCGAGATGGCAGTGCGCGCTTGTTCTTTTCCTTCCGCCAACGGAGACAACAAAATGGTTGTGATGCCACCAGTACCGAGTGCCAATAGCAAAGTACCAGTCAACGACCCACTCAACAGCAGACCTGTGGTAGCCCCTGCCAAGCCTCCAGCCGCAGCCCAAAGGGCATTGAGTGATTTGCTATTTGCCGCGGTTGATGCAGACTGAAGGGAGAGTAAACGATCAAAGTTTGTTGGTTGTTCTTCAATTAGATGAAGTGCAATTTGACGAGCCCCGTGCAACAGTGCCTGCTCAACATCTTTGGAAATCTTTTGCGTGTCCGATTCGCCTTGAATCTTGTCCAGAACCAGTTTGACGTCGGATTTTGTGCCACAACTGTTGATGCTGTCCAGCCATCTCTGTTCCAACAGTGTGAGTTGCTGTCTCAATTGCGTTGAGAGACTGGCCAGCAACTTCTCGATGAGTGCTGTGGATTGGTTGGTATACTGTTCAATGTCCTCAAAGATTTGTTGAACGGATTGCAATGCCGCTGCGTCAAACTGTTGCAGTTCATCTTGGGACAGCAAAATGTGAATGTCCAGAATATCAATGAATTCTGAAATCGCGTGGATGCTGAGTTTCTTCGTTTTGAGTTCATGCGCGTTGCTTGGCAAGGATTCCCAAAACTCAGAGAAGAGTTTGTGTGACTGCTGCTTTTGTTCTCCCTCAGCCGAGACAACCCAGATATTCATTTCGCCATCCCAGTAGGGCTGAACACGCTTCTTGGCGACTTGTTTGGCTTCTAGGACTTCGGACTCTGGGTTCTCTTGAAGCAATGAGGCTTCTGCCAATGCCAGATCAGACTTGGTGAGCGCCAAATGCATAAATGGACAAAAGGGGGTAATGCGTCGCAACATCTTGAGGGCTGTTTCGGGCATGGGCTGACGAATGTCTGATACCAAAATGCAGATGTCGGCACGTTCTTCGATGGCTTCCCATGCTCGTCTTCGGTGTTCTGGACGCTCTGTGTTGAAGCCAGGGGTGTCGAGCAATACAACATCCACAGGGATGCTGGCGTTCGGAGTTAAAATGTCGACTTGAGCGGCGGCTTCTGCTTCTACATCAATTAACTGATGCAGTTCTGTATGAAACTTGTCCTTGTTGGCACGGGTGATTTCTTGTAGGCTCTTCTTTGCTTCTCGGACTTGTTGTTTGTTGATGGAGGCTGCTTCTTTTGCTTCCTTCCATCGCTCTGGAATGACAGAGGCCAGTGCATTGGCACGTTCTCGCTGCGCCACCAGTTTATCTTCTGCGGCAACTACTTTCCGCTCTGCTTCTGCGATGTTCTCAGCAGTTCGATCCAGATTTTCTTGAATCGTTCGGAGTTTTGGTGCGATCCAGCCAAAGTTTTTGACGATGTCCCACATGAAGGGCAAGTTGTCTTGCTGTTCTTGAAGAGAGGTCTGCAACTGGCTGAGGTGTTCCACAGACTGATCTACGTGGCTCTGTTGCAGCTGTACCTGTTGGGTTGCACGTTGATGGTCTGTTTCCGCTTGCTCAATCTTGTCTCGCGCTTGTTCCGCGGTATCCTTGTCTTTGCGACGTGCCAACCGAAGCACCTTGCGTTCTGCGCTGTCGTCTATGGCTTCGAAGTTTTTGCGTTCCCCATTGTCCAACTGCGCCATGTGATGCCAATCCAATCCAAGTTGCAACAGGCAAACTGCAGCAGTACATTCGCGCACCGCGGTCGGCAAAGGTACGCCCGTGATGGCTTTGAGCAACGATGATTTTCCAGCTTTCTTTTCTCCAACGAAGGCGATGAACGTTCTAGAGTCTTCGTCTCTACGTTGTAACTGCCGTACGCGTCTGAGAACTTGACTGCGTTCTTCTTGCTCTAAGAAGTCAGCGAGAATCAAAGCACCTTGTAATATTTCAATGGCGTCGGTAGCGGTAGACATCGGTGGAGTACGGATGGGGTTAGAGGGTGTTGTGGAGGGTTCTCAGTTGTGTGTGGAGATTGTGCACACTGAGACGCAATGTTTCCAATTGAAGGGCTTGTTGCTCTATTGTTGTATCCTGTTTGGAATTGTCGTGCTGTTTCAAAACCGTGTCAATTTGTTGTAGGACATCTTGTCGTGTCAGTTTGACATCGTGAACAATGGCTTCTTGAAGCTCAAGCATGGTGCTCGATAAATGTGTTTTGTGGGCTGCAAGCAAGGTTTCTTGTGCCGAACGAAGGGTCTTCTGAAGTTGTGTGGTGAGCTTGTTGAGGTCCCCCTCACTCAGTGTTGAACCCATAAGCCAGCCTCTTAGAGCACGTACTTTGAGTAGATCGGACTCAATGTGGTCGCGATCAATCTTCAACAAGGTCAATGATAAGGTGGTCGAAATGAGGATGCTGGTTTCTTCTACCCAGCGACCCGAAAGCAACTGTATTTCGTCTGAGTCATAATCAATGGCTTCTTCAACAGCCTTTAGGTGCTCGATGCGAATCTGATCCAGTTTGATTTTGAGATCTTCGATCGTGGTTTCCAATTGGCTCTTTAATGTTTCTTGCGTGAAGGTGTGTAGAAAATGTTGGAGTCGTTGGCTGAACCAGTCGATGATGATGTCTTCTCGCTCTTGTCTCGAGATTCTAGGCTCAAAACTCAGAGTTGCGCGTTCTTTCTGCACTTGTTCTGGTAAGGATTCTACAAATGAATCCCATGCATTCGTGATCTGGGTGAGCAGGTCTGTTGTGGCTGTGTTCAACAGTTCTTTGATGGTGTTTGTGCGTTCGGTTTCTACGGCTTCAAGTTCGGACACCGCCTTAAAAAGTCGATCCCACGTTGTTGGCGTCTGTGACAGCAAATAAGACATTCGGGGAATGACCTGAAACAATGTGTAACTGCTCGTTTGCAGTGTTTGTTGGCACAAGTTTTTTAGTTTGGCACTGGCTCGATCTTCTGCCAAAAAAGATTCCATCGACTCAATCAAATCGGGGATATTGCTTTTTGTCCAACGAGCGTCATCAGACTGCAACGCTCCAAGAAGTCCTTCGCGGGCCGAGACAAAGTGGATGTGGGATGAGTGTGGAAGCAAGTGCTGATCACTTCTCTTTTGTAAAGCGGCTTGTTCTTCGGGTTTGTCCCAAATTGCATCGGCTCGATTCCACACGAAAAAGAGGTGCTTGCGGTAGGGGAGCAAATGGCTTTGAATGAACTGCAACTCTGATTGAGACAGTGCCATTTCACTGCTCAACACCAGCAATATGACATCGGCCTGCACGATTTCTTTGAGCGACGCCTGCGTACGAGTCCAGTTTTCGTTGAGACCAGGAGAATCAATCAACGTCAAGCCATTTTTGGCAATCGCACTGGGGTGGGTGAGTTGTACTTTGTAGATGGGCTTTTGCTCATCGGGCAGGGTGTGTTGCCCTTGAATGGTACAGTAGCGAAATCGGTCGTTGAAGTCGACTTGTTGGATGCCTTGATTGGTGTGAATTCTAGCGGTTTGACGCTCACCGTAGCGCACTTCCGTGACTGTCGTTGTGCACGGGGCGACTTTCATCGGTAAGATGGAACTTTTCAACAGCGCGTTGACCAGGCAACTCTTTCCACGCTTAAATTCTCCGGCAATTAAAATTCTGAAATCGCTGTTTTGACAATCTTCTTCGAGTTTGCTTAGGGTTGCACTGCGTTGATGAAGCCCGATTCGACCAAGAATGCCTGTCAGTTTGGAGATTTTGAATGCCAAATCTTCTCTTTTGAGCAAAAAATCGTCAAGTTTGTGCATGGGGAACCCTTTTGTGATCGCTTCAACATTCTATAACTTTATTCGGAACAATTGACCGAGACAACATTCAGTCTGGATAGATACTGCCACGTTGTTCTACGACATGCGATAGAGTAACAAAAGGCAATCAAACTGATCAATATACAGATGAAGAAGATGCAGGTTTCACAGAAACAAGGTTGGATAGAAGGAGCATTTTGGCTACTGCTTTTTTTGCTGCCATGGATTGTGTATGGGGGAAATTATCCGTCGATGCTGGTAAAAGAGTTGGATCATTGCCCTCAAATGGCTTGTGACTTTACACGACACTACTTGCCACAAGCCCAGCACATGGTCGCAGGAGAAAAAACTCTCAACGCGGGTTGGTTCTATCCACCGCTTCTTGGTTTGTTGTTGATGCCTCTGGTACATCTCGAGACGCCGGAAGTTTTTTGGACAGGGTTGAACGTATTTGGGGTGGGGGTCCTTTGCGTTCAGGCCTTTCGTTTCAAACCCACCCCTCGAACAATGATGTTGGCTCTGGGACTTGTATCCACTTCTTTACCGATCCTACATGCGCTGAAATGGGGGCAAGTCAGTATTTGGATCGCGGTCGGTTTGCTCCTTGTGATGAATGAAGTGGTATCCGACAATCCGAAAAAGGGATGGGTGCTTGGGATATTGGGGGCGATAAAAGTGTATCCGATGCTGTTGCTGGTCCTTCCATTGTTGAAACGGTCGGTTCATTGGGTTGGTGTGGCATTGTTGAGTGCATTTTTGTTTGGAGTACTGATTCCATGGTTGATGCTGGGGGAGACCTTTGCTCTCTATGTTTATGCTGTTCAACGTGGGCAAATGATGGTGTCGGATATGGCGACCACCTCAGGGGGACAGGCTCTGTTGCCGGTGTTGCATCGTTGGTTTGTCTCGGCTGAGTTTGTTGGTCTTTCAAATTCAGAGGCTCCCCTGATTGCTTCTTGGGCAAGTCTCAAATGGGGGCTGATCGTGGCGTTCATACTTGGATCGGTACGTGTGGTTTGGCGGACTTGGGAGCAAAGAGATGTGTCTTTGAAATTTGCGTTTCAAACATTGATGGCGGTGCATTTGTTGCTACAGCCCGGTTGGGTACACTATTTTTGCTGGTTGCCTGTCGTTCAAGTGTGGATTTGGGTACGCGCAAACAGGCCGACAAAAGTTCTTCTAGTGTTCGCACTTGTCGTAGAGCGGTTGCCACTGTTGATGCTCTCGCAGGAACGCTATTTTCTTTGGTCGCAAGCCGGTGGCATGACAGTGTCTGTGCTCTTGTCTCTGGTTGCGTTGAGTTTGCTTCGATCTGAGCCCAACACTTCTCAAGCCTAACTATATCTATGTACGTGTACGTTATCTATGTACGTGTACGTTTCTAAGCGGATTCGTGGTTCGTTTGAGAAACTGTTTCCGTATTGACTTCGACTTTGGTATCGGAGGCTTCTTCCGTGGATACAGAAGGGTTCACATCGAGTGTGTCAATTGTGAATGTATGGTTTGCAGTTAAGTACGCTTCGACGTGTTCTGAACTGGGTAGGGCGCTGTTGAGAAACTGGGTGTGGCTTTCCTCCGTCTTGAACACGAAGCCAATGGATAGAATGGCGTTGTCTGTATTCAATACGGTCACTGTCGCAGGCGCTTGCAATACATTGAGTACGAAATGTACGATCGTCGTTTGGGTCTCTTTGTTCCAGCACAATATATCCACGGCTTTTTCGGGTACCGTTAGGGATACGTTGTGTACAAAAAGATGTTGGTCTTTGATCTCTTTGTCTTGATACAGGTACGAGATCATCATCCTGTTGGATTCTGTTTCCTGAACAAATGAAGGTTGTCCTTTCTGCAACTCTGTTTTTATGACTTGCAACGCGCGATGCAACTCAAGCAACGCATCTTCATACAGCAATGGAGAGTCAGGACGGTTTCGTTGAAACCAAAACCATGCGCCAAACAGCAAGAACCCAACTCCAAGTACCAAAATCCAATCCATCTTGGTTCCTCAGTGATAGTGTACAAAAGTTCTATTCTTTCATACCATATTTATCAAATTGTTGACGTTCCTCGTTTATTTTTTATTTTTGTATGGTGGCAAAGGTATGTGGATTTCTCTCAACATTGGTCTTCTACGTGTTATACAATTGGGGATAGAATAGGAACCACCTTGAAGACGTTCATCGAAAAATTGTTGAATTTGGGTATTTATGCTGGCTTACCGAAAAACGCTCGGTTGCCAGTCAAAACCGTCAACGCCATTTCTTTTGTTGGCGCACTCGGTACATTGAGTGCGATTGGTGTGTCGTTGTTTCACGCAGATCCGTGGGGGCTATATTTGGTTCCACTGCTTGGTTTTGGCTCTGTGGTGATGTTGAATACACAGCGCAAGTATTACCTAGCGGGTGTATTGGAAGTGTTGATTGCGATCGGAACGGCCCTCATCTTCGGAAGTGCGTCGGCCAACCCCGTATGGTATTTGTGCCTGTTGCCCAGTATTGTCTTTCCATTCTTCATCTTCTCGGTTGAGCACAAGCGTTCCGCTTTGGTGATGTCAACGGTGGCGCTGACGGTGTATGTCGTCATGGAACTTTTGAGTAGTCAGTGGGTCATGCCGTGGATTGAACTCGGTGTTGGCGCTGGCATGTTGGCTTTCGCACATTTGTCAAAGCGTTCTACGGAACTTGTTGAACTTTCGTTGCTTGAAGAGCGCGCAACGTCAGAGCGTCTACTCAACAATTTTTTGCCGTCCAAGATTGCCAAGATTTTAAGGGAGAACGGAAACAAGCCACCGATGATCGCTGAGCGGTTTGAACATGTGACCGTGATCTTTTGCGATATCGTGAACTTTACACCGATGAGCGAAAAATTGTCCCCCGAAAAATTGGTTGCTGTACTCAATCAGTTGTTTACAGAGTTTGACAGTTTGATAGAAAAGTATGGTCTGGAGAAGATCAAAACAATCGGAGATGCCTACATGGTGGCTGGTGGAGTCCCCAACAAAATGGACAATCCAGAAGAGGCAGCTGCGGACTTTGCGTTGGAAATGTTGAAAGTGGTCAAACGTTTTGATCAAAAGTTTCAGCATGGATTGGATATGAGAATTGGCATGCACTGCGGACCTGTTGTGGCTGGTGTGATCGGAAAGCAGAAGTTTACCTATGACATGTGGGGCGATACCGTAAATGTAGCGGCACGTATGGAAAGTCACGGACTTCCAGGAGAGATCCACATTTCTGAAGACATGGCTGATCATCTGAAAGACAAATATTTACTGGCACAGCGTGGATGGGTTGAAGTCAAGGGAAAAGGATTGTTGCAAACTTTTTGGGTAAAACAGAAAGAAGACAATCCACAGTTGGCCAATCAAGAAACCGTTGACATGACGGTCGGTGAAATGGACGACTATTTGGCGTCGGTATCTGTTTCTAACAAACCAAAATCAAAGCCAAAATCAAAACCAAAATCAAAACCAAAATCATCCGCATTGAAGAAGCCATCAAAACCCTCAAAAGCATCAGCTTCCCAATCGACAGCGAGTTCATCCAAGTCGAGTTCTCCAAAAGGTCAAAAGAAGGAAGCGAGATGGGCAACAAGACACCTGCAATCGAAGAGCAAGTCTCAGAGTAATTCCGAGGGTGGTAAAACAGTACAGTCCAAAAATCGTACAAATGCTTCCGTTGAGAATCCAGCCGTTTCACCGTCGACAGCACAACAGTCTTTGTCCTCCAAGAGCAAAAAAAAGTTTTGGGAACAATAACGATTGTTGCTTGTAAAGACAATCAAGTGCGTTATCACTAGTTTAGAATTAGTTCCAAACTGATTCTTTATCAATCACCTCTTATTTTTGGAGACCTTCATGACTATTTTGGTTGGAAAAAAAGCACCTGACTTTACCACTCCCGCTGTATCTGCAGACGGTGAAATCTTGGACTCGTTCACGCTCTCAGAGGCCATCAAAGACAAATACGCCATCGTATTCTTTTACCCATTGGACTTCACATTTGTGTGTCCAACAGAGATCATTGCTATGGACAACCGCATTGAGAAGTTGAAGTCTTTGGGCGTTGAAGTCATCGGAGTATCAATTGACTCTCACTTTACCCACAACGCATGGCGAAACACTTCTGTAGACGAAGGTGGTATCGGACCCGTGAACTTCACGTTGGCTGCCGACATGGACCACTCCATCTGTCGCGCATACGGCGTTGAATCTGATGGCGGTGACTCATATTATCCAGCAGGTGTTGCGATGCGTGGAACCTTCATCATCGACAACAAAGGCTTTGTGCGCTCAATGATGGTCAACGATGAGCCTGTCGGACGAAACATGGACGAGTGTGTACGCATCGTACAAGCTTTCCAACACTTCGAAAGCGCTGGTCGTGTATGCAATGCTGGCTGGAGTGAAGGTGACGATGGGTTCACCAAAGACACGTTGAATGAGTTCTTGGGCAACGAGTCCAAAAATCTCTAATGTGAGTCTAGTGAGTTGAGCAGTTTGGATTTTGCCACATCGCAAAGTTCTAAACAATCAACACAGATGGAAAGGGTGGCTTCGGTCGCCCTTTTTACGTTGTCCAGTTGGTGTTGAGTCTAATGATACTCTCATGATATTTGGGACCACAAAAAACGAGAAAAGTCCCAACTAAGGGACTTTAATCAAACCAACAACCATAAAATCAATAATGAAGTGGTGGAGGTGATGGGACTTGAACCCACGACCGCTTGACTGCCAGTCAAGTGCTCTCCCAAACTGAGCTACACCCCCACAAGCATTAGACATGTAATCGATTTTGGACGCCAATGCAAGAAGTTATTTTCTCTTGTGAATTCAGTTCTCACTTCGAGCATCAATCACCATTCAATCAGTCATTGTTCAACCATCGTTCAAATATCGGGTGCGACATGCCTTGAATCACAATGGACTCTTTCTCTCGCTTGGTCAATCTCTTGATCGCATATTCCGCTTGATATGCACTCACCTTTGTGGGCATGGGAATTGCAATGGCCAACGAGACAGGTCTTCGAGTTCGGGTGTACTTGGCACCTTTGCCTTTGACCTCGCCGTTGTGTTCGCGCAATCGTCGTTGTGGATCGGTTGTAACGCCAGTATACAAACTGTTGTCTGCACATCGAAGTAGGTAGACATACCATTGGACAGGAGGTTTAGAGTCTGGCGTAGACTGGTTGTCTTTATTGGACACTGCCCTGCAACCGTCTGAGGGTAACCCACGCCAACACATAGTCTGACAAAGCCCGTTCGTATTGAATTTGGGCATCTTGTGCTGCTTGGAGAGATGCGAGAATATCTTTCTCAATGCTTCGTCCTTCTTCTTGCAATACTCGATCGGCGGCCAAGGATTGTTGGGCAACATCTCGATTGAGTTTTGCTAGGTTTGATTTTTGCTGGGCTGTTTGCAGAATTCGGAGTTGGGCACGGGCTTGTTGCGTTAGGCTGTTTTCCATATTGAGCAAGGCTTGACGGGCTTTGTCCAGTTCTATGGCTCTTTGTTGTACAGCCCCTCGATCTCCCCAGTTGGCAATGGGAACATCCAAGTTGATACCAACGTAGCTTCCCGGCAACTCTTGGCGTCCCAATTCGGAGAGGGCATCGTTGAAATCGTCTTCCCATCCTGTCAAAGAGTATCGAGCGGTACCTGTAAGTTCTGGCAACAGAGCGTGCTTGGCATTTTCGAAATTTTCTTCGGCGATTTGAATGGACAATCTCAGTCGTTGTAGGGTCGGATTGTTGTCCAACATTTTTTGCAGTTCTATTTCGGGGTGTGCAACATCGATGTTGAAACTGCCGATGTTGGGAGTCGCACTTTCTAAGGTGAGGTCTTGATCAGGGTGTTCTCCAAGCAGGACCAGTAGAGATTCTTTGGCAGACAGGTAGGCATTTTCTGCATCCACAAGAGCCAATTTTGCCGATAGAGTTGCAGCTTGAACCCGTACTGCCTCAATGGGGGCTAAGTCTCCTTGGTCGACTTTGGTTTGAATCAGACGCTCTTCTTCTTGGGCAATTCGCAAAGATTCATTTGCCAAATCAATCAACTTCTGTTGGTGCGCCAAGTTCCAATAGGCACTGGCGGTATCGGCCAGCGACTGCTGTATGGTCTCAATGGCTGTCAGTTCACTGCTGTCCAAATTTCGTTGTGCAGTGATGAGTTGCTGTTTGTTGTACTGACTCTTGAACCCTTGCAACAACGATTGCGTCAGAGTCATCGTCAACGTGGTATCGATTGGCGATATCTCTTGCTGGACTTCAGAAAAATCTTGGGAAGTAAACAAGGAGGTACTTCTAGATGTGGTCCAATCTACAGATAGCGTTGTTCCAGTAGGGAGGGTTGTTCGACCACCCAAGGTTATCGTAGGACCGTAATTTTCAGAAGTGAAGGCACCGATCCCTGCGAAGAACTGCTGTCGAGTATTGCGGTTTTGACCGGCACTGAAATTGAGGGTTGGATCAAAGAGTGCTTTGGCTGACATCACAGCGGCTTCAGCACCATCAATGGACCACCGCGCGTCCAATATCTGTGGGTTCTGCTCGATGGCGAGTTCAAGAGCCTCTTGATAGTTCAACGACAGATCTTCAGCTTGGGCTATGAATGCGGTCAACAATAAGGTAATCATGAGGATTCCTCCATGGGAGATGGAGCCGTGGTTGAGTTTGAAGTGCCTTTCGCCCAGGCCAGCCAGCCAGAAAAGGCACTGCGCAGATCGTCGATCAGCAAGTAGAGTAAGGGGACGAAGAACAACGTGAGCAGTGTACCTGCAAACAGCCCTCCAGCGACAACGCGGCCCATTGGTGTATAGGAGATTCCAGATGTGTTGGCACCCGCTCCATAAGCCATGGGCAATAGCCCCACGATTGTTGTCATTGCGGTCATCAAGATTGGGCGAAGTCGTCGACCACCAGCCTCAATCATGGCCGTGATACGATCCATGCCCTCGTTGCGTAAACGAGTGACCAATTCAATCAGGACGATGCCGTTGTTGACCACTACGCCCACCAGTACGATCAGTCCAATCGCAGCGATATTGTCAAAAGCCGTTCCCGTCAAATAGAGTGCCCAGTAGGCCCCAAAGATGGCCATGGGGATGGTTGTGAGAATAGAAATGGGCAAGATGAAACTTTCAAACAGTGCACCCATGATCAAAAATACCAGCGCGATGCTCATGACAAGCGACAGCATCATTGCCGAGTTGTCTGCAACGCTGTCTGGATCAAATGGGGGATCAAATCCATACCCTGGTGGAAAGTTCATCGTATTCAAAATGGCTTGAACTTGATTGCGCACATCGCTCATCTCCATCTCTTGATCCACATTGATGGTGAGTGGGTAAGCAGTTTGACGATTGATGCGTTCAATGCGTCCCAAAGAGGGCGCCATTTTAACATCCACGACTTGATTGAGTTGAATGAGTGATTGTGTGGCGTTGGAAAAAGCCTCAAAGGTGAGCAATTTGTCAATGTTGTAGCGATCCAAATAGTGAAAGCGGGCAATCACATCGATGTCGTTGTCGTCAATCTGCTGTTCGGGCAGGTAATTGGCGCGAAGGGCAGAGGCGACCGTATAGCCAATCTCCGTGGCTGTCAATCCATACCGAGTTGCCGCTGCACGGTTGATGATCAACTGGATTTCAGGCATGCTCTCTTCTTCAAGGTCTTGATTGACGCTTAGTATTCCGGGCACTTGTGACAGAACCTTGGACACTTGTGTTCCGAGTCGTTCCAGTGTTTCGGTTGATTCTCCACGTAGGGTCAACGTGAATTGCAGGTTGTCTCGTCCACCGTCCCATCCAATGTACACTTTTGAACCTACAATTTGGGGTAGGTCTGCCTTTGCCGCTTCCACAACTTCTTCAGGTGTCATCGGTGGCTCTTCGGTTTCCAAATAGAGGGTGGTGCGACCAGAAGAGGCTGTTCCATTCAATCGAGAGGTGTATACCGTGACGCCCCATTCTTCTTTGTGCTCTTCAACGTAGGCTTCAACGGTGTCTACTATTTTGACTCTATCGTAATATCCATATTGTGGTGGGATGGTATAGCGGATTGTAAAATCTCCGAACCCACCGCCATCGTCTCCCATGCAACCAATGCTCTGGTAAGGGTAGGCGTAGGTGAACACAGAAATCAATAAGATGCCCATGATGGCGTCCATGCGACGACGCAAGACCCAACCAAGAATCCCTTTGTATTTTGACATGACCCACAGCATCCACGAAGCCTCTTTGAGGGTGGTACCCTTTTTGGCCTTCATCAACGTGGTGGTCAACGGGGTAAATGCCAGTGCAGCGAGTAGCGAAGCACCCAATGCCCAAGAAATCGGAAATCCAATCTCTCCCAAATAAAAGGCATAGTCTGTGTTTTGGTTCATCAAGATGACGGGTAAAAATACTGCCAAGGTGGTCAGTGTGGAGAGGGAAATCGCCAAGGCGACCTCTGAGGCTCCTTCCACAGCCGCCGAGCGAGAGTCCTGTCCTTGAATGCGACGGGCATAAATGGCTTCGACCACTACGATTGCGTTGTCGACGACCATACCCACCGCAATCATCAGTCCCATCAACGAGAGAATGTTGAGAGAGCCACCCATGAGGTACATGGCCGAGACAGCGACCACCAACGTAAAGGGAATGCAGGCCGCAATTAAGATTGTCATCGAGAAGTTCCGCAAGAACACAAACAGAATCAAGATGGCAAAAAATCCACCGGTCAACGCCGCTTCAGTCAGGTTGTCCAGTGCCCCAGTAATCATGTCCCCTTGATTGAAAAAGGTAAAAAACTCAGCGGGGATGTTGGGATCATCTTCCATGGACTGCATTTCATCCAGTACGGCTTTGGTCGTTTCTACTGTGTTGGCATCGGCTTCTTGACGCACTGCCATGCCAGCCCCATCTTTTCCGTTCACTCGAGAAATTGTGGCAGAGGGATCCAGTCTATAGGCAATGCTTGCGACGTCTTGGAGTTGAACATCTTGTCGCAATGGAAACCCCTCAAAGTCGTTGAGAGAATCGTATCGAGCGATGGACCGAAGGTAATGCACCGTTTCGTCTTCAATGATTCGCCCTGAAGGCATTTGAAAATTGTCTTGGCGCAGTTGTTGGACGATTGGCCACAATGCCAGTCTTGAAGACATCAATTCATCGCGGTGAAAATCAACGAATATTCGCTTGGGGTCTGCCCCCCACGTGTCCGCTTCACCAACCCCTTCGATTCGGTTTAAACGACGTTTGATGACGTTTTCTAGAACATCATATTGCGTGTCTGGATCTCCTTCGATCCCAATGCCCACATAGAGGATTGGCATATCGGAAGCATCCCACTTATAAATGTAATAATTGTCCACTTCCTGTGGCAAATCCAAACGCGCGCGTTCAAGTCGATCGACCGTTGCGTTGTAGGCTTCCGACATGTTCATCGATCGGTGAAAGTCTAATTTGAAGCGGACAGCACCAGAGCGGGCTTGAGCGTTGATGTTTTTGAGACCTTCGATATCCGAAATGCGATCTTCAATGGGCAACAGAACATTTTCTTCGGATTCACGGGGTTGGGCATCGGGGTAGGGTACCCAAATCCACAAGGAGGAACCCGAAAAGGTAGACGGAAACAGTTCCAGTGGAATTCTTGCCCAAGCGATAAGTCCCAAGACGCACAGAGCCAAAAATAGCATACTGACCGTTACAGGGCGTTCAATCGAAAATTTTGGAAGCCAATTCATTGAGCCGGCTCCTCAACACTCGTTGTGCGTTCGAATACTTGGGTAAGCAACTTGTAGACGATCGGGATGACCACCAAGGTCAACAGTGTAGAAGACAGCAGTCCAGCGATGATTGTCCACGCCAACGGTTGTTGAATCTCAGCACCCTCACCATACCCCAATGCCAAAGGCAACAAGCCAAGAACAGTTGTCAGAGTGGTGATGGCAATTGGACGCAGTCGGAGTTTGGAGGCTTCCGCGATGGCGGTATCTTTGTCGAGTCCTTCAGCGCGTTTTCGGTTGATCGTATCGACCAGTACGATGGCATTGTTGACTACGACTCCAGCCAGTACGATTGTACCAATTAAACTGATGACGGAGATGGGCATGTTTAAGAGCCAAAGTCCCCCAATGACCCCAACGATTGCCAAGGGAACAGAAAACAAAATGACGAAGGGGTGCAAGATGCTCTCAAAAGCAGATGCCATGATGACGTACACCAAGAAAATGGCCAACGCCAAGGCGAACTGCATGGACTGTAGAGACTCACCCATTTCTTTGGATTGCCCTGCAAATTCCCACTGGATGGTATCATCAAGGGTGTCGAGTAGGGCTTGGACATCTTCGGTTGCCCCCGATAGGTCAAAGCCTTCCATGTTGGCGGACAGAACCGCGGCTCGTTGTTGATCAATGCGTCGAATCTCCGATGGACCTTCCGTTTCAACAAACGTAGCGACTGAAGAAAGCGGAATCGGTGGTGTAATGGCTGGGTTGATGTTGATGCTTTTGAGTTTCTCAATGTTTTGTCGGTCTTCCTCTACCAATCGGACCGTTAAATCAATGCGCTCATCTCCAAAGGACAGGGTGCTGGCTTTTTGTCCTTGGACCTTGCTTTTGACCATTTGAGCCGCATTGGAGGTGCTGAGGTTGTATTGTCTCAACAACTTTCGATCGTACTGGATCTGTATTTCAGGGTATCCCGCACGCATAGAGTTTTGTACGTCTTTGATGCTGTCAATATTGGCCATTCCGTCTTGCAGACCTTCTGATGTGCGCCGCAATGTGTTTAAGTCGAGTCCGTACAGCACCAGTTCTAGAGGGTTGTCAAAAGAGAAAATGGCTGGTCTGGAAATGCCTATCTTCCAAGAATCTTGAGCAAACTCTTCAATTTGCTTACGGGTCTGAGACAATACTTCATCTTCATCAATCTCCGCTCCTTTGGTAGAGATTAGATACCGAATGGAGTGTTCACCGGCTCCAGAACGTGCATTCACTCGCGAATCTGCACCGACAATGGCGTAAATGTTTTCAATCCCTTCGACGCTCTGGAGGCGTTGCTCAAGTGTCAATGACTTTTGGGCTGTGTCCGACAAGGGGGTTCCGATTGGCAACTCAATGTCTACGGCAAATCGACCCTGTTTCATTTCGGGAATTAGGGTCGCTCCCAAACCTGAACCAATCCAGCCTGCACCCAGAACAGACAGTGCAACAACAGCAATGATGGTGGAGGGCCGTTTCAAGATGCTTGGCAGCCAGCGCTGGTAAATGCCATCCAAAATACTGTACAATCCTCCGAATCTGTCGGCAAACCACAGCAGCAGAGACTGCACAGTTGGCAATACCAAGCTAGTTAGTCGAAATAAAATCCAAAGTAGACCGAGTGTCGGATAGATGAACAGCACAGAAAGCAGGTTCAGACTGAGGTGCAATATCAGTCTGGGTACTCCCCACAGGAGCCAAGTCCACTTTTGCCAACCAGACAGTGTTGTAAAATCTGAACGAAATGCCGAAATGGCGGTCCATCGATTGCGAAAGGACGTCATGGAAGGCGCTCCACCAACCGAAAATTCAGAGGCAGCCAACATGGGCACAAAATAGATTGCAACGGCGAGTGAAGCCATCAATGAAAACACAACGGCCAATGAAAGGTCGCCAAAGATTTGTCCCGCAACGCCTTCGACAAATGTGATCGGTAAAAATACAGAAATCGTCGTCAAGGTTGAAGACACAATGGCGGTCACGACTTCTTTAATCCCTTCAGAGGCAGCGGTCTTTCGGTCTGAACCATTGTCCAAGTGCACTTGAATATTCTCTAAGGCAACCACCGCATTGTCTACGAGCATTCCAATCCCCAACGCCAGTCCACCCAAGGACATCAAGTTTAGAGATACATCATACAAATACATTGGGATGAAGGTCACCACAATACTCATTGGAATCGCCGCCCCAATGATGGCGGTGGCTCGAAAGTTTTTCAGAAACAGAAACAAGATGATGACCGCAAGAATCGCTCCCAACACAGCAGTGGACCGGAGGTTGTTGATCGCCGATTCGATGAAAATTGCTTGATCTTCCAAGATGGTGAGAGAGACATCTTTGGGTAAGGTTTCCAAGATGGTTTTGCTACTGCCCTCAGAACCGCCACGTCCACCACGCCCACCACGTCCACGTCCTCCACGGCGACCTTTGGATGAACGAGAGCCTTTTTGCGTGGCCATCGATTGTTCCATCGCTTTCTTTTGGGCGATCTCTTCTGGGTTGCCGATTCGTTTTTTGATTTGGTTTGCAATGCTCACAATGTTTGCATCTGCGGCTTTGTAGATTTCTAACTCTACGGCCTCTTGACCACCCAAGCGCGACAAAACTTGTCTTTCTTTGTAGGCTTCTTTGATTTCAGCAACTTCATCCAACCGAATTTCTACGCCATCTGCGCGTCTGATTTTGATGGCTCGAATGTCTTCCACCGTTTGAAAGGCGTTGAGGGTTCTGACCAAGTATTCACGACGACCTTCTAAAATTGATCCACCTGGAATGTTTACATTTTCGGCTTGGAGGGTTTGAATGACCTGTTCAATGGTGACCTGTCGTGCCATCAGCCAGTCTTCTCGAACCAGCACTTGGGTTTCCGATTCAAAGCCTCCACGAATGCGAACAGCAGCAACACCGTCCATAGCTTCGAGGTCTTTCTTTAAGAGTCGTTCAGCCAACTGTCGCAACTCAGCAAGGGTGCCTTCTTTACTCCCTTCGACTGGTTTGGACAACGCAATGCGAATGATGGGGTCCAGTGTAGGGTCATAGCGCAAAATCAGAGGGCGTTCCACGTCATCAGGCAGTTGGGTCACTTGGAGTTGTTCTCGCACGTTTTGGATCGCCTGATCCATTTCGGTGCCCCATTGAAAGGAAAGAATGACGTCTGAGCCATTTGCCTTGGAGCGACTTTCTAGTTTTGACAAACCAGGGGTGGTGGCAACGGATTCTTCGATGCGCTGAGAAACTTGACTTTCCACTTCTTCTGGGGCATATCCATCCGCTGCGGTTCGGACTGTGATCGTTGGGTAGGAGAGATCCGGCATTAAATTGAGGGGCAGTCTTTGATAGGAGACCCATCCGAATACCAACAAGGCGATCGCGATCATCCATGTCGCGACCGGTCTACGTACAACCCAGATCACTCTGATTTCTCCGACTTGTCGTTGCTGTTCGAATCGTTGTCTTCCGTTTCATCATCCTTGTCTTCCTTTGGTGAATCCTTGGGTGGAAGATCGATTTCGAGTGTGATTGGACTGTTGTCTTCAAGGGTGTGGTTTCCAATGGTGATGACCTGTTCACCGACCTCTACGCCCTCAACAACTTCAATGATTCGAGCATTTGAAAAGCCAATCGTAAGTTCACGACGGTCAGCGACAAGTTTGGGAGAATTCTCTTTTGAAGCATCTTCGTCCTTGTCTAGATTGACCTTCTTGTCACCGTCACTTTCGGATTTTTCGTTGGCTCCTTCGTCGGTCTTTTCCTTGGATTCTTCCTTGGGTGGCGCGTCGGTCACCATGTAGGCAATGGGAGCGCCATCTTCGTACACAACAGCCTCTTTGGGTAAGACAACTGTGTTGTCGTGGCGAGCAACTTCAACTTGGGCTTTGACAAACTGCCCCGGACGCAAGTGGTTTTGCCCCTCTTCTACATTGATGAAGACTCGAACGCTCCCGGTTGTTGGGTCTACAACTGGGGCGATGCGCTCTACCACCCCAGAGACACTGGTTTCACTGTCATAGGCGGCTCGAATGTCAACGGTTTGCTGTTCTTTGAGTTGTTGCAAGTCGCGTTCGGGGACTGAAGCAACGAGTCGTAGGCGATCGGGTTGCACAATCTGAAACAGTTGTGTTGTCGTTGCGACTTCGCCTTCTCGAATATTGACCAAGGCAACGACACCATCAATCGGAGAACGGATGGTCGAGCGCTTTTGCGTCGCCATCGCTTCTGTTTGCGATGTCTGTGCCGTCTTCAATTGAGTGGTGATTTCCTGAAACTCTCGATCTGAGATTGCGCCTTCTTGTTGCAAGCGTTTTGCCTTGGCCCATTCGCGTTCGAGTCTTTCTACCTCAATTTGAGAACGTTCCAGCGTGGCGTTGGCATTGGTGTTGATGATTTTGGCGAGGGCTGTACCTTTCGTGACAACGTCTCCCTCTCGTACAAAGATGCTTTGAACGACCCCTGTAGTTTCTGGGATGATGTTCACTTGATCAATGCTTTCCAATGCCCCTGTAATCTCAAGTGTGTCGGCAACAGAGTCGGTTGTGACGATTTCTGCCTTGACGAGTACGGCTGGAATTGAGGCTTTCCATTCTCTTTTGCCTTCTTTACGTTCAGTCTCTTCGTCTTGGCATGCCAAGAATGCAACGATCATCCACCACATAGTGTCTCCAGGAAAAAATCTCTGTCTTTAATTAACCGAAAAACTGTAAAGGTCATCCATTGTCCTTTGACCGGTCCCTTCTCGATAGGTTTAAAGCCCCGTTCGACGAATTGAAGGATGCGTCGACCATGTACAAAATAGGGCTATGAGGACAAGTGTTGTCCAACCTCTATTTCAGCACTTCCCAAAATCTGAAGCAGTTTGTGATTGAAGGTCAACGCTTTGTTCAGCGCACTTTGGTGAAGTTCAATCAATCGAATGCTGGTTTGGATTTGAGGGCGCAGACCATTCACGATGGGTCGAAGCAATTCAGTGCTTGAGTGTGGAGGGGAAAGGTTTTCGAGGATCTGAACGCCACGTTCCAAACGGGTCATGGCTTCAGACAGGCGTTTTGGAATTTCTCCAATCTGTGTAGAGAAGTCAAGACCGAGGTTGTGAGAAAAATCCAGCGTGAGATTGGCGATGATCAATCCATTCCTCAATTCTCCCAACGCGTGCCCAATTACAAACAAACAGCCATGGGGGTCGGTGGCTGACCAATGCTGTAAAAATTCGGCGTGGCGGGTGTTGACCCAGGGATAAAACTCAGGTGGCAACGCTGGAAGTGGCTGATCTGAGAGTTTTGCCAATTGCGCACAGGCGTCGACTTGTTGCAATCTTTTGGCAAAGTTTCCACCGACTTTTTTAAGACTTGCGATCATTTGCTGAGCATGGCCACTCGCCTTGGCATTCTCTGCATTGGCAAGTTTAGCCGCCAACAACACTTGATCAAAGTATACAGCGCAATAACTGAGGTTGTGTCCTGCCGCGAAAGATTGAGGTGCGGAAATTAATCCCATGATATTGTCCGGTTGTTTTTCGTACATTGAACGGTGGGTGTTGCTTGAGGGGCTTGTTGGCAATCGATGCGCGTATCGCTGTCTAATTCCAATCGCAAAGACAGCGTTTTTCCTTTGTGTTTGACCTTTAATTGATACGGACCGGGAGCAACGGAAGTTTCCAAAACACGTTTTGAGCGAGTCAGGTCAAATGTCAGACTGCTGTCACTGACGCTTTCCAACGTTATCTTCCTCAGCCCATCGTGTTGGATGGTGACGGAAATTTTGTCTATAGGCGTATCACCGGGGCGTGCCTGTGTATCCTGAGGAGACAGTATCCAAAAGGCTGCTGCCGTGATGCTGTGACAAACCAGCATCGTTAGAGCACTCAGACTCAACAAGGTTCGTCGTTGTGGTTTACTTTTCCAAATCTCTTTTAATTGAGCGATGAAGGCTGTGGGCACATCAGAGGACTGACCTTGTAGTATCCATGGTGTGATTGGATGTACTTCTCCAGACTTTGGTCCTTTTGACCATTTTGGCTCCTGAAAGATTCGGGCGTGCTGTGCACAGAACTGACCCAACTCCAGACCAATGGCCTGTTGCGCATAGGCCTCCATCATTTTGAGTGCGTTTGTCGTGGTCCACCGTTGTTTTTTATGAAAGGCACACATGTGTGTGAAGGTTTGGATCGCACTGTTCAGCCACTCTTGATTTGGCAACCCCAACTCCAAACGAGACAGGACCCTTTTGAGTTCGGTGGTGTACTCTGTTTCTTGTTGGTCTCGAAAATATTGCTGGGCAGGTTGTGTGTCCAAGGCGCTTAGTCTTTGCAATGCCCACCAAGCCAGTAACCATACCCCATTGTGTCTTTGAGATGGCTGCTCAATGGAGGGGGCGACGATGAGCACGTTGCCCTTTGGAGTCAACAATATTGAATCAAGGCTTGATAGTTCTAAGTGACTGTGTTCTAAAATGCCCAAAATGTGTGAAACGATATCGTAGACAACCTTGGGTGAGAGACTGCTTTGTAAACGTGTGATGGGTACACCAGAAATCCGTTGCATTACGAAAGCCTGTTCATTTCCAGCATGTATGGACTCATAGACTTTGGGTAAGTCCTCTTCCATAGAATAGGCGTACAGTAAACGTTGTCCAATAGGATTTGGAAGACGTTGGTGCCACACCCGAACAAAGCGATCTTGGCCAGCGACAGTCGCCGTGTACAGTGATTCGACAGGTGTTGCACAAATACACTTCTGAAATACGATGGTTTTATCCGACATAGGTGGACATATATCTGTAATTTGGTAGAATTACAAGAATCCTGTGTGGGAGAAGATTGGTGGTTACTGATGGTGCTGACTGAATTTTTTGTTAAATTGTTTTTGCAATAGGGAACAATCGATTTTCTTAGTGGTTCTAGTTTTGCTCGGATCGGTTAAGGTAATGGTACATAAAGGATTGGGGAATTTAACCCAGCATTGTATGGTTTAGAAATTAAGGAGTCAATAATGGGATTTGCATGGTTGATGACACTAAGCTGGATGGCTTGTAGTGGAACAGACAAGTCTGCAGAAACGATGGACGCTCAGAAAGCGTTGGCGGCAGGAAACTTATCGGACGCCCAAACGCAGCTGGGTGCAATTTTGTCAGAGGTGCCACAAGACCCCAATGCGGCAACCGCGATGGCGCATATTCACGTGCTCAATGGGGACTTTGCACAAGCGGAGAGTGTCTTGAATGCAGTGCAAACTGAAGATGCAGCTGTGCAGTCTCAGATAGCGTTGCGCAGAGCGTTGGTGGCGTTGGCAGCCAAAGACTTTTCCAAAGCGAAAGAGATTGCCCTGACGTCCAATGAAGACTTCGCAAGCGTGTTGGCCGCAGAGATCAGTCTCATGGACGGAGAGTATGAAGAGGCGGTTGGTTACTTGGAAAAAGTCGGTGGTACACACAAATCATTGGCCCGACAGTATTTGAAACTGTTGGATGGCAATGAATGGAGCCAAGCCTATGCAGAAGCCCAAGCTTTGTGGGCGCTCAGGGATTTCGATTTGGCAATTCAATCTGTTGCTGGAACACTAGAATTTGTTTCCAATCAGGCTTTGGACAATCAATACACAAATCACGTTGTACTGTGGGCATCGAGAGCAGTTGCGGTCGCTCAACCGAAAATTGCTAAGGATTTGCTTTCAATTAAAGGTGTGAAATCTGCCAAAGATGATTGGCGTGTCGCGGTGTTGGAAGCCATGATAACCGCTGTCGATGGAGACGTTGCTGCTGGAAAAGCCCAGTTTGAAGCGCTTGAAGGTGTTGCGCCAGCACAAGCCTTGAACGACGCCAAAGCCACAACTGTGGTTGTGTTGAGTTCAATTGACAAAGACGGCAGTGCCCTGCTGTCAGGCTTGAACGGTACAGGGGCTGCGTATGCGGCGTATTCTGCCAATCAAAAGTCTCGAGCTTTGGATTTGGTAGATTCGGATGTGTTTGAACGATTTTTAGAAGGAGGGTTGTAAGATGAGTATCAAACTGAATATTACAAAGTTGGGAATGGTTGCCGTCCTATCAGGCCTTATGATGTGGTCTGGCACTGCAGACGCAAAAAAGAACAAAGGCGATGAAGGTGTGGAAATTGAGATTACGGTCTTGGATGCTGAGACAAGTGAGCCCATTCCCACAGCTGTGGTCAAGCACGCAGATGCGTCACAACCATCTCGAGTGAACTCGGTGACAGGTTCTTGGAAAGATACTGAAAGTATTGATTCATCCGGTGAAATACACATGTTTTTGCCAGGGAATACAGAAGAATTCTCTGTGTCTGCATCTGGCTACATGACCCAAGTTGCCAAGTATGACGTTCGTCGTCGCAACAATGTGATTGAGATTCAACTCGAAAAAATGGAAATCATCGCACCAAAGTTGGACGACACGATCATTCCATTTGGCAGAGACACAGTGAAAACCGACAGTGGTCCTGGAGGGGCGCAATGATGAAATTTGGATTCAGTTCTTTTCAAAGCACAACCATTACCAAAGTATGTGGTTTGGGTGTATGTGGGTTGTTGTCGTTGTGGTCTGTTCAGTCAACGGCGGCGGGAAAGCAATTTGAAAATGCTTTTAGTGGCTTGGTCTGCAACAACGGTTGGGTGTCCTGTTTGTCAGATGGCGATGAATTGACTGTAGATTCTGTAACGGACGGTCGTGGGATTTTACACAATCCGCAGTCGAGAGTCTCTTTCTTCGACTTTGAACCTCTACCTGGTCATTCTCCTTTTGAGATGGTCGGTGAGTACCCTGAAGTGGTGGCGGAAGTAGAGCCAGAGCCAGCGGAAGAACCAGTAGAAAAGCCTGTTGTTAAAAAGCCAAAGCCTACCCCAGTGGCAAAAGTGACAAAGGTTGAGCGTATACCGGAACCTGTGCCTGAACCAGAGCCAGTACCAGAACCGGAAGTCGTTCCAGAACCCGAGCCAGTACCTGAACCTGAGGTCATTCCTGAGCCAGAACCGGTCCCTGAACCTTCTGTCGACTTGTCTCAAGAGGGCTGTGATGATTTGATGCTGTTGGAAGGTTCTGCCATGATGGGGGAACTGAGTGGGGATGACAAATCTTGTTTGGAGCGCAAAATTAGCAGTGGCATTCCGTTGACCCAGAAGCGGGATGTGAGTTTGTTGTTGATCAACAACGCTGAAGCGTCTCGGGATATGGGAGAGTGGTCCAGACTGGTCGGTCGACACCTGCAAAACTATGATCAATCTGATCCAGTAGTGTGTATGCGATATGCATATTTCCTATCCAAAAAGGGCGTTGGGTCAGCATCAAAGGTCATCAAGTGGTCTGAGGCGGCATTGGCGAACAAGCACCAATGGTCGGGTGGTGAATTCAAAAAGAACGTCAATGCACTCCACGGATTGCGGGCGACTGCGGCAAACCAGTTGTGGATGAATGCGGAAAACAAGTTGGTATCAGACAACTCGGCTTCAAACAAAAGCAAAGCGGAAAACTATCGTGGTCAGGCAAAAAATTACGCCAAAGAGTGGTTGGATTATGCGCGTGCATCTGGTCAATCTACAAAAGCCGCAATGAGTTTGTGTGTGTCCGCTACACAAGGTGATGTAGGGTTTTGTCAATGATAATGATGAAGAGAACGCTGTTTGGAATCCTCTCGTTGTTGCCTTTATATGTGGTTGGTTGCTCGGGCGACTCTGAAACAACAGAAGAGTCCAGTGAAGTCAATAAACCTGAGGTGCTGGCTGCCGAAAAGATTCAACGTACGTGGGTATTCAAAGCCGCAGACAGTCAATGGCGAAGTAAATTTGAAGGAGATCCAGGTTGGACTGGCTTGTTCAATCGAGATTACGCCAGCGCTTTGAGCGGCGCATCTGGGGTCGGAGATGTGCGTATGCAAGCGGAGTATGCTGGCATTTATCGACAGGCGACCTTGATGCACGCACACGCCACCAACCACATTTATGACACCGATCGCCAAGAAGAAGATGGACCAGACACGCTGTATTTGAGAGCGGTATCCAGAACCTTATTGGGCGAGTACACAACGGCAAAGGGTGATTTTGAGAGTGTTGGAAATGGTGGCAATGCGCAACTGAAAGGGTATTCGACACAGTGGAATACAGTTGTTTCCAATGAAGGGTGGACCCCTGAAAATGTGATTGAGGGGCATTACGTCAATATTCCACCAATGACAGATTCAGCCAAAGACAAATTTCGTCCTGAGAGCGTTCCCCACTTTTCAATGTCTACAACGTTGGAAGGTGTCTCTGCGGAAGCGACGGATTCTACCGAATTATGGGTTCGCTCAAGATGGCACGAGCAGTTTGCCAAAGAGTTGGCGACCCAAAACAACATGGACCCCAGATGGGTGGATGTGTTTATGGGACCGTGGCTGACTCCGATGGAATATACCTATGCGAAAGGACAGGCAGCAACCAATCTGTCCGAACTCAAACCGGAAGTGTTGGATGACGCTTGGTTGTTTCTGAGTCGCAACTTGGTCGCTGAAGATGCCTTGTTTTTGTACGATCTTCAGTTTTCTTCGACCCCAACACAGACGTTGAGTCAGTGGTCGAACACCAGTGTGCTGGCTGAAATCTTAGAGAAGTGTTTGGTGGATGACCAACTGGATGTGCCCAAGGTATTGGATGCGGCTGGTCAGTTGGAACTGGCCATTCTCGAAGCGATGAAGGAATCCCAAGGGAAAGATGAGCCATTTTATCCACTGTTTGCGGACTTCGCTGAACAGGCTGTCTTGATAGCGGGCGTGTTGGTGGCAGATAAACTCGACCAACGAGAAGATTCAGGGCGTCTTCGATTGAACGCCAGAGATTTGGCATTGCAAAATTCAAAGGATGCGCTGTTTCTTGCTAGTTTTGCCGCTTGGGATGTTCAGAATCGGTACCCGTTGCGCGCACAGGATATGCTGCACAAATACAGCGGTGATTTTCCAGCGTTCAGAGTCGCTGGGCATCCACTTGGAACGTTGCAAATCCGTCTAGGACGATCTGCAGGCGTACCTGGGGCAGCAAATTGAGGGAATAAGAATCGCCCCTTTGTGGTATATGTATTACAATGGACTTGTCTTGGAGGACAACGCATATGAAAAGAACTTGGATGCTTGGTGGGGTAGTACTCACATCTGCCGTCTTGGGAACTGCTGTTGAAGTACAGTTCTATGACGAAGCGAAACCGTCTACACTCAATCCCTTGTTTGCAACTACAATGGTAGACAACCGTGCGCATGAGCTCTATTTCGATCGGTTGTATTACAACAACCCCACGACAAATACTTTGACCAGTCGTTTGATCGATGAATCGCAGACCAAAATTGAAGACGCTGGTAAGTCGTTGCGGTTGACGATCAAAGACGGCATCAAGTGGCACAACGGCAAAAACTTTACTGCAAACGATATCTGCTTCACCATTGATGCTATGCTCAACGTTCGGACACCGTCCCCAATCGCTCATTATTATCGCGAGCATTTGCAGGGTTGCTCCGTAGAGAAAAACAATGTCGCCAAGGTGACATTCAAGCGCGTGTACCACAACCCTCGTGAGCGATTGAAGTTCTTCGTGCTTCCGAAGTCTGAATTTTCTTCAACGGCGGTACAGCCAGACACTGAGTTTGCCAACCAGCCTGTCGGAACCGGTCCGATGAAGGGACGTATGGGTACGTTGGCGGCTCGTTTCGAGGCTCACACAAAAACGTCTCACCACAGTCCAAAGATTGACGCGATGAAGATGTCTGAAGGTCAAGACCCCGCAGTACAGATCAGTACCTTGCGCAACGGTGCGATGCACGGAATCGTCAGTGTGCCTCCCATTTACCGTCCAGAACTTCAAACGGAAAGTGAAGTTCAACTTCGTGGGTATGACCTGCGCTCTTGGTGGTTCATTGCATTGAACACCAATTCTGGACCACTGGCAATCAAAGAAGTGCGTCAAGCGTTGAATTACAGTTTGGATCGCAGTGAATTGCGCGAAAAGAGTATTGGGTTTGACAAAAATGACAAAGAGTCACCGTGTGAGTTCATTTCTGGACCATTCGTACAGTCCAGTGCATATTACAACCACCAAGTACCACCCGTCGAATTTGCGGATAAACGAAAAGCAGAAGCCTTGTTGAGTGCCGCAGGGTTGGAAAAGAATGGATTGTGGTTCCACGAGGGCAAGCCAGTCGCACTTCGAATTGGAATGGATGCGAAGTTGGGCAAGGAAGCCACGGACTTGGGAACCCAGATTGCCAACCAGTTGATCGCGGCTGGTTTTCAAGCGCAATTTTCGAAAGTCAACACCGATGATTGGAATCGCAAAGCAATAACGGGGCAATTGACCAAAGAGTACGACATGTTGATCGGAAAGTGGTCCTTTGGAATTAATGAAGATGTCAATGATCTGTTTCAAACACGGTCTGAGACCAAATTCCAAGGTCGACACAACATCTTCAACTACTCCAATCCCGAAGTGGATACAACGCTCGTTGAATATGAAAAAGCCCGTACCACAGACACAGCAAAGAATGCGTATCACAAGTTGCACTCTCAGTTGGCAGATGACTTACCATATTTGTTTTTGTGGAAGTTGGATACAAAGTCTGCTTGGCGTGCTGAAGTCAAGGACATCACCATTTCGCCCTATTATTACTTCACTGACATCAACCGTTGGTATGTTTCGAAGTGATTTGCTTCTTGAACAACACTCAGGCCGTGCCAGTATAAGTTTGTGTACAGAGTCAGATCAAGTAAGAAGGAAGTGTAATTCGTGAAATTTTGGTGGATCCAACCGTTGGCGAGGGCTGTTGTCGCAATCGGGCTACCGTTGTTGGTGCCCGGCTTAATTACGGCCTTGATTTGGGCGCTTCCTGGAAATCCAGCAGAAATAATTTGTCCACCAAGTATTTGTACCGGTGGAGAAGAACTTGCTGCACGGTGGCACTTGGACAAAGGGCCGTGGTCGTTCTATGGACACTGGGTATCTTCAGCGCTTCAGTTGGACTTTGGCGATTCGTGGCGCGTGTTGACGGGAAAACCCGTCATTGAGTTGATGACGCAAACCATACCCAACACATTGCTTTTGATTGTACTGGCATTGATTCCCATTACAGCAGGTTCGATGTTGGGGGCCTTTCAAAAGCCCTCAAAGAAATGGGACTCAGTACTGGTATTTTTGAGTGTGTTGCCAGTGGTTGTCTTGGCGCTGGTGGCCGCTGCAATCGTAGAGTTGAATTTTGCGGGTGCAGGTGAAGACGGACTTGGATATTGGGTGCGAATGGTGGCGGCTGCATTGACATTGGGCGTTGCCGATGGCGCACTCAGTGGATCAATTCTTGGAAACCGTTCCATGTTTGAGCAAGAAAATCAGCAAAGGTATGTTGGAATTTCGATTTTGCGAGGAGAGAGCAATTTCTCCAATACATTGCCAAACTTGGCTGGTGCTTTGGTGGGACAGTACCGCTCTCGGATTGTTCAACTGTTAAGCAGTGCAGTGATCGTCGAGGTCATCGTCAAGATCGACGGTTTTGGTGCGTTGCTTTGGAGGGGTACCCTAAAACAAGATTTTGGTGTGGTACTCGCTGCGGCAACAGTCTTTGCAACATTGTCGTCCGCACTGTTGTTCTTTCAGGCGGTTGTGGAGATACTGCAAAATCTCCATCAACGACGGTCTCCACACATTGATTTGGATGTGGGAGGACCAGCATGAATCGACGACATATGTACATTGCTTTTTCGGTGCTTTGTTTTGTCATTCTGTTGGCGTTGGCTTGGAATGCCCCTGAATTTCCCAGTACCATTGATCGGTCTCAGCGTTCGTTGAAACCTTGGGAGTATTGGCCGTTGGGTACAGATATGAAAGGCCGTCCACTCATTGAATACGCCACTCAGGGTGCGAAAGTGATCGCCATACCCTCTTTGTTGGCGGGGGTGCTCGTGGCATTGTTTGGCATGGTGGGTGGATTGTTGCGCTGTGTTGAGTGGCCGACCGTGCAAACCATCATTCAGTTTATCGGGGAGATCATTGGTGCTCTGCCTAGAATGGTGGTGATCCTCGTTGTCGCTTTATTGTTGCCAACCGATTGGCGGTCCTTGCTGCCCTTGGCGGTTGTGTGGTCGATACTGTGTGCGCCGGGTGCCATCGACGAGGCGGGTGCGGTCGCTGCTCGCTTGGGGGGAACGCGGTTTGTGGAGGCATTGAAAGCACACGGTTTCGGTGCGTGGAGAATCTATATGCACCACATTGTTGTGTTGAATCTTCGTCCAGTGTTGGTCCGACAGGGGGCAGAAGCGATGATGTCGGTGGCCTTTTTGGAAGTCGCGCTGTCCTATCTTGCAGTCGTGGAAAATCAGTCCTCTTTTACCCATTCTGACAACCTTCGATCTTGGGCTGATCTGCTCAAAGAAGGCTATTTGTGGTTGGCCTTGGGAATGGACACAGGACATGTGCTCGCTGTTGGACTGGCGTTGTTGGGCTTGGTTGTGTTGACGGCAACAGCTTTGAGCAAAGCGGCGGAGGCGAGATGAATCAACTGATTGAGCTTCGAGACTTGTGGATCGCCACCCACCAAAGAGATTTGGTCAAAGGTGTCGATGTGGATATTTTCCCCGAGCAAGTGACGGCGCTGTGTGGACCCAGCGGTTCTGGAAAGTCATTGACTGCACGTGCGATGATGTCGGTACTCGATGTGTCTCCTGGATTGAAAGGGGGACACCTTCGCTATCCAACAATTGACGCAAAAAAAGATTGGTTTGCCAATGTGGTTGGCAAAGGGATGTCGGCCCAGCAGAAATTGTTGAAACAAACCAGGCACCTACGTGGGCACTTCATTACCTATTCACCACAATCTGCATCTTCAGCACTCAATCCGGGTCGTACAATCGGTCGACAAATGGAAATGGCCATCGCCAGACGTCCAAATCCACCGACATCATTGTCCAAAGAAATCTTGCGAATCTTGGGGCAAGTTGGTCTTGATCGTGCCTCTGTGGGCGCATTACCCAGTGAGTTGAGCGGTGGAATGTGTCAACGTGCGGCATTGGCCATCGCGATTGCTCCGAATCCACAGTTGGTCATTGCCGATGAACCAGAAACGGGGTTGGATCCGGTATTGCGTCGGGCAGTAATTGAATTGCTGGTTCGTGTGGTGCGTCAAAATGGTGCGGGGTTGGTCTTGATCAGTCACCATGAAGACACCGTTGATCGGATTGCCGATGCAGTGGTCCGGTTGAAGCCTTACGTTCCGGAGGACTCATGATTGTTGAAGTGAAGCAATTGGTGAAGACTTTCGAACAACGAGGTACCTTTCCTTGGTCTCCCGTGCGCCAAGTTAAAGCTGTACAGGGGGTTGATTTACAGGTGGGACCTGGAGAAATTATCGCCCTTGTGGGACAGTCTGGTTCTGGAAAAACAACGGTTTCTCGTATGATTCTGGGGTTGGAAGAGCCAACCAGTGGGGAGATTTGGCTGGACGGACAGCGATGGGATGGGTTGAGTGAATCTCAACGACGCCCACTGAGAGCCAAGTTTCAATATGTTCCGCAGGATTCTATGTCGGCACTCAATCCACAACAGACGGCATTGGAACACATTGCAGAGACCTTTCAAGTATTGGCCGGTCGGTCTGCTACAGATGCCAAAGTAGAAGCCCGAAAATTGTTGACCTCCTTGGGACTTAGCGAGCGGTTGCACGCGCTACCTAGAGAGATGTCTGGCGGAGAGCAACGAAGGGTTACGTTGGCGAGGGTATTGGCTTTGAACCCAAAACTCATTGTGGCCGATGAGCCCACCAGTGGCTTAGATCCCGATAGGCGAGACTCTGTGTTGGAAGCGTTGTTCGGAAATCTTCCAAAAGATGCTGGTTGCATTTTGGTGACGCACGATATGGCAGAAGCCAAGCATTGGTGCAATCGAATTTACGTGATGTTGGCCGGGCGAGCTATCGAGATTTTGGATTTATCAAAGAATGAACCACAGCATCCCTATTCGAAATTGCTATTTGACCCATGGGGATCCCCCTTGCCTGAAAAAGAATTGTCGAAAGAGGGATGTCCTTTCCATGGCAACTGTTCAATTGTGTTACAATCGAAGTGTACGCAGTCACTCCCACAATTGACTTCGTTGTCGAATGGACATTCGGTAGCCTGTCACGCACTGTGTGCAGATTCAAGTCAAATCGCAGATTTGGATCAGCCCAAAGACAAAAAAGACAAAGAAGACAAAACTGTTTCACCCAATGCAGGAGAGGCTCCATGAGTATACTGCCTTTGATGGTGCTTGTACAGGTTGCAAGCGCGGCGTCCGTAGAGGAAGAGCAAGCAGAGATGGCTCGTATTCTTGAAGATATGAAGCAGTTTCGCGAGAATGCAAATTGGGCAGTGGTGGAAAAGCGCTATCAGCAACTGTCTGAGTTTTCCAAAGCAGAACCGACTGTTGAGATGCATTTGTTGGGTGCGGAAGCCGCGAGCAACATTGGGAACGTGGCCTCAGTAAAAGAGCGTTTGGGTTTTGCGTTGGCAATTGAAGAAAGCGACAAGACCCGTCAATGGTATGATTCTATCACAGCCACCTATGGTCCCGTTACCATCAAGGTGCCCAAGAAGTTTGAGACCGTCCCAGAATTAACGATTGCCATGATGCCCTTCTTTCCAGATCAGCAACTGGCATTGGCATTTGCACAACAGGCCATTCAGGAAAACCGAAAGTTCCAAGGGTATATTCCGTTTGGAGAGTACACGATTGCAGGGTCTACCTTTAAGGTTGAGCAAGGAAATTCAGGCGTCACCGTCGTCGTACGTCCCGAAGGCGCAGGCAAAGCAAAGGATAAAGTCGCCAAAGGAGATTCTGAAAAGTCAAAAGACACAGGCTCAGGTTCGAAAAGCGCTGGAGATGGCGCAGTGGGACTTCGAATAGACTTGGGGTTGGCCGCCGCGAATGCTGGCACAACAGAGCAAACAGGCCAAGCACAGGCATTTGGTGGTGTTGGAACACGCGTGGGTGTGGGCGTTGGGTACGGACTTTCAGATGCACTATCGGTGGTTGCTGAAGTGGGGTACCACGGTTCATTTGGTGCTGGTGAAGCCCCTACTCTTTCAGGCTTGACTACGACAGGGTACGATGCCACACCGACACTGTACAATGGCGCCTTTGGTTGGCTAGCCGCATCGATGACGTTCAACGATGTTGAGGTCTTGGTGGGACCCATCACTGAATTTGCCAGCGTTCAAACACAGGGGCTCAACTTAAGTCCAGAATCTGTGGAATACACACAAGGGCAAGGGGATTATGTACCTGTACAGGGAAGCATTTTGGCTTCTGGGCTCTCTGGTGGGGTGACGTATGCAGGAATGGATATTGGAGATGGTTTGTTGGGTGGAATATCCACATATGTGGGCGCCCAATCCGATGGGACTCGATGGTATACCTGGGGACAGGTGTCTTTGACCATAAAATGAGTATGGAAAGTCAGTGTGGCAAAGGGAACGTAGAACTAAACACATGTATGAAAATGATTTGGAACGCATGAAGGGAGAAAAACAATGATTACGACACTGTTGATGATGGGGTTACAAAGTGCGCAAGCAGAGCAAGTGCAGGTGCCCATGGATGGTCACGCCATGAATCCAGTATGGTCACCGGATGGCAAAAAAGTAGCGTTTGAAATCAATGGTCAAACGGGAAGCATTACCTTGTTTGTAGCGACCATTGACGGTGGAAAGAATGCCGGAGTACCAGAAAAGATGGGACTCAAAGTCGAGCAGACGTCTTTTGGTGGTTCGAGCGGAACCGTTACCGCTGCACCAACGTGGAACCCCGTGAACAAGGCATTGCTCTTTGAGGGCTCACACAAAGGTGGTTCAAATCGATTGTATATGTATTCTTTCAACGGACAACCACCATACCCAGTTCCAGAAAGTGTCGTCTCTGGTGATTTGTCTTGGCCATCCTTTAGTGCTGACGGTATGAGCATGCTCTTTGTGAGTGACCAGACGGGTAAAGGGGACGTGTATACGCTGAGTTTGAAAGATTGGAAAACAACGAAGCAGGTGACCAACTCTGAATACTCAGAGATGTCTCCTCACTTTAATGAAAGTGGCGACATTGTATACACGCGCAAGCAAAACGACGCCGAAGATATCTTTGTCAACAAAGGTGGTGTGGACAGCGATTGGGTTGGCGGTGCTGGAGATCAGACGCGTCCACAGTGGGTTGGTTCTTCTGTGATTTATTTTACCAGTGAGCGTGGCGGAGGTGTTTGGGACGTTGCAATTTCCAACGGTCCAAAGCAGTCTAAGATTTTGGCCAAGGATATCCGCTTGCCGTTTCGCGCCTCACCTGCCTTGAGTCCAGATGGAAAGTGGGTTGCCTACGGACTGGAAAACCCTGATCAAGCGACCAGTATTTGGTTGACCAAAGTGGATGGAAGCAAAACCATTCAGGTCAAAACACCACATCAGGCTTGTGCAGAACCATCTTTGACCCAAGTGGGCTCCAAAGTGTATTTGGCCTACACAGGATTGCCTTCCGAAGGGTCCAACTGGCGACAGTTGCACATTGTCGACGTGACCGACAAACTCAACTAAAGTTCAGCATGTGCATATATTCGTTCAAAAAAATACTTTCTTTTTGGACAAATCACCCTATAGATGGATACGTTTGTTTTGCTATGTTGCAATGCAACAAAAGTAGTTATCAATCATTTTATAGGAGTGAATTATGGAAATCAAAGGCAAAACTTTTTTGGTCACCGGTGGTGCTCAAGGCATGGGAAAGAGTTTCACGTTGGAATTGGCGAAACTTGGTGCCAACGTCGTATTTTGTGACTTGGATGCTGAGAAGATTGCAAGTGTAGAAGCGGAAGGTGCGAGCCTAGAAGGCGGCGTCAAAGGTGTGGTTCTCAATGTGGCAGAGCGTGACAGCGTTGTCGACGGTGAGATCGTATACGGAATTGACAAGTCTACTGAAAACTTCAAGTCTTTCATTCAAACGGCTGTGGATAGCTTTGGCGATGTACATGGGATCATCAACAATGCCGGTATCATTCGCGATGGAATGATGGCGAAAAAGGACCGCAAGACAGGTGACGTAAAAGTCATGTCCAACAACAAATGGCGTCAAGTCATCGATGTCAATCTGACAGGTGTATTTTTGGGTGCGCGTGCCTACGCTGAATGGCACATTGCAAACGGCAAGAAAGAAGGTGTGATCATTTCTGTGTCTTCAATCTCCAAGAATGGTAATCAAGGTCAGTCCAACTATTCTGCCGCCAAAGCAGGATTGGTGTCGATGACAGCATTGTGGGCTGGTGAATTGGGACGATACGGCATTCGTTCAGGCGCAATTGCTCCAGGGTTTACCCGCACGCCAATTTTGGAAGGCATGCCACCAGAGATGTTGGAAAAAGTTGTGAAGCCTGTGCCACTACGTCGAGTGGGAGAGCCAGAAGAAATGTTCCAAGCGATCAAATTCATGATTGAGTGTGATTACTTCACAGGTCGTTGTGTTGAAGTCGATGGTGGATTGCGTTTGAGCTGATTCGACATTCTACACAGTGCATTTGAACAGTGGGTTTCGACCCACTGTTTTGTGTTTTTTCTGTGATGATCCATATTTCAAGATGTTGAATGAATCTTATGGATGATACAAGGACTTTCGATTTTTTGAACTTTTTGGACTCTCATTTACAACAGGGACGAGTGTGATGCATTACATCGAACTAATTCAACAAAATCCGCTGGTATGGAGCTTGTTCATTGGCTATTTGCTGTTGACATTGGGCTTGTCCATCGTTGGCTGGCTCAAAACACAGGACATTGAAAGTTTTGCTGTGGGCTCTGGAGACATGAATCCAATCGTGGTGGGCATCACGTTGGCCGCCTCCATTGCCTCGACGGCAACCTTTGTCATCAATCCTGGTTTTGTATATGTGCACGGGTACTCCGCGCTGATGCATTTTGGTGTCGCTGCTGGGTCAGGGGTGATTTTGGGCTTGCTGATCATGAGTTTTGGCTTTCGACGCGTCGGAAAAAAGACCAATGCCTTGACGTTGCCTCAATGGATTGGACAGCGCTATGAATCTCCACTGTTGACCATTGCCTTTTCGGTGATTTCGTTGCTGTCCTTGACCTTCGCGGTGTTGATTGTGGGTGCATTGTCGATTGTGATGCAGGCGGAACTGGGATTGAGCAACATGGAGGCCATTACGCTCATCATTGTGTTTGTGTTTGGGTACATCTTTATTGGGGGCACTTACGCCCATGCCTATACCAACACCGTACAGGGTATTTTGATGACCATTGTGGCTGTCATCATCGTTGCAGAAGGATTGCCCTTGTTGTTTCAAGGCAATGTGACCGAGACCATCGCGCAGGTGGATCCCGATTTGACCAAATGGATCAATCCATCTTCCACGTTGTTCAACAGTTTCTTTTCGGTATATGTTTCTGGCTTTGTCGTGGGCTTTGCCTTGATGACCCAACCCCATATTCTCATCAAGGCTTTGTATGTGAAGAGTGAAAAGCAAGTTTGGCAATATTTGGGTGTGGCGATTGGGGTGTCGCTGATCTTTTCGGCCTTGCTCTTTGTTGGGGTCTATGCGCACCTCAAGGGAATGGGTGCAGAACTGTTTACCGATCCCACCACCGGAGCTTTTCGTCAAGATATGGTGATGGCGGTCTACATTACAGAAAGTTTTTCAGATACGTTGCGGGCGGTCATCATGGTGGCATTGATGTCTGCAGGGATGTCTACCCTCGATGGGATTTTGGTCGCCCTGTCTTCTGTGGCTGCCAATGACTTGTTTTTGAACTTGTCGAAAGATACTTTGCTCAAGGACAAAGACCCCAAGACCCAGTCAAAGATCGCCTATTTTGCGGGACAGGGAATCTTGGTGGGCATGGGACTGTTGACATTTTTGATTGTCATGAATCCACCCAAACTGTTGGGCATCTTTGGGCAGGTTGGTGCTTATGCAATCGTTGCGGCGTCGTTGGCACCAGTCCTTTGTGGAATTCTGTTTCCACACTTGCGTCGTGAACCAATTATTCTCGGTGTGGTACTCGCCTTGACGGTTCACTTTGGTCTGTACGGAATGGCGTTCTTTCAAGTCAACGCGTGGGCGGTACAGAACTTTTCCAATCCAGCCGTTCCTGCTGTCATCGGGATATTTTTGAGTTTGGCAATTGCCGTTCCCGCTGGGATATTGGCGGGTCGCCAGCATTCACCATCGTAGTTCACGTCCTCAATCCGATTTCATCGGAAGAACATTAGATTTTTAATGCTTGCACTGGTAGTGCTGGTTCCGTTGTAGTAATAGGTTCCACAGATGCTGTCCGAGCCATCTCGATTTTGATGACCCCAACCAGAATTGCCCAGGTATGGACCTGGAGAGTTTCCATTGAGCGAACCATTTTGTGCGCCCCAGATACCGTCATCGTTTGAAAATCCAGAACCCGAAGTACTCCATTTGGAAGCGGTGTTTGCTGTACTCGAGAACATCCAGTTTCCAGAATAGGTGTAGGTTGAATTGTTGTAATACACAATCCAGTCCACATTTTCACCACTGGACACAGAGTCATTGAAGCGTTGGGACACCGTTTTGCTGTTGGTGAAACCATAAATGATGTCAAAAGTTGTACTGACGCCGTTGGCCCGAAAATCTTGTAAGAACTCTGTGTGGGAGAAATCCTTGAACAGTGTGGTCAGATAGGCGCTACCACTCACACTTGTGAGTTCATTTGAACCAAAGGGTAGGCTTTCAGCACATTGAGTGTTGCTCGTAATGGCAAACAGCGTCCAGCCACCCCCATCGGTGTTCATATCGCAATAGGCATTGATTTCGGTGCCGTTGATGTAGAGCGTGTAGACGCCATCTACGGTGTTTCCTGCGTTGCTGTAATCTAGACAGGTTTCCAATCCCAATGCGTTTGTGGAAGCAGTAGCTGAAGGACCATCGCCGTCATCGTCAGCAGGGGTGACTTGGCAGGTCCAAGTTCCGAGTTGGTCCACATTGTTGCCAAGGTATATGTCGGTTGTACTGGTTGTGTAGGTATCGGACTCCAATCCACCACTGGGGTTGAACCATTCAAAGTGGTAGGTGATGGTATCCCCATCGAGGTCTGACGATGGCGTTGTGACCGCGCAGGTTAGGTCTGAACCCACAAAGGTGCTCGTTGTAGATGGACTAACAGAGACGGTGGGTGCAGTGGGCAAGGTGTTGATGATTCGACGATTGCCCGATGTGCCTGTAACGGAAGCAATTCCATCGGAGACGGTGGCAACAACATAGATGACGTCATGTTTGTCAAATTGAGATGCGGGCAGTGTATTGCTGTTGGAGCCAATGCTTGTGACGGCATTGCCGTTGCTGGCATCTTTTTTGTACCAATCGTAGGTGATGGTCAGGGATTGGTTGTCGTCTTCGAGGGCGGCTACAATGACGGTCACGTCTGTTTGAGAGTTGATGTTTGTGGGCAAGGCGACCGAGAGGATGCTCGGTGCGCGGTTGCTGATGGTTTGCAGTGCGGACGAACTGTTTGAACCACCATAATTGTCCACGACGGTGACTGAGCATCCAATGGTATCTCCGACACTCAATGCGCCAGCGTATGTGGAACTGGTTCCCCCAACGGCACTGCCATTTCGAGTCCAAGCATAGGATGGGGTTTGGGATTCGTTGGAGTCGACATCCGTTGCGCTGTATCCACAGGTGATGGTACTGTCATCATAGGCCGTACTTGGGGATATGCTCACTGTGTTAACGGTTGGGTTGGTGTTTTGTACGACAATGGATGCGACTGAAGAAACTGAATCTCCACTGCCGTCGGTTGCCGTTGCTTGGCACTGGATGGTGTCCGTTGGAGATGCGTCGTTGGCATCGATGGTGTATGTGTTGCCAGAACCAATGGTTACGCCTCCCTTTTTCCAAGCGTAGGTAGGGGAGATGCTGCCTTCATTGAAATCGGTGAAGGTGGCATTGCAGGTGAGTGTACCACCGGTGATGGCACTGGGGTTTGCAGAAATGACCGCGGCTGTAGAGATTTGAGGCAAGGTGTTTTCAATGGTGACCGTTTGTGTCGCTACATCACTGGCACCATATTCATCGGAGAGTGTGGCGACCGCCGTGAGAGTTGTCCCAACGGCATAGGAATTGTCCAACGTCAGGCTGGATCCTGTTCCAACACTTTGTCCTTGGTTGTTTAACCAACTGTACTGGATCGAGAGTGTGTCGTTGTCTACATCCGATACATTCAAGACCATTTCGAGTGTGACATTGGCTTCGACGGCATTTCCTGGGGTAATGTTGAAACTGTCGATGGATGGTGCGGTGTTCTGTACAACGATGGAGGTGGATGAACTGATGCTTTCGCCGTCATCATCCGATGCGCTTGCTGTACAGAATATCTCATCGGTTGGATCGGTGGTGTTTGCGTCAATGGTCAACGTGTTTCCAACAGATGGCAACTGGGTTCCATCAAGCAACGTCCAAGTATAGGAAGGCGTCAATGAACCGTTGTTGTAATCTGAAAAAGAGGCTGTACAGGTGAGAACCCCCGTTGTGACAGGGTTGGGGTTGGCACTGATGATGGCGGGCACATCGTTTACAGGTAGGGTATTCAAAATGTCTATGATTTCCGTCGCACTGTCGGTTGCACCATAGCTGTCGGTGACCAGCAAAGAGGCAGTGATCGTGGAGCCGACTGGTCGAGAGTTGTCTAAAACCAACGTCTGTCCAGTTCCCAAAGATGCTCCTGAGTCATCAATCCAGTCGTACTCTACGGTAAGAGATTCTGCATCAATGTCTGAAATGCTGTGGAGCATTTCGAGTGTGACATTGGCTTCTACCGAGTTTCCAGGCGCGATACTGAGACTGTCGATGGAGGGTGGGGTGTTTTCAATCACCACAGTTGTGCTTGTTTCAATGCTGGAACCATCTCCATCAACTGCAGATGCGGTGCAGACAATGGTGTCCGTTGGGTTGTTTTCAGCAGGATTGATGGTGTATGTGCTGCCGTTTCCGGACAGGGTGCTTCCATCAGACAAGGTCCATGTGTACGTTGGTGTCAACGTACCATCATTGAGGTCAGAAAACCCAGCCGCACAGGTGAGTACACCAGCAGAGGTCGGTGAGGGGGCTGCTGAGATGCTCGCCGAGTTGCTCACTACAGGGTCCGTATTGATGACCCAAACGCTGCTTTGAAATTCGGTATTTGCCCCATCGTTGTCGGTTACCCGAGCAATACAGATGATTTCATCATCTGGTCGATTTTGTACAGGGTTGAGTGCGAGGGTGTTTCCGATTCCAGCAGAATTGCCATCGCCATCTAGCCATTCGTACTGACCGACGAGCACGCCATCGTCTGCATCAAATGCATCCACTGTGCATACAAGCGTATTGTCAGCCTCCACGTCCGTGCTTGGATCAATTTCGACGGAAAAGATTTCTGGGAGTGAGTTCGGAATGACCACACTGCTTTCCACGATGTCGCCATCGTCAAACCCATCGTTGGGAGTCACTGCACAACCAACCTCATCGCCAACGGAAAACGGCGCACTCAAGATTGGACCGGCAACACTGTTTTGTAGGGATCCGTTGATGGACCATTGATAAGTTAGAGTGACGATGTCCTCGTTTGGATCGGTGACATTGTTGGCAAGGCATTCAATGTCCAACTGACTGGTGAAAGGCAAGTCTGGATTGTTTGCCACCACCAGTTCTACGCTTTCGATCGAAGGAGGAGAGTTTCCAACGGTCACCGAGTTGGAATTGCTGCCCTCTCCACCGTGCTCATCCAATGCGGTGGCTGTACACACAAAGGTGTCTCCCATCGCTGCATCACCCAAAACGGGTAAGGACAAGGAAGGCGTTGACGCCAGAGATTGCCCATTTCTTTCCCACGCATAGGAGAGCGTTGGTTCTCCTCCATCTGTATCAGAAGCGGTTGCTGAACACAGCAGTGTGCTCTCGGGAGTGATGCCATCGTTGGGATCAATGTTGACACTGTCCACTATTGGATTGGTATTTTCGATGGTGGTCGAGACGATTTCACTGACTGAAACCGTTCCGTCATTTAGGGTCACCATGCAGTTGACCATCTCTGTCGGTTCCACAACCCCAAGCTGAAGTGTGATGGTGTTTGCTGTTCCGATGATGTCGCCACTTTGGTTGGTCCACTCATAGTTTTCTGTCACAACGTCACCGTCGGGATCCGAGTACTGGACTGTGCAGGTGAGGGTGTCCGATGTACCAAAGTCTGTACCGGTGATCACCAAAGACTGAATCTCGGGTGCGCCATTGCCATCAATCTTTTCGGTGTTGCCCGTACAAGCCATCATCAATACAAGGGGAGGAATCGTATTGCGCATATCTTTCTCAACTCAATCTAGTGTCATAAATATTCAATGTTCTAGCCCAAACCTGAGCATTTTGAGTAGTATATCGTTTTTGACTGCCTACGACGTCCTTTTATGTGGTCTAACTTGTCGATGAAAAGCAACCTTTGTATTGCTGTGTCCGAATCAATTTACAATACTAAGCATCGATTGTGCTTGGAGTCTGCTCAAGTCTGTTGGTTTGGGTTATAAGGTCATGGGGAGAGTGCGATGTTCACACTGTTGATGCAACCAATATTATGGCAGTTTGCTTGTACCGCTAAAGAAGCGACAGCCTGTGAAAGCAATGAAGATTGTTTGGAGGGTGTTTGTGCTCCAGATGGTCAGTGCATTGTCGTGGAGGACACGGGTGTTGACGTGGATTCAGGGGAAAACACCGATAGTGGAACGGACACAGGGTTGGATGATGCTTTGTGCATCCCAAATGACGATGGCCGTATAGACTGGTCTGAGTATCCTTCTAGTTTGAGCCTGTCTGTGCCGTTTTATTATGCTGAAGGCGTTGAGATAGATTTGACTGGGACTCAACAGTCTTCTCAACACTCGGACGGGATGCTTCGAGAATGGGATTTCTCTGCACCTGTACCTGGGCAAACGACCGTGCTGGTAGAAACGCCAGCACCACAAGATTTTTGGTTTGCAGACTCCTTTCCCACATCTTCCTATGTGACAATTCTCAGTCGAAAAAATGAACTGTACGGTGTCTTTTCACTGTCTGAAACAGGTCTGTTTCTCGATGGTGTAGCATCCTTTGAAGATGGATGGACAGAGACCTTGCTGGTGTATGACCCACCTGCACAGGTATTGGATTTCCCTTTTGAATCGGGGGACTCTTGGAGTACGGAGAGTGTTGTAACTGGCACACTCAACGGCGTATATTCCTATCACGTTGAAACTCAGACGGTCATCGTGGATGCAAGAGGGCACCTTGAAGCGCCGATTGGGCGATTTCCCGTATTGAGATTACACACCCAAACCAATAGACAAGTGGGGTTGTTGACCTACCTTTCACAGAGCATGTCCTTTGTGTCAGAGTGCTATGGCATTGTGACCACCGCAACTTCACAGATGGACGAACAGTCTGCAGAGTTTACAGAAGCGTTTGAACTGCTTCGGATGGCACCCCAATGAGGCTCGTTTCTTCTGTTTTTCACCAGCATATCGGAGCGCACTGATGTTGTGGTCCTTGTTGGCAGGGTGTTTGCACTTTCACGAGGGTCCGTTGCCTGGCGAGCCACAGGATGCTTTGTATACAACTGTGCAGGACTCGAGGATTCGCTATGAGGTACAAGGTACTGGTCCAGTGGTGGTTCTGGTTCATGGTTTTGCTTCTTCGCTGGATGTATGGACTCGGTTGGCACAGGACTTGTCCAAAGAGTACACCGTGGTTCGAATGGACTTAAAAGGCTTTGGTTGGTCTGACCGTTCAGAAGGAGATTATTCACCAGCGGCACAGGCTGACATCGTGTGGGGATTGTTGGAACAACTCAACATCCAAGAGTTCGATTTGGTGGCACATTCTTGGGGTTCTTCAGTATCGTTGCAAATGGCACTGGATCGTCCAGAGCAGATTCGCAAGATGGCATTGTACGATGGGTGGGTTTATGAAGAGCAACTGCCAGCTTTCTTTGTTTGGTCTCGCAGTCCTGTCTTTGGACCCGCGCTGTTTCGACTTTGGTACAAAGAGCGTGCCGACGATCGAATGGCAATGGCTTTTTATGACCCGTACCGATTTGTGGACCAAGATTTTGTCGAACACGTGGACAAGACACTGGATCGTCCGGGAACGGTTCGAGCGGCTTTGGCGGCAGTGGAAAGCCAACGCTATGCCGAGGTTCAACAACGATATTCTCAGATTCAAGTCCCAACGTTGTTGCTTTGGGGGGCTGCCGATGCGGTGTCGCCAGTGTGGGTCGCGGAGAAACTGGCGTCAGAACTGTCCAATTCTCAGATTCGTATATACGGTTCTTGTGGGCATTTTCCAATGATTGAGGCCTATGGACCTTCCACCAATGATCTTCGTTACTTTTTGGAGCAACCATGATCATGATCTGGGGTGCTTTCCTGTGCTCGTTCATTGGTACCGTTCACGCGGAGACCTTTGATCAGATGACTCAAGGGTTGAATCCAGGTCTCCATCGAACCTGGCAGATTCATGGGTATCAGCGCATCCGCGGCACAGGATATTACAACCTCGATTTGGACCGTGGTTTAACGTCGTCTGGTCGACCCATCTTTCCAGTGCCCATTTCTGGAGGGCAGTGGCTGTCTTCGAGTGACATGCGTTTTCGGGCTGATGTGTCTGGTGTTTCTGAAAGAGGCTCTGTTGCGATCAATCTTCGTTTTGATGTGTTGGACAATGTTCGATTGGGTTCGATGCCCAACGGTACAGCCATTGACAGTACTTCACAGTTGGCTCCTGAAGATTCGATTGTGGTCCGACAAGCCTATGCAACGGCTTTGACGCCACTGGGCTTTGTGGTGGCTGGTCGAATGAGCACCCAATGGGGTTTGGGTATGTTGGTCAACGATGGAACCTGTATTGATTGCAATACGGTTGATGTTTCAGACAGACTGGGATTTATCACAGCATTGGCAGGGCATCTGTGGGCTCTTTCCTACGACTATGCGGCGGTGGGGCAGGGCATAGACCGCGCGTACAATGTGCCTCAAATTGATGCGGACCCCAGTGACGATGCCCATTCTTTCAGCGTTGCCGTGATGGACGTGCTGTCGGACTTTTCAAGGTCGAGGCGTCAACGTGCGGGACGAACAAGTGTCGAATACGGAGCTTATTATGCAACCCGTAGGCAGGATTACGACAACCCATACACGTACTTGCATGACGCAGAGACAGTTCCAGACACGACGTTGATGTCGAGAGATTATCGTGCGCGTGCAACTGATGGGTGGATTCGTGTCACCGCGCCCAAGTGGAAAATTGGACTGGAAACGGCGTATTTGACCGCAAATGTCGGAAATGTATCTCTGTTGCCTGGTGTGTACTCTGGTGCGGAATTGACGTCTCAACAATGGGGAGTGGCACTGGAAACCCAACATCAACCCACAGACAAATTGAAGTGGGGCATTGATGCAGGGGCAGCCAGTGGCGATGATGCACCCGGTCTTGGAGGGCGAGCAACCTCAGACTTTTCGGCAGCCGAGATGGGAGACTTGGATGGTGCCCAGTTTGCATTTCCTCAGGATGCGACCGTTGACAATTTTCGCTTTCATGCCGATTATCGTGTGGATCGGATTTTGTGGCGCGAGATCGTTGGAACGGTGACCGACGCTGTATATGTGCGTCCACACCTCTCTTGGGAAATTGCCCAAGCAGGTCCAGGTGTTTTGACTTTTCATCAAGCGCTGGTCTATTCACAAGCCATGCAAGCAACGTCAACCTTGAGTGGAAGTAAGGGACTCGGTATAGAGTGGGACCCAAGTTTGGAATACATCTCCACAGACGGCATGGGCTTTCAGTTGGATTATGCGCTGTTGATGCCGCTGGGTGGGTTTGACAATCTGGTTACGGGACAAGAGGCTAGTCCCGCCCATTTGTTTCGAACCCATTTGCGGTATCGATTTTAGGAGGGGGGATGCGAAGGTTTGTAGGGTGTCTATCGATGACCCTGATCGGGGGATTTGGGTTTGCGTGTGGTGAGAACCAAACTCCCTATGCAAACTTTGTGTTGGAGACCCCAACGCTCTGTCTGCCAGATTTGAACGGAGAGCTGTCCGCGGATGAGTTTCCACTTCTTAGCGAGGGCAGTGTTGACTATATGATTGCGAATGATCAGACGATTGACTATCGATTGGGCAAAGATTCAGAGGGTGTCCAAGTGTGGGATTTCTCCAATCTCATGGAAGACGCTCAAGTCCAATCCATCTCTGTCGTGGGCATGCAGTCTCTTGGTGAGACATGGTACGGGGCTTTGTTTCCCGAAGCGCAGTGGGCAATTGCCAATGATGAGCAGGAAACAACGGTGGGGTTGTACACATTTGATGCGCGCTCCCTGTCGATGCTTGGAGTGGTTTCTCCATCCGATTCTGAAACCCAGCGCATTGTCTACGATGCCCCAGTTTCCTTGATGCGCTTTCCAATGCGTGTCGGTGATGTGTTTGTTTCGGAAGGGGTTGTTGATGGGGGCGTTAGCAATGGGTTGCCATTTTCTGGACTTCATAGGTATTCTGTTTCTGTCGGAGAGCGCGGAGAGTTGTGGTTGCCCACGTTGCGTTTTGTAGATGTCTATCGCGTCGATACTATGTTAGAGGTTGAGCCGACGATCGGCGATTCTTTTTGGGTCCGTCAACGGAGCTTTTATTCGGAATGCTTTGGGGAACTCGTCCGTCTTCAAAGCCAAATCAATGCTGAAAACAGCGGGTTTACCAACGTCGCTGAAATTCGTGTGTTGTCTGTTCAATAGTGCGAGGGGGGATTTTTATGAGTGCATCTACATATTTTGGTGATTATTTGGCGCGTCGCGAACTGTATTCACCCAATGATGTTGCTTTCATAGATTTGGGGAAAGACGATTTGCGTTTGACCTTTGCACAGGCCAACGAACGGGCAAACCGGTTGGCTGGTTGGCTACAAGAGCAAGGCATTGAACATGGAGACCGCGTTGCCATTTTGGCCAAAGATGGGGTTGAGCACTTGGACTGCTTTTTTGCCTGTTCCAAACTTGGTGCCGTTCATACCGCGATGAATTGGCGGTTGCATCCACAAGAAATTGTGGAGATATTTGTCTCGGTCGAGCCCAAGGTTCTGTTGTTTTCAGAAGACTTTTCCTCAGCAGTCTCTGAAATTGTGTCTACGTATCCTTTGACATTGGTGCAATTGGAAGGCACACCCATAGAAGATGCCATTGCCTACAGCGAGGTTCAGTCGGTGTCTCGCCCCTTTGTACTGTGTGACCATGTGTGCGAGGAAGACATTGCGGCGCTGATTTTTACGGGTGGGACTACAGGGTTGCCCAAAGCGGCGAAAGTGTCGCACCGTCAGATCGCTTGGAACACTCTGAACACGGTTATCCACGATTTGAGGCATGGAGACACCTACCTCAATGTGTTTCCACTCTTTCATACTGGAGGCTTGTTTGTCTACACTGTACCCCTCGTCATTTTGGGTGGAACCACGGTGCTGATGCGCAATTTCGATGCCGACGTCGTTTTGCAGACCATCGAACGCGAAAGGGTAACGGTGTTTGCAGGGGTACCCACCATGTACCAAATGATTTCCGTGGCTCAGTCCTGGGACAACGCTGATTTGTCCAGTTTGCGATTTTGTACATCGGGAGGGGCGCCGTTGCCCATTGGTTTGGTCGAAAAGTATGCGGCTGAAAAGAACATTCAGTTCAAACAAGGATTCGGTATGACCGAGTTTGGCCCCGGTGTGTTTGCGTTGCCTCCGAAAGACGCCATTTCCAAGGCGGGTTCAATCGGTAAGCCCAATTTCTTTGTGGATGCCCGTGTGGTCAACGAACACAATCAAGAAGTGTCGCCCAATCAAGCCGGTGAACTGATTCTCAAAGGTCCATCCTTTTGCTCTGGTTATTATCGAAATGATGTGGCGACCCAAAAGGTGATCGATGAACGAGGGTATTTTCATACTGGAGACATGGCCAAGGTGGACGACGATGGGTATTTCTTCATTGTGGATCGCAAAAAAGACATGTTTATTTCTGGGGGAGAAAATGTTTATCCAGCCGAGATTGAACGGGTTCTTAATCGTCACGAGGCTGTGTACATGTGTGCGGTGATCGGTGTGCCAGACCCAAAGTGGGGAGAAGTGGGTAAAGCCTGCGTCGTCTTGCACGAGAACCATTCGGTTACCGAGGCTGAACTGCTGGGTTTCATGAATACCCAACTCGCCAAATACAAAGTACCCAAGTCGGTAACACTGATGTCATCTCTTCCAATTTCAGGGGCTGGGAAGATTCTCAAACGGGAACTGAAAGCCCAATTTTCGGTTTGAAGACTCTTTGCTTCTTGGATTCTCTGCTTCTTGGATTGACCGATCTGTGCATCGTGGTTAGTACACAATTTCGACGGAGGATGAATGGTGGATCACGATAGGCTCATTCAAGTCTGGAAATTGGAGTTGGAACGGCGCTCTCTGGCAAACGCCATGCAGAACCTCGAAGACAAAATCTCCGACCGCTCCAAGAAGATTCATCTCTGCAAACAGCGTCGATTTGATGCGGGTACGCGCATACGAGAAATAGAGTCCTTGATTCCACAATGGGAAAAGCAACTGGAGGTTTTGCACAAACGGATAGCCTTGGTCGAGCAAAGCGTGCAACGTGGACAACTCCAAGATGCTGATTCGGCGAACCAACAGATTGAGCGCTTTCAAGTAGAAACTTCCAATATTGAAACACAATATCTTGAAGGGCTTGAAGAGCAGGACAAACTTGATTTGCAACGGGCGTTGGAAATGGAAAACATCGCGCTCCATCAAGCCAAGATTGTTGCTTTGTCTCAAGAGTTGTCTTTGCTCCGTGCGCCTTCTATGGACAGAGTGGAGGTGATTGAGGTGGAAACGAATCGACTGTTGTCGATGATGAACCCCAGTGTTGCGAATCGATACAGGTTGGCGAACAGCAAGAAAGAGAGGGCGGTTGAGGCCGTTTTGGGTGATTCCTGTGGGGGGTGTAGATTGACATTGCCCACCGAACTGTGTTGGACGGCACTGCATCGATCCACCATTTGCCATTGCCCAAACTGTGGTGTATTTTTGATCCCCTCTCCAGTGGATTGAATCTAGACAGCCGTTCCACACTTGGTGCAGAACTTGCTGTCATAATCCATTTCATTGAAACAAGAGACACAGGTGATCGGAGTGGTGTCGACAGGTTCAGGAGATGGCGATGGTTTGGTTTGATTGCTGTTTGGTGTGACTGTGCGTTGCTGGATTGAAGGTTGAGAGGTTGGGCTTCCCTCTTGAATGAACTTGGCAATCTGTCTCAACTTACTGGACTGGAACCAGCGAATGATTGTTGTATACAGAGTGAACATAATTGGCCACATGAGGAAGTTCAGTCCAGGCACATTGATAATACTAGCGAAACCAACTAAAAAATAGACATAAATGGGGGGCTTTTCAACCGTCAACTTTAACTGTTCGTTGAAGTTGTAAAAATGAAAGTGTGTTTTGGCTTTGCCACGAATCAGGGTGAACTTTAATTCATTTTGTGTCTGAATATCGATCGTTAAATTGACATTTCCATATTGATAACTCAATGTATCTACGACTTTGTCGAAAGAAACATGCGGTACCATCATTTCTCGTTTGAGTAGTGAAAACATGTGTGCTCCAAAGTTTTGTATTAGACGCTGAGGTTTTTACCACAAGAACCGCAGAAAGCACTGGATTCACTGACAGGACTTAGACATCCTGTACAGAGTGTTTTGGCTCTTGTTAATGATGTACTGCATTTTTTACAGAAGTTGCCACTGCTTTGAATGGTAGAGCATTTGGGGCATTCCAATCCAACAGGTTCGTCAATGGTCACCGTGGTCAATTTTTTTGTGCCTTCAGTCTCAATTTCTTTTGTGTATTTTCCAGCCAATATATCCTGATAGTCTTGGCTTTTCGCCCATTTGCTAATTTCACCATATCGAACGATCGGTATGGGGTGGGTATACTCCAATTCCTCAATGATCATTAACTTGCCCAACAATGTATTTTCACCCACTTCGGAATAATCGTTTAATTGAGCTTGAATAGACTCATCACTGATGTGCGGTAAAACTTTCCGCGTTCCAGATGCCAGCACCATGGTCATACTTTTGACGATGTCAGGATTCTGAGTAACCAATAGAGCAGCGCGATCGCAAGAAAGTTCTGCTTTTCTGGACCAGTTTGCCATGGCATATTTGATGGCCACTTCAGCAGCCATCCCTACTCCTGGAATCATCTCTGTCAGTACAGCCAACCCAATTGTATTGATTAAATTGCAAAATGTTTTGTTCAACATGTGGTTGCACTTGATGTGTCCCAACTCATGCCCCACGACACCCAAAATTTCGTCTTCAGAGAAGGCATCTATCAAAGATGAGGTCAGTACAATTTGAGGACGTTCCGTTCCCATGGCGTAAGCATTAAAGATGGGACTATTTTGGATAAAAATCTCTGGCATGGCTTTCAGATCCAATACAGCGGCCGCATGTTCAAAAGCCTCATAAATGTATCCACCATTTTTCTTATCGATTCGTAAACTGTTTGATAAATACCGCTGTCTCATCATAACTTCAACACTGTTTCCAATCATCCAAGACAATACAGTTGGAAGCAACGGTACACTTTCCAATGCTTTCGTAGCCGCTACATCGTGCGGGTGCTGGAAGCTTGATGCGTGTAAGTATGGAAACTTTGTGATGCTTTCTTTGTTCTTTACAATATTCATTTGTACCTCTAAAAATACCCTGTTCACATTGTTTATTCGTATTGATTAATTTGTCCCATCACTATCTTTACAGATTCGTACTGTCAAGTTCCAAAAATCTGGTTATTCTACTATTGAGTTGGGGGTAGACAGGTG